>CACOBT010000005.1 GCA_902625535.1 uncultured beta proteobacterium | reverse complement strand
TTGGACACATCATACTCAATTAAGTCCTAGGGCGAAAAAAGATATTCAAATATTTATCTCCTCTCTTAATGCTAGGTACAGCATAGATGTGTCTTACCTGGAATCAATCTTCGACAAAGTCAAAGCACAACCAAAGGCACTTAGGTTAATAAAGCCTTCAAAACGGAAGAAATCTCTTGAAATACTTTGGGATGATTACCGTAATCTGTTCGTTAATCAAGATAACGTAAAAAAGGGTAAACTTTTTATTTCTGAAAACCTTACAACCTTGAAAAAAGCTCACGAAATTTATGGGGTCCCACCAGCTACCATAGCCGCGATTATCGGAGTTGAGACGAAATACGGTTATCATCAGGGAAAATTTCCGGTCTTCGACACTCTTGCGACGTTGGCGTTCCAAGATAGTGGACGCAGAGAATTTTTCCGGAAAGAGTTAGAATCTCTCATCCTTCTTTATTTTGAACAAAAACTTCCAATTGAAAGATTGAAAGGTTCATACGCTGGTGCATTGGGGATGCCTCAATTTATGCCGAGCAGCTGGAGAAAGTTTGCTGTTGACTTTGACCAAGATGGAAAAACGGATCTTTTAACAAGCTCGAAGGATGCGATAGGTTCAGTAGCGAACTACCTTAATAAACATGGCTGGGATAAAGATATTCCTACTCATAGTCGAGCTGTCAGCGTCTCTGGCTCGAACCCAGAACAATTTTTCACGGATAAACTGCAGGCTGAATTTAAGTATAGAGAGCTAAAAAAAAATGGTTTCAAGGATCCTCTCAATAAAATACCGCTAGGCCTCAACGTCAGTCTTGTTGATCTGAGATTAAAAAACAAAAAAGTTATTTTTTGGTTAGCAACGAATAATTTTTTTGCTGTTACCAAGTACAATCGGAGTTACAAATACGCCGCAGCTGTTTTAGAACTCTCAGAAGCCTTAGAAGGTGAGTCTAATTTATAATTAAATTTTACGAATTGTTTTGCTGATATTGCCTGACAACCTCAAAAAGTGTAACGCCGCAAGCAACCGACACGTTTAAGCTTTCTAAATTACCATGCATTGGAATATGTACCAATTCATCACAGTAAACTTTAGTAAGTCTCCGTAATCCTTTCCCTTCATCACCAAAAACTAAGGCGAGGGGATTGGAAAACTTAGTTAAGAAAATGCTTTTACCACTCTCTCCATCAAGACCATAAACGAAATAGCCTCTCTCTTGCACAAACTCAAGCGCTCTGGCAATGTTCTTTACACGAATATAATTTACCGTATCGACTGCACCGCAAGCAACATGCCTTACGAGTTCGGATAATGGTGAGGAATTGTCCATAGGCGCTATTATGTTTCCATATCCTGTTGCATCTGCATTTCTAAATATGGCGCCTAAGTTTCGAGGATCAGTTATTCCATCCAGAAAAATTATTGGGGGTTTAATTTTCCCTTGCGCATCAAAATAATCAAAAAGCCCATCCATACAAGTGGGTTTTATCAATTCATCAACGAAAGCAGCACACCCGTTATTTTTTTTGTCTCTAGTAAGCCTCGATAACTCTATTTGGGAGACCTTAATTACCTGCACATTATTTTGTTGCGCGAGTTGAAGGAGTTTTTTTATTTTGTGATCTTTTCTGTGATTTACAACAAAAAGTTTAGAAATTGATTTCGGGGCAATTTTCAATCTCGTTGTAACTGTATGGTAACCAATTAAAACCATGATACTTTCTAACGCATTTCCGTTAAGATAAAGTCCAGTATAAAAAACCTGTGACTATTAGTTTGTCCAAATTATTTTACCGTTCATTTTTTTTTCTTTAGAATAGCACTCTTCCGCACTCCATGCTCCCTCGGGTGAAGAAGAGCAAATTGTATTTTCCTATTCGGAATATCTACCCGCATTAATTGAATTAATACACGGTCATAAAGTTTAAATCTTTTTCCAGTTCGTTCTCCCCTTAATTCATGCGAATTCGGAATATATTGGAAAAACTCCTGTCCAAGTTCAGAGATGTGGATTAACCCCTCAACGTAAAGATTATCCAAAGTAACAAACAAACCGAAAGGAACCACGTTCGTAATAACCCCCCGCATCTGTTCGCCGATTCGCTCCTGCATATATTGACACTTTAACAAAGCGATTACATCACGAGTAGCCTCTTCCGCTCTTCTCTCAGCATATGAGGCTTGTTCTCCTAAAGCTTCCCATTCGTTAGTGCTCTCGTTTTGTATCTTATAATTACCCTGCGCGCTGACGCTCTTGTTATAAAGAATTTCTTTTATAACGCGGTGAACCAGAAGATCAGGGTATCTCCTGATGGGGGACGTAAAATGGGTATACTTATCCAAAGCTAAAGCAAAATGGCCTTCATTGCGGGGAGAATAACATGCTTGTTTCATGGTTCGTAAAACCAAATTCTGCAGTACCTCGGAATCTGATCGGGCCTTGATCTGGTCCAAAAGAGAACTAAATTCCTTAGAGGATATGTTACCGTTAACCTCAAAAGAAATACCCTGTGTTTTGAGATAAAGTTTTAAATTTTCAAGCTTCTCCTCGTCCGGCTCCTCGTGAATTCTAAATAAAGCATTCTTTTTATTCTCGCAAATAAAATGAGCTGCACAAGTGTTAGCGGCAATCATACACTCTTCTATTATTTTGTGGGCATTCGTGCGTCTTACTGGAATTATCTTTTGAATTCGACCATCCTTATTGAGCTGAATGGAGGTTTCAACCGTATCGAAATCTAACCCTCCGCGTTTTTTTCGATACTTATGCAAAGCTTTAAATAAATTATTAGCAGAAAACATAGACAAAATTAATGAATAACTCTGTGAATTTTTAAACTTATCAGTATCTTCATTTTTGATAATTTCCCAAAAATCTTCATATGTAAACCGTGCTCTTGATTGAATGGTTGCTTCATAAAACTGGTAAGCAGAAATCTCCCCTTCTGAATTAACCAACATATCGCAAATGAGAACTAAACGATTGACATTCGGTACTAATGAGCACAAATTATTTGACAAAAACTCTGGTAACATTGGGATGACTGATCGGGGAAAATAAACCGATGTTCCCCGTAAAGAAGCTTCCTGGTCAATTAAATCGCCAGTACTGACAAAACTACTGACATCGGCGATTGCTACTAGGACTCTCCAACCACCTTTTTTATCGTCTTCGACATAGATAGCATCATCGAAGTCCTTGGCATCAGAACCATCTACAGTAAAAAAACTAATTTCCGTTAGGTCGATTCTATTCTTACTTCTTTCCTCAGAATTTTGAGCGGCTATATAAGAATCTTTTTTTTGCAAAATCTCCTCAGAAAAATCGTGTGGAATTTTATATTTCCGCAAAGCAATATCAGTTTCGATACCTGGCTGATCGCTGTCTCCAATTACTTCAATAATTTTTCCGATGGGAGGGGTCACTTTAGTGGGTTGATCTGAAAGAGACACGACAACCACCTGGCCAACTTTTGCAGCTTGTAGATTGTTTTTCGAAACTACAATATCGTGAATGATTCTTTTTTCTTCGGGAATAACAAGGTGCACCCCATTTTCGAAAACTAGTCTCCCTACAAGTTCTTTTTGAGCTCTCTCTACCACTTCCAAAATCACGGTTTCGATTCTTTGTTTTTCCCTTCCAGGATGAACTCTTGCAATAACATGATCACCGTGCATCACTTTTAACATCTCAGTTGGGGGCAAATAAAAATCTTCTTTACCAATTTCAGGACGTAGAAAGCCGTATCCATCACTGTGGCCTAGAACAACACCTCTAATTCTTTTCGCACTATCTTTTGACAAAGTTTTGTTTCCAATCTATCTTGTTAATGCAACACCGCCCAGATGGCGAAATTGGTAGACGCACTAGGTTCAGGTCCTAGTGGTGGAAACACCGTGGAGGTTCGAGTCCTCTTCTGGGCATATTTAATGAATCATATGTTAGTTCCATATTGTGAATCAATACCTGCAAATGATACTATTCCTTTCAGGACCTGTTGAAATCATCGGAATTGGTGTTTCGAGGACATGAGCTAACCGGTTCAAATAGTGCTGCGCATTTTTTGGCAGTGAATCCCAGCTTGTGACATCTTTAGTCGAACACTTCCATCCTTTCAATTGCTCATAAATGGGCTTGCGTTCTTCCCCTCTTTCAAAAACCGAACTCAATTTATCGCTATTTTCATATCTAACACAAAAGAATATCTCCTCTAAATCATCTAAAACGTCTAATTTGGTAATACAAATCCGAGATACGCCATTTACCTCGATAGACTTTTTCATTGCGACACAATCAAACCAACCTATTCTCCTGGGTCTCCCGGTTACCGAACCAAACTCAGCGCCTCTATCAGCAATATGCTTGCCTAAATCCGTAGTTATTTCAGTTGGAAATGGACCCGACCCAACCCTAGTAACGTAAGCCTTGGCTATTCCCAAAACATCATTAAAGTATTTCGGACCTAATCCACAGCCAGCTGCTGCCGCACCAGCAACACAATTACTGCTAGTAACAAACGGGTAAGTTCCATGATCTATATCTAACAGCGTTCCCTGGGCTCCTTCAAACAAAAACTTTCTTCCCTCCTGAAGACCTTTGTACAATTCACTTCCAACATCTACCGAAATATTGGATAAATATTTCGAGTAATTTTCAAATTCCGCGCAAATTTCATCAGCGTCAAAGTCCTTAGGACTACCTTTGTATCCATAAATATGCTCTAACAGAAGCTTATGACGAGATATCAGTGTAACTAGCTTCTTGCGAAAATGATTCATGTCATGCACTAAGTCAGATACTCTCAACCCACGCCTTGCTATCTTATCCTCATATGCAGGTCCTATTCCTCGCTTAGTTGTTCCAATTTTCTCATTACCCATTTTTTCTTCGTTAGCACAATCAATTAAAGCATGGGTTGGAAGTATCAACGGACAGGATAAACTAATCTTTAATTTGCTTAGCACATTTAAACCTAATCTCTCCAACGACTCTATTTCCCTTATCAAGTCTTTCGGAGATAATACGACACCATTCCCAATATAACATTCGACATGTTGATGCAGAACACCAGATGGAATTAGGCTTAAAACTACACGCTCACCCCCAACTACTAGGGTGTGACCAGCGTTATGGCCGCCCTGAAATCTTATGACTGCGTCGACATTCTCAGTTAATAGATCAACTACTTTACCTTTACCTTCGTCGCCCCACTGGGTTCCAACTACAATAATCGTATTTTGCTTCGTAATCTTGTCGAATAGGCTGTTGCTCTGATTGTTTCCGGAATTTGTGTAAGACTTTCTACTCACAAAGTTGTTAAGTTTTTTTACATCAAAACTAAAACCGACCGCTGCTCGTGAATCGCCTGTAATAGTTCTTACTTTTTCATACCTCCCTCCACGAACAATTGCCTCATGCCATTCGCTTGTGTAGAGAGAAAACATGATGCCGGTGTGGTAATGATATCCATCCAAATCTGCAAGATCTATGAATATGTCCCACCCCGGACTCTCTAGAAATTTTTCGTTAGATTTTACACTTGTTAAGAAATATGAAAGTTCAGCGATGGAGTCCTCTATTAATTTAGTTTTTGGCAACGCTTCACGGGCACGATCCAGAATATCAAGTTCGCTTCCTAAGCCTCCGTACAATTGAGACAGTATAACTAACGACTCAAGTGTTTCTTCCTTGATCAAGTGCGCTATTTTTCTTAGGCCTGTGACATTTTTACTCCTCAGTAAATCAATCACTAACTTTTGATTCTCAGCTAAAGATACATCGTACTCACACAGACCTAAAAATATTCCGCGGTGTGTGACGTTAATGGTACCGCTATTTATGTTTACAAGCTTCAGTGATTGTAAGGCAATCAGTTGAGCCTCTATGTCGTACTTAACGTTATTCCCGCCGAAGATTTCACATCCGAGTTGAAATTGTTCCCTCGAAGAGTAAAGACCGTCCGGCGTTGAATGCAGCACCGCGCCCCCATAACAATATCGGCGGACAGATGGCATTTCGTTTTTGGAACACAAAACATTATCGATTCTCGCAATCTGGGGAGTTATGTCGGGTCTCAGTCCCAGCAGTTCTCCTGACAGCGGATCAAAAGTGGAAAAAATCCGGGATTCAAATTTTTCTGCCTCATTTAATTGGAGGGCTTTTACAAACTCAATAAGGGAGGGAATTACGAGCAAATAACCTTTCGACCTATAGAAATCGGTTAGAGTCCTTCTATAAAACTCCAACCTATCTGCATCATCCGGGTACATATCAAATGTGAATTCAGGAAGAGACCTTCTATCCATTCGATATTAACTACCTTTCCTCAGTTTCCTAATTTCCACCTTTGTTAGACTTAAAAAATTGGAAAAAATCGGAATTTGGATCGGTTATAATTAGATCAGAGCCATTTTGAAAACTCTCTCGGTACGCTTGAAGGCTTCTATAAAATTCAGCAAAGTCAGGATCCTGCCCGAATGCATCTGCGTAAGCCGATGCCGCCTCAGCATCTCCAACACCCTTAATATCCTGAGCCTGCTTATAAGCCTGCGCAAGAAGCCCAACTCTCTGACGATCAGCATTGGCCCTTATTTTTTCTGCTTCTGCCGCTCCCTCTGATCTTCTCTCACTTGCTATTGCTTTCCGTTCAGACTCCATCCTTCGGAAAACCGAATCTCTAATCTCGTCCGCGAATTCGACTTTTCGTAACCTAACGTCTACAATCTGCACTCCAATTTGCGTTGCATCCTCAGCTACCCTTCTTGTAACGCTTTCCATTACCTCCTCTCGCTCTCCAGAAATTACATCATTTACCGTCCTAGTAGCTATCTCGTTGTTCAGTCCGTCGCGTAATGCTCTTGAAATTCGGTCGTTTGCGCTCGCAACTCTGCCAGCAACACTAGTGTAGAAGAGTTTGGCATCCTGAATTCGCCATTTTACGTAAGTGTCAACAACTACGTTTTGTTTCTCCTTAGTAATAAAGCGGTCCGCGTCGGGGGTATCAATAGTTAGAGTTCTTTTCTCAAGGTAAATGATATTCTGTAGAGGCTGTGGAAGCTTAAAGTAGAGACCAGGCTCGTTAATGACTTTCTTGATCTCACCCAACGCAAAAACCAATGCGAATTGCCTTTGGTCGACTACAAAAAGACAGGAAGAAACTAACCAAAGCGCTCCGATTATAAAAATTGCAAAAGTAATAACTTTATTCATAGTACCGATTTCACCTAACCTCTCTGAGCCGATCCCTTAGATTAATATTAGCATTTCTACCATCCCCAACTATACCTCGAACGGTCGACCCGATATTTTGAGTGGAGGAACCACCCCCCGACTGGCTAGTTTGCTGATTGGAACCATCTCCTCCAGGAAACCGTTGTCCGCCCGAACCACGCTCTCTAACCAACTTGTCCAGTGGAAGGTAGAGCAAATTACTACCAGATTTGTTTTCAACCATCACTTTACTTACGTTTGAAAAAACTTCTTGCATAGACTCTAAGTATAGGCGTTCGCGAGTTACTAACGGAGCATTCTTGTATTCCTTGACTAACTTTTTAAACCGCTCACTATCTCCCTGCGCGGTTGCTATAACTCGTTCTTGGTACCCTTCTGCCTCCTCAACTAACCTAAAAGCTGCACCTCTCGCTCGCGGGATAACATCGTTCGCATACGCCTGTCCCTCATTTTTGGTCTTTTCCGCGTCTTGCGCTGCTTTTATGGCGTCACTGAATGCTGCCTGCACCTCCTCGGGAGGCTGAACATTTTGAATGGTAAGATTCACAATGGTGATTCCGGACTCATACCTATCAGCTATTTTCTGGGTGATATTTAACGCTTCCCTGCTGATTGCTTCTTTATTCTCATATAGAACCTGATCAGCTATGCTCCGTCCGACGACTTCCCTCATTGCTGTTTCGGCCCCTTGTCTCACGATATCGTCAGGCCTAACGTTGTTAAAAACGTAAGCTTCCGGATTTCCGATCCTGTACTGAACGGCAAATTGAACGTCTACTATGTTCTCATCACTGGTCAGCATTAGAGAATCTCTTGCAGATGTTTGAGCCTGATTGCTCCGTACCCCCACGGTTGTTTGCCTTAGCTGGGCAAAATTTACGATCTCATGGGAGTCGACTGGATAAGGTACCCGCCAGTTAAAGCCAGCGTTCGCGGAATACTTGTACTCCCCAAACCTTAAAACCAGAGCGGTGTTTCCCTCTTCGACTATATAAAAACCGGAAGCGAGCCAAAGAAATATGAACCCCAAAAATCCGCCAGCTGCCAACCTTTTGTTGAATTTAATTGGAGGCAGTCCCCCAGATGAGCCGCCGGTATTTGGGTTCCAATTGCCATTACCCCGCTGCTTCTTCGTGTTTCCGAATAACGATCCTAACTTTTTATTGAAATCTCGCCAAACCTCCTCAAGATCGGGAGGCTCGTCGCTTCCACCTCGGCTTGGTCTTCGGCGCCCTTCGTTTGGTCCACCGTTATAACCATCGTCTTGGTCTTCCGATCGAGAATCGGATGATTTTCCCCATTTAGGGTCTTCAGTTCCCATATATCTCCAAATTCAAAATTCTGTGTTACAAAAAAACGCTACCTAAAATAAAGACTCTCTTTTCGTTGAATAGTTCTCCTCGAAACGATCATCTACGTCTTCTTCTGCACTCCCGTAGTTAGCTGGTTTGTTCGCTACGTAGTCACAACGCTCTAGAAAATGTTTTTGTTCGCTAATTGCTTTCTTCAACAACTCCAAACCGACTTTCGTCTCCGCACTACCAAAGACATCTACTATCCTACCATATTGATCACGCCTTACACCGGGCTCTTCTTTAATTAGATCGATTTTATTAAACATATTAACTCTAGGTATTTTTTGGGCACCAACCTCGTTCAACACATGAATTACATCTTGGAATTTTTGCTCCCACAGAGAATCACTCCTATCTACAACGTGAATTAATAAGTCAGCATTTATCGCTTCTGACAGAGTCGCCTTGAAAGACTCTATTAGGGTATGAGGCAAATCCTTTATAAAACCCACCGTATCTGAAAGAACAAAATAATTTTGATTTTCTAGGAAAACACGCCTGGTAGTCGTATCAAGCGTTGCGAATAACTGGTTCGCTGCATATACATCTGCTTTTGTAAAAACATTGAATAAGGTTGACTTACCGGAATTGGTGTAACCAATTAACGAAACATTATATGCACCACTTTTTTTTCGGGATTTTCTTCTGTTACGACACTGATTTGAAAATCGCAACAATTGATCATTTAATCTCCTAACTTTTTTACCAATTAGTCTTCTATCCGTTTCCAACTGGGTTTCTCCTGGGCCACGAAGTCCAATTCCCCCTCTTTGCCTCTCAAGGTGCGTCCAGCCACGAACTAATCTTGTCGAGAGATATTTTAATTGAGCTAGCTCAACCTGAAGTTTTCCCTCTTTTGTTCTTGCTCGGTTTGCAAATATATCGAGTATTAAAGCAACTCTATCTATAACCCTGCATCCCAAAAGTAAAGTAAGGTTTCTCTGCTGAATTGGACTTAAAGGCTCGGAAAAAATAACTAACTCCACCCTGCTTTTTTTACAGTAGATTTGAAGTTCACTCGCTTTTCCTCTAGACAAAAAAAGCGAGGAGTTAACTTTCGTTTTTTTTGATTTAAACAAAAACTCAATACAACAACCCGCGGAGCGGACTAAGGAAATCATTTCCTCAGTATCTGTTAACCGATTTTTATCAATTTCCAGAATAGTAACCAAACCAACGCTACTTGAAGCTTCAGACCTTTCAATCATGAGTTTTTGCGCGTTTAGGGGAGCAGTACTCAGTGAACTACTCCGAAGCGAAGTGAAACCAATATCTTTTCATTTCGGCTTTTATTCATTAATTGCAACCGATTTGGCGGGAACTATTGTAGAAATAGCATGTTTATATACAAGCTGAACAACACCACTCTTTAATAGAATAACGTATTGATCAAATGACTCTACCTGCCCTTGCAACTTAATCCCATTTACTAAAAAGACTGATACCTGCACCTTCTCCCTTCTTAGGGCGTTTAAAAAAGGGTCCTGTAAACCGTGATTCCCCGCCTTTTTTATTTCTTTTTTTTCCATGCCTTAGTTTAAAACAATTTTTTACATACTTCAGTCTTATTTATCTTTTAAATATGGATTTGCTGAATTTCGCATGGTAATTCGCAAAGGGGTTCCGAATAACTTACATTCTTGCCTAAAACCTTTTTCTAAATATTTTACATAGTCTCGACTTAAATTATTCAATCCACCCCCGTGAATAACAATAACCGGAGGGTTGCGTCCGCCCTGGTGGACATATCGTAATTTCGGCCTGAATCGACCTCTAATTGGTGGTGGATGGTTTAACGTCAACTGACGCAAAACGGAATTTAGTATCCCGGTCGGTAATTCAGTCAAAGAGGCATTGTATGCAGTTCGCACGGACTTCATTATTTCTTTAAGACCAAATCCCTTTAGAGCGGAAAAAAAATGTATCTTTGCCCAGTACAAAAATCTCAGTTTCCTACCAATCTGAATTTTAAATAACGACTTATTCGCAAAATCAACGTTATCCCACTTATTGACACCAATGACCAATGCGCAACCGGCCAACTGAATCAAAGAAGCGATATGTAAGTCTTGATCAGTAACTCCCTGTGTACCATCTAAAAGAAGAATAACGACGTTAGATTGTTTAATAATCTCAAGGGTTTTAATTACCGCAAACTTTTCTAAAGTATCTGATATTTTTGTTTTTTTTCTTATACCCGCAGTATCGACAAGGTAATATTTTCTTTTTTGCCATGTAAAAGGAATTTTTAACGTGTCGCGCGTAGTCCCTGGCATATCACAGGTTACAACTCTATCTTCACCGAGTAATTCATTTATGGTTGTTGATTTTCCAACGTTCGGTCTTCCTACTACTGCGAGTGAAATTCTCTCCGTATCCTTTTCTTTTTCGAAGAATTGATTTGCCAATGGCCTATGCCGAAAACTTTTATCTATTTCTCCGATTAATGTAGCGATACCGTCTCCATGAGAAGAAGAAATCGGAACCAGTCGTTCAAATCCAAGCTCATAAAATTCAGCAAGGTGGGCCGCATCAGCCATCCCCTCTAATTTATTTACAGCGAGTATGACTAGTTTTTCTATTTTTCTTAACTCTCCAGCAATCTCAATATCCGAGGGACAAAGTCCTGCTCTACCATCAACAAGGAAAACAATGCAGTCACCCTGAAACATGGCCTGTTGAATTTGTAGGTCGACTTTTTTTTCCAAATCACCTGAAATCTGGCCCAAAATTCCGGCAGTATCGATGACAAAAAAATCGGTATTACCGGCAACACACCTTCCGTACTTCCGGTCTCTCGTTACTCCAGGCCTATCAAAAACGAGAGCGTCACGTGATTTTGTTAAACGATTGAAAAGAGTAGACTTCCCGACATTGGGTCTACCAATGATCGGGACTATTGGCACCATCTAAGATTCTCTTTTTTTTAAGAGTAATGTACGTCCATCTGCGTCAGTTATCAATAAACCGGATTGAGTAGGAAAGAAACTGATGATATCTGATTTGCTACGTAAGTCGTACCTGCTGATTATTTTCCCATCTAAAATGGAAAGTCCGTGTAAAAAACCAAATGAATCAATAATCCACACAGAATTTTCCCAAATTACAGGTTTCGACAAACCTCGATAGCTTAAACTTTCATTTTTCCAAACCCTGCGGTTTTTCTCTCTGTCGAACAGTGTTACGTCGTCTTTCAAGCCAACAGAAGCAACATGGGGGAATTTAAAAAATCCTGGGAACAGAATATTTTCTCGCGCTTCCCATTGATTATCACCCGTTCCTTTATCTACACACACGAGTTTCGTTTGGTAAACGCTACTGCAAATTTCTTGCCCATCTAAAAATGGTACGCCCAAAAGATCAATAATTCTCTCTACTTCGTTTTGACCTTTCGGGAAAGCAAGCCTAGTTTCCCAATAAATGGAACCCGTTTTCGAATTTAAAAACACTATTTCCCCACCCGCCAGGTTGACTGCCAAATTTTTTTTCTCCTTCGCAGATCCAGAACTTTCGTCGTCTATAAATCCCATATCTGACTGAGCGTGTAATATCAGCGGCATGGTTCTCTTCGAAATACTCCAAAGTAGTTTCCCTCCCGATTTATCGTACGCAATAATCTTATTGTCCTCTTGTCTGACGATGACTCCCAACTCTCCTATTTTTGGAGCCACCCTAACGATTCCGTTCAGTTGTGTTGACCATAAAACTTTCTTTTCGGAATTATAAAATATCAACTTTCCACCTGCCGAAACAAAAGCAAAGTTGTAAGAATCTTCGCTTACTTCAAAACTTACCTGAGACAAAGAATCGAAACCTAGTTCTATTTCCTCTTTAACATCACCGGTGGCAAGACTTATAATCGTCAGGTCTCCATTTTTGGAGGGCAACAAAACATCATCACCCAAAACCGATGGTACTGACACGATAGAAATACTTCCGGGATCAGCTCTAGACTTATTAACGAACTTCCATGCCCTTTCTACCGCAAAAGTTTCCTCAAATCTTTGAAGAGAACTAGGTTTAATTTTTTCTGTTCCCAAAAAAGCACAGCCGACACTTGTAAAAAAAATGTTTATTAACCAGAAATATTTAACCACTTGCTTAATCTTTTTTTACTTCAAGCTCGTTTAAGGACGCCTCTATCGTAGCTAATTTCCTGCTGATAAATCTGGTTACATCCTGATTACCTCCGTTTTGATTATAGTAATCTAAGGCTTTAGACCAGTCTTTCTTAGCAGAGTCGAAATTTCCCATGGTTGCAAACGCATCTCCTCTTCTATCAAGAATAATCCCGACCCAGTGCTCCGGAATATTTTCAGGAATAATTTTAACCACCTCTCCGGGTCGATTTAAATCCAAAAAAATACTACTTAGTCGAATGATTGCAAGCCATTTAACCTGTGAATTTCCGGTCAACCCCTTCAAAATTGATGCTGCCTGATCGCTCTGACCATCAGATACAAGGGCTTTCGCGACCAACAGGCCAGCAAGACCAGACTGGAGAGTGTCGGAGTAATCGTCAGAAATCTCCGTATATAAACGGAGTGCGACATCTAAGTTCTGCGCTTCTAATTGTTTTTCAACACTATTCAAAATATTAGAGGCTTTTTCTTTCTTGTAGTTATTCCACAGTTTCCATCCATTAACGGACGCGACGATTATAAATACAAGACTTAAAATCGAGGTAATCCATTTCCCGTTTGCTTTCCAAAATGCTTTTAAATTTTGCATTTGTTCTTGTTGCTCTAAATCCTCTCTCATTGGTAAAGGTTCCCATCGTTATGTTTATTCTTAAGTAAAAATTCAGCCAACTCTCCAAACGGCATCTTTCTTTGTTGACCTTCTCTTTCCTCATTATTCAACCATCTCACGTTAACGTGCTGAGCTTTCATTTCTTCTTCACCGAAAATCGCTAAGAATTGGGCTCTATTTCTAAACGCTCTTCTTACCTGCGCTTTCAAACTCGATTGAGTTAAATCCACTCTGACCGAGATTCCTTCTTTTCTAACCCGTTCCGCTAATTCTATGGCCATCATTTTTGCAGCTTGACTCGTATGGGCACAATAAAGATCTAGAAAACAACCTTCCTTGTTACCGTATTCCGTCTCAAGGATCTCGGCTAGACGCTCCATACCGATCGCGAATCCGCAGGCTCCCTGCTGCGACCCACCCAATAACGGCACCAAAGCATCATATCTACCTCCCCCACAAACAGTGTCCTGAGCACCTAGTGCGCTCGCTTTCCACTCAAAAACTGTCGAACTGTAGTAATCCAATCCTCTCACCAGTTTGAGGTCTACCTCATAGGGTATTGAATAACTGTCTAATAAAGATAACAAATTTTCAAAATGTGCTTTTGAAGATTTTCCCAAAAAGGATGAAATTTTTGGCGCCTCGTTTTTCAATGTATCCAGATTTTCATTTTTTGAATCTAAAATTCTTAAGGGATTTTTTTTCAATCTTTTTAAATTTTCATCATCCAAAACGTCAATATGTCTCTCGAAGAATTCCCCCAGAGCTTTCACATACAGAGTCCGTTCCTCAGAAGTTCCTATCGAATTTATCTTCAAAACTGGTTGTAGATTACCACTTAAACCGATTGCCTGCCACACGGCTTTACACATAAGAATTAATTCGGCTTCGGACTCAAATCCGTCATATCCTAGCATCTCAACTCCAAATTGGAAAAACTGCCGATATCGACCCGCCTGAGGTCTCTCATGACGAAACATTGGCCCGTAGTACCAGAGTTTTTTTGGTTCGTTATAAGTTAAATTGTGTTGCACTGACGCTCTAACGACGGCAGCTGTATTTTCTGGTCTCAAGCTGTATTTCTTACCATTCAAATGATCTTCGAAAGAATACATCTCTTTCTCCACAATATCAGTAACTGCTCCCAATCCTCTCAGAAAAAGTTCCGTTCTCTCAAGAACCGGCGTTCGAATCTCCTCAAAACCGTAACTACAAAAAACTGAAGAAATTTTTTTTTCTAAATCCCTCCAAATCCGCAGCTTTTGGGGTAGCAAATCATTCATTCCTCTGATAGCCGAAATCTTTTCCAACAGCGGTTAATCCTTTCCTGTTTTTGAATCTAACTTGCCATAACGTTGCTTCACATATTGACCAATGAGATCCTTGAAATCGTTTATTATGTTTTCACCCTTTAACGTTGGGCCACGTTTTCCATCAATAAATACCGGGGCAACTGGCTGCTCGCCGGTGCCAGGCAAACTTATTCCTATATCAGCCTGTTCGCTTTCGCCTGGTCCATTTACTACGCAACCCATCACCGCAATGTTTAAATTTTCACAGCCTGGGTATTTAACCGACCAATCTTTCATGCTGGTTCGAACATAAGATTGAACGTTCTCCGCCAATTCCTGAAAAAAAGTAGATGTAGTTCTCCCACATCCTGGACACGCGATAACCTCCGGGGAGAACGCCCTTACTCCCAGTGACTGTAAAATTTGCTGAGCAACGTAAACTTCCTCTCTTCTATCTCCCCCTGGCTGCGGAGTCAAAGAAACCCGGATAGTGTCACCAATACCATAGTTCAACAAAATCGATAACGCAGAAGCGGAGGAGACTATACCTTTAATACCCAGTCCTGCCTCTGTTAAACCAACGTGCAAAGGAAAATCTGATGTCTTATATAATTCTTTGTAAACTGTTACGAGGTCTTGCAATTTCGAAACTTTAGCCGAAACTACTATTTTATTTTTACCCATACCCAACTGCTGAGCTTTTCGAGCGCTTCCAAGCGCCGATTCAACAAGTGTTTCCCTCATGACTAGATCAGGAGTTTTTGGATTCTTGAGTGAAGCATTGTAATCCATTCGTTTGGCCAGCAACTCTTGGTCTAAACTTCCCCAGTTAACCCCTATGCGGATGGGCTTATCTAGACGCATTGCTATTTCGATCATTTCTGCAAAATGAGTATCCTTTTTTTCCCCTCTCCCGATGTTTCCAGGATTGATTCTAAATTTTGAAAGAGATTCTGCACACCCCGGAAAGTCCCTCAAAAGCTTATGTCCATTAAAATGAAAATCTCCAATAAGCGGGATATTACAATTCATTCGATCTAACTGATTTCGAATATCGGGTACTGCTTTCGCTGCCTCCTTACTGTTTACGGTTATGCGAACCAACTCTGAACCAGCATCGGCTAAGTCTTTAATTTGAATAGATGTTTTGATAACATCAGACGTGTCCGTATTTGTCATGCTTTGCACAACTACAGGGTTGCCTCCACCTAAATTCACTCTATTGTTTAGCCAGCTTACCTGGACGTGGTTTCTTTCCCGCTTTAGCCGGGAACTCACAACACCCTCGCAATTTTAGTCTTTTCGCTGGAGACTGCCTT
This sequence comes from uncultured beta proteobacterium, assembly GCA_902625535.1. Taxonomy (GTDB): domain Bacteria; phylum Pseudomonadota; class Gammaproteobacteria; order Burkholderiales; family Burkholderiaceae_A; genus UBA7377. Next base: position 102,888 of record CACOBT010000005.1, on the reverse strand, counting down.
TGAAATCCTATTGTTTACTACTCCAGCTAATTGCCCACAAGCGCCTTGCACGTCATCCCCGCGTGTTTTTCTAACCGTTGAAACATAGCCTTTCTCTTGCAATTTCATTTGAAAACCCTTTATTCGCTTCTCAGATGGTTTCCTGTAAATACCACCATTAAACGGATTGTAAGGAATGAGATTAAATTTCGCATTGATTCCATAATCGCTCATTAATTCAGATATTGCAAAAGCGTCTTGAATCGAATCGTTGACTCCATCAAGGAGGACTATCTCAAAAGTGATAAATTTCCTAGGAGCGCTTTCCTGGTAACCGTTACATGCGGTCATGAGCTGTTCCAAAGGGTATTTTCTATTTATAGGGACTAATTGGTTTCTCAGTTCGTTATTCCCCGAGTGAAGTGAGATTGCTAGTGAAACTGGACAATCAACTTTAAGTTTTTCAATAAAAGGAACAATACCGGAAGTCGAGACGGTTACTTTTCTGCGAGACAATCCGTACGCATGATCCATAAGCATAAATTTTAAGAATTCTTTCAAATTCTTATAATTTAGCAATGGCTCTCCCATCCCCATCAGCACTACGTTTGTAACGTCACCGACATTTGAGAGAAAATTTATTGCCCACATTTGCCCTAGCATTTCCCCTAAAGTCAAATTTCTCGAAAAACCCTGGTTACCCGTCGCACAAAAGGAGCAGTCAATCGCACATCCTACTTGAGACGACACACAGGCAGTGACCCTATGACCTTCAGGTATAACGACAGACTCTATAACCTCCCCGTTGTCGAGCTTAAATAACCACTTTACAGAACCATCTGAAGATTTTGTCGATTGAATTACTTCAGGAATGCGAATTTCAAGTTCTCGGCTTAAAAACTCTCTGAAAGACGCTTTCAAATCAGTCATTTTGGAAAAATCGCGGACTCCCTTTTGGTGTAGCCATTTTAATACCTGAAGAGCTCTAAATTTGGGTTGGCCATTTTCCATGAATAACCGTTCAAGCTCTGGTTTAGTAAAATCCAACAAATTCATTACCGAAATTACCCCTTAAAAAGTTTAGAACCCCGGGAAAAAAAATTCTATCTCGTATTTTGCCGTATCTAAGCCGTCAGAGCCGTGAACTGCGTTTGCATCAATACTGGTTGCGAAATCAGCTCTGATAGTGCCTTTTTCTGCTTCCTTCGGATCAGTAGCCCCCATAAGGTTCCGGTTTTTTTGAACAGCATTCTCACCCTCTAAAACTGTCACCATTACGGGTCCAGAAGTCATAAACTCTACCAAAGCGTTAAAAAAAGGTCTCTCACGATGAATTTTATAGAAGGACTCTGCTTGTTCAGTCGTAAGAGACAGCATCCTGGCGGCCACTATCTTTAACCCATTTTTTTCAAACCTAGTGTAGATTTCCCCAATTACATTGTTTTGAACTGCATCTGGCTTAATAATAGACAACGTTTTTTCTAAATTCATGTGTATTTACACCTTTGTTAAAATTTCACTCTTATTTAAATTATTTAGTTCCGCAAAACCTTTACAGACATCAAATTATAATGTAATCATACGACTATTAGGAAACCTTTAGAAATAAGGCTTGTCTTAAATCAATAAATAATGTAAGGAGAAGTCAATGATACCTGACATGAGTCAACTCAGATCGACTGGAAACGCTGAAACAGTCGCGGTTAAGAATAAAGTATTGAAGAACACGTACATGCTACTGTCGGCCTCCATGATACCGACCGTTGCCGGAGCATGGTTAGGAATTAAGAGCGGATTCTCTCTGTTTGCGGGCAGTCCTCTCATAAGCATGTTGTTGTTTTTAGGGATCGCATTTGGATTTTTTTACGCAATTGAAAAATTTAAAAATAGCCAAATCGGGGTTTATCTGCTTTTAGGATTTACGTTTTTTATGGGGCTCATGCTATCCAGGCTAGTAGGTTTTGCATTAGGTATGCAAAATGGAGCTCAGTTAATAGGCTTAGCGGCAGCGGGTACGGGTGGAATATTTTTTGGTATGTCTGTTTTATCTACAACCATAAAAAGAGACCTTGCGCCGATGGGTAAATTTCTGTTTATTGGTATGATATTGCTGATAGTTGCATCAATTGCCAACATCTGGCTCCAGATGCCGGCATTAATGTTAACCATATCACTCCTGGCCACAGCAATTTTCTCTCTGTTTCTCCTCTATGATCTTCAACGTATAGTAAACGGCGGTGAAACTAACTACGTAAGTGCCACACTAGCAGTCTATTTGAGTGTCTACAACATTTTCAGTAACCTGCTATTTTTGCTTATGGCATTTTTTGGGGGCGATAGAGAATAATTTTCGTTGCATGCGGCGTCGAGCAGCAACTAGCGCGGTTCGACGCCTAACTTTGTTTTTGGGCAAAAAAACAACCGCAGTAACTTTTAGTGTTTTTTTAAATAATCTAAACGTCAGCGGGCGGGTAAGTAGAGGAGGGGGTCGAGCGGTTTTCCGCCCTTCCTAACTTCAAACAAAAGCTTAGGCGAATCAGTTTCAGACATCCCCATTTCAGCTATTTTCTGCCCCTTGTCGACATTCTCACCCTCTTTAACGAGGATACTTTTATTGTGTGCGTAAGCGGTAATAAATTCGTCTGGGTGCTTAATGATTATTAGGTTTCCATATCCTCGCAGACCGTTTCCACTATACACTACCTTCCCACCGCTAACGGCGAAAATATCTTCTCCCGTAGCTCCAGCAATCGAAATGCCTTTACTATTTGAGTCAGAAAACCTCTCGGTAATTTGACCGTTTGCCGGCCAAACCCACCCTAAAGCGGTCACGAAAGCTTCATCACGACCATCCTCATTAGCGATTTCAGTATCGGGTAAGGAACCATTGGCGTTATCCGCACTACCTGCTATATTTGAACCCGAATCTGCCTTTGGAGTCTCTATGGCAGCTGATCTCAAAGGTATCGATACTGCGGCGTTATTCTTGGAACTTGGTAATACTCGAAGCTTTTCGCCTGTTTTTATTTTGTCAGGATCACTCAAATTATTCCATAAAGCTATGTCGCGCCAATTCTGTCCAAAGGCGAGCGCTATTCCATAAAGGGTATCTCCCTTGCGAACAATATAAAATGTACCGTCAACTAAATTCCTGTTTCTTTTGAGATAGGCCTCAGATGGTTTTTTTTCAATTTCTACAGTTCTAGATTCAACAGGTGCCGGCCTAGGCATGGTACAACCTACAAATGCACAAACACAGGAAACACCGCTAATAAAGACAAAAAACTTATTATTCATACCTATGATCTTTCCAACCCCTCCAGTATTGGCACATAAGATACCACATCGTACCTACTAATTGAAAATGAACTGCATGAAGAGGATTCCTTAGTTCCAGCCAACAAATACTGCAACCCCTTGCCGGTAGGAGATAAAACGACCCCGCCATCTTTAACTTGATTTATCAGCTGATTCGGAAATTTTTCCAACGATGCCGAAAAGAAAATTGCGTCATATGGAGCTCCATCAGTAAAGCCGCATTTCCCATCAAAAAAATTTATTTGTAGTTTCCCCTGGCCAATATATTGATCACAATTTTGCAACGCTTTTTTGTATAGTGGATAAATTCGTTCAACACTTGTCACGCTTCCAAAACATTCCAAAAGTATTGATGCTTGATAACCACTACCGCATCCAACCTCTAAAATATTCTGCTGTACTAATTCCTCTCTGGACCTAGTTTTAGAGAGAAGTTCCCTAACAATGCTGATTGTTTTTGCAACAACGAATGGCTGAGATATAGTCTGCCCAAATCCGATAGGAAGCGCAACATCCTCATAAGCCATACTTGCTAAAGCCGAGTCGACAAATTGATGACGTGCCACGGACCCGATGGCATCGATAACAATCTCATCAACTATCCCACGTTTTTTCAATCGACCAATCAATTTTTTCCGAAGCGTATGGCTGGCTAAACCTGGGTTCGATGAAGACTTTTCTTTTTCTGCTTCCGGCTCAATTAGCGCACGGGCGCCCCATCTCGGCAAAAGAGTGGGATTTTCTTTTGCTAATATTGCCCGGCTTATTTTATCTTTCGCACCCAAGATTCTATTTTCTCCGCCGATTTTGATTTATACATTCCAGTTGATAGCTCTGTTATCGAAACCATGTTTTCCGCTAGTGCCTTGTAATCCGTACCTTCCCCGACATCAAAAAAGTCGCCACTAGCTCCAACCCAATAAACTTTTTCGCCTTTAGGTGACACAGCCTCTACCGCCGGTTTTGACGCAGCCCTACTACCAGGTCTACACAAAACAATTCCTTTCACTTCCGGCGACTTTACATTTGGGATATTAATATTAAGCAAAGTCGGATTTGCAAGCGGCTCGTTTATAAATGCCTGAACTATTTTTTCTACGAAGAATTTAGCAGTCTTTAAGTTATCAAAACTAAAAGAGTCTAACGAGAAAGCAAAGGACGTAATCCCGTGAAGAAACCCCTCTATAGCCGCTCCTACGGTCCCAGAATAATGTACATCCTCTCCAATATTTCTTCCGTTATTTATACCGGAGACAATAAGACTAGGTTTTTTTTTCAAAAGTGTTGTAACTCCTAAATTCACACAATCCACTGGCGTCCCGTTCACAAAAGTGAAGCCGCTTTCTGCCTTTCCAACTCGCAATGGCCTGTCAAGGGTGATAGCACAACCAGAACCACTCTGATCATCTTTTGGAGCAATAACGTGGACATCCCCGAAAGCTTGCATAGAAACTGCAAGATTGGCTAAGCCAGGCGAGCTGTAACCGTCGTCATTAGTGACCAAAATATCCATTATTTTTCAAAGTTACTTTTTCTCTCCAGAAGACGAATCCTCTGGCCAATCTTGTATGTAAGCTTTCAACATTTTATTTTCAAAATCGGAAGCTCTTAGCATCGCCCTTGCCACATCGTGGAATGAAACCACTCCAAGAACCTTGTTACCTTCCACGCAAGGAAGATATCTCTCCCCACAATCATTCATCAACCTTCGAAGCGCATCAATCTGCATGTCTTTATCTGTAACCGTAGGATCTCGATTCATTACCTCATCAACCATTATCTCAGACATGGTGGGTGTTTTCCCGGAACGATTTTCAATCTGGCGCTTTGCTAATACTTGAATAACTTCACGAAAAGTCAATATCCCGACTAATTCATCGCCTCTCTCAACTATTACTACCGAACCAATATCTTTTTCCGACATCAAAATAACAGCATCCGACAAGAGACTTTTAGGAGGGAGAGTAACAAGTGATTTTTTTTGTAAATCCAGAATGTTGGACACTTTCATTTCAAATACTCTTGTTTTTTCGGTAGATAAGAGTTTATTCTAACCTAGCGGAGCCAACACTCCAATTGCAAAAATAAATTTTTATTCATTATGATTAACGTGGTCGTACTCATTTATTCCAAGAAAGGGGGCACTCTTCAGTTAGCCGAAGAGATTTGTAAGGGTATCGGCTCAGTTAGCGGGGTAGAATCAAGGTTGCGAAGAGTTGATGAGTTAAAGAATCGTAGCGTTCAACAGCGATTGAATGAAAAGTATGAAAAAATCCAAATAATAAACAAGAAAGATATCATAAACTGTCACGGTTTGATTCTCGGGTCCCCCACTCGCTTTGGGAACATGGCTGCGGAACTAAAGTATTTTATTGATCAAACTCTTGATTTGTGGATCTCTGGCGAATTGGTAGGAAAACCGGGCGCCGTATTTACCAGTACGGGGAGTCTACATGGTGGTCAGGAAACCACACTGCTAAGCATGATGTTACCGTTATTCCACCACGGTATGCTTTTATCAGGGATTCCATATACCGAACCGAGCTTATCTGAAACGAAGACTGGTGGTACTCCCTATGGAGCATCTCATGTTTCTTCAACTCAAAAAAAAGAGTCTGGCTTGTCAACTGAGGAAAGAAGGCTAGGATATGTACTAGGGGCTAGAATTGCAAAAATCGCAAACAAGCTTTCCTAAACCCAAATTTGTAAAATGTTTCTGGGGAAGGCTGGCTCTGTTTAGCGTTATATCGATGGTACTTTTTGGCTGTTATTGGGAATTAATGCTTTATCCCTTGCGCGTCGGATCCTTACTATGGTTAAAAATCTTGCCCCTTATTCCCCTAATCCCCGGGTTGTTCCAAGGTCGAATACGGTCTCTTCAATGGTTAACATTACTCATTTGGTTATATATCACTGAAGCGATAGTAAGAATATTCTCAGATCCGATAGAGAACTTGATTTGGAGCTGTTTTTGGCTCGGTTTAGGTGTTTTAACCCTAATCACTGCAATGATAGCTGTGCGCAAAATTAGGTCGGAAAGAATTTATGAACAAAAAACTCTTCGATAAGCTTCCATTGGAGCTACGCCTTCCGCGAGAAGAAATCGCCACTTTTTTGAGCCCTTCTTATTATTGAAAAGATTAACCCAGCTCCGAACGATTCTTCTACTATTTATTCCTTTTCGTTTTTGTAAATGGTAATAATTCTCAAGGCATGTGATAATCTCACCCGTTGGACGGAGGTTTTTTTTGGGATAAAAAGCTCTCTGAAGATCTGTCAATAAAACCGGATATCGACGGATTGCTCTGCCCAACATTACCCCGTCAACCCCAGGCAACGATAACTCTTTTTTTTTCTCTAAAATAGAACGGCATTTAGCAACCGTATCAAACTCTCCATTAGCCACAAACTTACAATCAGGAAAATCTCTTTTCAAGAATCTGACTTTAAACATATCAATTGGCGGTATGTCTCTATTTTTCTTAGGCGATAGATTTGATACCGCACATCTTGCATGAACGAAAAAAATATCGCATCCAGCATCATGAACTCGTCCCACGAAGTCACGAACGAAGGAGTAATCCTTACAGTCGTCTATTCCGATACGGTGCTTTACGCTAACGGAAATACTAGCCCCATCTTTTATAGCTTTTACACAATCGGCGACCAATTGTGGTTTTCTCATTAATGCTACGCCGAAATTACCAGCGACAACCTTTGAGCTCGGGCACCCACAATTCAGGTTCACTTCATCGTAGTTAAATTTCGAAGCAATCTTTGCAGCCTGGTTTAGAATCCTTGGCTCATTCCCGCCGAGCTGAATACCTACTGGATGCTCCGAGTTGTCGAAATCCAGTAATTTGTCCGAATCTCCGTTTATTATCGCTAAACTATGCAGCATTTCAGTGTATAAAAAGACGTCAGGGCCAAGGAGTCGATGAAAAAATCGGCAATGTCTATCCGTCACATCCATCATAGGCGCAACGCAAACTCTTTGGCTAAATCTCATAAGAAAATGGTACATTAGAACAATGAGAAATACTAACGCGTTCTTTGGAATACTTTTTACCCTCCTTTCGGTCACACATTTGCCCATGAGCGCTAAAGAAAAAGCGAAGGAGACTAGCCAAAGCACCAAAACTTCGTCTTTTTTTTGGTGTGCAAAAACTGACAATAACACTCATATCGGATACTGTTTCGAAAAACAAAAAGAATGTAAAGAGTGGTCAAGAAAAAGGTTTGAACAAAACGGAAAGAAGCTTCATCTGTGCAGACCAACAAGGCTTTAAGTTTTACTTTTGCCTCCGTAGCTCAGTGGATAGAGCATCCCCCTCCTAAGGGGAGGGTCGTAGGTTCGATTCCTACCGGAGGCGCCAATAAGGGGACAGAAAACTACTACAGCGATTTAGCTAGGTTGTCCGAATTTAAAATTTCTATATTTGTCCGTTAATTCCAAAAGTCGAACCCCCCACAGGTTTCTACCATTTACGTAAAACCGCCTTAGAATTTAATATTATCATTATGGATAAAATTATAAAGTGTAAAAAATGATTAATAAAAAAAAGAAAAACGGCAGAAATATTGGGCTAGTCAACAATTGGAAAGAAATATTATTTTCTGAATTTAAAAAAGACTACATGCAAAGTCTAAGTCTATTCCTACGAGAGGAAAAATTAAAAAACAAAATCATTTTTCCACCCGGTAAGAAAATTTTTGACGCGTTGAATTTAACAGATTTCCATGAGGTAAAAGTGGTAATACTAGGACAAGATCCTTACCATGGGAAAGGTCAAGCCCATGGTTTGAGTTTCTCTGTTGAAAATAATGTTGAGAAACCCCCATCGCTAAAAAATATTTTTAAGGAGTTAAAGTCGGATCTAGGAATTGAAGAACCAGAACATGGAAACCTCGCAAGTTGGGGGAAAAACGGAGTCTTATTACTTAATTCAGTTTTAACGGTTGAGGCCGGCAAACCGGGTTCTCATTACCACCGTGGATGGGAGAAATTCACCGACAAAATACTAAAGCTATTATCGGAACATGCAAACGTTGTTTTCATCTTGTGGGGAAACAAGGCACAAGAAAAAGTCTCAACGTTAAATTTAGCAAATGACTTAATTTTAAAAAGCCCTCATCCTTCACCATTCTCAGCAAATCGGGGGTTTTTCGGCTCAAAACCATTTTCTAACGCAAATCTCATTTTAAAGGCAAGAGGGCTTTCACCTGTTGATTGGAAGCTTTGATATTTTTATTAAAGATTATCTTTGTCAAGTTTTTCATTCATTCTACGAAAAAATAGCCTCATTTTAGAAAAAAGTATTCCTAAAGCAGGTTAAAAAACGTAGACATAGTGGTCGGATAAATAACAAACTGAAGAAAAACCCTAGTATTCAGCCAATGTCAGAATGGTATTATCGTAAAGCAGTCTTTTTTTTTGTTGTAATTAAAGGAGAAATAAATGTTTAAACGATTAACGCTTGGTTTAGCTGGGTTAGCGGTGTCAGTAAACGTTACTGCCGCCCCAGATAATCTGTCTACTTTAAAACAAATGAAGGTAGCGACAACGGACCTGAATATTCCGGTAGTGCCACAAGAAGGCAAAAACGCTGACGCATTGAGAAAAAATTTGGAAGGGATAAGTTTACCTCCTGGTTTCAAAATTGACTTGTATGCTGTGGCCCCTGATGTCAGACACATGGCAATCGCTCCGTCAACAAATATGCTGTTTGCTGGAACGAGGAAGACTACTGTTTGGGCTATTACCGACAGGAATAATGACAACGTTGCTGATGAGGTAAAATCCTTTGCTCCATCTTTGAACTTCACAAACCCCAACGCTGTATGTTGGACGAAAGATGGGTTCTTAGTAGTCGCTGAACACAACAGGGTACTTAACTTCCCAGCTGCAGAGTTCTTCTATGAAGGACCTGATGTTGCGGTTATAGAGGTCGTTTCTCAAGGTGGATTGATTCCGGTAGAAGAAGAGTCCTTCAACCATGGTGCTCGTGCTTGTGAAATCGGTCCAGACGGGATGCTTTATGTGACTTTGGGTCAGCCATTTAACGTTCAACCAAAGGATAAAATTGATCTTTACAACAAAGTTGGTATAGGTGGAATAGTAAGGATGAATGCTTTTGATGGAAGTAATAGAGAAGTTTACGCTATGGGCGCAAGAAATCCGGTTGGACTAAATTTCAGTCCTGATGGAAAAAGTCTATGGTGGACTGATCACCAGGTTGACGGGTTAGGTGACGATATTCCTCCAGGTGAGCTGAATAAATCCACAAAATCTGGCCAACATTTTGGATTCCCATATTGGAATGGAAAGTTCAAAGTTGCTGGTTCATCAGCTGCTCCCGATTTAAAAGACATGAAGAAGCCAAAGGGAGCGATATTCCCTCAGGCTATGTTTCCTGCCCATCAAGCACAAAATGGAATGGTATTCGGCGCGAAAACAAACTTTCCAGATAAGTACAAGAATGGAATTTTTGTTGCTTCTCATGGTTCATGGAATAGAACCAAAGCAAGCGGTGCTGAAGTTCAGTTCGTTCCAGTTAAAAATGGTAAGGCTGGAAAGATGGAGGTCTTTGCCTCAGGTTGGTTAAACCAGGAAACTGGTACTTACCAGGGTAGACCGGTTGATGTTGCTGTAATGAAAGATGGTTCTATGTTGGTGTCAGACGATTACGCCGGTGCTATTTATAGAATTTCGTACAGTAGTGAAGAGACTGCAAGCATTAAGTAATTTCGCTTAGTTGCCGTGAAATGCCGGGTGCAATTTGACACCCGGCATTTTTCTTGGATTTGAAAACAGCACATTTTCTCGTCTATAACTCTGTGGTCCCTCTATCCGCCATTATTGATCGACCCAAAGATTTGCTCAAGGAACCGGTCGGGATGAAACCAATTTGGTATTGGGTAACATCAACTATGACAATTCACACACGATAGTTAAGTGTCAGCCCATTATGTATTTTTTCCTTTGAAAAATTACTGTCAAGGGCAAAATACCTTGCGGAAGTGTAAATATTATAGGATCCGTTTTAAGTCCTCTAGTGACTTACCCTCAAAATCTGGGGCGTAACCAATGGGATCTTTAGGCGAGGAAGACCTGTTAACCCAAAACGTTTTTAGCCCATTCCAACCGGCCCCGATAATATCCCAATAATTTGCAGAAACTAACAAACACTCATCTGAATTACACTTGAAAAATTCGCTCGCAATTTTATAGACTCGTTCATCAGTTTTAAAAGACAAGACAGAACTAGCTGAGAGATAAACCTCAATTTTATCTTGAAGACCCGAATTGTTGAGAACTTCCCTTAACATTTCACTATTACCATTTGATAAAACGGCGATGCTATAACTATTAGACCTGATATAATCGAGAACTTCTGATACCTCTGGAAACTTTTCTAACTTCTGATAGCGCGACATTATTTCGTCGACAGGCACATCCTGAACATTTTTACCGATAAACTGAATAGTATACTCAAGTGCAGCACGAGTAAGACTCATGAAACTTTCATACGGTATTTGTGGAGGGCGCAACGAGTAAAGTCTCGTATATTCTATTTGTTTTTCTCGTATGAGCCTGGAGGATTCGTCTCCCTTACCTGGTAAATACTTTTCTAAAACCATTTTTATGGAGTGTACATCAAGAAGAGTCCCATAAACATCGAATAAAATTACTTTAACCATAAGTCCTTTCTTAGAGCTAAATTGGCATCTGATTTGCTTATTAAACTATACTTGAAATTAACTTGGTAGTATTATGACTTTGGCAATTAATACAACAGATGCATTTGCGACCGGTACGGTAGCAAATACAGGACTAGGGAAACGAGGGGATAAAAGCTTTTCAACTGGGTTTCAAGGCCAACTGATTCAGATATCCTCGAGGGAACGGCAAGAAATAGAGGTTAGGGAGTCGGAAGCAAAACGGATTCTTCTCTCCCAGGGAATAAAAGAGGATTTTGATGGCGGGCCAGTTGGTTTTCCAAAAACAAAAGTGGATTTCGCTCGAGACAAAGAAGGAAATCTGATTCTCCAAAATAATTTGCCAGTAAAGAAAGAAATAGCAAGTTGGTATGACGTTCGACACATGATTGCTAGAAATGAATTTGTCCCAAAGATGGTTGATGAAGTAGACCAAAGCGGTAACGGGGTTATCGATGTTGCCACGGGGAAAATAAAACAAATAGAAGTTTTGAACCCAGACGGAAGTCCCGTTATTGAAAGGAAGGTTTCGGTTCAACCTGACTTATTGGAAAGGTCTTTAGTCGCTTCGGCTCGCCTTAAAGAACTAGGTATCGAAAGTATAGCGGCGCCAAAATATCGGCCTGGAACCACTGTCATAGAGGCGTATGAATTAGAGTTACAAAAAAATACACGGGGAGTTGCAACCAACTCTTTAAAAAAAGAAGGGCTTAAATTGTCAAATTTTCCACGTGGCACTTCAATTTATGAAGCCCTAAAAATGGTTGAAAAGGAGAATGACCAGGGAGTAGTTGACCCCACAAAAGCAAAAAACCTTATTAGAGATATGGCCATACTCCGAGCTGAAGAATTATTTACTTTAAAAAGATTTAAATCATTTGGGGGAACAACTCCTACGAAAGCAGTAGAGCTTTTAAATGACGAACCTGAAAAATATCGACCAACTCCAGCCGATACTCAATATAAACCATTATGGAAAACACCTCCACCAATTACTGTTGATCTAGGTAAACTTTCTCCTCAGCAATGGCGTAATGCAGTGATAGCTAATGCAAAAGAGGCAAATCCTGCATATACAGAAGAAGAAATTATTGCTAAATTTGGATTTGATCGAGTCATCAGTTTAGGAACAGGATGGTTTGGAAGACAGAGATAATATGGAAACTAAAGCTAAAACAAATTTTTTGAATATTCGTTGCTATAAATTTGTTTCTCTCGATCACCTTGAGGAACACCGGCACCTTTTAGCCGAAATTGGGCAATTATTATCCGTAACCGGAACAATAATCTTATCAAATGAAGGCATAAATATCGCGTTATCAGGAGACAAGTCATCTACTGAGCAAATGTTTGAGGCATGTAAGGCAATACCAGGACTTAAGAACCTTAAGGCAAGAATTAATTACTCAGAAAAAGTTGGTTTTGAAAGACTAAGAGTAAAAATCAAGTCCGAAATCATCAAAATGAATCAACCTCAAATCCGACCAGAAGAGGATAGAGCTCCCTTCGTGGATGCAAACACACTAGCAAAGTGGATAATCGATGGTTACGACGACACGGGGAAGCCGATTAAAATAGTTGACACTCGTAACGAATTTGAATTTCAACTTGGACACTTTAAAGACTCGCTAAATCTTAATTTAGAAAAATTTAGTGAGTTCCCACAAAAAATTAAGGAAAAATGTAGATTTCTTAAAGGATTTAAACTCGTAAACGTGTGTACAGGAGGCATCAGATGCGAAAAAGCTACCCTCTTTATGATAGAAAATGGTATCCGCGACGTCGTTCAGCTTGATGGTGGGATACTTGATTATTTAGAAAATACTAATGGTAATGCATGGGAAGGGCAATGTTTCTTATTTGACGAAAGAGAAATGTCAACCCCGTAAGGCGAAGGATGAGTTTTGATTTATACGGGAAATAAATTCTGAGATAAATATCTATCGCCTCTGTCACAAACTATGAAAACAATCCTTGCATTATTTAGCTTCTCAGAAATTCTCAGGGCTACACATAATGCTCCTGCACCCGAGGGACCGCAAAAGATACCTTCCTCTACTGCTAGTCGTCTGGCCATCTCTTCAGCCTTTTCCTGACTAATCTCTTCAATTTTATCAATTCTGGCTTTCTTCCTAATAGGAGGGATATAAGGCTCAATCCATTTTCTGATACCAGGTATTTGAGAACCGTCACAAGGCTGAACTCCAATAATTTGAATAGCTTTATTGACTTCTTTAAGTCTTCTCGAAACACCAGTGATTGTTCCTGTTGTTCCCATAGCAGAAACGAAGTGTGTGACATTTCCCTTTGTAGACCGTAAGATTTCCTCAGCCGTGTATTTATAATGGGCGCCCCAGTTATCATCATTTGCAAATTGATTTAAGACTTTACCCTTTCTATTTTTTTCCATCTCTAGTGCTAAATCTCTGGCACCTTCCATCCCTTCCTTTTGAGTGACTAAAACTAAGTCAGCACCAAAAGCTCGCATCACTTGTCTTCTTTCAATGGACAGATTTTCCGGCATAATCAACCTCATCCGATACCCTAAAATCCGAGATGCCATAGCGAGTGCGATTCCTGTATTGCCGCTTGTTGCCTCTATTAATAGTGCATCTTTTTCTACCAACCCTTTTTTTTCTGCGCCAATAATCATCGACACAGCAGCTCTATCCTTCACCGAACCCGCAGGATTATTTCCCTCAAGTTTTGCCAGAAAAATATTATTACGTCTGACATTAGTTTTCCCAGGTATTGAGGAGAGTTGAACAAGTGGAGTATTTCCTATTGCTTGTAATAGCGTATTATACATATAAAATCTAAACTATTTTTTTACAACCCGAGAGATCAACTGTCATAATCATATCTTTGATTTTTTTTATAGCATCATATCTAGCAAAACTTTTCCTCCAAACTAACACAACTCTCCTAGAAGGGGGAGTATTTTTGAACTTGATCAACCCTATAGTCTCGTCTTTTATCAGAGTTTCAACAGCAATACGGGGGAGGAGGGTAATTCCTAGGCCAGACGAGACCATGTATTTAATTGTTTCTAATGAACTTCCCTCAAATGTTCTTTGAATTCCTTGTGCGTTTACCGAGTACCGTGCAACCTCTGGGCAAACATCCAGAACCTGATCTCTAAAGCAATGACCTAAACCTAATAAAAGCATCGTTTCAGTGCTAAGATTATGACTTGAGATATGTGTTCGCTACAATAATTTATGATCGCGAGGACGGCGATAACAAAATCCTCATCGTATAGAGCAGTATGACTAGGCCCATTCATATCAAATGGTTCTGCCAATATTCCAGCATCTAAGGACCCATTACGTAGTTTCTCTAAAATTACGTTAGTAAAATCCTCGTTTAGAACTAAGGGCATATTAGGAACCGCATCAAAAATAACTCTCACGATTTTAGGTAGCAAGCAAGGCCCAATTGTAAAAATAATACCGAGACGAAGAGGTCCTAGTAAAGGATCTGTTCCCTGATCAGCGATTAGTTGCATTTTGTTTGACTCTTCTATAATTGACTGAGCCTGCTTCACAAGTCGTTCTCCTACTGAAGTTAAAGAGATTTGATTGCTTTTTCTCTCAAAGATTTTTGTATTCAGTTCTTCTTCAAGTTTTTTTATACTTACTGACAAGGTTGGTTAGCTCACGAAACATGCTTCGGCAGCTCTTCCAAAGTGTTTTTCTTGAGCAACCGCAATAATGTAGCGTAATTCAGTCAATGTCATCTATGTTCCATCTACCAGGAATCTCCCGTTTCGCCATCGGTTAATAAGCGAAGTAATGCTTGTATCATCAAAAATAGCGTCGCCATCTTCTGCAACGCACGACGAATTATTGATAACTTTATTAACGAAAGCAACAACTCTCATCACCAATTCATAATCCTTTACTAGATTAGAGAATTCGAGCTGTATATCTCCTGATTGTCGAGTACCCAAAATCTCTCCGGGTCCGCGAATCTCTAAGTCTTTTTTAGCAATTTCAAACCCATCATTGGATTCATATAGAATTTTCAGTCTTTTCTTTGCTGTTTCCGTCAGACCTTCTTCGTAAAGAAAAATGCATATCGCCTCCATGTTCCCCCTTCCAACTCTTCCTCTTAGTTGATGTAATTGGGCCAAACCAAATCGTTCAGAATTTTCTACAATAATCAATCCAGCTTCAGGTATATTTACTCCTACCTCAATTACAGTAGTAGCCAACAGGATGGACGTTCTCTTTTCTCTAAACGATAACATTGCCTCCCTTTGCTCGTCTTTCCCCAACTTTCCATGAACTATAGATATATTTAAATCAAGGTTCTTTTTTAGCCATTCATAGGTTTTCTCTAATGTATTTAATGCTCTACTTTGATCTTCCAATTCATTAATCATTGGACACACCCAAAAGGCCTGCCCACCATTATGGACAAAAACTTTTATTCTTTTTAAAATCTCTAATTTTCTTCGAGATGATACCAATTTTGTTATGACTTTCTTTCTACTTTTTGGAAGAGACTTAATTGTCGAAATTTCCATATCGGCCAAAAATGTCATTGCCAAACTCCTAGGAATAGGAGTGGCGGACATACCTAAAATATGCGGGCAGTTCTCTCTTAATTTAGCTCGTTGCTCCAAACCGAAACGATGTTGTTCGTCAATTATGGAGAGGCCTAAGTTACCAAATTTGACCTCTTTTTGAATTAATGCATGCGTGCCAACAACGACGATCGGTTTCTTTCCATGCAGCTCTAAAAGAAGGTTTTTCTTTTTCTTAATGGAGAGACCGCCTGACAAATAAAAAACCTCTATTCCTGATGATTGAAACCACTCAGACAACTGGTTAAACAATTGACTGGCAAGTATTTCGGATGGAGCCATGATGTTCGCCTGTTTTTTTGATCCAACAGTGAAAGCTGCAGCAAGACCTGCAATAACAGTTTTACCACAACCAACATCACCTTGAATTAATCGATGCGATGGTTTTCCTGCTGTAAGGTCAGACTTTATCTCGCACCAGACTTTTTTTTGGTCTTCCGTAAGTTTAAACGGAAGTTTTTTTAAAAGAGTTTCTGAAAGCTCCTTTTCGTCGTCTAAAGAGTCTACCTTCAGATTAGTAATAGATTTTTTCATTGTTCTTAAAACAAATTGCTGTCCTGCCAGTTCGTCAAACTTAATTCTGTCCCAGAACAAATTATTTCTCTGTTCAAGTTCCAAAATTAATTCTTTTGGATCTTTTGTTATTTTAGGAAAATGAATTTCCTTTATAGATTTTTCAAGGCGTGGGAGACCTAGTTCCCTTAACATATCTTCTTTTAGCCATTCCCTAGGAACAAAACTTTTCAGAGCCTTCCCAACATACCTTCTAAATGTTTCCTGGTAGAGATATTTGCTCTTGATTTTATAAAAAGGAACCAGGTATTTAAAACATGGTGACGTTTCATCTAACCAGCCAACATGGATTTTTGGATGAACAAACTCAATATTTCCGAACTCTGACCTGGGAGTCCCAAAAACTCTTAGTTTTACACCTTCCCGAAATACATTCTGTATTTGATATCTAAAGTGGTAAAGCCTAATTAGGATTTCCCCCGATTCGTCATATGCAAAGATATTCAACATTTTTCTTTTTCTCTGCACCACTTGTGTTTTTCTTATGACTACCTGAACCTGACCATCTTCTCCAAAATTGAGATCTTCAACCAGAGAGACGTTTGAGTGGTCTTCATATCTTCTAGGAAAAAATAATATCAAGTCCTCCCACTCTCTAAATCCTTCGCCCTTGAGAGAATTTGGAAAAATATCGTACCTCAATTTTCAATGATCATGATTGCCTCAGCCTCCACACAAACATTTTTGGGAAGACTGACAACGCCGACAGCAGCGCGAGCGGGATAGGGCTCCTCAAACATTGTCACCATAACTTCATTGACAAGATGAAAATAAGACATGTCAGTTAGAAAAATATTCAGTTTTGTAATTTCATTTAAACTGCCACCAGAAGCATCACATATGGATTTTAAATTCTCAAAAACCTGAGAAATTTGTGATTTCACCCCTTCATCAGATTCCGTATGTCCTACAATTTCCATTGAAACTGGATCCAATGGGATTTGCCCAGAGATCCACACAGTCGACCCGCATTTAACGGCTTGCGAATATGCACCAATTGCCGAAGGTGCTTTTTCTGTTTGAATATATTCTCGATTTTTCATCAGTATTCTCCTTAACTCATCGGAATACTTTTGATTATATAAGGCAATATTATGAGGTACCCAATTTCTTTAATCTTCAGGAAAGAAAGTAAGCTTTTTCTTGCTCAAATCCCTTGTATTTTGCCTGCTACTTACCAGGATCACCATTTTTGGTACCCCTTGTCAAGAATTGCTCAAATGTGTAACTGTTTGACACTATTCTTGATTAAAAACATTTACGATCTACGGTGAACTAGAGAATTTCAAACTCAATTTATTAGGCAAAACTGGACATTTTTTGACTGTAATGGACTTGTTTTTATTTTGTGTGGATATTTCTCATTAACCCCGTGAGAAAATTCCTGCAACGAGACAATGGGTTGCTTCAGTTGTTAAACCAGCTATCAAGCGAATTAGCTCCTAGATTGCTGGCCGCATAGCGTCAATTTCTCAACTCAGGTTAAATTGTAAATCTCGCATGGTTTCTTACAAAGATTCGCACCAACAGCACCACTCTAGAACTCAAATAATTTTATGTAAACCGAGCGACGGTTATTTTTAAGTTATATTTTTGCTTATGAGCTAAACCCCGACCGTTAAAAATAATACGGTCTTATTAGGAAATTTTAAGGGACACTAAATGTAAGAAACATTCAATCCAAGATCGAAATTTCTTCCAAGCGATATAGATCCATGACCGAACTGAGGTAATCTTGAGACCCAGTCTAAATGAGTGGAGAGATACGAAAAAAAAAGTTTAATCGGTTTGAGAAAAAATTCAGTTTGCCACTTCCTCAGATTGATTCGCAGCTTTTACGTCTTTTTTTGGCGCAATGAGTGATGGAACTGATTTCCATGCCTGTCTAATTTCTTCCATTAGCCCATGAATCTCAAGTAGCGCATCTATATCGTTATGCGCATTCACATGAAAGAGTCGTCTAACAACGTAACTGTAAAGTTCGTTCAGATTAGTAGCAATCTCACCGCCTTCTTCAAAATCCAATGCATTTTGTAATCCCAAAACGATTTTGCTTGCCCGTGCTAAGCTTTTCGCCTTCGCGCTTATTTCATTACGTTTTATTTGACCCTCGGCAGCTTTCAAGCTTTCTACCAACCCATCAAAAAGCATCTGAATTAGCTGAACATTGTCGGCTGAATTAACCCCCGATACAACATTTACTTCTCCGTAACTATCTATGGCTTTCTGACGTGCTCTCATGATTTGCTCCCAATTATTTCTAAATTACCCATATATGGTAGATCGGCAATTTAATATTTTTCTTTAATAAATTTTCCACATTCGTTAAGCAGGTTCGGCTACAGCCGCAACACCACTGCCTGAGGAATCAGTATCTTTCTTTTCCTGCTCACGGCGAGTTGTTCCTTTATCTTCCCCAACCGGCCTTTCTTCTGCCCCTGCAGAGGAAGGATCCTTAATCGATTCAGACTCAGCCTTTAGCGCTGGAGCAGGTTTTACAGTGTTTGGTTCCCCATCTGCTACAGCTTCAGTTGATTGATCCTTAACAGAAGATTCTGCTGTCATATCAGCTTCATTGGGATTCGCAACATCCGCCTGAGCTTGGGTCTTGTGGGACAACTCAAGCGCTTCGACTTCATCCTGATCTTGCTTAGATTGATCATCTGCTCTTTTTAATAATTCCTCTTCCGATTCTGGCAGCAAAACTTTTGACAATGGATTTTTCAACTCGATCTCGCATGCAGAAAACATCTCATCTGCTATTAAATCCAATTTCTCTCTTAATCGGCCAGCCTCGCTTACCTCCTGCTTGGACCACTCAAGACCAATCTGGTAGATACCACTAGCATAATTCTGGGGTATCCAGGATTCAACTGAGCCCCTCAACATTGAAACCAGCATTGTGTTAGCAGGGAGATGTTTATATGTTTCCTGATGTCCATCGAGCAAACCCTCATCAAATATGGCCTCCACGTGCTTTTGGAGAACAATCCGATACCTAGGTCTCATGGGGTCAAGGTTTTCGTCCTCCCATCCCTCCACAGGAGAACCGCTCATTGCTTCCCATAAAGTCATACCTGACAAACCTTCAAACATGGCCTCAGATTCATAAGCGCCAGCAGATGGTGAAGGTGCTATAACTGAATTCAATACTGAAGTTATCTTCTCAACGCTATTTAATCTATCAATGGTATAAACCACCATGACAAGTAATGCAGCACTAAAAAACAAAAGAACAAAAAGCAACAGCGTCGCCATCTATGCCTCCTTAAACCCGGTTTTATCTAGATTGATAATCGACAAATCAGACGTCTTCTTTAACTTTCCATAAACGGAATTAAAAAATTAGTCGATGTTCACAATTATAACTGAACAAATATTAAGGTTAATCGGGATTTTTCTCATGTTCTTCGGAGTCAATGAACGGGTTTCCCGCCTCCGCTAACTCATCCCTGAGGAACTGTAAAACAATTAGAGAATTTTCTAAATCAAGATCATAAGCATATTGATTTGCTACCACCTGAGCTCTCCTGATAGCCGTTTTAGCGTCAATCTCCATATTTTGGTATTTTCCACCCAATTGAAAAATCGCTTCCGCTCTATCAGACGGTAAATAGGAAAATATTTCTCCATTTAAGCTTTTAATTTTTACAAAAGAAGTCGACTTAGGTGGCTCAGGTTTCTCTTCCCCGGCGGCTATGGCCGCCAAACTTAACTCTCCATATTTAGCGAATTTTTCAGCTCCGTCGACGAAAATTCGGTCTATGGATGACCGAATCCTTAAACCAATTTTTGCCCTGAAGGCTTTTTCTTTTTTTGAATCGTCCTTTGAGCCCATGGCTTTCTCATATTCAGCCTTAGCTTCATCTTTTGCTTGTTGGATTTTTCTACTGTTACCGAACAACCGAATCTCCTGAGCTAGTTAACCAATCAATGAAACAAATCGCAATTCTCAACATCAAGTGCGGCAAGCCTAGAGTTTCTAAATCAAGTAGCTTTTTTGGTGTTTCACCTCTAATTCTAGCATTTTCGCAATTAATCCGAACCTTGTAATCTAGAAATTACTGATCCGTTTCTTCCTCGAACAAAATTGTCCTCAATTTCTTAACGTTTTGGCTTAGGATTTGACTAACTCGTGATTCACTAACTCCCAGAATCTCTCCGATTTCCTTAAGATTCAACTCCTCTTGATAATATAAGGACATTACGAGTTTGTCTCTATTTGGAAGCTCATCAATGGCAGCTACAACAGCTTTCATAAATTCCGAGTCTTCAACAATCGTATCAGGTTGCTTAGCCTTTTCGTCTGGAATATTGAGAACATGTTCTGATAGATCTTCAAGATGAATGGTCTCAAATCTTGCTGCTTGTCCCCTTTCTCTCTGAAAGCTCTCTATTTCCTTACCCATGGATGCTGCTAACTCTGCCTGGGAAGGGGCCCTTCCAAGAGATGCTGATAACGCTCTTGCACTTTCATTGTGCTGTTTGTTGATAGCTACGGCTGACCGCGGCAGATAAGATAGTTTCCTGACTTCATCAATGATCGAGCCTTTTACCCTTCTATGAGCAAAATGTTCAAACTCAATACCTTTTGTAGAATCAAAAGACTTCGCAGCTTCAATTAATCCGATCATGCCAACCTGAATTAATTCATTTAAATCCATAAAAGGACTCAACCTAGCTTTCAAGTGTAACGCAACTCTCTTGACTAAATCCATATGATTTGTAATAAGCGATTCCCGACTTTGAGTATTATCTTTATAAGGGTTTTGAGTAACGTTATTCATCTACTTTCCTCAATGCTGACTTAATTATTTCCTGTCAATAAAAAACTCGAGACCACCATTCATTCCCTGAATAGGACCGAGTGCGATAATTTCATCAATAATGCTTTGTATATCTTTTACGGCATTACTTGTCGGAGCATAATCTATCAAAGCTTTATTGTCTTTGAGTGCTAATGAAAAAAACTCATCTTCTGAAATGGCTCCAAGATTCTTAATAGACCTATCAAGAAATTTAATACACACTTGATTAATTAAGTTAAAGAGATTTGGAGTGTTATCGGTAACGTGCCGTTTAAATCTATTTTCAATCATCAAAATATCAGTTCTTGTACTTCGCTGGCAAATCACCTTTATAAGTCCATACGCATCAGCTATTGATGAAGGCTCGTCAGCTACAACTATGACTCGTCTGTGACATGCGTCTAGAAGAGTCAAGACCGATGGCGAAATGCCAGCAGCTAAATCAATTATTAAAAAATCGAACTCCGCTTTAATCTCGCTAAAAACGTTTACTATTCCGGCCATCTCAATGTTATTGAGTGCAGCCATTTGCTGAACTCCAGAAGCTCCTGGAACTAATGAAAATCTCGGAGAAACTTCTACAATAATGTCGTTAATGTTTTTCTGCCCCAAAATTACATGACTAATGTTTTCCTTAGCTTTTACTCCAAGAGATATCTGTGCGTTTGCTAATCCCATATCACCGTCAAAGAGAAAGACTCTTTTGCCGTTTTGAGCCATCTGTCTTGCCAAATTTACGGAAATGCTCGTCTTTCCGACTCCACCTTTACCGCTGGCTATACCAATGACCTCTGGCTGTTTTAACATTTTCATAAGCCTTCATTTTTTCTGTTAAAAGTGTCACTATGAGATTCCACTGCATCGATATAACTTATATCAGAAGTAATTTTTTCGTTGATTTTTTCAGTGCATTTATTAACGAGGTCCTCAACTTTGAATTCCTTATAATCTTGGATAGTCGGGCCAGATGACACTAATGATGAAATCTTCAGCTTTGAATTTAGCAAAGCTTGTAACAAGCCCCATGGGGAAATAGCCTCATCATACTTCGAAAGAAACATACTATTCCAATTTATACCATCTTTATCACACCATTTTCTCGCAAGAGCAACAGAAGCATCGATAGGCATAACTACGTGAACTTGCGATGAAGGGATCACCTTCAAGATATCATCTAACTCTTCCTTTATTTTAGCACCAGACGTATCTATAAAAACTAGCTTTTTATCTGATAATTCTGTGACCAATGTCCTTAACATCTCCTGATTTTTTACTTTAAAAACATCTATTCCTAAACTTGATCCAAACAATTGAAGTTGTGTCCATGAGCCCACAGTATTCTGTTTAAAGCTGAGAATTGCAATATTATCTGCAGCCAGGTTTTCGTGTAATAGAGAATGAATTATTTTCATAATAACTGTAGTCTTTCCTGCTCCAGAGGGCCCTATAAAAATATTTGCCCCCCTAAGCTCACTTGAATTGAGGGTTTCGACGCCACGAGTTGACTCAATCAATTGATCACGAATTTTTTCAAATGCATCCTCCTTACTACTAAATCCAGAGACGTCCTCCAGCAGAAGAGTCTGAAGGCTCAGGGGAAGATTTTCCATCTTAACAATTTCAACAAAATCGCTTATCTCGTCTGTGAACCCATTTTTGTCCATATGGATAGTTTTTTTTGCGAATTGGAGCTCTTTTTTAACCTCCGCCATCTCACTCAAAACTAAATCAACAATCTCTCTCGCACGAAGCTCCTCCGAGTTTAACGATTTTTCCTCCTCTGAAGGCGTTAAATAAGTTCTATCTGCATTTTGCTGTGGCTCTTCCATTTCCCATCGACCGATCTCTTCTAGCTTCTTTTTTTGAGCTCGGATTTTTGTATCATGGAATGTCTTATGACTTAATGTTGGCTCCTTGTCTACTTTAGGTCCAGCATTTCTGACTAAAGTTTTTTTCAGTTGATCAGATCCATCTCTTTCGATGTTCTGCGTACTTACAGGATCTTGTAAAGTTTTTTCCTGTTTTGAGTTAAGACTCCTTTTTTTTCCTATCGACTCATAAAGTATCTCATCAAAAGAGTCATGGGCAAGCTCATCTGAAAAAGACCGGGAAACGGCTTTTGGTTCCTTTTCAGAGGCTACAGAATTCACAGTCGGATTAGCTAAATCTGGATTTTGAGAAAAATCCGTTGCAACAATCACCTCTACGCCACCATTAACTCGCTCGCTAGAAACAACTAAGGTATTTGGACCATAGATTCTAATTGCTTTTTCCGTTGCAGATCGTAAATCGTTAGCTAATATTCTTTTCAATTCCATTTACACTCCCCTCTTCGTTATTTAGGTTCACCTTTTAAATTTATTACAACAGTTTTTATTACCTTTACAGCCTGATCCTCAGGTATTTCTGTGTATGAAAGAACGGTCAAGTCAGGTGTCCGATGTTTTAATGTTCTTGAAAGCCATGACCTCACCCCCGGTGAAACAACTAAAACGGCAGGCTGGCCCAGCTCTTCTATTTCCTGTGTGTTATCTTTAATGGCTTTAAACATAGCCTCTGATAAACCGGGTTCTAAAATAATTTCTTGATTGCCCTGGTTTTGCTGAATGACATTGTGTAATATTTGCTCTAGCTCTGGGTCTAAGGTCATTACCTCCAGAGTTGAATCTGCATCAACAATGTTTTGAACAATCATCCTACCCAACTTCGGACGAACCATTGAAGTGAGAACCTCTGGATCCTGCGTCTTACCGCATTCATCCGATAAGGTTTCAATAATCGTTCTCATATCTTTAATTACCACGGATTCATTCAAGAGATTTTGTAAGACTTTGGTAACGGTTCCGAGTGGAAGTTTTCCTGGAACTAAGTCCTCAACCAACTTCGGCGTTTTTTTCGCTAATTTATCCAAAAGTTGTTGTGTCTCATCTCTTCCGAGCAATTCGGAAGCGTTCTCTCTCAAAACTTTATTAAGATGTGTTGCTATGGTGGTACTTGAATCTACAACAGTATAGCCGAGCGTTCGAGCGTAATCGCTTTGGGACGATTCTATCCAAACAGCCTCTAAACCGAATGCGGGATCGGAGGTTTTTTCTCCTTCAAGCTCTCCATAGACTTTCCCTGGACTGATGGCCAGCTCCTTTCCAACACGCACTTCCCCTCTAGCCCTAGTGACACCGTTTAGTACAATGTGATAATGATCTGGCTCAAGATTTAGCGCATCCCTAATTCTTACAGGTTGAACAAGAAAACCCAACTCGGCCGAGAGTTTTTTCCTTATTCCCTTCACACGTGCCATCAGTTGGCCTCCGCTCTCGGGATTTACCAGAGGAATTAAGCCATAACCTATTTCAAGACCAATTAGGTCAACTTGATCAACATCGTCCCAATCTAGTTCCTTAGGTTCATCCTCTGAAGTTGTTTTTTCAGAGGACCCCTCTTTTGTTTCTTCAACATTTTTTTGTAGCAGGAAAAACCCTAAGCCTGCAGATAAAATGCCCATTGTCATAAAAATGTTAGTTGGCATCCCTGGAATCGCTCCCAGGGCTATTAGAATACTGGCGGCGATAAACAAAGCGGATGGGTTAGAAAGTTGATTTCTCGTCTGCTCAGTCATGGATTCGGACGTTGTTACCCTCGTAACAACTATTGCTGTCGCCAATGACAGAAATAAAGCAGGAATCTGTGCAACTAAGCCATCGCCAATAGTAAGTAAAGAATATAATCGGCCGGCCTCAGAAAACGAAAGGTCATGCTGAGCAATCCCTATAATTAAGCCACCCAACAAATTAATCAAAAGAATTAGTAAGCCTGCTATCGCATCACCACGTACAAATTTTGATGCACCGTCCATCGAACCAAAAAAATCAGATTCTTGAGATAACTCCTCCCGCCGTTTTCTTGCCTCTTCGTTGTCTATGTTCCCTGAATTCAAATCTGCGTCTATTGCCATTTGCTTTCCAGGCATTGCATCCAATGTAAACCTAGCAGTAACTTCGGAAACACGTCCAGCACCTTTTGTAATTACCAGGAAGTTTATTAAGATCAATATACCAAAAACAATTGCGCCAACGACGTAATTACCGCCAACAACAAACTCTCCAAAAGACTCGATAACTTGCCCAGCTGCGCCAGTACCTGTATGACCATTTACAAGCACAACCCGCGTAGAAGCAACATTGAGCGCGAGACGTAACATGGTTGCTAATAAAAGTACTGCGGGGAAGGAAGAAAAATCCAACGGGCGCTTCGTGCCAATTGCAATCATTATCACAACGAGTCCAACTAGGATGTTAAATGTAAACAAAATATCCAGCAACAGTGGAGGCAACGGAATTACCAACATCGCTAATATAAGGAGCACTAGTCCAGGAATTCCCAAACTTGATAACTCGAAGTTGGAAAAATATGCTTTTACATTTTCAATGTAGCTATTAACTGTAGTTGTTGCCATAAAAAATATATATAAATCAATTATTTAATGGATTTTTATTCAAAATTCTTAAATCTAAATAATAAGTAAGCAACATTCAGGCCATGATATTTATAAAAAACTTTTAGTTGTGAGCTTTTATGGCCTAATGCTTGCATAAAAAAAGGATATAAATTCTTTTCTGGAAATTTGTGATGACAAATGAAATAAAAACTGTAAGTTCGGCAACGGTTAATGAAATTAACAGTGATTTAGTCAATTTTAAGGAAAATAAAGACAATATAAGTAAAAAAGGCAATAAAGAAGATTTTGAGCAATTATTACGCCAGATAAAACTCTTGATGCATGAAGGGAAATTGGTTGCCAATTCTGGCAATAGGGAGTTAACCCAAATTGAGAGTAGTGAAAATTTAGAAGAATTACTTTATGTTATGAATAACCGGGACGAAACGGATTCAAAAAAGGAGAATAGTTCCTCCCAAATTAGTGGACTGTTGCCTTTAGCAGACATTGATGGCTTCTCAATAGAAGAATTGAGTAAGCAAGTTTTGTTGGGGGCTGTAGATTTAGGTCTTAATACTCAAATCATTACAAACAACAACTTAAACATAGATGAGGCGCAAATCGTAGAATATGCGAGAAAAATGGGTCTCAACCAAAAAGCAATTGAATTGCTATTTAAAACCTCTAATAAAAATGGTGGCTTTTCAAACACACAGCTATTGGCTTCACTTAAAAATATAGCTGCTTTTGCTGAAGACACTGGGCAGAAAAAACTTCGTGTGCCGTTGGCTAGTTTGAGTACAGCTAAAAACAATCTTGCAACAAATAAAATATCTGATCTTTCTGAGGTTAAAAATAAAGGTGATCAACGAAATACACCCGATGACAGTGTAAAGCTAATGCGTCAGAAAAGATCGAACGTGAAAGAAAAAACTACAGATAGATGGACCTTAACTAAAACTAACGAAAATTACGAGGTAAATAAAAAAGATGAGTCGGAGTCTGAAAGAGCTCGGGAGAAACTTTTTGGAAGTTTCGGTGCTAAAGTCGCGAAACAAGTTCACAGTAACAAATACGAACTCGACCTCGAGACTGATGTCCGTTTAATGGTAAAATCCATTAAACTTCCGGTAAATTCTCAAGTAAATATGAGCGTCCAGGCGGAAACTTTAAATAATAGCAGTATCAATTCGAATTCCTCTTTAGAAAATGTGTCCGCATCACATCTGACCGGCGACCTAGGTTCTCAAAACCAAAGTGGGAACAAAGAAAGTAGCTCGGATAACATTGACTTAAAACGCTACGAACAGTACTTGAAACTATCTGAGAAATTAGCCGAAAATATAGCGAAAAGGATTATTCAACAAATCAAAAAAGGGGAATGGAAAATTAATCTTTCTCTTAGACCAAAGACACTTGGTAACATTGAAATTGAACTTACATTGAAGGGAAAACAACTTGAAGCCTCTTTTAATGTTAATCAGATTTTAACTCGCGAACTATTGCAAGATGGATTTTCGAAGTTAAAGGATTCATTAGAAAAATCTGGCATAGACGTTGCTAACCTTGATATTAATCATAAAAAACAAGATGGAAAAGACGGAAAACCGACAAATGGAAAAAATTATGAGGTTATTGAACAGAATAATTCTAGAGATACATTACTTTCTGAACCTAAACCTAGTTCCGAAAATTTTATAATCTCTGCCCATGAGTTAAATGTATTGGTTTAGATAAAATTTAAAGGAAATTAAAATGGCTGAAGAAGAAACGACGGAAGAACAACCTAAGAAAAAAAGTCCCATCTTATTGATAATACTTATTGTTGTTGGGGCGCTAGTTACCCTCGTAGCAACAGTGCTAATCACTTTATTTGCTGTAGGGTTTTTTAGTGAAAAACCAGAGGACGCTGCTCAAGAGATACTTGAACAGGCAGAAGCAGAGGCTGAAATCGCACCTGAGCCAAAAGCTGGTGAAACAGTTGAAATTTTGGATGAACAGGGCTTACCAACGGGGGAATTTGAGAAAAAGGCTCCAACCCCGCCGGAAAAAGTAGTTAAAGATGCATCTCAGCAGACAAGATTTGAACATCGATATTATGAGCTTGCAAAGCCATTTGTTTCTAACGTCGCAAATTCGCGAAAAGTCATGTCAGCAACAGTGGCAATAATGACGCAATACGATGAACAAGTCATTGTCAATGTCGAAAAACACGAATTTGCACTTAGATCTGCCTCTTTAGATGTAATGAGACAACATACCGAAGATGATTTAAAAAAGCCTGAGTTTCGGGTAGAGTTGGCTGAGAAAATTCGCATTACCATGAATGCTCTTCTTGAAAGGTATGAGGATTTCGGGGGAATTGATGAAGTTTATTTTACCGAGTTTGTAGTTCAATAAAAATTTAAACAAATG
This sequence comes from uncultured beta proteobacterium, assembly GCA_902625535.1. GTDB lineage: Bacteria > Pseudomonadota > Gammaproteobacteria > Burkholderiales > Burkholderiaceae_A > UBA7377. The sequence continues at coordinate 75,050 of CACOBT010000005.1, read as the reverse complement.
GGATAAGTAAGAATGTCAGATTTACTTTCGGAAGATGAATTAAAAGCCTTGTCTGAGGGAGTGGCAGACGGCTCCATACCTGTTGACACAGGATACAATACCCGGACTAAGGTAAAAAAACACGACCTGGCAAGTGAAGACTCAACGCTAGGCGTTAATTTAAGTTCCGTTGAAATGATCAACGAAAGATTCATCAGGCTCTTCAGATTAGGACTTGTAGAAGTCCTAAGATCAACGCCAAAATGCAACCCAAACAAAGTAGAAATTATAAAATATGGTGACTACTTAAAAGGTAAAACTGCGCCGTTAGCAGTAAATATGATTAGGTTAAATCCCTTGAGAGGACACTCACTTGTCGTTATCGATCCAGATATTATATTCCAATCACTAGATGTTTTTTTTGGAGGGTTTGGATCCAATCAACAATCGGGAGCACTCCCACCTACAAGATTATTCACGCCGACAGAGAATAGAATTATAAAGCTTATCATCGACGTCTTCTTTGAGTCATTAAGAGAAGCATGGGCTCCGCTAATTGAATTGGAAACTGAATTAGCTAGTTCCGAAATAAATCCGCAATTTGCTCAAATCGCAGACGAAAACGACCTAGTAGTTTTGTGTAGGTTCGACGTCGGCGAAGGGGAGAAAAAAAATGCAATCGATCTTGTATATCCATACGCTACGTTAAAACCAATACGAGACCTCTTGAGAAATAGGGTTGCCACAGGAGACGGGAATGAATTATCCGACAAGCAATGGTCTGAGGATCTCGAAAAAGCTGTCTCCGAATCATCTGTCGAATTGAGTGTGATCCTAGGACAGATGACCGCAACTTACAAAACGTTAATGAATGCACAAATGGGTCAAATCTTATACTTCAAAAAGGATGAACTTGCCCGTGTTGATATTCATAATAATCCTTGTTTCCTCGCAGAGCTAGGAGCAGTAGATTCACAAATTGCAATAAAAATAAAAGATTCATTAGATATGCTTGGACTATCGAAAAAGGAGAAAAAAGATGGCTGAAGAAGAAACAAAAGATACTGAGGTTGATGAAAACCAGGAAGATCAGAAGGGTAATGGAGAAAATCCAAATGCACTTAGTGACGAATCTGGAAAAATAAATCCGGATGTTCTTCAGAGCATTCCAGTTACTATTTCCGTAGAGGTTGGAAAAACTTCATTGAAAATAAGAGATCTGCTGAGACTAACACAAGGTAGTGTTGTTGAATTAGAGAGATTAGCTGGAGAACCTTTAGATTTATTAGTCAATAATACTGTTGTCGCGCAGGGGGAGGTAGTTTTGGTAAATGATCGTTATGGAATTAGGCTGACGAGAGTTATCTCCGCCGAAGAAAGAATGAAAAGTATATAAAATGAACACAGCAATCATCCCAAATATTTACTCCGTAATTGGAAGCTTTTTACTAGTCATAGCACTTTTAATAGGTGCGTTATTTTTCCTTAGAAAAGTTTATGGATTCAAGCCTGGCAGAAAGCTCAACGACAAGCGAATAAACATAGTAGAAATCGTCCCTTTAAGTCAAAGACAGAAGATAATCCTTTGTAACGTCAATGACCAGGAAATTTTACTAGCTGTCTCTGGACAATCTATAACGTCTTTAGCTCATTGGGTAACAAAAAAATCTCTTTCTAGAACTGAAATAGAGCAAAAAGAAAAACTAGTTACAAAATCCTTTGGTGAAGAAAAAATTATTGACACAAAAAATTCTTTATCTCGTAACGACGATACAAAAAAAAAATTAAAAAATAAAATTCCCCAATTTAATAATTCTACAAGCTCAACTAAGACTAATGATGCGCTAGAGAAAACAAAAGTCCAAATGAGCGATACGAATGATCTTCTGCATCTGGCAAAAGAGATAAATAAGTCAATTAAAAAAAATATTTTAGAGAACACACAATGAAACAAGAAAATTATTTCATAATTGCTGGATTATTATTTCTTTCAATCAGTTTAATTCCGAGTACATGTTTACCTCAGGGATTACCAGCCATTACTGCAGCCGCGGCGGGAGCTCAAACAACACGGTATAGTCTTTCTTTAGAACTCCTTGCTTTAGTTACTACTATTACATTACTACCTTCCTTACTACTAATGATGACTTCGTTTGTGAGGATTTTGATAGTCATGTCATTACTTAGAATGGCTTTAGGTACAGCACAAACTCCCCCTAATATGGTTTTAGTAGGTTTGGCATTATTTTTAACAATTTTTATCATGTCCCCTGTACTTAGCGACGTATACTCGACTGCGATAGTCCCGTATCTTGACGAAACTCTTTCGTTTGATGATGCTATTAAAAAAGCTGAAGCTCCAATAAGAGGGTTTATGTTAAATCAAACTAGAGAAACTGATATTGCAATGTTTATGAATATCGCGAGGATAGATGAATTTCAAGGACCCGAGTCAGTACCGTTTAGTACTCTTGTGCCAGCATTCATTACCTCGGAGTTAAAAAGTGCTTTCATTATTGGATTTTTAATTTACATTCCTTTCATCATCATAGATATGGTGGTTGCAAGCGTATTAATGTCAATGGGTATGATGATGCTTTCTCCCATGATGATATCTATGCCGTTCAAGCTTATGTTATTCGTCTTGATAGATGGCTGGAGTTTGATAATGGGAAACCTGGCGGCAAGTTTTGCCTTGCCATAACAAAATGTGAATACTGGAGATAAGATATGGATGTTGCATCTGTAATGGATATAGGTAGGCAAGCGCTATTTACAGTAGTCTTGGTTTCAGCCCCAATGCTAGGACTGGGTTTACTAGTAGGTTTAATCATAGGTATTCTTCAGGCTGCTACATCAGTTAATGAAATGACTTTAACTTTTGTACCAAAACTTTTCGCCGTGGGATTAGGTATAGCTTTTTTTGGACCGTGGATGATTAGCACTCTCATAGAATTTGCAACTGGAATGTTCAATCGAATACCTGGAATCTTTTTTTAAAAAAAATGATTTCCTTTTTAGTAGCAGATATAGTTGAAATTTTTTATACGGTATTGCTACCATTTGTCCGAATATCTGCAATGCTAATCGTAGCCCCTGTACTGTCCATGGACTCGGTAACAATTAAAATTAGAATTATTGTAGCTATTGCACTTACAATTGCCATCTACCCTCTTCTAGATTGGCCTGTGATTGATCCGGTGAGTGCAAGTGGTCTCGTTGATATCTTTCAGCAGGCTTTGATTGGAATTGTTATGGGTTTGTTTTTGCAGGTAGTTGCCGCAGCATTCGTAGTTGCTGGACAAACCATTTCTACAACTATGGGGTTAGCTATGGCATCACTAGCTGATCCTAATTTTGGAACAGTTCCAGTAATTGGTCTATTATTGACCATCCTGGGGACGCTGATATTTTTATCAATTGGAGGACATGTTATATTAATAGAAATGCTTTTGGAAAGCTTCAGATTAGTTCCTATCGGCGAGAGACTACCTTTAACTGAGATTTACCCGGAGTTGATCGCATGGAGTAGTACGATGTTCTTAGGAGCTGTTTTAATAGCAATCCCCATTCTCTGTATTATGCTTTTGATTAATATCGGCCTTGGAATAATCGCAAGAGCAGCTCCCCAATTAAATATTTTTGCGGTCGGTTTTCCTGCAATGATTATTGTAGGTCTATTTGTGTTAATTTTTGCAATGAATGGTATCGGTCTACGTATGCAGTATCTTTGGAATTTAGGCTTAAACAACATCAGATCGACTATTTTGGGAATATAGAAAATGGCGAAAGAAAACGAAGATGGCGCCGAAAAAACCGAAGAACCGACTGCTCGTAAACTAGAAAAAGCTGCAACTGAAGGTCAGGTTGCGCGATCCCCTGAAGTTACAATGGCAGCCTGTACGATCATAGGGTTTTTAGCACTTCTCCTGGCAGGAAGCTATTTTGCCGAGCAACTAATTGAAATATTTAAGGGCGGATTTAATTTCGATAGGAAAATTATTTATTCACCGAATTTGATGCCAGCACAGTTTTTATCGAAACTTGCATACGCGTTAGCAATTTTTTTGCCTTTATTTTTATTGCTTATAGTTACTGCGATTCTCGCTGGTTCCTCCGTAGGAGGACTAAACTTTGCATGGATGGCTATAGCACCTAAAGCAAGCAAGTTTAATCCAATAAACGGGCTGAAAAGAATATTTGGCATTCAGGCACTAATTAATCTCGGTAAAGCACTCCTAAAATTCAGCCTTGTTGCCGGAGTTATGTTTGGTGTTATTCAGCTTCAAATATTAGATTTGTTCAATTTAGGTCATATGAATCTAGAACCGGCACTTGCCCTGGCCGGAACAATATTGATTAAGTCCGCATTTTTTGTCTCCTTGGCCCTTCTGATTATCGCTTTTATAGACATTCCTATTCAAATTTATCAATTTAATGAAAATATGAAGATGACGCTTCAAGAAGTTAAAGATGAAATGAAAGACATTGAAGGCAACCCTGAGGTTAAAAAGAAAATAAGACAAAAACAGCAAGAAATTGCATCCGAAAAAATGATAGAAAATGTTAAGGATGCAGACGTTGTCATAACTAACCCGGATCATTTTTCTGTTGCCCTTACTTACGATCCGAACTCAGATAGTGCACCTGTTGTTTTGGCAAAGGGAGCGGACCATATTGCGCTTAAAATAAGGGAGGAGGCAAAAAACCATAGTATTGAAATTTTTTCTGCCCCTCCTTTAGCTAGGGCATTATATTTTACGACAAATATTAACGAGACAATTCCCCCAGATTTATATTATGCGGTTGCACAAGTGATTGCATATGTGTTTAATTTAAATAGTGTCTCACAAGAAGGATTGTCACCACAAAAACCAAACCCAGATATTCCGTCAAACATGAAATTTGATGCAAATGGAAAAAAAGCTGAACTGTAACAAATATGAGTATAAGCGACCTATTTTTTAGACCCTTCGACAAAGCTAGACTTGACCGTTTAACTGAAGCAATTGTTCAGGAAAACTTGAGCGCGGCCCTTGTGAGTGAAAGTGAAGGCCTGCTTGATCACTATGGTCGAATTTTAGTTCAACGACTGAGGGAAATAAATGGATTGAATGTCGAAGTTTATTATCCGAATAGTACAGAGGCTCTTATTACAAGATTCAATAAAATCCTTGAAAACATTTCTGTTGATGCTGCAACAAAAACTATAAACTCAAATGCTCCACAACGAGTACTCGTTGCTTTTGATTGCCATGCGACTGGTGTCAGAGAGGTACAATTGATGGCTAGGCTCGTCAGGGACTTCCCTGGTGCGAACACAAGAATAATTCTTCTACTTGATAAAAAATCAAGTACTCAAGTAGAAAGAAAAATTGAAGCATTCGGAAATAAAATTGTAAGATGGGACGTTGCCACGCCCACTCAGCGAGAAGCTTCCGTTCTCCTAAGTGAAAGTGAATTAACTGGTATGGAGCCAGAAGTTAGGCAAGCGCTTGAGAATGTGGGTGTATCTTTGGATGCGAAACTTGCCCTGGCAGCCAGTAATCGGGCAATAAATAGGGCCGAAGAGGCAATTGAGAGAGATGAAAGTCCAGTAAAAGACGAAAGTACAGTTGATCATGAGAAAACAAAAAATACTGATACAACTGTTGATAAAAATAGTCAGGAGGTTGCTGAAACCACGCATGAGGCAGTTAATCAAGACAAGCAAAATATCAACGACAGTCGGCTTGCGAAAAGAAAAAATCAATTTAACGCAGTTGTAGCTCTGACCTTTTTAATTGCTGTATCTGCAGGAGTCATATCTTATCTACAAAATTCTGGGCTTCTATCACTGAGTTCTATGGTTAGCGATGCAAGGAGATTATTTCTACAAAGCGATGTTAACAAGAATCTCTCACCCCCGAAAATAAGTGAGGAGCTGAATTCTTCATCAGAAAATCTAGATAATCAATTTTCATTACTTTCTTCGCAGCCCTCTCAAGAGATAAAAAAATCATCGGAATTGATTACGGCTCCTCTAGGGGAAAATCTTGATGAAGTCCTTCTAACTGACAACTCTGAACAACTTACATCCGAAAAAAGATCGTCTGATACACCTGAAAAACAGGTAGTCCAACAGATTATTGAACCAGGGTTTTATGTACAACATACAGCCAGAGGTGACCTAGAATCCGTTCTAGAAATACAGAAAGCATATCCAACCCTCAGGGATAGCATCATATTGAAGCTCAAAAAGACGCAGGTAGAAGGATTCTTTTTCGTCCTGTTAACGGGTCCTTTTGGGACTCTCGATGACGCGAAAGTGTTTACAACTAGGGAAGATATACCAAGTGGAACTTGGATAAGGGGCGCGTTAAGCATACGACCGTTAATTTCGGCACCATAATGCAACAAATCAATTTAAATATAAAAACTCAACAGATATAATAGCTAAAGCAGCTCTACATGCTGTCGACTATCTCATTTACGGGAATCGATTAATCAGAAAATGTATAACGGATTAGTTGAAGTTCCCAGGTGAATAATTAAGTTTTCGGAAAGCTAAAGTTTGGATGAGACTGTATTGAGTGATTATTATGGAAATCTATTCAGCACTATCTATCTACTGTTGCCAACTTAAACGAGTAAAAACGAATTAATGATAAAAATTATTTAAATTATTGGTAAATTAGAGTCAGTCGTCAACATTATTAGTATTTATACTTTTTTTAAAAGCTAGTTAGAGAAATCAATACAGTTTTGTTGATTTTTGAGACCAAAAAGTATGATAAGAATATGTGATAGAAGCTTCGACATTAATTATAAATAGGAATTAGCATGGCTGAAGAAAAAAAAGAAGAGTTAAACGACGAATTTATTAGCCCTGAGGATGAAACAGAAGATCCAAAAGACCAAATAGTCGACGATGAAGTTGACAAAAAGATCCTTGCTGCACAAGAAGCGGCTGCCACGGTGGCGGAGGCTTCGGAAATTATAAAATCTCAAGAAGAATCATATGCGAACCGTCGTGCTGAAGAGGAAAGCCGGTGGGAGGAACAAGAAAAGAAACGTGTTGAAAGCGACGAGCAATCTACTAAACGACTTGAAGCTCTTGCGAGTACGGTTTTGGATGCGGCAGAAGTTGCTAATAGATCAGCTAGCGCCGTTACAAACAGCCATAGAAGCTTGACGATGGGTGCAAAAAGTTTAATTTCTGCCGCATCAAATGGTAACGTAAGGTCCACGATCGTTGTTTCGTTGGCCGTTGCTTTACTACTTGGCACGGCCGGTTTATTCAGTTTGGTTATGTATCAAATGAATAAAAAAATAGAACAAATAGACCTGATGATCGTAAACTTGGGGACCAGATCTGCAGAAGTGAAAAACAGCTTAACGACCATAGAAGATTTGACTAAAAATATTAACGATATTAACAGCAACTTTAACCAACTTAAAAAAGTCAATACAACTCTTTCGGCAAGTATTGAAGCATTAAATACTGGTTCAGAACAAAGCAAAGAAGAACAAACAAAGTTACTAACCGAACAAGCTTCTAATATAAACAAAGAAAGTTTGAAGATAGTAGAAAAAATGGTTGCGTCAGTTAAGGAACTTGAAAAATCATTAGAGAGTAAAATTAAGGCTCAAGAAAAAAGTATAAATGAGCAGAGGAAAACTACAGGGTCTCTGGCTAGAGAATTGAAAAATTTTGAGAAAACGATTTCAAAAAATTTAAAAAACGCGTTAGATAAGACGGAAAGGCTTAATTTAACGGCTCTAGAACTCGCTAAAGTAAAACGCGAGATAGAAGCTTTAATCATACTTCAAGAAAAACAGTATCTGGATGCTCTCAAAGCTGCTGAGCCTCGGCAAAAAAATAATCAAATGATCAAATATCCAGCAAAAGTTAGTTCTTTATCACCTGAAGAAAAGAAATGAAATCTGTGTATTTGTAATTCGAGTGAAATCCGCACAGGCATCAAACTTAATAATTTGGTAACCTACGCATGATATGTAATGAGCTAGGTCACGCAGAGTAGTTTATTGTTACGGGTTTTTAGCCATTAATGCCAAACACGAAATGCACAGTCGCCTTCCCTACCAATAGAAAAACTTTACTACAGCACATTGGGAGATCATCCTAGCCGCTGACTATAACCTCAATTCTTCTGTTTTTAGCTCTATTGGGAGCAGTATCATTCGGTCCTACAGGTTTAGTGTCAGCATGACCAGAAACATTAATCCTTCCAGGGGGAACTCCTCCTTTTTGAATAAAATAATCGGCAACTGAACCTGCCCTAGCACCTGACAAATCCCAATTTGACTTAAATCTTGGATTCTCGATTACGGGGACATTGTCGGTATGTCCCTCAATCTTTACGCTCCCTTCCCCAGATGCGACTGTTTTCCCGACCTTCTCCAATAATGGTAAAAAACCAGGTTGTAAATCGGCCTTACCAGAAACAAATGAACCCTGCTCAGCTAACCTTATAACAATGTTGTCACCATCACGAAAAACCTCGGCCTTTCCTTCTGAAATCTCTTCGGATAAATCCGCTTTGATTTGAGATAACCTAGCGTCAATTTCTTCCTGATTGACACCAGAAGACGTTCCCTCTGGACCTGTTGACGCCTGCCTTGCCTCGACAGGTCTAGAAACAGAGGCTTGAACATCAGCTATTTTTGCAAAAAGCTCTATCGATTCCTGACTTACGACTCCGGACCTCTGCTGGCCAGCTTCGCCAGACCCTCCTCCACCTTCGGGCGCATTTTTTTTCTCAATTGACTCCTGCAGTTCGACGACGACTTTCTCTCCCTCAGTGGAAACTTTGACTCTGCCCTGAGCAATCTCTTCCTTTAGAGCCTCGGCAACTTTTTTGGCCTCCGCCTCGGTTTCAGGATCAGAGGGTTTAGCTTGTTCTCCGCTGGAACCATCCTCCTGGGTTTTATCTTGTGTCTTGAGTTCAACGTCTTTTTTTGTTTCGTCGGTCGTATCCTGTTTGACCGTGTCGAGTACCGTCGGTTGGGCTACTGCCGGCGAAAAATTTTGTGCGATAACGCTAGTGGCTTTGGGTTGCTCTACGGTCGGGATTAATCGTTGAACACCAAACGAATTTTTCATAGTGCCGGAAATTTGCTTAAATTTCGGAACGTTCATTTCAGCAAATGATAGAATCATCACGAAAAAAGCCATAAGCAATGTAGCCATATCGGCAAAGGTTGGCATCCATGCCGGCACCAGTTGGACACATTTTGGGCATTCCTCACATTTACACTCTGGTTCTGGTTCTTTTTTTTCTGGCGGTTGTTCTTCCTCCTCGTCTTCTTTTTTCTCTTCTTTTTTCTCTTCTTTTTTCTCTTCCTCTCCAGATCCCTCAGGCTGGCCGTCAGCGGCGGCAGCCTCTTCCCCTTCCGCTACCGGCTCACCGTCTTTTTTCTCTATATCCTCAACTGTATCTTCAGCCATTTATTACCCTCCAACCGCTGCCTGAACCTTAGCTCTATTTCCAGGAATAATGTATCCAATCAATAAATCGGGAATCAGTCGAGGGTTTCCTCCACCTTGGATAAATAGCACAGCATCGGTGATCATTAGGTTGTTGATTGTTTCAGCGGTATCAACCGCCTCTAACTTTTTACGGGCCGGCATGAAAACAACGTTCGCTATTATTGCCCCGTAAAGTGTTGTTAGAATGGCGATAGCCATTGCTGGTCCCAGCGCCTTAGGGTCGCTCATGTTACCTAACATAATTACTAATCCCACAAGCGTGCCGATCATGCCCATTGCTGGAGCAAGGTCCTGGGCGTTGCCGAGCAAGTCATTACCGCTCTGATGACGGGCTTTAATTTGATCGAGTTCAGTTTCCATCGACTGTTTTATTAATGCCGGGTCCGTTCCGTCAACCAGCATACGAACCCCTCGTGCCATGAAAGGATTCTTTATCTCCTGACCTTCCAAAGCAACAAACCCATCTTTTTTGGCAATAGTACCAAGCTCAACTAGCTGCTCAATAACCTTTTCAGGCGGTTCAGGGCTATTTAAGATAGATTTTAAAAAGACTTTAATAGCACCGATAAGGCCAGGAATTGTTGTTGTATTTAAAACGGTTGCCGCTGTCCCTCCAATTACGATCAAAACTGAGGGGACATCAATGAACACAGAGGGGTCGCCCATTGCCATAACTATGAGAACAAAAGCCGCGACAAGTCCCAAAACGCTTGCTATATCCATACTCTAATCTTCCTCAAAAAACTTATTAGTATTAACTGCCTCGATTTTCAATAACATTATCTCTTAGATAGACATATATAAAGCACAAACTGTTCCAAAAAAGTGTGTTGCGGATGTACTTCACCGTAAATTTCCTCTTCATAGTATCTTATAATAGGGTTTCGGTTTTGTTAAATAACTCTTAAATTTTCAACTACAACCGCCCACTAAATGTCTATTAATAGAGTATTTTTAGCTGTATTGCTAATATTTTCATCAGGTTTTTTTCTACCAGGCTGCGAATTTAGAAAGAATCCTCCATCCTGTGGTGAATTCCTTTCGGGGAAACCCCAGAATAGATTTAGCATTAGTCAAGATTCACCCGTTGCTTACGATGCATCAACAAAAATTAAGTGGTATCGATGTAACGCTGGACAGACATTTATTGACGGCAATTGTCAAGGTGAGCCATTGGAATTAAATTGGCTGGAAGCTCAATCTTTTGCTCGAGAGTTCTCCGAAAGTTCAGGAGAGACATGGAAAGTTGCCAGGTATTGGCAACTACGAGAACTGCAGAGGAAAGATTGTATCAACCCAGCATTGGACACACGGGTTTTTCCGGACCTTAAAATTGGTCACTATTGGAGCAGAGATGGTCATATTTTTGGCGAAGGGATTGCCTGCTCCCTATATACCTACAAGGGTCAAGGGTACTGTTGGCAACGAAAAAAAATTGAACTGCCTTTTATGCTGGTTTCTGACGAAAAGGCAAAACAAGTTACTTTTCTAGGGCAAATTAATAGAATACTTATTGATTTTTTCAATTAAGGTTGTTCTCTGGACATTTAGTGTTTTAGCCGTTTTAGTTACATTTCCTTTAGATTCGATTAAAGCCTGCTTGATTAGCTTTTTTTCAAATTCGGCAAGTCTTTCCTTAAGAGATTTTTCTAAATCTGTGTTGTCACCTATTTCCTTGCCAATTTCACTAGGAAATGAAGGCTCACTATTGCCTTGTGCAAGTGATATTAGGTCTTCAACCCTATTGGTTTTAACGTTATTGTCCCTTTTAACATCGATAAATTTCCTCAATCCAACTGGAAACATTGTTTCTGGAATCTCAGAAGCTCGGAGTTCCTTTTTTCCAGGGTATAGTGTTGTCAACCTCGCGGAAAGATTTGATAACTCTCTGATATTTCCAGGCCAACTGTAACTCTCAAAAGCATTTACCAGACAATCGGCGAGAGAAACATTGTTACCTTGATTTCCAGCATGAATTTTCGAAAAGTGCTCAAACAACAAGACAATATCCGACTTTCTTTTTCTTAAAGGCGGTGAAAGTATAGGTAATACATTCAACCTGTAGTAGAGGTCTTCACGGAAACTGCCAGCTGCAATTTCCTCCTCTAAGTTTTTGTGCGTTGCGGAAATAATTCTCACATCGATCGGTTTTGGTTTCGTTGACCCTATCGGGTCAATAATACGTTCCTGCAAGACTCTCAGTAATTTAACTTGCACATCCTGCGGAAGGTCCCCAATTTCGTCTAAAAAAAGGGTTCCGCCATTGGCCAGTTCAAACCTGCCCAATCTATCCGAGATGGCACCAGTGAATGAGCCCTTCCTATGACCAAAAAGCTCACTTTCTATTAGATCTTTTGGTATCGCAGCACAATTTACCGCTATGAATTTATATTTGGATCTTTTTGAAAGGGAATGAAGATTTTTCGCTATCAACTCCTTCCCAGTACCACTTTCACCAGAAATTAGGACTGATGTATCAGAAACTGCAACAGTCTCAATCAATTTTTTCAACTCAATGACCAGTGAGCTGTTTCCAAGAATTTCTGAATTTACCATATTTACTTGAGACAAAAAAACGATACTCAAACATTATAAAGTATCCGCATTGGAACAGAAAAATTAAAGTGTAGGACAAAACAGCCGATCACCTTCTTACTACTAATTTTTTCATAGGATGTGACATGGGAACTCGCCTAACTCTTTTATGCCTATTTACAAACTTTCTTCTTATTGGTTGTGCAGGGATGCCAATCATGGGTAAACAAAGCGTACCTATACCGAAATCTCAGTCTCTGGCGGACCAGGAATTTAAAAAACAAAACAATGCTAATTCGATACACAGCATGGAAAGTAATATCAAGCTTGCTTCGGTTGATATCTCGGTTGAAAAAGCTATGGCGCAACGACTAGCTGCAGATAAGGCAGCCATGTCGGCTTCCAGCGAAAGAAAGGCAGCGAAAAGGGCTGCTGAGGTTGCGAAAATGGAACGTAGGGCTGCTGAGAAAGCGGCAGATCGGGCTTTAAATGAACGTGATCTACTTGTGGCTGCGGCAGAGAAAGCGATTGATGACAAATTAATGGAATTTGAAGTCGCGAATGAGGCCAATTCGGTGGATGTGGATACAATGCGTGGTGAGTCTTTGATGCAACCCCTAGTTAAAAGGCGGGCTGCAATCAGTGCCACCGGATACGCGGTGATTAGCATTCAACACCATACGATTCCCGCACAACAGCGTCTCCTCGCAATTAGAGCCTCTAAACTTGATGCATATCGAGGCCTTTCTGAGCAAGTCTTCGGACAATATTTAGATGCTACAACAACGGTTGCCGATATGGTTATTAAAAGTGATGTGTTCCGAACAAAAGTTGAAGGAATCATATACGGGGCAAAAGTGGTAAGTATTAACCCTGTCGGCGATGATACATATGAAACGACGTTGTCATTAGACGGCGGCATTGTTGAGGACCTGAGAAGGTACTATGCTGAACAACTTGCAGCATCCTATTGAGCAAGAGAAAGTATAATACGTCAAATATAAACAACACAGCGCGACTGAGATATACATGATGCATATAAAAACAATGAAAGAAAAAAAACGAACATACGCTTTATTTTTTCAAAGACCTGTTTTTGCATGTTTAATTTTGGTTACTTTTGGACTTGTACCCAATATATCCCTTGGCCAGGAAGAACTCAACTCCCGAGATGACCAAAATAGCTCTGAAGACAAAAATTCAACACGTGCATTAGAAGAACCGAAGGAGAAAACTTATACAAATAATGAAGAAAAACTTAAAGCCATCAGAGAAATTCTGGTTTCGGAAGCTTTAAAATCCAAAGCTAAGGTGAAAGCCAGCTCGTGGATAGATACTAACGGAAGTTTACACGAAAATTTGTATGTTTTGTCAGAGGGATACAGTACTGGTAGGGATTCGCTGAGAAATAATTTAAATGAAAAGGACTTTAATATCCATCAGTTGAAATCAAACAAAAAATCAAAGTACTGCAGATTTTCTAACCCATCCTATGCACGGGTTGCTGAGATTACTGTAAAGGTAGGTCGCTCTAGCCTTGAGCTTCCCTATTATGATCTTGAAATGATTCGTAATAAAACAGAAAATCTATTTAAACTCGGAGTCAACACTCACCAAAATTGGGTTTTTACGCAGAAGAAACCAATGTATAAGACATCATATGAACGTTTCTTATCAAACTCTTCCCTGAATAAACCGCAGTATCATATGGAGATCGAAATTCAGCCAATCGAAAAGTTTTCATTCAGAAAGAAAAGAAATCATGTGGAATTGAATCTGTTGTTAAATGTTATTGATTCAAATAAAAAAGAAATAATATTGTCTTCTGAGACCTTTTTACCTAGTCCCTGGGCCGACCCTCCCCCAGATGCACCACGTTCAGGACTAGCTCAGATTGCCTATGCTATTCACGAAGCGAACCAAATTGGTAAGTTTAAAACAAATTCGCAAAAAGCTTTTTCTGCGCACTTTGAGCGAAAAATGTCTGAAGGCGTTTCTAAAATTATCAAAGAAACCATAATCGCATTTGATTGTCGTCAAATTTCTTTCCCAATTTCTGAAATAAAAAATGATACGATATATATTGACGCAGGCTTTGAAAGGGGGATTAAACTTGGCGACCAACTATTACTTACCGATTCTGATATGATACCTCATCGAATTTTAGAGGAGTCTGCTCTTGAAAAAATAGCCTTAGTAGAAATTAAAGCGGTCTCACCTTTCAAATCTGAGGCACGTAGAATTGCTGGGCCAAACCTAGGTCCTGTTAGTAAAAAAGGAAGAACCAGCATTAATGTAACTCCCTTCTAATACCATATGATACGGAAAAGCAATGACAACTAATAAGCGCAAAAAAAATCGAGATCTGTTTGTGTTAACAAAAATACTGATGTTAACAACACTATGTTCAATACTTAGTTTACAAAAATCTTTCGCCGAAACAGTTCCGAGTTTTCCAGCTCCTACCATGGTCGATCAAAAAAAGAGTCCGAGTAAATTTAGTCCCTTAGAATCAGGAATGACTGATGAAAGACTAAATGACCCGCAAGCATTGAATGCAATTCGAACTCTGATACAAGGAGGAATTCCTGTCGGTCAATCAAAAACACAGATTATGAATAATGTTACTCCGATATCCCAATATTCTGGGTCCTCAACTTCTACTCCAAACCCTGACTTAAATTCATCTTACAGGTACGTTGTAAAAAAAGGTGATACTCTAAATCAGATAATTAAGACTACATTTAATCAGCACCCTCTTAAGATGAAAGTTATAGGCGAAATTATTATTGCAAATAACAAAAAAGCATTCCCATCCGGTAAGCCGACTTCCATGCAAGCTGGAGCCACCCTAATAATTCCTAGTGTAGATGCAATCGCCGGAATGGATGGTTCAGGAAAAGGAGCCCCTTTGGTCAAAAAATCAAATCCTTACGTTTCAACGGACCCGCACAGAGGATGGGTTCGCTTTCCCTAGAATTGGGGCGGGCGCTATTTTGTGTTAATCTGGAAGAATATAATCGTTTAAAGGTAACAAATGATTATCACGGCTGACTTGGCTAATGCAGTATCAAAAGTTAATCCAATATTTTTGGAGGGAACTCTTAAGATAGCGGCAGCTGAAGCCAAGTCTTTCGGGTTAAGAGATGGTCAAATCGTACAAGCTGTCATTGAAAATCGGGGTGACCATACAAAGCTTTTGATTGGAAACAAAGAGTTTGAAATTCCGAAAACCTTTCATACCGGAGAGGGTTCAAGATTTCAGGCAAAGGTCTCAATTCTGAATAATGGTTCTGCTGTTTTAACGCCTGCGGGAGTTTCCCTTACCAGAGGAACTACTGCCAGTACTTTTGTTCCTCTGTCTCCTCATTTTATGAATTTGCTATTGCATTCCTCGGGATTCGGAAACTTATCAAGTCTTTATGCTAGCGGAATTCTCTCTTCCCTTGCTGCCAAAGGGGGATTGGGTGATCTTATATCTCGAATTTTAGGGTTGAGACTTAGTATTAACAACTTAACACCCAGCGAAATCAAAAATTTTATTATGAATTTTGGATTATTTAACGAGGCACTACTCGCAAAAAAACAAAAACTAAATCCAAACAATCAAAAGGTTCTCATCGGTCAATTAGTCAGATTACTCAATGAAAGAGGAATCGATTCTCAAACAATTACGAGAACATTACTCGACATAGAAGCTTCGCAGATTGAAACCAATCAAAGTTTACAAAACAGAGAAGTAATTTTCTCTTTGATTTTCCCATTTAAAGACTTCGGAGAGTGGCATTTTTCCTTCTCTAAGATGAGAAATAAAGAAAATGAAAATGATTCTTTCTATACATTTAACCTGCACACCAAGAATGAGATAATCGGTGAAGTTTGGTTAAGAGTAGTTGTTGAAAAGAAAAATAATCTTAATATGCAGATGTGGGCCACAAACAAAATTACTTACGAAAAGGCTATTAAACAAAACGACAAACTTAACATTCTATTGAATGATGCTGGCTTAAATATTAACTCTTTTGAGGTATTTAATGAGGAGAGACCTGGGAATAAAGAACTAAATACTGGTAAGCCTATTTTGGGAGAGAAGCTTTTCTCAGGAATTACAGTGGATATAGAGGCATAACGATAATGAACAATTTAGAAAAAGAAGCAGTAGCACTAGAATACGGGAAGAATGTGACTCCAATAATAACAGCGAAAGGAGAGGCAGAACTCGCAGATATCATAATACAGGAGGCCAAAAAGCAAGGTATATATATTGCGGAAGACCCGAAATTATTATCAGCATTGGCACAATTGGATATAGATCAAGAAATACCAGAGGAGCTTTTTACAGCAGTTGCCGTTATTTTATCCTGGGCATATTGGTTAAAAGAGATGGAACCGGGAGATGAAAAAAAAGAAAGTATCAAAAAAAAGAAAAAATTTAAAGTTCGTGGGCAAATTTAGCTTGGAATTAAGAAGGTGTTAACCTTTTTTATAGTTTCCCGGTTAAGGTTACTTTTAAGCATATTTAGATTAAGCCAATATACAATGATGTTCAATTTAGCTTCAACGAATTCTCGTTCAACGCTTAGTGCCTTTTGTTGAGAAACTAAAACATCTAATTGTTTTCTGACTCCGGCAGCAGTGCTCTTTTTCGTTGCTTCTAGCTCAATCGTAGCTGACGTTATTGCGGACTTCAGAGCATCGTGGAGTTCAATACTTTCTAGCATGCCAAAATAAATTTTTTGAACTCTTTTTCGTAAGTCTTCCTCTTGCAATTTAAGCCCTTCAACCTCTGCATCCAAATTAGATACTGACTGCCGAATTTTTGAATTCACACTACCTCCCTGGTACAGCGGCAAGAAAAATGTCAACCCTATTGAATTGGAATTAGTTTCCGAATCCACAAAAAATGTACTTTCGCTTGAGCCTCTTGCCATTTGGATATTTAAATCGATAGTGGGAAAACGATTGAGCTTCTCGGAGGATAACGCAATCTTCGCGGCTGAAATTTTTTCTTTTTTACTTTTTAGCTCATAATTGTTTTGAACGGCATCATCTTCCCACATGGTGATAGTGTTTTTTTTGAAAACATCAAAGTTATTTATATTTTCGTTCAGCTTCTTGATTTTTTTAATTTTCAGACCCGTGTAGAACTGAAGTTCATTGAGCTCTAATCGTATATTTTGCCTTGCTCTAATAAGATCGGCGAAAGCTTTATCGCGAGCGGCATTTATCTCCGCTAATTCTGTAACAGTTCCTCTCCCGGCTTCAATTGACTTTGTAGCGGCTCTCTTTTGTTCGTTTAGCAAGGTTATTCTTTTTTCCAGTAATAACTCCTCTGCATACGCTCTTAATGATCGAAAATAGGCCTCTATTACTTTCATTTTTAGTACATCTTCTTTTTTTGATAATAATAACTCTTCCGACGATACCTCTTTTTTTGTTCGTTGTAAGTCCTTAAATAATTTTGGTCGATAAACAGGTTGACGCAGTGAGATAGCATCACTTTCCATGAGATATTCTTGGTTGAGTGTTGCTCCCACACCGTCGGACCTATCCTGGTTTACTTTTGATCTAGAAATAGATAGTCCTACTGATGGCAACAAATTTGCTAAACTTTGATCCTCTAGCTCTTTGAAAGCTGAAAATTCTGCTCTAGCTTTTTTGATTTCGGAATTATCTTGCAACGCTAATTCAATACAATATAGAAGGTCAACATCGGCAGATACTGTGTTTACGCCGTAAATAAATGTAACTAGTATATATCTCAGAAAATTGATCAAAGTTATTCTTCCTTCATAGAAAAGGCTACTCTCCTCGTCAAAGGATGTAACAAATATGTCAATAATGTTCTCGAACCAGTTTTTACAATGACGCCAACTTCCATTCCAGGTCTCATTTTTCTGTCTCCAAGGCTTTCGAGACCTACATCTGTAACTTTGACCCTAGCTAAGTAATAAGGTAACTTTGTTTTTTCCTGAAATAAGACATCTGTCGAAATAGATATTACAGTTCCTGGAACAACCAAAAGTGGAGTTAACGAAAAATTTGAAAATCTTATATCTACATCATCACCAACAGCAACACGATCAATAAGATTTGGCATAATTTCAGCTTCTATTAAAAGCATTTCATCCCTCGGAACAATATCCATAATCTTCTCTGCAGGTCTAATGACCGAACCAATTGCCTGCTTTTGAAGATCAACTACCTGTCCCGATACAGTAGATTTTATCTCCTTTTGCTTCAAGTTTCTTTGAGAGATTAATAAGCGTTCTTTTGCTGCCTTAAGTTTAAACTTTAATTCCTCTATGGTCTGAATAGCCTGTTCCTTACTACCTTTAAGTTCATTCGTTTTTGATAAAAGTTCATTTAGTTCCTTCTCCAGACTGATCTGCTGTACCTTTGGCGCATATCCTTCCGCGACTAACCCTCGGATACCACCCAATTCTTCCTCCACTAACTTAACCTGCTTTTTTCCTGACTCGATCAACCCAGATACTTTCGTAAGTGAGATACGTTGAAGGTTCACGTTTTCTTCAAGGCTCTTAATATTATTTTCCTCTATGAAGACTTCACTTTGTGCCTTTTGATCTCCAAGTTTCATGAGGATATCGTCTTTTTCTACAAAGTCTCCCTCTTTGACATAAATCTCCTTAATTGTTCCTCCAGTGGAATGTTGAATAGCTTTTCTTTTGGTATCCACAACAACTTTTCCCATGGTTGGAACTCCCTCGTCAAGGGGAACAAAAGCAGCCCATAGCAAGAATCCTCCAAAAAAAACGATTAACACCCAAAATGCAAACCTTTTAGATTCTTTTGTTTGAAGAATTTTTTCAAATTCTTTATCGATGTTTTCTTGTTCTTTATTTATCATTCAATAGTTAAACTTATTATCAAAATCTTGTTTTGAAGAAAAACTCCTTAGAAACTCATCTCTACCACTTAATCGAATGTCCTTGTCCTCCAGAAATTCTAATATTTTATCGGAATAATCTAGGACTGATCTTCTATGTGATACAACTACAATAAGTTTACCTTTGTTTTTACAATAGTTTATTACATTTCTCAATGCCACCTCTCCAGAATTATCTAGGGCAGAATTTGGCTCATCTAAAAATAAACAAGCTGGATTATTATATATAGCACGTGCTAGTCCGATTCTTTGCCTTTCTCCACCAGATAAATTTTGATATCCACCTACTATGCCAGTGTCATAACCTTCTGGAAACTTCAAAATAAAATCATGAATTCCTGCTAATTTCGCAACCTCTATAATCCGATCTGAGTTAGGGTTCCTAAAACTTGATATGTTCTCAGCTATTGATCCCGGAAGCATTAAAACATCTTGTGGTAAGTATCCTATTAAGTTGTAAGAATCATCACTGGACAATTCCTTCAGTTCAGAATTATCAAAACTTACCTCTCCTTCATAACGAACTAGTCCTGAAAGGAGTTTAATTAATGTAGTTTTACCGGCACCAGATTTTCCAACAACAGTGATGACATTGCCAGACTCAAATAGTAAATTTACGTTACTCAAAACTTTTGGACCGTTCTCTGAATAGGAGACATTAACATCCCTCAGCACTATCGATTTTATTGAACTAGTCTTTGATGATTTATCATCTAGTTCATTTTCTTTGACCAAAATATCCGTCTTTAAGGAAGCAAGATTTAGCATTTTTTCAACTCTCCAAAATGCTTCCCTTACGATTGTTACTCTGCTCAGCGCGGAAACTGCCCCATCAACTGGTTGGGTAGTTCTCGACATCAAAAGAGATGCTGCAATCATACTACCCAGAGTTAATTCCCCTGAGATTACGAGATAGGCTCCAACAGTTAAAGCTAAAGAGTTTGCGAAAAATCTATATTGCTTCATAGTATTCTGAATTGTATCTGTTTTCTTCTGGCTTTTATTCAGGCTAATATAAAAATTTTTTTTATTTTCTAACCATGTTTGTTTAAAATTTGTCGGAAGCGAGTAAACTGCAAGCGCCTCTGCATTTCTTAACTTACTATACAAAAAGTCATTTGTTTCGTACTCTTCCTCTCGTAGTAATTCATCCTGGTTTCCCAGGACTCGAGAAAAATAAAATCCAAACACTATCAGTATAATTATTAAAACTAATGATACGTACCCCAGTAGGGGATGCATAATAAACATGATCAACACATAGACTGGAACCCAAGGAAGGTCAAAAATTGCGAATACGGCAGCGCCCGTTAGCCACTGCCTGACGATGGTTAAATCATCTAAGTACGATACTGGATTTTTTACTTGCTTTCTTAGTCGTTCCTCAAAACTTACGTTAAATAATTTTTCGTTAACTTTTTTTTCTAACTTAATACCTAAAGCAATTATTATCCTGGATCTAATGTACCCGCTCAGAGACGAAATTAAATAAAAAAAGATAATGATTCCAGATATTGTTAATAACGTGAGAACGCTTTTGCTGATGAAGATTCTATCGAAGATTTGTAACATGTATAACATCGGGGTAAGCATTAAGAGGTTGGCTACTGAGCTAGCTAGGAATACCCAAGTTAAGTCAATTTTCTCAGCTAAAAAGATTCGAAAAAAGTTTGAAGAAAGATAAAGATTCGCGGTTTCAATAAGCTTTTTCATGTGATCTATAGCGAAAGGTTCATTTTCTTTTTTATATTTTCTTTTGAGTCGAAAAGTTTTTGTCTGCCCTCTTTAAGAGCAAGGATGTAATTAGCCATTGTTAGAATGCGCTTGTTATGAGTATTAATTATTATTAATGCTCCTCGCTCTTTATGTTCCTGGAGTATTGTTAATAACTTGTTTTCAAATTGGGCATCTAGACTGCTAGTTGGCTCATCAAGAATTATATAATTAGGGAGATTATAAAATGCTCGAGCCAGTGCTATTCGTTGCTTTAATCCTCCAGGTACGTCAAAAAGATCATCACTTAACAATAAGGTCTCCTGTTTAATATAAGCCTCGTAAACGTGATGAAGGTCAAAATCTTCACAAACTTTTTTTAAACTCTTTTTATCAGGTTCTTTATATCTAGTGATATTTTTAATTATCTCTCCTCCAAATAGTTGGATTTCTTGTGGTAAATAGCCAATATAATCGCAGAGTTCTCTTTTATTCCAATTGCCTATCGAAACTCCATCCAGTCTCACGCTTCCCTTTGATGGCGAACTATATCCAACCAAGATTCGCGCTAAGGTTGATTTTCCAGCCCCTGATTCACCTAGGACCGCACATATATTTCCTGGTTCAAGTGAGAAAGAAACTGAATCTAGTATTTTTTTTCCGTTTGCACCCTGTTGGAAAGTTATATCGCTAACGGTAAGTTTACCTTCTGGTCTTGGTAGTTTGATACCGCTCGTATTCGGTATACCCGATGTTTCTAAAAAAGTTCGAAGATCTCGTACAGCCTCTCTAACTGAGATGACGCTACTCCATGCCATCACTATCATCATCGTTGGTCTAATTGCCAGGGCACCTATGAATTTGGCTATAATCAAGTTCCCAGCCATACTAGGGGACATCATTCCAATGAGAGTCAGAAAAGTACCAACACCTAGCAGCATAGACCCTTGCACCATCATTACAACCTGGCTCACACTTTGTCCTAGCGATTGTAACGATGAGGCTTTTGCCTGGAAAACCAGAAACTGCTTTTGATTAGTAAACCATTTTTGGTACAAATACTTTAAATTTCCCATAGCATTGCAGTAAAGTGCATTGTTGTGCATCAAATTAAGTTCTTGTCTAGCGATATTTTGTTTTTCTGACGCAAATTCTTGTTCGGGCTGTACCTTCTTCTCAATTAAAATTCCAATCATTAGTGCGATAGATAAACCAAACAATGAGAAAGCGCCCATTAATGGATGAATAAGGAAAATAACTACTAAGAGAAGAAGAGAGAATGGGGCATCAAATATGGCACCCGACACAGGGGAAACCATGAAGCTTCTCAAAATACGCATATTTGAAAACGCTCTGGCTCCTTCCGTCCATCTATCTGGAGTTTGTTCAAAGGTGACATTGAAGACCTTTTCTTCTAATGTGCCGATAAATGAAATCGTCGCTGATAGTAGAACTCTTTCTCGGATCCACTCGAGAATGCCATTGACCACTAAAGCCAATACGAGTAGCATTGCTAGCGACAATAAAAAGGAAAGGCTTTGGCTATTTATGACTGGACCAAATACTGTTCGCATATATACGATTGGGGTAACGGGCAAGTACGCAACAAAGATAGACAAAAATATCGCGGTATAAATATAGCCCCTGTGGTCCTTTAGTGTTCTGTCAAAAATATCCGACTTACGCGGTGTTACCATCGAGCTTCTCTTTTAGAACCGGAAAAGGTCTGCTGAGCCATCTATATTTTCTATGAGGTGTATATTTTTGTCTAGGCAGAATTTCATTAGATTTGTTGTATTCTTATATTGCGGGTTATGAATGGTAATTGCCCCCCTTTGTTGGGATATTTTCTCTATAGCTGTGAAAATTGACTTTTCGTCATCAATATTAAAAATTAAATAAACAAACTTGTCAGTTGTGAAAATTCTATCCAATAACGAAAGTGAATTTTCAAAAAATTTCGGTCTAACTGAAACCAATAAATCCCTTGCCAGTTCACTTTGTTTAATCAGTAAGTTATTAGAGACACTAAAAAACTCATCATTTAATCCTTGTTTCCGCCCATATATTAGTATCGGCATAATGCAGTGCAGTCTAGTGTCATTGATACCCATTGCAATAGATTCACTCATCTCATGGACGATCCCATTCACACGACATATTATTCCCTGCGATTGAGCTGCTAACTGATTATTGTCAGGATTAAATAAGTCAACAAGGGCTTGACTAGGCCTATCGGTATCAAATATTGGAATCGCTTCCGCTGTTACCGATAAATATTTATCTTTATATTTCATGTTATCAAATTACTTACCCGTTCAATTAATTGAGGTAAAGATTCTTTAGATGTTGGCCTAAATATTTTTACGTTTTTATAAGCCATTGATTCGGTATCTTGCAAACCTAGATGCCATGGTCCCTGTTCTCCTGGCATTACCACAGCTACTTTCTGTCCAATAGCACCGGCAAAATGAACTAATGCGGTAGATACTGAAATAATTCCGTCGCACGCCCCAGCTATAGCAACCCAGTCATCAATATGAACTTTGAAATCTAGTTCAGGAAATACCATAAGATCATGTTTTTTCTCTCGGAGATAACTCACTTCTTTGGAAATATCTCCATATTGAAGATTCACATATAGTGCACTCCTCTTAAATATTGGTTCCCAGTTTTCGAGTTCTAATTCCTTAGTTTTCCGTTGGATCTGCCAATAACCACCTTTCCACGAAACACCAATAATTGGCCTACCGTTCGCAAGGGCCAATAATTTCGCACGATACTTATCATATAGTTGTTTGTTTGCTTTTAGAAATGGTGCCCGATGGTTTTTATATGCCTCAACTGTTTTACGATGTCTTCGTGGGATGCTACCTAACGGTATATACCCATTTTTTTTTAAATTGTTTCTTGTCCAGTCGTATGTAACCCCTTGAGTACCCACTTCCATCTTGGGAAAACTTCTTTTTATGATTGGATATAATCTTTTTTCTGTAATGTACAAAATTTTTCCTAATTCATCTATGGCTTCATTCATGCTGTGCATAAAAAGTATCTGGTCACCGATACCTTGTTCTGCACAGACAATTGTCCATTTGTTAGGGTCAATTTTTTTCCCATCATCAGCCCGGGGCATAGAAGTTATCCGCTTTGGTAAATTTCTCCCCATTGTTCCGACTATTGGATGAAATCCCTGCTCCCAGCATTCCCAACCACGTTCTAGGTCTCTAGCTCTCAAAAGGTGTAAGCTCATATTCCATTGAATTGCAGGGTCCGGCTTCCCTTTTTTTTCAACTGATATGCTTAGCGCTTTTTCATAAAACGGCAAGGCTTTTGCGGTGCTTTTATCTCCTAGCAAATCAGCTTTTATCCTATGGATTACTGGTTCATCTGGGAATTTCTCAATCAATCTATCGAGTTCTTCGGCCGCAGCACTCTCGTTCATTGCACTTCGCAGGGCAGATGCTCTGCTAACTAATACTACCTTGTCTTCTGGATGCAATTTTAAAATTTCTTCTGTCTCTTGCAAAACTAAATCCGCCTTGCCCAAATCTAGTAGGCAGTTTAAGAATAATTGCGCTGCTTTAATATCTTTCTTATCTTCCCGGTAGGCAACTTCTGCGAACGGAAGTGCTTCGCGCATCCGTCCTTGATTTATCAACATACCAGCTAGATTTCTGTTAATCGTAGGTTTGACATCGGGTTCCCTAAGGGCTTGTCGTATCAAATCCTCAGCAAGCGCTTCATTTCCTCTTTTATAGTCAATAACCGACTGTAAATTAAGCCGCTGCCATTTTTTTAATCCACGGAGACTATCCAACATGGCCTGAGGTTTATCAAAATCACCTTTATTTAACAAGCCGTCAAATTCCCTCAAAAAGACAGGTAAGTCTACTTTTTTTTCTTGGGAGAAAGCCTGAGAGGGATTTGATGAAAGTGACTTGGTGCTTGAAACTCTACTGCTAGCTGTTTTATTTGAACTTCTCTTTGATTTTGACCTCTTTTTCTCAGGCATCATATATCCGGTTGTCAGGCTTTCTAGACTTGTTGCATAAATCTTCTACAAGATAAAAAAAGGGGAATGTATAAATACTTCCCCTTTTTCTGAAACTACGTAGTGACTAATTAGATAGCGGTAATATCACTTCCGGATATGTCAGTAATTCCAACAAACTGGAATACTACCTCACCGTCGGCGAACGTTGAATCTATGGCACCCGCCGAATTACCAACGAAGAACATGTCTCCGTTATATACGAAGGTCGCAGTAGCACTACCCGCCGTTAAGTCGGACGCGGATATTGAAGCACCTAGCGCACCACCTATGATACTAGCCGCTGTAGTCGTACCAACCGCCGTAGCGTTACCCGCCATATTAGTCTTAAGATCATCACTATCTTTATCAAAGTTCAGTATCTTAACTAAATCCTTACCTCCACCGTTAAAGTATCCCAGGGTGTCAGTAACACTATCTTCTCCCATGTTGAATTCAAACTTAATCGTGTCACCAGCAGCAGACGAAGAGGAAGCACTTACTGTATCAGCATTATGCGTTCCCACCATAGTACCTGAGGCACTGAATCCAAACCTTGTTATCGTCAAGCCGTTACCCAACTCAGGCATTGTAAACGTGAAGTCAGCGGCACCGATATCAAGTTGAGTGATCGTCGCACTGAAGTTCGCTCCATCGCCTCCAGCAAAGCTAAACGTCTCGGCAACAACTGATGATACGCTAATCGCATCAGAAAGATCGCCAAACGATATGCTAACGCTGCTGGCAGAAATGTCATGAGCAGTGAAGATCTCGCGATAATTGGTTCCGGCAAGTGTGAAGCTATCTGCCTGAATCGAGGAAATCCCGTTGGCCTGCGCTGAATCAGAAACTGCTCCTAATGTGACCGTTGCAGCACTCGCTGATAAAGTCTCAATGTCAATTTGCAGGTTACTAGCGCCTCCAGCATTAAGAACAAACGCTCCATCCGTGTCAACCGCTGCAGCTGAAATTGTTCCCGACATTCCACCTAGGTTAATGTTGATACCCTGCGTGGCTGACAAGCTAGCTAGAACAATATCACCTGTTGTCAAACTTGCCCCAGTAAGAGTAAATCCACTAACTGTGTTTATAGCCGACACATCTATGAATCCATTACCTCCAGTGCCGTAATTAAACGTGATATCCCCCGATGTGGCTGTGATGGTATTGGCCGAGAAGTACTCTCCACCTGTACTCATATTCTCACCACCGAAGGTAAATCCTCCAGCGGTTCCAATAGTACTCACAGTGATCACTCCAGAACCACCACCGTTAAGAGTGAGGGCTCCATTCGCCGTAATACCTACGTTAACCGTAAGATCTGAGCTACCGGTACCTTTCGTTATTGTTCCCGCAGCTGAAACTACGATCGCTGACACTAAAAGATCGGTGGTTGATCCTAAGGAAATCGTAAGTGCTCCCGAAGCAGAAACGACTCCTAAGTTATGCGCATTACCAGCCTCAGTGGACGCCGCCGCGTTAAAGGTAAACGCCCCGGCATCAATAGTATTCGCACTTACATGCCCTGAACCTGCTCCTAAAGTAATCGAAACTGAGCCACCAGAAATTTCCTGAAGCACAGCCGTCTCTCCACTACCTAAAGCCTTGGTAATCGATAATGCACCGCCCGTATTCAAACTTGATGCCGTTATTGAACCGCTTCCAGCGATATTAACTGTCAAACTGGCTGAGGCCGTAACATTATTCAAAGTTACATCACTGTACTGATCGCCTGTTAGGCTGAAGCCTCCCGTTGTCACTACGCCAGTCACCGCTATATTGCCGCTTCCGGTTCCAGTACCAAGAGATATTGTAATGGCTCCCGAGGCATCAATCGAACTCGTTGTGAGCGACCCAGAACCTGCTTGAGCCTGCGTAAGATTAACCGCTCCATCACTCTGAATCACACCAGCACTAAAGGCTCCCTGGTCTTTACCAGCGAGGCTAATCGTAACAGCGCCGGATGCTGAAACTGTCGTTACAGTTGTTGTTCCAGAGAAGCTTGACGCATCAATCGAGAACGAACCACCACCTTGCGCGCTTCCAACCGCAACAGCGCCTGACCCTCCGCCCATGGTGATGCTCGCATTTCCTCCTGCAGAGACGGTCGTCAATGTTACTGACCCAGTCGTTGAGGTTGAAGCGTCGAGTGTGAAGTTCCCTCCCATAATAGTTTGTCCCGCACTATAGTCGCCTCCGCCAACAGAAACTGTGGAAGCGCCTGAGGCCGAAACTGAGGCAATATCAATTGTTCCGCCAAACTTAGCTGCGTCGAGGATGAACCCCTTTTCCGTATCTATATTCGTAGCAACTGACAATGAACCTGAGCCAGATCCCATAGAGAGAGTTACCGCACCGGAGGCCGTAATCGTAGTTAACGAAACAGTACCAGTTGACGCAGCAGCGCCATCAACAGTCACAGCTCCAGTTGTATGGATTTGGTTGGCGCTAAAGTCGCCAGAGGTACCAGTTGAAACAACAACTGCTCCAGATGCCGTCACATTGGATATGTCTATTGCGCCGCCAAAGTTAGAGGCATCCAAAGTAAAGCTTCCTGCGGTGTTGCCCGAGGTAAGAGTAATGCTTCCAGTCCCGGTACCCATCGATATGGTTAAATTACCACCCGCGGTGACACCGGTTAACGTTACAGAGCCAGTAGAGGCTGCGCCACCATCCAACGTAAATGCGCCCTGAGTAGCAATATTTCCCGCGCTAAAGTCTCCAGCTGTACCGATAGACACAGTACCTGCACCAGAGGCTGTGACATTAGTCACATCAATCGCACCCCCAAAGGTTGACGCATCAACCGTGAAGTTTCCGGCCGTTAATCCTGAGACCAACGACAATGCACCTGTACCGGCACCCATTGAAATAGTAAGATTACCTCCGGCAGTCACTCCAGTGATTGTAACTGCACCGGATTGTGATGCAGCAGCATCTACGGTAAATGCGCCCTGAGTAGCAACGTGTCCTGCGCTATGATCGCCGTTTGTCCCGACAGATACTACATAAGAGCCTGAGGCGGTGACATTTTCAACATCTATGGTACCGCCGAACGTTGAGGCGTCGAGAGTGAAGTTTCCACCAGTTGCACCAGAAGCGAGAGTTATACCACCAGTTCCAGTGCCCATCGAGATAGTTATACCTCCGCCAGCTGTAACCCCTTGAATTGTAGTCTGGCCAGTAACAGCTGCAGCACCATCAAGAGTAAATGAACCCGCAGTACCAATTGTACTTGCACTGAAATATCCTTCTGAACCCATTGATACAGTTGTGTTACCACCGGCGGTTAGGGTACCTACATCAATCGTACCGCCGAAATTACTTCCGTCTAAAGTGAAGGTTCCCTCACCTTCAACATCTGTAAGTGTCGCATCGCCACTTCCTGAACCTAAGGAAATACTTACTGCACCACTCGCGGAGAATGAACCGACAGCAATTGAGCCTGAACCAGAGGTATGAGCGGCAGCATCTAGGGTAAATGCGCCAGCAGCATTGACAGTGCCGGCGGAGAAGTTACCGGCAGTTCCGGTTGAAACAACTATTGAACCGGCTCCCGACACGTCAAGAGATGCGATATCAATGGTACCGGTCATACTTCCGGCCGCAATGGTTACGTTTCCACTGTTATTAAACACGTTGAATGCCGAAACACCACCTTCAAGCCCACTCATTGTGAGCACCATATTATTTCCACTACCAGATACATCATTCAATAGAACGGTTGCTCCTGTTCCAGCACCTGCTAATGATAAATTCTGCATATCCTGAAACCCTAAGTTGCCCCCACTAAGGTCAGCAGTATTTTTAGCAACGTCGATCGACATTGTTTGAACGCCTGACAACCTACTGGTTGTTCCACCAAGTGTAATGTTAGAAAGCGTTGTCAGATTAAAGGTGGTAGCCGCAGATGAACCGACGGCAAGGGTTCCTGAGTTAGCATTCACCGTTATTGTTTTCGTATTTTGCCCTGAGACTGTTGCTGCAAGGTTACCCGTACCTAAAATACTTATCGTTGAGGCACCACTGGCCTGCACGTGAGAACCAAACACTGATGTTGAATCTACAGTTATGCCAACATCACCCTGTGAATTGTTCAAAACATATGTACCAGAAGCACTTGTATAAGTACCGACGGTTATATCAATACCTGCCGTTGTACTAGCCTTAAAGTCGAAATCATTATCTGTTCTGTTCTCTAGAGCAACCTGTGTTGGGTTAGCATTTAAGTTAACAGTTACGGCGCCAGAGCCGCTTACAACAACCTGTTGACCCGCTCCATCCAGAATTGCGTTTACGGTCAGAGCCTGGTCGGATAAACCGGAAATAGAGGCAGAACTGTTACCAGAGAACGTGAGAGTATTTAACCCTGCCATACCAGTTGCACGAACTATTGCCTCAGTACTTGAACCGTCAAATATTAATTCTTCAATGCTCGTTGAAGCAGCAGCAGCTATCCCAGAGCCCTGAACACTCAATGAGTCAAAACCGGCTCCACCTGTGATGGTTTGACCACTTGCCAACATAGCGGTGTTACTGTCTGTGTCAACAGTAAGAGTAACGTCTCCACCTGCGCTCGCGGCAGTGAACCCAGAGGCAGTGGAAGGAATCCCTGCAATAACCAGGTCACCAGCTCCAGCTACGGAAATATTCTTTATATCGTTCACAGAACCGCTAAGATCAATATGGTTATCCGTCCCGTAACTTATGAGATCCATTTCGGTAACCAAATTAGCGGTAAGTGAAACATTTGTACCAGTTGAACCAACATTTGTTAGGCCAACCGTTAGTGATGAACCTGATCCGCTTATTGTTCCTGTAGCGAAGCCTACATCAAAAGCGCCAGTAGACTGACCACTTAGGTTAAGAGTTAAACCAGTGTCAGAAATGTTTGAGACAATGATAGGAGCATTGGCAGCACCTACGTTTACAGTTTCAACACCTGATACGCCTGTAAAATTAAATGTTTTAGGTGTTACAGAAGAAGCGGTCGCAGCTAAATTTACGATTTCCACGTCCTTCATGAAACCTGAGCTAAATCCTAAAAGGAAATTACCATCCATTGCTACATTAATCGTATCTTGCGCACTTCCACCATCGATCTGGTCTGTTCTGCCCAGAGAGGGAGAAGACCCGCCCAGAGCAGCATTAATTTCTTCCGCAGCATTTGTGGTGGGTGTGACAGTATCGGCTCCGGAAGTAAGATTGACTGTAACCAAAGTAGGTAAAGTGGAGGATACCTGACTGCTAACAGTAGCGGCCGACACATCTGAGTCCTTTGTAATTACATCCATTAACCCCCTACCCAATGAAGGGTCAACATATTGAAATGCGAATGGACCTACTCCGGTACCGGCAGGGTCAAGGGCTGTAACAAAAGCTTCAGCATAATCCACTTTCTTCGTCACGGTGGACAAGTCGTCGTTTTGCGCTCCGTTTACAATTGCGAAGCCGATTTGTGCCGCATTGAAACCTGAAGCTTCCCAAAAAGCAACCTCATCAGATGAGGCAGCCCGTTCGAAAGCTGCTACATAAATTGCTGAGATCTTTTGGGCTAGGGTTTGGTTACCGTAAAGCGCGGATGATTCAGCTGCATTCGCAAAGGCGGCGGCAACAGCATTCCAGCCGGTCTCTCCCCCTCCGTTAGCATTCAACTGGTCCTGCCAGTAGATTAAACCTGCAGGATCGGCAGGCCTTTGATAGTAGGCAATATACATCTGGTGGATTAATTCTGCGGACATGTTTTTTCCTTTTTTTCCTTAAAACGCAGCTTTATCTGCAACTTACAAACACATGAATATACATGAGTATACTCCATGAACCTTAATATTTGGACAAATAAAAACGATTGTTAACGAAATTTTTCGCCCAAACACAAAAAAATGTTCTCATTTAATCTTCAAAACCCCTCTTTAGCGCCGATATTACTAATAAGCGCTTCAGTTTCAATTCTAATTAGTGTACCAAGGCTAAACCTAGTATCAAAGTCTAAGCTTAACCAATTATGATTTTCTGAAGATCTTTTGTTGCTTTCTTCCAACATATTGTCTTTGAACCCTTATTTTCACCACGGTTTCTTCTTCGCAAACAAGTTTTCCATTCTGTAAACTGCGCCGCAATACGCTCCACATCCTCCCCATTGTAAAAAGTTATATTGTTGTATGTTTGCCCAATCTCTCTAAACACGGCTATGTCTCTCGCAAAAACCGGCATGCCGAAGTTTTGGCTTTCTACTATTGGCAAACTGTATCCTTCAGCTCTTGATGAAACTACCAAACCGGATGCGTTTTCATAAATCTCAATTAGAAATTCATCACTGCAGTCGTCCAACCAAAATAACTGACGACCAAACATTCTATGGTTTTTTATTTTCCTTACTAATTCATCTATCTCCCACCCCTTTTTTCCGACAAATACAATCGCAACTTTGTCTCCTCGACTCCATAATAAGTCAAAAACTTTTAACGTCTCTTCGTGGCCTTTTCGAGGCTCTAACGTGCCAACTGTTAAATAGAGTTGATTGAGCTTCATCAGTCCCCGAATTTTTTCTGCATTTTTCGGCTCACCTTTACTAGCATCCTCATCAGTGATTTCGTTACCCAAAAGGAAGCTATGTAATTCTATGTCATCTAGTCTTTCTGGAAAAAATACTTGTAAAAAACGTTCTATTTCTCCTCTGGTGGTATCACTAATACACAGTAGCTTTTCAAATAATGAGATTGTTTCCACCCAATTAAAAAAATGTTGGTAAACACCGGGGGAAAAATATTCTCTATGAGTCAGTGGTAAAATATCATAAACAATAAATTGCACACTAACACCTCTTGATTGCATTTCAAGAAGGACTCCCTTTTTTTTCGGAATGATGATTGGCTGTAAATCCAGTCCCAAAAAAATATCACCAGCTTTAGCCTCTATAGGCCTATCCTCAAGAGGCACGGGTAACTGAAAAAGACGTGTCAAAAAAGTCCCCGCACAAAAATACTGGTTTGCACTATCAGTGGAGTATACCGGTTCAATCCTTAGTCCGTTTTTACTGACGTTGTTATCTGTAAATGCTCTTGTTAGGTTTCTAACAACCCTTTGAATCCCAGTTCGAATATCTCCTCTTATAATCTCCGAAACATCAATAAAGAGTGTTTTTGGTCTAAAAGAAGGGAGGGAGGTCTTTAAAAGTGCATTGATAAAACAGTCTAATTCCCCCTCTGTTTTAAACATGTTCGAACTTTTCAGTCGAGATAACTCTAGGGGCAAGTTGAAGCTTCTATCAGAATAAAAGTTCTCAATTATAGAAAAATACTTTTTTGCAGAATATTCTGGCGAATGATTCTTTGTTAAGTACTCTCTCGACTTAAGCGACAAATTTCTTCTAAGTCTTGCGTTGTCAACCAAAAGCCTCAGTCCGGCTATCAGTTCAGGGACAATTGAATTACCTTTTAATTTGTGAACGATATCTTCTGGAAAATCTGCCGTATCCCCATGCACATTTACAATGGCCGGAACTCCGTTAGCCATGCAATCGAAAAGAGAGGCGGACGTTTCGCCCCTTGAACCTATTCTCAATTGAACCCCAACAGTAGCAACACTAAGCCAATAATTGTAATCCTCCTCGCTTACCCAACCAGTAAAAATTACCTTGTCACCATTGCCTGACGCCATTACCTTTCTTTTTAATTCGGCAGCATAATCCTCATCACCATCTGGTCCGACAAAAACCAATTTGGACTGATCGGAAATTGAGTTTGACCACGCATCAAAGAGTTGCAGGTTCATCTTACCTGGACCTAAATATCCAAAAGAACAGACTACAACCTCATCGTTGTAGAACTCACTCTCTCGTATTTCCGTATTTAAGGGCTTATTTTCTTTCAAAAAGGGAATAAGCTTACACTTCCGCGAAATTTCACAACCGTACCAGTTTGTGAGCAACCTCTTTGCGAATTTTGAGTGAACAATCAAACCAACCGATTGGTCCACTACCTCAAGACTACAAGGGTACCTAGTTAAACTGTTTCTTTGGGCAAATTTTTGGGAAAAAAGCGCGTAAGTGCTCGATGCTCCATGTGAGTCAAATAGCATCTGGAAATGATCGTCTCTTAGAGCGCATAAACCATCTAAAAATACTTCATGTAATACAACAACGCCTGGGTAGTTTTCCAAAAGCTCAAAATAGGGCAAGTGAAACTCAGAGTTTCCGAAGTGATACAGAACCCTTTCATACTCAAGAAATTTTTCTTTAAACTGGGTTTTACTGATTACATTAAAATATCGGTTGTGAATATTAGCCAGACTAGTTGGGTAATTTGAAATTGCAACGCAGTGAATATCATAAAATTTTGACAAGTAAGGAATCAGGTCAGAACTATATTTTGAAATACCTGTTTTTTCGGGAGGAAAAGGAGAAATATAAGCTAATTTCTTTTTAGCCTTCAACCCCTCTCTTTGACCCTGTGAGGTGAAAAAATATCTTTTTTTCTTAGACTTCAGACTACGAATAGCACGCGCAGCCTTTTCTGCTACATCTGACCAATCATACTGTTTACTTTTTTCCACACTCAACTTAGATAGAGTATTTAGTTTAGATGTGTCAAAAATTAATTCAGAGATTTTTCTTTTTAGTTCAGGAGCATTATTTGCATCAAATTTGACAGCTGCGTCTCCGACTAATTCGGGTAAGCTCGTAGAATTCGAAACAACACAAGGACAACCAAATGACATTGCTTCTAAAACAGGTAGACCAAAACCCTCCATCGTAGAGGGGAAAACAAATAACTTACAGTTTGAATATAAAAGATCGAGATCATCCTCCTTAACAGGACCGGTAAAAATAACTTCGTTCTGTATTTCCGAGTTGAAAGCAAACTTATCCTCAAAAGAATTTATGACGGAACTTTCCATGTCGCAAACAACTACAAGCTGTATTCTTTTCCTCTCCGAATGAGGAAGGCTTGAAAACGCGAGCAAGAGAGTTTTTAGATTCTTGCGTTTATCTTGCCCGGAAATAGTGAGTATGAACTCTTTTTCTATCCCAAATTTTCCTAGTGCGTCAAATTGACATTCCTTTAACACGTTGCCAGGAGATATTTTTTTTTCAGTTGCTGCACCTATAGTCACCACCGGAGCGGTGAATCTTTCACAA
This sequence comes from uncultured beta proteobacterium, assembly GCA_902625535.1. GTDB lineage: Bacteria > Pseudomonadota > Gammaproteobacteria > Burkholderiales > Burkholderiaceae_A > UBA7377. The sequence continues at coordinate 41,248 of CACOBT010000005.1, read as the reverse complement.
AAATTTTTCAAAAAAATGTTTGTTGTGTAGTTTGAAATAGAAAGAATCAAATCACTTTTTAGTAACTGGTGAATTGACCTTTTATAATTTTTTCGATCTTTCTCTCTCGTCAAGTATGTTTCTGGATCCTCATATGGGATCAAATCGTACAAAATAACAATCTGGCAACACTTAAACTCATCAATCTCAGACAAAACCCTACTTCCTAACGGCTCAAATAAGCTCGTAAGAATAATCGCGTCCGGATTGACTTCTTTGATCTTCACACTTCGAATTAATTTTGCCTGTTGCCTCCACGAACGAGTCTCGAAATCCCCCGAGTCGGGTACAAAAAAACCTTTCATATTCCCTCGAGGACAGAACTCTTTTAGATAATCAATCGTATTTTCTAAATTCTCTTGAACAGAAAAATTTATCAGGAAAAATAACTCTAAATTAGCTTGATTCAACGCAAACAACGCGCGGGATAACTCGAGGGTATATCGACCAATACCCCTACCCGCGCCGAACCCCTGGGCGCCCTGCAAATCAACTAAAACTCTCAATTTATTTCTTTTTTCTTACCGCTTTGTCAAGTATCCGTTTATATTTGTCAAAGAAAGCTCCTTTTTTCGAGTTTATATGATTCCAATTTTTCCCATCAGAGTCACTTAATAAATTCTCGAAAAATCTTCGAAACTTGTGTGAGTATATGGTGAAAAAATCGCGCTTTGAGTTGTTTTTAAAGCTGACCAACGCATTAAGTATTATTTTTGTTGCACCTCTCAAAAATTTCGCAAGGACTCTCAAAGGAGCAGTAACCCGCCATGATTTACTCTGATAAATACTATTTAACTCACTCTCCAGCGTATGCCTCAAACGGATTATTTCTTTATTTAATTCTCTATTTGATTCAAAAATTTGATCTCTATAGTAACAGTTCTGTTCCACAATTTTACACTCGATCTTTTTCAACTCTTCAAGTACTATTGAATAGTCATTTTGATATCTTTGCTCAAATAAATCACATATCTGTTTCGTTGAACGACCTCTAGAAAGTTGTAAGATTTTATCTAATTTACCTTCAAAGGCACTTCTGGTGACCAGGCCAAATATTGCATAATCTGGACTAGCCCCGCCCAAAACATCATTTAGACATGGGGATTTCCCGATATTGGGCGATTCATTAACCCCCCATGAATAAGCCCTAGAAAATCCATGGTCTTGGATTATGAAACTTGCTAAGTTTACTGGCACTAACCTCAAGTGTGTTGGGTCCGTGTAAAAGTTTTTGGTAGCCACAGTTAGATTATCCGGGTTTGGTGTTTCAAAAAGCATAATACCCTCTTTTTTTAGCACTCTCTTTATTTCTCCAACTAATTCATAGAGATATGGAAAATCTAGATGTTCAATAACATGCATCGCGCTTACAAAATCAAAAGAGGCATCCTTTTGACCTTTTAACCACGATAAGGCATCGTCATGTTCAAAAATAATTTTGTCATTTTTTTTTATTGAGTTTCGATTAATAGAGTTTTTCTCGACGCCGATTGTATCCCCTCCACAAGCGGATATAAAACTTAAGAATTCGCCTTTTCCGCATCCTAAGTCCAAAAATTTTGCATCATCCGTTTCCTGGCAAATCAGGGAAATAACTGGCTCATACACTTGAAACTTGTCAAGCAACCTTTTCGTGTCTCCGCGATGAAGATCCTCAAAGCGCAAATAAAATTTTTCGTCCATTTCTTTCTCTCACAAGATTTTTTATTTATTTATTACCAACGTTGGTTTCAAACTGCATATTCCAATAAATTTACTACCGTCGAACTCTGAGATATCAAATGAGCAAATTGCATCTGCCCAATGTAAACACTCGACTGTGTGATCTGGTCCTAAATGTAACGCAACTGTGAGAGTATATTTCCCCAATCCGAGATTAAGATTAAAGTCCCAGAGTATATCCAAAAGATCTCCTGCAGAAACTTTAATGAGACAGCCATGAAGCAGGGTATTGGTTCCGAAAACGTCTTGGCCAAAACGATCTCTAATTAAAAATCCGACAACCAAATCATTTAAATCATAGTCACAGCGAATCTTTAGTTTTAGGCTTACTTTTTCTCCCGACTTAAAAATATAATTTTCGGCTTTGATACCATTGAAAGAAAAATCCTCAATCGATGCACGTAATGTTCCATACCCCGGTTCTTTAGACTGTTGAGAAAGTTCATTGCCCGAGTTTTTAAATCCAGCTAAAAGTCTATTGTAAGAATTTACCGTCGATTCGGGTTCCCCTAATTCCAAACATTTTCCTTCATTTAGTAAAAGAACTTTGTCACAAAGAAGCTTTATTGCATTCATATCATGGGATACTAAGATCAGGCTACCGCCATTTTCTTTAAAACTCATTATTTTTCGCGTACATTTTTGCTGAAAGTAGGCATCGCCAACAGCTAGCGCCTCATCAATTAAAAAACATTTTGGATCAGAATGAATTGCAACCGCAAAGGCTAATCGCATTACCATTCCGGAAGAATAAACCTTAAGTGGCTTATTCAAATAGTTCCCGATTTCTGCGAACTCTGCAATCGCATCGAAGCGATTGGAAATTTCGGTATCATTCATCCCCAATAATAATGCGTTATTTCTAATGTTCACCTCTCCGGTTAGTTCCGGATTAAATCCAGTACCGAGTTCAATAAGGCCTGTAATTTTGCCGTCGATAAATATTTTTCCGCTATCTGAAATCAACAGTCCTGTTAATAATTTCATCAAAGTGGATTTGCCAGCGCCATTCGGACCAATGACCCCTAATGATTCTCCCTGCTGTAATTCGAAGCTTAAGCTGGAGATTGCGGAATAGACAATATGTTTTTTTTTGCGTAAGAAGAGTTCAAAGAGCCTATCTGACGGCTTTTTATAAAGTTTAAAGTTCTTGTTTAAATTCTCAACTGTTAACAAAATAACACTTTCTAAAATCAAAGATGATCTCGAATTTCCTTTTCCAAACTCTTAACAAAAAAAATACTCGCCGTAAAAACAACAAAAGAGATGATCATTAAAAATAAAAATTTGTCTAACTGAGATACATTCGCATGGAGAAATATTCCTCTATATTCTTCAAGAAACCAAAAGTATGGATTGACATCACTTTGTAAGCTCTGTAGCCACTGAGGCGCAATTGAAGGAACCCATACTATAGGCGTCATCCAAAACCAAATGTTCAAAAAAATGGATAAAAATTCTCTAACATCTCTGTAAAAAACATTTACAACTCCAAAAATTACACCAATGGCATAAGCAAAAATCTGCTGCACTAACAAAAGACAAAAAAGGTTTATTAATAGATAAATAGAAATTTTTTCATTTAATAAATGAACGTAAATTGCTGTAAAAATCCCGACAGACACCAAAAGTGTAATAAACTCAGACAGCGAGATGTGACAAAGAAAAAGGCTCAAGTCTACCCGTATTTTAGTTATTATTGGTTTTTTATCTATAAAACTTGAGGAGGTCCTCATCACAGTACTCGTGAAAGTCAACCATGGTAAAAGTCCCGAAATCAAAAATATACTAAAACTTGAGAGGTTCGAGGTACCCGCTAACCTTGACCCCATTATCTCGGTAAAAACAATCAAATAGACTCCTATCATCACCAGAGGGCCGATTAAAGCCCAAACAACTCCGAAGATCGAACCAGCATAACGATCTCTAAAATCCTGCAATGTTAGGTTTATTATTAGTGGAATATTCATTTTTGTTTAACATAGTAGCTAGTGGAAACCAATTACTCAACTTTTAGGAAAGAAGAATTGAAAAAGATTGCACTCATAACTGGTATAACAGGGCAAGACGGAGCTTATCTCGCAAAATTTCTCCTGGATAGAAATTATCGAATAGTCGGTTGCTATCGGCGTTCAAGCACACTAAATTTTTGGAGATTGCAAGAATTGATGATTTATGAAAACAATTGTTTAGAGTTAGTTGATCTTGACATCACAGACCCCGTAGCTGTGTCCAACGTTGTAAGAAAACACAAACCCCACGAAATATATAATCTTGCGGCTCAAAGTTTTGTAACCTCTAGCTTTGAAAATCCGGTATTAACTGCGAATATTAACAGCCTCGGACCACTTTACTTTCTTGAAGCAATAAGGATTGTGGACAAAAATATTCGTTTCTACCAGGCAAGTACATCGGAAATGTATGGCTTGATTCAAAGCTCGAGCCAGGATGAAAATACTCCTTTTTACCCACGGAGCCCCTATGCTGTTTCTAAACTTTATGCTCACTGGATTACGGTCAATTACCGGGAAAGCTATGGAGTTTTTGCAGCTTGCGGCATATTATTCAACCACGAAAGCCCACTGAGAGGAGAGGAGTTTGTAACAAAAAAAATTACATCAGCCGTTGCTCGAATAAAACATGGAATCCAAACCACACTTTTTCTCGGTAATCTAAATGCTAGGAGAGACTGGGGTTATGCTGCGGATTATGTTGAGGGCATGTGGAAAATGTTGCAAGCTGAAAAACCGGAAAATTATGTATTAGCTACCGGTAAAAATGAAACAATTCGAAATTTTGCTAAGCTGGCTTTCAAAGAGGCCGGTATTGAAATCAAATTTCAGGGGGCAAAAGAGAATGAAGTAGGCATAGACACCCAAACAGGAGACACCATCATCCGCATTGACAAAAAATTGTATAGACCCGCGGAAGTGGACGTTCTTTTGGGTAATTCGACGAAAGCAAATAACGAGTTGAACTGGAAAGCGAGGACCTCGATTCAGGAACTTGCAAAGGTCATGGTGGAATACGATTTACAATCAATTGGACAATCAATTAAATGAAAATTCTTCTAACTGGTGGAAATGGTTTTATTGGGAAGCATCTGCTTAGTGAGCTAGGTAATTTCGAATACAAAGTAGTTTCATTAAAAAGTAATATCTTAGACGAGCTGACCCTACGCAAAGAAATTGAGAATATAGATTTTGACGTTGTGGTACATTTAGCAGGGCTCAGTCATGTTACAAGTCACTCCCCTTCTTTAATTTACGAAACAAATGTCATCGGCAGCCAAAATCTAATTTCCGCTATCGAAAAAAATTTCGAAAGTAAAAGAATATTCATAGCTAGCACATGCCACATCTATGCAAGTTCCAACAACCCCATATCAGAAACCTTTCTTTTTAACCCTAAGAGTCATTACGCTGCTAGTAAGCTTGCTATGGAATTTATCTGCAAAAATACAGCCTCGCGAAACATAATTGTGTCGCTACGCCTTTTTAATTCCATAGGAATGGGACAAAAAAAAAATTTCTTTACCCCGAAAATTTTTGACGCTCATATGAAGAAAAAGCCTGTCATTCGCTTAGGTAATATTGAGATACAAAGAGAATTTAATGATGTACGCTGGACAGCTGCAGTTGTACGAAGCCTTGTCCAGGTAAATGCTCCTTCAGGAGATTACAATATTTGTTCAGGGGAGGCTCATAAAGCTAGTGAGATTCTAAGACTCATTTCTGAAAAAACGGAGCATTTTCCAAAAATTGTGACTGATGTGAAATTTCTCAGGCCTGATGAACAAAATATCATTTTTGGTGATCCAACAAAAACTTCAGAAATTTTAAATCAAAATGGGGTCCAATTGCATCGTCCGTCAATTAACGAAACAATAGAGCATATGATAACCGCATACAAAATCCAGTTTAATGCAAAGACCAACTCGTAAAGTCGCTATCGCACACGATTGGTTGGTAACCTACGCTGGCGCGGAGACAGTACTTGATAATATCTTACGGCTGTTTAATCGATTAGATTTGTTTTGCATTATTGGTGATACTCAAAACCCAATTTTTAATCGTGGCAACATTGCTAATATTTATACAAGCTCACTACAAAAGATTCCCTTCATAAAAAAAAACTATAAATATCTCGCTAATCTTATGCCTACTCAAGTAGAAAAATTCGATTTTAAAAAATACGACCTGATTGTCAGTAGTTCCTGGGCTTTTTGTCATGGTTTAGAGAGAAACGCAACTACAACAAAACATCTCGCATATGTACATACCCCGATGCGCTGGGCGTGGGATATGGAACAAGATTACCTCTCTCAAGAACGTTACCTTAATTTAATACGGCCGATCGTTAAAACTCAAATTCGAAAACTCAGAGAATGGGATATTCGTGCGGGTCAGAAACCAGATAAAATTATTGCAAATAGTAAGTTCGTGCAAAATAGAATAAAAAAATACTGGGGACGGGACTCTAAAGTTATTTATCCTCCTGTTGAAATCATCCACGGGGATAATTTTGAAAATCATGGAGCTTTCGTTTCGATTTGCAGACTCGTAGCTTATAAACGGGTGGATCTTATCGTTAAAGCATTCAATAAATTACCCGAAAAAAACCTTATTATTGTTGGTAGTGGTCCTGAATTACCTCGATTAAAAAAGATCGCAAAAAACAATATTAGATTTATTGGTGAAGCCAGTAATCGAGAAAAATTTAATATTTTGAAAGGCGCGAAGGGATTCGTCCAGGCCTCAAGAGAGGACTTTGGGATATCATCGGTAGAGGCTCAGGCATGTGGAATTCCAGTTATCGCATTTGGAGAAGGTGGCGCTAGAGAAACTGTTTTAGATGTAAAACTAACCGATAACCCCACAGGTATTTTTTTTCTAAAACAATCTGAGGATCACTTAATTGAAAAAATAATAGAGTTTTTAAAAATCGAATTTAGAAAAGCGGATTGCATAAAAAACGCAAAAAAGTTTTCTGCAGAAAGTTTTAGATATAAAATGTTAGAACAAATTAACAGCCTTACATCATAAATTGTTACATCAAAATTCAAGATTTCTCACCAAGGAATACGCTGGCACTGTCGAGGTTGTAAGCAAAGTAGTAGACGCCTGCTCAATTGCTTTTTGCGCTTACATGATCTATCAATTATTTGACATGACAGTTGAAGGAACAAAATATCTTCCGCTTCTGGTACTGATAAAAGTTCTTTTCTGTTTCATAATTTTCAGAGAAGGCCAACTTTATCGAAGCTGGCGCGGCAGGCCTTACTCTGATCAATTCAGTAGACTAGTTTTATCCTACATTCTTTCTGGAGTAGCAATTACAGGTGTATGGTTAATGTTAAGCATACAGTTACTGATACCTCCTTTTCCATTTTTTCTTTGGCTGTTTCTGAGTTTACTACTGATCATAACAATAAGGGCTTGTGTTTATACTGCGGTACGACAATTACGGAAAAAGGGCATCAATCAAAAAAAAATTATTGTTTTTGGTGCCGGAAACTTAGGAAAATCTCTTATCGAACAGATTCGAAAAAGTCCGGAAAGTGGTTATCAGGTTTTGAGTTTATTCGACAACGACGAATCTCTGTGGGGTAAAAAGATAAATTACACAAAAATCTTGGGTGGAACACGGAAATTCACGAAGGCATTAGAAAACGAGGAGGTTTGTGAAGTTTGGTTAACCCTCCCACTTAGAGCAAATAGTAATGTTGAGGAAATTGTGAATATTTGCTCGTTAAAAAATGTTTCTGTACGACTTATTCCAGATGTATTTGATTTATCCTTATTAAATCACTCTGTGACGGAATTTTTAGGATATCCTGTTATCGATCTCAACGTTAACAGAATGGTTGGAGTCAATTTAATACTGAAGAGATTTGAAGATATTGCTCTAGGACTTTTTTTCTTCTTACTTGCAATACCATTGATGATTCCCATATCGATATTAATCTTATTTTCCTCGGGAAGTCCTGTAATATTTAAACAAAAAAGACTAGGATGGGACGGAGAGGTTTTCGTTATTTATAAATTTAGGACAATGATTTTTATGAAAAATGGTGATGCTGACACTAGGCAAGCTGAACAAAACGACAAGAGATTTACAAAATTTGGAAAACTATTGCGAAAAACATCTTTGGATGAGCTACCTCAAATAATCAATGTTTTACAGGGAAGGATGAGTCTAGTGGGGCCTAGGCCTCATGCCCTTGATCATGAGGAGACTTTTAAAAAGCAAGTTAAAGGGTATGTCCGTCGTTACAAAGTCAAACCCGGAATTACTGGATGGGCACAGGTAAATGATTTAAGGGGACAAATCAACAATATAGAAGACATTAGACGTAGAGTTCAACATGATCTTTTTTATATAGAAAACTGGTCTGTTTGGTTTGATTTAAGAATAATCCTAACAACGGTAATAAAAGTGTTTTTTAGTAAACAAGCATGGTAGATACTATTTCTCAAAACCCTGTTTTAATTGTTGGCTGTGGACTATCAGGTCTTACAGTCGCGCTAGAGGTAGCAAAATACAAGAAGGTTAAATTGCTCACAAAAGGCGATCCAACGATTTCAGCAACCGCCTGGGCACAAGGTGGGATCGTTCACCTCACGAAAGATGAGGAAAGTATCAAAACTCACGTACAAGACACAATTACGGCGGGAGATGGATTGGTTGATCATGAGGTTCTTGAGTTCATAGCAAGATCTGGTTATAAGGCTACAGAATGGTTGATAAACCATGGCGTCGTTTTTAGTAAGGATAAAAAACTTAATCAACTTCATCTAGTTTTAGAAGGCGGTCATAGCGTGCCTAGAATTGCACATGCGGGTGACGCAACCGGACGAGCAATCTTAGACGTACTGATAAAAAAAGCTCTTACGCACCCAAACATTACTATTCTTAAGAATACATTCGTAGTAGATTTAGTCGAAAATCAGCACTTAACGAAGTTAGGGCACGACAATAATATTTATGGCGTTTACGCTCTGAATACTATTTCGAACGAGGTAAGCGCAATACCAGCATCTCATGTTGTTTTAGCAACTGGTGGTATAGGTAAAGTTTACCAATACACCTCCAATCCCCCTACAGCTACCGGGGACGGAATTGCTTTAGCCTGGAGATCTGGATGCAAGGTTGCAAATCTCGAATTTATGCAGTTCCACCCAACATGTTTATTTCATGCGGGAGAACGTTCATTTTTAATTTCTGAAGCTCTTAGGGGAGCTGGAGCAACGCTTGAGCACAAAAATGGTGAACGCTTTATGACGAAATATGACTCTAGAAAGGAGTTAGCGCCTAGAGACGTCGTAGCAAGATCTATTGATTTTGAGATGAAAAAACACGGGATCGAACACGTTTATCTGAATGCAAAATTACTTAAAAAAGACTACATTGTCGAGCATTTCCCAACCATCCACGGAAAATGCAAAAGACTCGGCATCGATATTACCAAAGATAGAATTCCAGTAATACCGGCAGCACACTATTCTTGTGGTGGAGTTTTGACTAGAATTAACGGTCAAACAACTATCCAAAACCTTTACGCGATAGGAGAAACAGCTTGCACAGGTCTGCATGGAGCCAACAGGCTTGCTAGCAATTCATTACTTGAGTGCGTTGTAACTGGGTTAACAGCAAGCAAATCAATAGTTGAGTCAAAATTCAACCACAACCAACGAATCAGACAATATCAAGTATCGAAACCATTTCATGGTGAAGATGATGCGATAGAAATATTTAATAGCTGGAACGAACTTCGTACGATCATGTCCTCGTATGTCGGAATAGTCAGGTCAACAGGTAGACTTAATAAAGCACTGAAAAGAATAAGATTGCTTAATGAGGAGGTAAGAGAATTGTCTCAAAAATATCACCCGAACAAAGACCTTTTGGAAGTCAGAAACTTGGTGATATGCGCCGAATTAATTACGAAATCAGCTCTGAAACGAAAAGAGAGCCGAGGACTGCACTTCAATAAAGACCATCAAACCAAGCTTGCTAATGCATTACCTACTGTCATCAGATCTAATTCTGTAATCTGACTTTGTTGATGAGTGCAGAATAGTTAAAAGACGTTGCAAAAACTTTTTCCATTTGTATTTTTCGGTCAACTTTTTTGCGTTCTCTAACTTTTCAAAAATAATACTATCTCGTCTAAGAATTTTATTCATGGCAAAAACCCAGTCCCCCTCGTCTGTCGGGTCAGCGAACAAAGCAGCCCCTTTCAACACCTGATTCATAGCCGGCCTATCGCTGCAAATCGAGGGAATATTTTGGATTGCAGCTTCAAAAGGAGGAAAACCAAAACCTTCACTGAAACTAGGTAACAAAAGAGCCTCTGCCCCCGATAGTAACTTTACAGTTTTGTCGTCATTAAGATACCCGCAAAAAGTGATTCTGTTTTTTAATATATTAGACCAAGTATTCATTTGTACCTTAGTGAAATTCTCCCCTACTACAACTAATCCACATCCCGTCAAAGAACTATCGCATAAAGCCTTAATAACGATATCAAGATTTTTATGGTAATCGTTACTCCCAATAAATATAAAATATTTTTTGTATGGGATAGAAACACTATTGTGCAGATTACTTCCGGATGAAATAATTTTATTTTCAATTCCTAACGGGACTACATAGAGTTGCTCTTTTGAGATGCCAATTTTTTCGGTAATTTCGGATGCACTGTACTCACTCACAGTGATTATCACCCTTGCTTTCATTGCAAATTTCTTATATTTTTTTTTCCACTCACGAATACGAGAGTCAGGAAATAAATTCGGAAAACTAATAGGTAGAATATCAAAAATGATCAAAGCTGATTTTGAAAGCTTATTTTCCTCAGCCCATTGAATAGAAGGATAGAGATAAATATCAACTTTTGACTCTTTAACTGATAATAATTGCTCTAAACTCTTATCATTACTGTGTATGGCTAATTTCTCGTCCACTTCTAAAAATAAATTTTTTGTAACCCTTCCAATCCCACGAGTATCATTTAAGGGTCCCGAATCGATTGCTAAAATAATTTCCCGATATTTAAAAAAGTAAAACCTTTTACCGGTGTAGGTAAGAGTTTTAAATTGATCAAATATAATTCTGTTTGCTGCGAGACGAAAATATACTTGCCTTTTTAACCACGTATAGACTTTGGAGTCTTTCGCAATAAACATAGATAGAAATTTTGCAAACCTCCGTAAATTCGACTCACTAATGACATTCCAAAACACTATTTTACGCAATTTTGTAGTCGATCAACCGCAAAGAAAAATCGACCGATCGAATGTTTTTTGTAAGATCTCCAACCGATATTCTATCAACACCAGTCAAAATGTACTCAAGAAGATTATCTAATTTAATCCCTCCGGAACTCTCTAAAATAACTCCGTCTACCTTGTTGTCAACCGCCTCAGCTACCTCAATAGTTGAGAAGTTATCCAGAAGAATATGTTTAAAACCTAGGTTCATAGCAAGCCTATATTCTTCAATAGTTTCAACTTCAATCTGAAAAGGTTCTGTATTATCTCGAAGTTCGTTCGTTAATTTTATTTTAGCTAAATTCTTCAACCCTCCTAAGGCAAACAGATGATTTTCCTTAATTAGCAAGGAGTCCCAAAGTCCGAATCTTTGATTTGAGCCTCCTCCGAGACGAACCGCGTATTTTTGAGCAAGTCGTAACCCGGGGATAGTTTTTCTAGTATCAACAATTAGGCAGGTTTGAATACCTGACTCCTTCAACACATTCAAATACTCCCACGTTCTTGTAGACGTTGACGAAAGAACTTGTAAGAAATTTAGTGCTGACCTCTCACCTGCTAGAACACTACTAGCCTGCCCGGTAATGTTACACACTTTATCTCCCTTTCGAACGAGACTCCCGTCTTTCTTCACCCACTCTATAACAACGGATTTATCTATAAAATTAAAACATTTGTCAAACCAAAACTGTCCTGACAAAACAGCCTGATTAGTGTGACATGTAACCTCCGCATCAATACGTCTGGAAGGAATTATAGCCTCGGCTTTATCCCCATATCCGATATCCTCGAACAAAGCATCTCTTACATTTCGGTCTATGGCCTCAGATAGCTTTTCTATTTTTTTAAACATCTCTTGATTGATTAAACGCAAGCATTTTTTCGATACTTTTTCGTGCAGAAAATGCAATTTCTTGTGGTACTTGTATTTCATTTTCATCGTCACGAAGTGCTCTTAACATGTCTGTGAGATCATTCATCTCCATCCACGGACAATGGGCACAACTTTTACATGTGGCACCTTTGCCTGCAGTCGGAGCCTCAATAAATAACTTATCTGGAGCTCTTTTTTTCATCATGTGGATCAAACCATTATCGGTACCAATAATAAACCTTTTCTTTGTACTTGATGCGACAAAACTTATCATTTGACTAGTCGAGCCTACAAAATCAGCCAATTCAATAACGGATGGTGGGGACTCTGGGTGGATAACCACTTCGGCATCCGGCATCCTTGTTTTTAGTTCCTTGAGTTCAAAAGCTTTAAATTCATCATGAACTACACAGTGCCCCTTCCAGTTGAGAATATTTGCACCTGTAGTTTTTTTTAAATAATCACCAAGATGCATATCCGGAGCAAAAATAATTTCTTCCTGATTCTTTTTTAAATGATTTATGATTGGAACCGCACAAGAACTAGTAACTACCCAATCGGCATATGCCTTAACTTTGGCGCTGGTGTTTGCGTAAACGACCACGGTTCTTTTTGGATGACTCAAGCAAAACTTTTTGAACGACTCAATCTCACAACCCAAATCCAGAGAGCATGTCGCCGCTAAGTTTGGCATGATTACTTTTTTGTTTGGGGATAATATTTTCGCGGTTTCCCCCATAAACCTAACCCCAGCAACAATCAAAACCTCAGCCTCTGAATCTCTTCCATACCTTGCCATTTCCAAAGAATCTGCAACCACTCCCCCAGAAGAAATGGCGAAATCTTGTATGACCGAATCTACGTAGTAATGACAAACTATTTGTGCATTTTTTTTACGCATTAATTCCGATAGCTCTTTTTTAGCCTTACTAATCTCGTGCTCGGATGGAACAGGTCGGTTCCTGTTCAATACTCTGGCTTCCTGTAAGGACGTGTCTATGCTACTATTCATGAATTCTATTTTACAACCGATTCCTATGTTACGTGATTTTACACAGTTTAGAAAAAGCTAAATGTTTAAAGCCCTACTTATTAGCGGTGAAAACGAAGACCCGCAAATAACAGAATTGTCTGAGGAACAACTACCCAAGTCTAATGTGTTGGTAAAAATTGAATATTCGACGTTGAATTACAAAGATTGTTTAGCAATTTTACACGGAAAGCCTGTAATTAGAAACTATCCGATGATTACAGGAATTGATTTTTGTGGCACTGTTGTTAGAAGCTCTTCTGTCGATTTTGAACCTGGAACCGAAGTAATAATGACTGGTTTTGGGATGGGTGAAAAATTCTGGGGGGGGCACGCTGAACTAGCATCAGTCGATGCGTCTTTTCTGGTAACTGTTCCAACCGGGTTTTCGATGAAAAATACTATGCAGTGTGGAACAGCTGGACTGACCGCGAGTTTTGCAGTACTCAAATTAATGGACTTTGGATTAGAACCAAAATCGGGAAAAATTATTGTTACGGGTTCTTCAGGGGGTGTAGGCGCTATCTCAATTCTTCTTTTGAAAAAATTAGGGTTTGATGTCGTGGCTGCCACCACAAAAAAAGAGAATTTTAAATTTCTTCAAAATCTTGGCGTAAGAGACATTATAGAAACTTCTGTACTAAATTCGTCAAAATTACTTGATAAACAGCAATGGATAGGTGGAATCGATACTCTCGGAAGCAAGGCATTAGCAGGCATTTGTGCCTGCACCTCCGCAGGAGGTGCGGTTGTGGCTTGCGGTAACGCGCAGGGCATGGACTTTCCGACTAGCGTTGCCCCATTTATTTTAAGGGGCATAACTGTATTCGGTTTAGATAGCGTATATCGAACCGTAACTGAAAGAGAAAAAGCATGGGCACTTTTGGCAGACTGTTTGAGTGATTACGATCTAAATATGATTTCGTCAGAACATCAATTTAAAGATATTTTAAATCTAGCTAAACAACTTTTCGAAAATAAAGTTACAGGAAGGTTGATCCTAAAAATGCGAGAAGATTGACCTAGCAAAGCTATGAACCCCATAACTCCTCTAACTTATAGTATCCTCGCACTGGAGGTAACATTACGTGGCAAATAATATCACCGCAGTCTATAAGTACCCATTCTCCTGTCTCTAGTCCTTCAACACCGATCACCTTTTCTTTATTTTCTTTTACTTTTTCAATCACCGATTTAGCCAGAGCACGTGTTTGACGATTCGACATACCTGTAACCACAATTACCTTGTCGAAAAAATTTGATTTTGAACTGGTGTCAATAGTAACAATATCCTGACCCTTCACGTCCTCAAGGGCCTCAATAATTAATTTTTCTAATAAATGCAGAGAAATAATTTCTATCTCCCGTTAATCCGAGTACAAATTATTTTTCTTTGCATACTCACAAACACCACAATCTAATAAATCCAATGGGTTCTTTCTTTTGCTAAGTAACTTTCTGACATGGGAAGACGAAACCCTGTCAGGAACAATATCTAGGGAAACGATTTTACCTCCGTAAGCCTCTAACGTTTTAATCATCTTGTTTAAGGAATTTAAATTTTTCTTATTCATGTCTCCGTACTCTGGTCTTTGACAGAGCACTAGATTCAAATTCGTTAGCAACCATTTCCAATTTTTCCAATCTTGAAATTTTAACAATTGGTCTTCTCCCAAAATCCAAAAAAAATTTTTTTGAGGATAGTCTATCCTTAGGGATTTGACTGTCTCGCAAGTATAAGAGGGAAAGGAAAGGTTAGCACTCAATTCTCTCTGATCTATTACCATACGCTTATCCTTTAAATTTTTTAAAGCAATTTTAAGCATGTTTAGTCTGTGTTCAGCAGGCGTGGTAATTTCTTTATGTGCTGGATTTCCAGCAGGAATCCATCTTACAGAAATTAATCCTAATTGGTCTGCAGCCAATTTAGCTATTTTAATATGGGCTCTATGAACAGGGTCAAAACCACCACCGAATAATCCTATCTTTTCAAACTCATTTTCGATGTTGTTTGGAACCATAGAATTATTAGTATTTTTACACAGTCAATTTACAGATGCGACACAACTTCCGTTCTTGATTAATCAACAAGACGCCCATCCTTTTCGATCCAATTTTAAACTTGATTCATATCCAACATTCCGCTACTCAAGTCCTTGCTCCAGCTTATTATTAACCATTCGCTTTACATCTTTTATTATAGCCTCAATACTCATGTCAAAAGGAATTAACAGCCTGAGATTTTCGTTCTCATCGTATAAGTACGTATAAGTATAATGATCAACTAGATAGTTTCCGTACTCGGTTTTCGGGCCTTTGCTGACGACGAGTTTAAACTCATTCTTCAAAAGATAAAGGTGTTTTTCATTAGGTGCAAAACCATCAAAAGTTGAATCGAATGAGCGAACAAATTTTTTTAAATTTTCGTTCGTATCCCGCTCTGGATCTACCGAAATAAATAGAACCGCGAATTTTTCTCGTATTTTTTTAGGTAACCTTTCTTTCACCAACACCATCTTGCTTAAATGGTTAGGACAAAAATCTGGGCAGGCTAAATACCCAAAGAATAATGCAACAATTTTTCCCTCTAAATCAACATCAAGGTACTTTTGATCTTTTTTTTCAGTCAGTAGTGAGAGATCCCCCCAATTAGCTCCAGTAACATTTATTGATTGATAATCCTTCTGTTGTTTGTGAAAAATAAGAATGTAAAAATAAAATCCGGCGACCAAAAAAAAGGAAATTAGTAAAATATTTCTCAGAAACCTCATTATTAACTCCTGTCTAGTAACTCTCTACTGTTTCGTATAACCCCTTTTTCCGTGATGATCCCGGAAATATATTTTTCCGGCGTAACATCAAAGGCAGGATTAAAAATTTTCAATTCCTGTTGAGTCCATATGTTACCCCCAAAACCCATTACTTCTTTCACATCACGCTCCTCAATCTCTACATCATCTCCTTGAGATGTATGTAGATCTATGGTCGACCATGGCGCAACAGCATAAAATGGAACGCCGCTCTCTTTCGCAAGTACGGAGATTGAGTATGTGCCAATTTTGTTAACAACGTCTCCATTTGCTGTTATCCTGTCGGCACCGACTAAAACAGCATCTATTTTTCGTGTCCGCATTAATGCGCCACACATACCGTCTGTTATTAGTGTTACCTGTATGGAATCTTTTGCTAGCTCCCATGCTGTCAATCTCGCTCCTTGCAATAACGGCCTTGTCTCAGTAGCAAAAACCTCAATATCGATTCCTCTATTTTTAATCGATCGTATCACACCTAAAGCGGTGCCATATCCACCTGTTGCCAAACCACCAGCATTGCAATGGGTAAGTACACAACTGCAGTTACCTAAAAAATTCGCCCCGATTTCTCCGATTTTTAGATTTGTATCTATGTCCTGTTGCAATAGGCTTATCGCCCTCGCTTCAACCTTTTCTTCATAGTCATTTATTAGTTCTTGATCTTCCCAATTTACTATTTCCATCTGTTTTAAAGCCCACTCTAAATTAACTGCAGTCGGCCTAGTTTTGTGCAAAGCCTGATAAATTGTTTTTCTGCCTTCAAACAAAATATCGTAATGGTTTTTGTATGTAATGTTTTTATGTTTTTGGTTCTTCAATAGAGCCTTTATTCCTAATAAATAGCCAAATGCTGCAGCACAACCTATTGCAGGTGCTCCTCTCACAACCATTTCTTTGATAGCCATGCAAACGTCTTCCAGAGAGCTACAAACTACAATTTCTTCCCGGTGCGGTAACTTAGTTTGATCTAATAACAGCAGAGACCCGTCGACCCATTCCATGGTTTTAAAAGATGACATTATTATTTTCTCCAAAATTTGAATGGACTGATTTGTCCCAGCATATAAATTTACTTCACTTTAGATTTTCTCTTTATGTGACCGTAATTTTCGAATTTTTCTAACACCATTTTCATTTCAGTGTCTGATAGGACCTTGACCTCACCAATTGAGCGCGCAATCATATATTGTTCACACAGGGCTTCCAGCTCAACAGCTAGATACATAGCTTCAGTCAAATCTTCTCCACAACACACCAAACCATGATTAGCCATCAAACAGGCTTTCCTACCTTTTAAAGCTTCGACTACTTTGTTGGCCAGCTCTCTTGAGCCAAAAATAGCATAATCGCAACATCTTACATCTTTTCCTCCGGCGACAGCAACCATATAACTGAACGGCGGTAGATCTTCTTGTAGCGAGGAAAGAGCACAAGCAAAATTCGAATGTGTGTGAACTACGGCCCCAACCTCTCTCTTGCTCTTATAAATTTCAGCATGTAAACACCATTCGCTTGAAGGATTTGAACCCACTATTGGCGTACCAAGATTATCCAACTCGACAAGATATTCTTTGTTTAATCTCTCCGTGCTTACACCAGATGGAGTGATTAAAAATCCATTTTTTGTTTTCACACTTATGTTTCCTGATGCCCCCCTATTAAGCTTAAGTTTATAAAGCCTTTTGTAGGCCTGAACTATGGCGTCAGCTTTTTCCAACTTTTCCTTATCTTTGCCTTTAGTCCTCATTCCCCTAACACTCTACCAGCAACAAAAAAACAATTTGCGAGCGTTGATGAATTTATATCTTCTTTTTTTGTAACAATTGCATAGTCTAGTGCACTTTTGCAGGAACAGCGTTTGAGCTTTTCAACTGTTGTTGCATGAACCGAAGCTATCTTCGAGATTATTTTTTTCGCATTTATGACATTTTTTTTCATCTGCTCGATAATAACTTCCACCGTCACACTCTCGTGCGAGGGGTGCCAACAGTCGTAATCCGTAACCATTCCTACTGTCGAATAACAAATCTCAGCCTCTCGAGCTAACTTTGCCTCTGGCATATTCGTCATACCTATTACATTACAACCCCAGGTTCTATATATTTCCGACTCTATTTTACAAGAAAACTGAGGACCTTCAATAACCACATAAATTCCATTGCCTACAAGTTCAACAGAACATAGATTACCGGAATCTTTAACGATACGGTTCATTTGTTTACAAGTTGGTTCGGCCATTGAAACATGTGCTACGACGCCATTTTCAAAAAAAGTCTTTTTTCTCAGATAGGTTTTATCAACAAATTGTTCAATAAGAACGAATGTACCTGGTGGTAAATTATCTTTCAATGAACCTACTGCACTAAGGGAAATAAGCTCTGTTACACCTACTTGCTTGAAGGCATCTATATTCGCCCTGTAGTTAATCTCAGATGGGCTAAGCGTATGTTTTCTCCCGTGTCGTGGTAGAAACGCAATTTTGTTACCGTCTATTTCACCGACTAAAATATCGTCTGAAGGATTTCCGAAACGAGAAGATACTTTCACAAACTCAACATTAGATATTTCCTCAATTTCATAAAGACCGCTTCCACCAATAAAGCCTAGCATGACTAACACCTTTCCTAGTTTAATAGATGTAAAATACAGTTTAACCCACACTATAATCAAGTATGTCAAAAAAAGTTGGAATTATCGGTTCCGGAATCGCTGGAATAACTCTCCTTAAAGCGTTAGCAGATCAAATAACAGAAATAAATGATTCCAGAATAAAAAAGCTCAATATTAAAATAACACTCATCGAACGAGGGGTTAATTTGTTTGAGACATTTAGAATGAATCCTTCATCGAATCCAGTTGTTGTTGTCCATAATCCTGTAACAAGCCGGACGGACTATCAATCTTTTTGCTATCAAGGCATTAACAAAATGTCCGCTTGGATTGCATATTTAGAAAAAAAATTTGAAACTAAAGTTGCGCACACGACAGGTCTTTTGCACTTACCGAAGAATGTCCACGAACAAAAAAAATGGGTGAGTGTTTTTAACAAAAATTCCTTCTATCAAAATTACATAGTTGAGAAAAACCTCCTAACTAAATATTGGGAAAAGACCAGCAGTAGTGATGTAGGGATATGGGATCCGCAAGGATTCTGGTTAAACCCGAGGAAATTTTCAATACTATGTCTCAAAGATGTTAACGCGAAACTTGAAAATGATGTCCGTATATCCATGGGGACAGAAGTGCGAAAAATAAATTCCTTAAAAAAGGGTGTTTCACTGTCACTAAAGACTAATGGTTTAGAATCAGATGTTTTCTTCGATAAAGTGGTCCTTGCAACCGGCTCTAAAACAAAAGATATTCTTTGCGAAAATACTATTGACATAGGAGAAAATAAAATTAGGCAAAAAAACCTAGCTCTGCAAACAAATTTTGGACAATTGAGCCGGTTTGAGATTCCTAATGAATATACAAACTTTTTTCCGAAATTCATTTTTTGTAAGGGTGGGTATGTTACACCCATTACAAGGCAGTCAATTTACTCGGGCTCTACCTACGATAAGGTTCAAAATGAGGATATATTTTTAATTAATAGGAACAATGAACGCAATTTTGATCGGATTCGTAATATTTTTGATAAATTTGAGAGCGAAATAAAAATTACACATCGTAGATCCGAACGATGTACCTCAAGTGATAAATTTCCTGTCGTGGGGAAAATCGGTCTGGACTCGGAACAAGATCTATTTGTCTTTTCGGCCTTAGCTTCCCGAGGATTTTCATATGCTTCTCTCCTAGCAGAGATGCTAGCAAGTGATATACTTTCAGAAATTTTTGATTCTCATGTTAAAAACAAGACAACTTTCAGTCGTTTTAACGGATTAGTGAACCCGGGCAGATCAATATAATATAATAACTAGAACTAACATTACTTATGCGAGAGTTTAAATTTGAAAAATAGTGAGCTTAGATGTTGAAGATCCTTGTCCCAATTAAAAAAGTTGTCGATTATAATGTGCAGGTTCGACCCACACCGGACAACAAAGGTGTGGACACAGCGAATGTCAAAATGGGGATAAATCCTTTTGACGAAATTGCTCTTGAGGAGGCAGTAAGAATCAAAGAGAGAACGTCGGACACTACAGTGATTTCGGTCAGTATAGGTAAGAATACAGTGCAAGATATTCTTAGATCCTCTCTTGCCTTTGGAGCTGATAGATCAATCATGGTTGAAACCGAATTGGATTTAGGCCCACTCCAGATTGCTAAGATATTGGTAAAAATAGCTAAACTTGAACAGCCGGACCTAATATTAATGGGCAAACAAGCAATTGATGACGATTGTAACCAAACAGGCCAAATGCTTGCTGGGATTCTTGGATGGCCTCAGGCAACATTTATCTCGGAGATTGATGTGAACGAGAAAAAGGTCCTCTTAAAAAGAGAGGTCGATGCCGGAGTCGAGCAGTTGGAAACAGTATTGCCCTGTGTAGCAACCGTTGATTTAAGGCTAAATAATCCACGGTTTATTTCATTGCCCAACATAATAAAGGCTAAGAAAAAAGAAATAAAAATAATTGATGTAAAAGAACTTGGATTAGACCTCTCCCGAAAAACCGAAATAACAAAAATTTATGAGCCTAAACAGAGAGAGAAAGGTGAAATAATTGAAAACGTAGAACAATTAATAGATCGCTTGCGAAAATCTGGAGTACTGAATAAATGACTGCATTAGTTATAGCTGAATATGAATCATCAATCAAAGATGAAACTCTTCGCGTTGTCACAGCTGCGAAAAACCTTTCGAATGAAGTTTGGTTAGTGATTCTAGGCTATGAATTAGAAAAAATATTGAACGATGGACGTTCTATAGAAGGCGTAGATAAGGTTTTCATCATAGAACACGAGCAACTTAAGCAATTTATCTCAGAAGTATGGGCTCACCAAATTTCAATCTTGTTGGATGCCAATTCGAACATAGACACTATTTTAATGTCAAGCTCTTCTCAAGGAAAAGATTTATTACCCCGAATTGCTGGAATGCATGATGAGGAGAAACTAACAGATGTTATTGAAATAATCTCCCAGAATGATTTCGTACGACCTATATACGCGGGTAATCTGCATTCTAGAGTTACAACGTCACAAAAAAGAAAATTTCTAACTATTAGAGGTAACAAATTCAATCCTGCATCGATGTCAGGACAGTCCATAACAAGCGAAAAAATTGTTTTTGAAGATTGCGATACAGTAACAAAAATCGTTTCAAATAGTAGCGATAACGTAACAGATACGATTGACCTCCTTTCTGCAAAATGTGTAATTTCAGGAGGGAGAGGTCTGGGTTCCGCTGAAAATTATAAAAATATACTTCAACCTTTGGCAAAAAAACTTCGTGGTGCATTAGGAGCTTCCCGAGCAGCAGTGGATATGGGGTTGGCTCCAAATGAGAATCAAGTCGGACAAACTGGGAAAATCGTAGCGCCTGATCTCTATATTGCTATTGGACTCTCAGGGTCTATTCAGCACCTCGCGGGGATGAAGGATTCTAAAGTGATTGTTGCAATTAACAAAGATCCTGAGGCCCCGATTTTTCAGGTTGCTACGTATGGAATTATTGGTGACCTTTTTGACGTTGTGCCAGAACTTACTGAAAAAATATAAATGAACCTACAGCAGCTTCGAATAATTGCGGAGGCAAGCAGGCAAAACTTCAACTTCACTTCTGTGGCTAGAGCTCTCTACATATCACAACCTGCTATTAGTAAAAGTATTAGAGAATTTGAAGGAGAACTAGGTGTTGAATTATTTAAGAGACGCGGAAAAAAAATTCTTGGATTTACTGAAGTTGGGGGCAAGCTTTTGTTGTTGGCAGAGGAGATCCTGGGAAGTGTGCGTAAAATTAAATCCCTCAAAAATGAATTTCTGGATAAAGAAACAGGAAAACTAACCCTAGCTACAACCCACACTCAAGCGAGATATGTTCTTCCCGACATAATAAAACGTTACACTAAGAACTCACCAAAGGTGCAGTTTGTTCTCCACCAAAGTAGTCCGCTTGAAATAGCTAGTATGTTAGACGACGGTGATGCCGACATAGCTATTGCTA
Source organism: uncultured beta proteobacterium (assembly GCA_902625535.1). Classification (GTDB taxonomy): domain Bacteria; phylum Pseudomonadota; class Gammaproteobacteria; order Burkholderiales; family Burkholderiaceae_A; genus UBA7377. Next base: position 19,386 of record CACOBT010000005.1, on the reverse strand, counting down.
CAGAGTCATTAAAAAATGATGATCGCTTTATAACATTTCCTTTCTACGATTGGCATCATGGCATCATTGTACCAAAAAGCCACGCGTTACTTAATAATAATAAAATTACATTAGATTTAATCAGTGAATATCCCATAATCACCTATCATAAGGGATTCACCGGCAGAGAAAAAATTGATATGCAGTTCCTCGCAAGGAAACTCTCGCAAAATATTGTACTCGAGGCCCTGGATGCTGATGTAATAAAAGCTTACGTTTCTCAGAAATTAGGGGTTGGAATAATTGCGTCGATGGCATACGATAAAAATCAAGATAATGATCTTGTGCTTATAGACGGAAATGATATATTCGAAAAAAATACAACGTACCTGGCACTGAGAAAAGGGCAGTTTTTGAAAGGGTTTGTTGCCAGATTCGTTTGCCTGTGCATAGATGATTTGACAACTGAGGCTCTGAACCTGAGAATTCTTAATACTAATAATGCTACAGCATGAACATCAAAGAACTTACATCAAAAAAAAATAGAAAAGAAAAGATAGCGATGCTGACCTGTTATGACAGTGCATTCGCAGCACTTCTTGAAAGATGTAAATTAGACTGCATTTTAGTTGGTGATTCACTCGGTATGGTTATTAAGGGGGATAAAACAACCCTGACAGTCTCGCTTGATGAAATAAAATATCACTTAAAGTGTGTTACTGCCGGCACTTCTGATACCTTCGTGATAGTTGATATGCCGTTTTCTACCTTTCAAGAAAATCCAGAAAAAACATTCTCCCATGCTGCTGAGTTAATGGCTGCCGGGGCTCAAATGGTTAAGGTTGAGGGAGAAGAATGGCTTTTAGAGACGGTTGAGTTTTTGACGACCAGAGGCATACCTGTATGCTCACACCTCGGAATGTTGCCGCAATCCATTCATAAGATCGGCTCCTACAGGAAATTTGGAAGTTCAGAAAAAGAAAATGAGTCCCTAGTCAATACCGCCACTTCTCTCGAAAATGCAGGAGCAGAGTTATTAGTTCTCGAATTAGTTGAACCAGCAACCTCAAAGCAAATAACTGAAGTATTAAAAATTCCTACTGTGGGTATCGGCTCCGGAAACTTCGTAGATGGGCAAGTCTTAGTTCTTTACGACATTCTAGGAATTGGGGATAAATTATCATTTGCCAGAGATTTCCTATCTGACGCAAATTCTGTCGAAGAGTGCATAATGAATTACATTCAAGCGGTTAAAGAAGAAAGATTTCCTTAATTTTTTGATATTTTCCAGGTGTTGGTAATCATTAAAAACGCGGCGATTAATATCAACCCCCCCCCGATGAATTCGTTAATTATTAAAGGAGCCTCCTGAAGAATAGTTGTAGAGACCAGTGCTACTAATATTTCAAACATGAGTAACGTTGATGTTATAAAAACGGGAAGTTTTGATGCCCCTAGTTGTAATAAAAAATTTGCTAAACCGAGCCCTACTACAAAAGAGGAAAAAATTAATAAAAATTTTATATCAGTAAATGGTTGCATTATTACCGCGTCTAAAATAGTGGATTTTCCTAATACAGAATATGTCAAATTAACTAATAAAAAGACGGCTGCTACAAAAAATGTTCCATAAAAAATAGCGAAAGTTTTTAGTAATGATTTTATTTTTATTGCTTTTCTAACTAATACATTTCCCAACCCAAAAAAAATCCCTCCAACTATCGCAAGAAAGTCCTCTTTACTTATACTGAAAAATATTTCGGGCGAAAATTCTTCTATATTGATTTGATTGTAAATTAATATTAAAAAAGCTCCAAAGGTCGCTGTGGAGATGCCAATAAACGAAATTGTTGTTAGCTTTTCTTTAATTAAAAATATTGCAAAAATCTGTGCCCAGATCGGCATGAGATAGAACAAGAAAACTACTCTCATAACATTACCTTCTGCAATAGCCCAATTAAAAGCTAGGTTTGTGATTCCATAGGAAATTGCGATCAAACACCCACTTCGCGAAAAAACAAAAGAAAAAAAAAAGACCTCTTTAAAATAACAATAATAATAACTAATATGAGATAACAGAAAAAAGTCGCATAAATCGGATGTACTCCTTGTTCATTGAAATACCTCAGCGGAATCCACACGATACCCCAGAAGAAAGCATTCAATATTATGTAAAACTTTGGTAATGCCATTAAATTAACCTTTTATCCAGTGTTCCTTATTCCCGTTGCAATCCCATTAATAGTCAAATGAATTCCAGTTTTTACACGTTCATTTTTCTCTCCGCTTCTCCACCTCCGAATGAGTTCGACTTGCAAATGGTTAAGGGGGTCAAGATACGGATGACGCATTTCGATGGATTTTGCGAGCTCAGGATTGGACAGTAAATGCTCTCTCGACCCAGTTATAAACTCCAAAGCTCCTTTTGTTTTTAACCACTCCTCCTTAATTTTGGTAAACACTTTGCGAGACACTTTTGGATCAGGACATAATCTTGCATAACGGCGAGCAATTCCAATATCTGCTTTCGCCATAACCATGTCGATATTTGAAATTAGAGCTTGAAAGAACTTCCATTCACGAGCCATTTCCAGTAGTAAACTCCGATTACGTTCTACCGATTCAAGCGCAAAGTTCTCTAAAGCAGAACCAAAACCGAACCATCCAGGCAAAGCGAGACGACTCTGACCCCATGAAAAGCTCCACGGAATGGCTCTTAAGTTTTCGATTCTCATTCTCTCCTTTGTTGAATCAGGTCGAGCTGCAGGCCTTGAACCAATATTTAAAAGCGCAACTTCAGAAATAGGAGTACTAGAAAAAAAGTACTCCGAAAAGCCCTCCATTTCATAAATAATTTTTTTATACGCTAACCAACCGTGTTCTGAAATTTTCTCTGCTGCGTCAAGATACTCGTCTGGAATATTTTCATTTTCAGGGACCAATGTAGCTTCTAAAGTGGCTGCTACAAGTGTTTCTAAGCTCCGTCGCCCTATCTCCGGTGTATTGTACTTGTTCGATATTATTTCGCCCTGCTCGGTTAATCGGATTTGACCTCTAACAGTGCTTGGAGGCTGAGCAAGAATAGCTTGGTAACTCGGCCCTCCACCGCGTCCCACAGTTCCCCCTCGCCCGTGGAACAGTCTCAGCGTTATTCCTTTGACCTCTTGAAAAAGATTTACTAAATTAATTGAGGCTTTATAAACTTCCCAATTTGACGTAAAAACTCCACCATCCTTATTACTATCGGAATACCCTAGCATGATGTCTTGAAGCCCTCCAGAATGCCTTACTAAATCGGCAATCCCATCGAGAGAATAAAACGATCGCATTATTTCTTCAGACCTGCGGAGATCTTCGATTGTTTCAAATAGTGGAACAATTACGATACCGAGTTTTGCGTTGTCACTAACAGATCCCTCCATCAGGCCGCTCTCCTTTTGTATTAGAGCTACCTCAAGTAGGTCACTTACAGTCTCCGTATGGCTTATGATGTAGTATTTGATTACCTCAGGACCAAAGTCATCGATTAATTTTTTTGCCTTTTCAAATATTCGTAATTCCTTCAAACACTGCTGTGAGTATTCAAAATTAGGAGCCAGTAATCTATCCTCTTTTTTTAGCAAGGACAGTAATAAGTTTTGCTTCTCTTGTTCGTTGAGTACAGAATAATCGTCACAAATTTTTGCGCCTAATAAAAATTCTTTTACGACCAACTCATGTACATCTGAACTTTGCCTCAAATCAACGGTAGCCATGTGAAAGCCGAAAACCTTAACTGACCTAATAAGCGTACTGAGTTTCTCTTCAGTTAACCTCGCTCCCTTGTTCTCTCTGAGTGAGGTTTCAACGATATTGAGATCACTCAGAAACTCGCCAGGGTTTTCATAGGGGATCGAGGGCGGTAGCGCATGCGGCCTGGCATTTGCGCCTGTCAGTTTAACGAGAGTAGCCGCTAATCTTGCATAGATACCAATTAAAGCTTGTCTGTATGGTTCATCTACACGGTGAGGGTTCGGATCAGCAGCCCTTTGAGCCAAATTCAATAAGTTTTCGCTTGCCCCAATTAATTTTTTAGATATAGATAGTTCTGACCCGAGGAGATGAACTTGTAATAAATAGTGTCTTAGTACGGTTTCGCCATGTTTTTTTACAGAAAGATCAAGAGTTTGGTCGGTTACATTTGGGTTGCCATCTCTATCACCACCAATCCAGTTGCCCATTCTAAAAAAGCTAGCCACTGATTGGTTTCCTAGTTTCTTTTCAAGATTTTTGTATAAAATAGGTATTTCCTGTAAAAATGTACTTTTATAGAATGCAAGGACATTTTCAATTTCATCAGCAACATCAAGCTTGCTAAATCTGAGCAACCGAGTTTGCCATAACTGTACTATTACAGACTTTAAACTTTTCTCATTGTTATCCAACCCATTTTCTGACCGTGAAAGTTCTAAATCATTACGAGTCTTTAATAACTCAGAAATTTTTTTCTCAGCTTCTAAAACACTCCGCCTTTGAACCTCAGTTGGATGAGCGGTCAATACAGGTGAAATATGTGCTTTCCCAAGCAAATCTAAAATTTCACTTTTTTGCTTTTTCTCTCGGTCAAATCGCTCAAACATACTATTAAAGGAGCCAGGAAGACTCTGAGTTTTTTGGGAACTGCCGGGAGTTCTCAAGATAGCAAGATCTTCAGCAATATTAATGAAATGAAGAAAGTATGTAAACGCACGAATAACTAATACGGCTTCATTAGAAGTAAGATTTTTTAGAATCTTGTCAAGTGCTTTTGCAGCATCAACATCATCATGTCTTCTATAAGCTACGCTTAATCTTCTAACGTTTTCAATGAGATTGAATGTCTCATCTCCCTCCTGTTCTCTGATGATTTCTCCCAGCAGATTACCTAAGTATCTAACATTATTGTGATAAATCTCATCAATCATAAACCATCCTTATCTAAACCCAAATTATTTGAAGTAACTGGTATACCACGATACAAATTTCGTCAACCCGACCTCCAATGGGGTCCGAAACTCAAATTCTGTTAGGCGTTTAAATTCTGTCATATCAGCAAATGTAGACTTAACGTCCCCCGGTTGAAATTTGACAAATTTTATTTTTGCTTTTTTGCCAATGCATTTTTCAAGAATAGACACAAATTCCATTAATGATACCGGACTACCGTTACCGATGTTAAGAACTCTGGAATTCGATTCTGCATTTTCATAATTTTGCTCATTTGTGAGTATTTTTGATGGAATCTCAGTCAAGATTCTCAAGATAGCTTCAACCACATCATTTATATAGGTGAAATCCCGTTTCATATCACCATTGTTAAAAATTTCAATTTCCTCCGATGCTAATATTTTGCGTAAAAATCCGAATGCGGCCATATCAGGTCTTCCCCACGGACCATATACTGTAAATAAGCGAACCCCCGTAATGGGGATACCATGCAAATGTGAATAGGCAAACGCCATTAGCTCGTTGCTTGCTTTCGTTGCCGCATATAAACTTACCGGCCGATTTACTTTTTCCGACTCAGAAAAAGGAATATTTTTGCTGCCTCCATATACACTCGACGAAGAAGCATAAACCATGTGTTTCAGTTTAGCTGCACTCTGACTAGCTTCAAGAAGATTGAAAAAACCTTGGATATTTGAATCAATATATTCTTGGGGGTTTTCTAAAGAGTATCTAACCCCGGCCTGAGCGGCCATGTGGACAACATAGTCAAATGAGTGATTCTTGAATAAATCTCTTATTGCGTTACCGTCACACAAATTCATTTTGATAAAGTCAAAATTTTTACTACTACCTGAATTTGCTAAGCGCTTTAGCCTATTCAATTTTAAATTTATATCATAGTACTTGTTTAAATTATCGATTCCAACAACTGAGATTTTATTTTCCAACAATTTCTCCGCAACAGCACTTCCAATAAATCCTGCCACGCCTGTAACTAAAATGGTTGAATCAGGCGGTAGAGTCTTTTTCAAAGTTGATCCAATCAAAAGGTTTCAGATGACGGTAAAGTTTACTTTCCGGAGTTCCTTCCCTAGGTTTGAACGCGTAAGACCAGTTTGCAACCGGCGGCATAGACATAAGAATACTTTCTATTCTGCCACCCGACTGGAGACCAAAAAGAGTCCCGCGGTCATAAACTAAATTAAATTCGACGTATCGCCCTCTGCGATACTCCTGAAATTTTTTTTCTCTCTGGCCCCACTCCAAACGCTTTCTGCGTTGGACAATCGGCAAGTATGCTGGCAAGAATGAGTTGCCAACCCGTTTGACCAACTCAAAACTTCTATCAAACCCAAGTTCATTAAAATCATCAAAAAAAATTCCACCTATTCCCCTTGTTTCGTTTCTATGCCGCAAATAAAAATACTCATCACATGCCTTTTTGAACTTTGGATAATAGCTAGTTGAAAAATTATCCAAAGATTTTTTGCATTCCTTATGAAAATGGCAAGCGTCCTTCTCAAAAAGATAATAAGGAGTGAGATCAATTCCTCCACCAAACCACCAAATAGTTTGGTTAGTAAATTCTCCAATGTCCCCTGCACAAAAAAAACGAAGGTTCATATGCACAGTTGGCACATAAGGATTAAGAGGATGAAAAACTAGGGAGATACCGAGTGCTCTAAATGGCAAACCCTTCAATTCATCGCGTGTCGCTGTAGCTGAACTCGGTAACGACATCCCTTTGACATCAGAAAAGTTTACACCTCCTCGTTCTATGATATTTCCCTTTTCGATTATTCTAGTCCTCCCATTTCCAGCTAATGTTTGTTTGCTGTCTTTCTTCCAGTCGTCGGATATTACATGTTCTTTTCCTTCATTCGCTATGGCATCGCAGATATTATCCTGCAGTTCAATAAAGAAAGTCCGTATTTGATCAATTTGCATATGTTTAAATTCTACCGACCTATAGGGAAATAATTAATCCCAATACTTTCCAAATATACAGGGTCATATAAATTTCTCCCATCAAATATTGAGGCTGATCGCAAGGTCATTTTCAGTTTTCTGAAGTCAGGGCTTCTAAACTCTTTCCATTCCGTAAGAATAATCAATGCATCAGCTCCATCGGCTGCTGATAATGGAGAATTACAATATTCAACCGAGTTTTTAAAAACCTTTCTTGCTTCTTTAAAGGATACCGGATCAAAAACCTTTATCCTTGCCCCTCTACTCAAAAGGATTTCAATTACGGTGATGCTGGGCGCTTCTCTCATGTCATCGGTACCAGGTTTAAAAGCAAGACCCCAAACAGCAAATATTTTATTCGACAAGTCTTCTCCAAAAAATTTTATAATTTTCCCGGGAATAACTTCTTTTTGATCATCATTAACCTCTTTAACCGACGAGAGAATTTTCATTCGATGACCACGATCATCTCCCGCCCGAATAAGTGCTTTTACATCTTTCGGAAAACATGAACCGCCATAACCACAACCTGAGTATAGAAAACTATACCCAATGCGACTATCAGAACCAACTCCAACGCGCACTTTTTCAATATCCGCTCCAAGTTTTTCCGATAAATTAGCCAATTCATTCATGAATGAAATGCGAGTTGCGAGCATGGCATTCGAGGCATACTTAGTCAATTCCGCAGACTTAATATCCATAATAATTATCTTATTTCTATTGCGTTGAAAGGGAGAATAGAGTGTCTTCATTATTGAAGCTGAGCCTTCTGACTCTACCCCCACTATAATTCTGTCTGGTTTTTGAAAATCTTCTATCGCAGCACCTTCTTTCAGGAACTCTGGATTTGAAACAACATCGAATTTCAAGTTTTCACACCTTTTCTCAAGTTCCTTACTTATAGCATGTCGCACCTTATCCGCCGTGCCAACAGGAACGGTGGATTTATTCACTACAATCTTGGGGCTATCCATAAATTGCCCAATGCTAATTGCAGCCTCCAAGACGTAGTTAAGATCCGCCGACCCATCTTCCCCAGAAGGGGTTCCTACAGCAATGAACTGCAATTCACCAAATTCAACTGATTGTTCAACATTTGAAGTGAAGCTCAGTCTCTCAGAACGTAAATTTTTTTCAAGTAATGCTTCAAGGCCTGGTTCGTAAATTGGCACTTTACCATTTTTTAAACTCTCTATTTTTTCTTTATCCAAATCTAAACATAGGATGTTATTTCCTACATCCGCCAAGCATGTCGCAGTAACTAACCCGACATAACCTGCTCCAATGACAGTAATGTTCATGGATATTCTCTCTTAAAAGTAAAAAGTTGTCTAATTTTGTAGCATGGCTTATAACAAGCATCTTATAATAACAAATTATTTAGTTTCTGAAATTACAAATTTGCTGCCTCTAAATATATCTGTTGGCTGATTCAGCAGTTGCGACACAAATTGTAAGATAAAAATTCGAAAAGTTCTTATTGTGAGAAAGCGATAAATCATTGATATTAGTAATTGGAGGTGCTGGTTTCATCGGCACTAATTTTGTTTTTAGAAAACTTCAATCAACAAGCGATAAAGAAGAAATTGTCGTGATGGATTCTTTAACTTATTCAGGAAACCTGGATAACTTTAAAAGCATCAAAAACAATAAATTTTTTACATTTATTCAGGGAGATATCACCAAAGAGGGGGATATCGAAAACATACTAAAAAAATACAGACCTCGATCAATAATTAATTTCGCCGCTGAAACCCACGTTGATCGATCCATCACTAGCCCTGATATATTTATCCAAACAAACATAATTGGGGTATATAATCTCCTGAAACATTGTTTAAATTATTATCAAACCTTACCTCAAGAAAGCAACGAAAAGCATCAACCGGAAAATTTTGTTTCAAAAAAAACTTTTCGGTTTATTCAAATTAGCACAGATGAGGTTTACGGTAGTCTAAGTTCAAGTGAACCTAGTTTCACAGAGGATCATCCTTTTAGACCGAATAGTCCCTACTCGGCTAGTAAGGCATCAGGGGACCATTTAGTAAGATCATGGGTTAAAACTTTCGGTTTCCCTGCCATTATTACGAATTGCTCTAATAATTATGGACCGTATCAATATCCTGAAAAGCTGATCCCTTTAGTAATTAACAATTGTTTAAATGGGAAAAAAATTCCGATCTATGGTGATGGCACGCAAATAAGAGATTGGTTATATGTCGATGATCACTGCGCTGCCGTGGATCGAGTTCTAAAATTCGGGGAGATTGGTCAAACGTATAATATTGGTGGTCAATGTGAGTGTAGCAATATTGATTTAGTAAATCTTGTATGTTCCACGCTAGATGACTGTGTAGAAAAGAGAGGAATTCATGCTAATCTGAACTTTAAGGAGTTGATAACGTATGTTAAGGATAGGCCAGGTCATGACTATAGATACAGTATTAATGCAGAAAAGATAGAATCTAGACTCAATTGGCGCCCCACCGTAGATCTAAAAAGGGGGATAAGGAAGACTATCGAATGGTATTTGCAAAATAAAGATTGGATAGAAAATAAAGCACCAACTCGCGAAAAATAAGTATGATCAGGAGATACATTGAGCTTGAAAACAACAACATTTAAGAGAAAAGGGATCCTACTTGCGGGGGGTTCTGGAACAAGGCTTTATCCCAATACCATAGCGGTTTCTAAGCAATTGATTCCTGTTTACGACAAGCCTCTAATATACTACCCGTTATCAGTTCTTATGCTTGCAAATATTAGAGACGTACTCTTAATTTCAACCCAAAAAGATTTAAAAAATTTTCAAAATCTTTTGGGAGATGGCGAAAACTTCGGTTTATCAATTTCATATGCAATACAAGATCGTCCTGAGGGTATCGCCCAGGCTTTTTTAATTGGGGAAAAATTTATTGACAATAACCAAAGTGCATTGATTCTCGGGGATAATATTTTCTATGGTAGCGGATTAGAGAATATATTGAGCACTACATCAGCCCAACATAACGAATCAACGATTTTTGGCTACCCAGTAGAAAACCCACGAAGGTTTGGCGTCGCATCAATAGAAAAAGGTAAGGTAATATCAATCGTTGAAAAACCAGAATTTCCATTGTCAAATATTGCTGTTACGGGACTTTATTTTTTTGACAAAGACGTGTGTTCAAGAGCAAAGCAAATAACCCCGTCAAACCGAGGAGAATTGGAAATTACTGACCTAAATTTGAGCTATCTAAAAAATTCGAATTTGAATATTCATTTGTTCGGCAGAGGATTTGCCTGGTTCGATACCGGAACACCGGAGGATTTAGTGGATGCTTCAGTTTTCATAAAAACAATTGAAAAACGACAAGGATTAAAGATTTGTTGTCCTGAGGAGATCGCCTGGAACAAGGGATGGATAGACGATAATAAATTATTTCGACTTGCAAAGAATTTTCAAAATAATAGTTACGGACAGTACCTAGAAAAACTATTAAAAGAAAAACACTAGATGGAAAAATTTACTAAAACAAACTTATCCCCATTTGAAGACGTATTGATTATCACTTGTAAAACTTTTTCAGATGATCGAGGACGTTTTTCGGAATATTTTAATCAAAATGAATTTGAAAAAGTTTCCGGAATTAAAACAATGTTTGTCCAAGATAATTTCTCGTTCTCAAAACGAGGTGTGCTTAGAGGACTGCATTTCCAGAAAGAGCCATTTGCTCAGGCAAAACTAATAAGGGTATTGAGAGGAGGAATATTTGACGTAGTAGTTGATATTCGTGAAAATCAAAAAACTTTTGGAAATTGGGCTGGACTAAAGCTTTTCGGAACCGATAATAAAATGTTGTACGTACCAGAGGGATTTGCCCATGGATTTGTATCTTTGTCAGATGAAACTGAACTTCTGTACAAATGTTCAAAATATTTCAATGAAGAGGCTGACAGAACTCTTATTTGGTCAGATATGACGATTAACATTACTTGGCCCTCAGAAACGTTATCTTCTGACATAATCATATCTGAAAAGGATAAAGACGGTCTTTCTTTAAATCAATTATTAGAACGGGGGGACTTATTTTAAAGAAAAAAAAAATATTATTATTCGGTTCAACTGGACAAATAGGTACTGCAGTTAGGAAAAGCTTTTCTGATACATTCGATATAATCTCACCGGGAAGGGACGAAATCGCATTTGACGATCGAAAAAACTTGTCTGATAAAATACGTAGAATATTAAATCATGAATCGCCGGACATTATATTAAACCTAGCTGCTTACACTAACGTTGAGAAGGCTGAAGAACAAAGAGAAATTGCATTTGCTGTTAATGGTGATGCTTTGACGCAAATTTGTAGCGAAATTAGTGTTTATAATTCTAAGCAAAATAAAAACTTACCTCTAATACATTTTTCAACCGATTACGTTTTTGATGGAGGTGGAGTTGAGCCAATCCGTCCCTGTGCCAGAATGAATCCACTAAATGTTTATGGGCAAAGTAAGGCAGAAGGCGAGAAAAATATTTTATCCTCGCCGATTTCTTATCTAATTTTCAGAACCAGTTGGGTAGTGTCTAAGTATAGAAACAACTTTGTCAAAACAATTTTAAGAAAAATCGAAAACGATTCTGAAATTAATGTTGTTGGTGACCAGTATGGCGCTCCGACGACTGCTGAATTCATAGCAGATTTTCTTGGTCAATTGATCGAAGATAATTCGCTCCAAACCAGAAAAGGGGTTTATCATATTTGTGGAAAAGGGGAAACAACATGGTTTGAACTGGCGAATTTTGTTTTTGAAAATTTTAAGAAATTGAAAGGTATTCCAAAAGAAAAATCCTTCCGAATAAATCGAATATCCACTGATGAGATGCAAAGTGTCATTAAAAGGCCAAGGAATTCTAGACTCTGCTGCGATTCGCTAAAAAATACTTTTTCCATCGAACAGATTCATTGGAAAACTCAAGTCGAAGGAATAATAAAGGATTTGTTACAATAAAACCTCAGGGTTTAAAATATTTTTGGGGTCTATTGAATTCTTAATAGTTCGCATAATCCTAAGCTCTACATCACTTTTTAATCGGTGATTTTCAGATTTTCTCAATTTTCCGATTCCATGCTCTGCAGTAATTGACCCATCATGCAATACAACTGCATCGTTAATCATTCCGCGTATTACTTCTTCATTTTCTTTTAAGAAATTAACTATATCTTGTCTTTTAATCTCCCCTTTACAAGACATCCTACGAAAAAATGGAGCGAAATTGAAGTGTAGATTACCGTCCCCAATATGACCAAAATTAATAAAATCTCCATGCGGATGGACCTTAAGTAATTTTTGAGTTATGTAATCCACGAAATCCGGGATTCTAGAAAGTGGCAACGAAATATCATTTTTTACCTGAGGTCCGTCTTCAGCGGAAGCGAACGTAATTGACTCTCTCAACTGCCAAATTGTCTTTCGCATCGTTTCGGAACATTTTGTGTAGTAAGTGCAAAGTTGATTATTTGCGAAAGCCTCGGAGATAGAACTATAACTAGTGCTGTTTTTTTCAAATGCTGCTGAAAGCTCGATTATGCAAATGACGCTGTTTAAATGTTCATCAAAATTGACTGGGACCCTTTCTGGGAAATACCTTCTGACAAGGTTAATTGCATTTTTCTCCATAAACTCAAAAGCTAAGACATTGTCCTGTGTTACAGAGCATAGTTCACCAAATAACTCTATTGCAGACGATAAATTCACCGTCATGGCAACGTATGTAAGTCTTTTTTCAACCGGACTGAAAAGTCTCATTGAAGCTGCGGTGATTATACCTAATGTTCCCTCACTTCCAATAAACAAGTCTTTTAAAGAATATCCAGAATTATCTTTACGCAAAGATCTTAAACCGTGCCATACCTCACCGTTTGCTAGCACAACTTCCAAACCCAAACAAAAGTCTTTTGCGGTTCCATATTTTAAAACTGACAAACCGCCAGCATCGGTTGCTAACAAGCCACCCAGAGATGCTGAATCTCGTGACGAAAAATCTAATGGGAAGTAAAGTTTATGCTCACTTGCAACCTTCTGTAAGTTTAAAAGGCTACAGCCTGCTTCAGCTATCAACGTTCTGTTTAAAAAATCAATAGTTCTGATTTCGTTAAGTCTCCTTAGAGACAATACGACCTGGTTTCCGTGCTCATTCGGGGTGCCCCCTCCGGCGAGCCCAGTATTTCCCCCTTGAGGAACAATCGAAATGTTTGTTGTACGATTTATAAGTGAAATTAAACGTGAGACTTCATTAGTATTCCTCGGAAGCATTACAGCCAATGGCTTTCCGTAGAATTTTTTTCTCCAATCGACGGCAAAATTTTCAATGTCATAGAATTCATTTACCCCAGCTATCAAAAGGTTATCTGATCCTACTATATCGTTTGCCTTCTTAAGGAAGTACTCTTCTTTTGTTTTTTTATCTATTATTTTATTCTACCTTTGTATTCATTTGTTCTTGAATCTATTTCCACATTGTCGCCGATTTCCACAAATGCCGGCACAGAAATTTCGAAACCTGTTGGTTTTAATTTTGCTAACTTCATAACTTTACCTGAAGTATCACCCTTGACAGCAGGCTCCGTATATTGAACCTCACGCACTAATGACGTAGGTAATTCCACGGATATTACTTTTCCATCATAAAAAATTAGTTCACAAACCATTCCTTCCTCTAAAAAGTTTAATGCATTGCCCATTGCGTCGCTATCAACTTCAATTTGGTTGTAACTTTCATCCAGAAAAACATAAAGTGGGTCAGAAAAGTACGAAAAGGAGCCCTCCTTACGGTCTAAAATTTGTACTTCAAATTTATCATCCGCTTTAAAGACAAACTCGGAAATTGAACTAGTCAAAAGATTTTTTAGCTTGAACTTTACAACGGCTGAGTTTCGACCTGATTTATTGTACTCAGATTTCATCACAACCATTGCCTGGTCATCAATCATAAAAACATTGCCTGTTCGCAATTCTTGAGCTGTCTTCATAATTCACTCCTCAAATTTCTACATCTCTAACATTGTTTTAAGTAAAGAACGATTTTTTGTTATTTTGCGACAATCTAGTGCCATACAGTCTTTTAATTCTAACCAATCCCTGTAAAAATATGGCCACAGCTTTTGATATTTGTCAAAATTTCTGGCCATCAAAGCCTGTGCAAAATTCCAATAGCTGTCAATGGTCAGATGGTTAAAGTGATTTTTCCATCCAAAAAATTTGCTCTTATGATAATAATTATTTTCCAGATATGGCTGCCACAAGAAAGGAACCCTCCACCTTGAAGACGCAGCAAAATGGGCAGAAATGAATGAGTCCTCCCCTCTCACAATATTTAAGTCCATGCTTTGTAATATGATATCGAAATCAGTCTGGCAAAAAATGGGCGTTCTAGGACTCCAAATAACAAAAGTCTTGTCTCTTGCAAGCTTACTAAAAAAAGAAAAGCGAAACTTTTCATAAGAGAAGTCACAAATGTAAAAAGCAGTAGCATGTAAATTTCCGTAAATTTTTGTTTCCCTCAGTGATAGAACATTCTCTCTTATTTTTTTTCGTGTCCGAGAATCTACCGAAATCCTATCCTCCCAAATTAGACCTCCTGATTTATTTGAAAGCCCGGGAGCAAACCAGTATCGCTTTCTGAATTTGAGTAAATCCTGATCCTTACTTCTAAAAAGACGTGCATCCGGAGCCTGTATTCCTTGGAACGATTCATTCCATTTCTCGGTACTGAGATAGTCCAACATTATTCTTTTAACATTTGATCGTTCTTGAAAAGTCCGTAAAAAATTTATTGGCACCTGCGTTTCGAATAACTCAAATATTATATAATTTTTTGACAAGGGAATAGGCAATGTAATGTCCTTGTAATAAAAAACACGAAACACTACGTCGTCAGAATTCATTAAAGTCAAATTTTTTTCACCAATAATTTTGTGAAAAACAGATGGTTTGTCAGTAAATACTGTTACGGTTTTGATATAATTGAGTAATGCGCGGCTAAATCTCGCACAAAAGCCCGCATCCCCATAATTGTCAATGATGTTACAGAAAATTATTGCAGAGGTATCTGACTTCATGAGTCCTTTAACTGTTGAAATGACACGTAATTTCCTTCGTATGCTGAGCAGGTCAGAGATTTAACGTTTTTCAATAAACCATGCCGACTTTTTCGTTCGTTTAATGAAACAAAAAATTTTATATTTAGCATCTAAAAGCCCACGAAGAATGAAAATATTGAGAGTTATTGGCAAAGAGCTTGGTATCGTGATTCGCAAATTGAATAATAAAAGCATTGAGGGAATGGAAGAAGTAGAGAAAATCATTAATTCAGAGACTCCACTTGAATATGTTACCCGCGTAGCTATGAACAAAGCAATATTTTCGTCTCAACGACTACTAAAGATAAGTGGAGAAATTAATCCGATTCTTTGTGGTGATACAATTGTATGCTTAGGAAATAAAATATTTTTGAAGCCACATTCTACATCAGATGTCATTAAAATGTTGAGTGAACTATCAAATAAAGAACATAAAGTAATCACATCAATCGTTTTAGCTCTTCCAAACTTCGAAAAAAATTGCTCGTTTGAATTCCACCAAATCAACAATGTCACTTCGGTTTTGTTTTCAAAAATACCAGATGTGTGGATAAAGAATTATTCTAAAACTGACGAACCAATTGATAAGTCCGGTAGTTATGCAATACAAGGAAGAGCCTCTATTTTTATAAAAAAGATCTCAGGTAGTTATTCATCTGTAGTCGGATTACCTATACATGAAACTCACCAACTTCTTTTAGAAAAGCTTGAGAATCACTCCCCTTTAATATGAAATTCTATAGATTCCTCTCCAAACGACTCTCTAATCTTATCAATTACGTTTTCTGATGGGTAAAGTAACCATTTCTTGCCCATCGACAAATCACAACGAACTCCCTCCACTGACAACCCGAGAATTACTGGAATACCAATATTCTGTCCTACAGGCACAAAAAAATCCGAAATTGTGTTCATACACTTATCGAAGGTGTTCGCTTCTAGGAGCCCAGAAGGAACATTGATCTTTATAAATTTTACATTTTTTTCACGCACGGAAACCGCGTCGAGAATTGCCTTAATACTAAGCTTAATTCCTCCCGAATATTCATCCTCTCTGACTCGAACTAAAACTTGAAAATATTCGTCTAACTTAAGGTGAGGTTTAAATTCCTCGTAATGATCCGCTTGTATTGATACTTCGATACTTTTTGTTTCGTCAGTTAGCTCCAAAATATAAACCGGACCTTTCCGTGTAATTTGCTTTTTTATTTTGGTTAAAACTCCATGTATCCAATACGGTTCGTTAGCGACTGTTAAAGCATTGAGATTTTTTGTTAAGTATTTGGAAACTTCTCTATCTAATAAACTGAAAAAAGAGCGTGAAAATGGAAAGCCTAATGCTTGTTTTTCCGCTTGAAGTTGCCGTCTAGAAGTCCAGGATTTTATCTCTCGATCAGGCCTATCTAAATCTTTTTCCGTGGGTATTTCGCCAAATAGATTACCCTGGTCTTTTGCTAACTCCCTTTGCTCAGAAAGCAATAAAAAGGATTCGTATGTTAAAAGCATTTCATTTCTTCCCTTACTTCCCATACCATGTAGCTCATCCATGGAACCTGAACAAATAAGGGCTTCAAACGATTTTTTATTTATAACCCGCCGATCTATTCTCGAACAAAAGTCCAATAAATTTTTAAACTCTCCCTGCTCCCTTGCATTTATAATCGCCTTTATGACTGACTCTCCTACACCTTTTATGGCTCCCAGTCCGAAACGAACTATCGCAACGTCTTCCTTTAAGATAGTAGTAAAGGCGTACATCGAATAATTAATGCTGGGACCCACAACTACTATGCCATTTTTCTTACAATCTTGAATCAGAAGAGCTATCCGGTCTGTATCATGTATATCAGAGGTAAGGGTCGCGGAGTAAAATGCTGCTGGATGGTGCGACTTTAACCATGCCGTCTGATATGTGATAAACGCGTAGGCAGCAGTGTGACTTTTATTAAATCCATACTCTGCAAATTTTTCCATGAGATCAAAAAGTCTAATTGCAAGGTTATTTGAATAGCCCCTGGATGAAGCTCCGTCAATAAATATTTTACGCTGTCTAGACATCTCATCCACTTTTTTCTTGCCCATAGCTCGCCTTAAAATATCTGCATTACCAAGACTATAACCAGCTATTATTTGGGCAATTTGCATTACCTGTTCTTGATAGACTATCACACCATATGTGGGTGCTAAACACTCCTTAAGGTCGTCGTGAAAATAATCAATTTTCTGTACCCCCTGTTTCCTTTTTATAAAGTCATCAACCATACCTGAATTTAGAGGACCTGGTCTATAAAGCGCTAACATCGCAATTATGTCCTCAAAACAATCTGGTTGTAATTTTAATAAGTATCGTTTCATTCCCTCTGACTCTAACTGGAACACCGCCGTAGTATTTGCCGTTTTCAATAAATCATATGTTTTAGCATCATTGAATTCATTGAGGTCTTCCAGTTTTAAATTTTCAGCTATATGCAATGCATTAATTTCCTTTATCGCCATGTCTAGGATTGTTAAATTTCTTAGCCCCAAAAAATCAAACTTAACCAATCCGAGCTGCTCAATATCGTCTTTATCGAACATCGAAATAATCCCTTCTTCTCCATCAGCTCCCGGAGCTTTGTAAAGCGGGCAGAAATCAGTTAGCTCCCCTGGGGCGATCAAAACGCCGCCAGCATGCATTCCGACATTTCGAACGAGATCCTCCAAGGGTTCAGCAAGTCGCATTAAATTTGCAACCTCTTCTTCTTCCTTTTCTCTTTTTGAGAGTAACGGCTCGACGTTTCTAGCATCCTTTAAACTAAGAGGCTTATTCTGAACCACGGGAACAAGCTTGGACAGTTGATCGCAAAAAATATAGGGTAATTCGAGAACTCGTCCTGCGTCACGAATAACAGCTCTAGAAGCCATTGTCCCAAATGTAATGATTTGACTCACAGCTTCTGTTCCATATTTATTTTTTACGTACTCTATTACTCGGTACCTCTGTTCCTGACAGAAATCGATATCAAAATCAGGCATTGAAACCCGCTCCGGATTGAGAAATCTCTCAAATAGGAGAGAAAACTTAATAGGGTCAACATCAGTAATATTCAAACAAAACGCAACTAGAGAACCTGCGCCAGAACCTCTTCCAGGGCCGACAGGTACTCCATTATTTTTTGCCCAATTTACAAAATCCGAAACAATTAAAAAGTAACTTGAAAATCCCATTTTTGAAATTACATTACACTCTGAAATTAGTCTGTCATCGTATTTTTGTCTGACGTCGTCAGAAAGATTACTAGATGTGAATCTCCATCTTAAACCGCGGAAGGCTTTATCTTTAAGGTATTCGGACATGGAGGCGTTTCCCGGAATTGAAAAATTAGGTAACTGAACATGACCAAATTCAAACTCTAGATTACAGCGTTTGGCTATTTCGACAGTATTTTTCAGCGCACCAGGAACGTCTATAAACTTTTGTACCATCTCATCCTGACTTAAAAAAAATTGTTCGGAGGTGTAGTTACTACTCGACTTTAGGGAGGTTAGTGTCTCTCCGTCGGCTATTGCGACTCGTGCTTGATGGGCCAAGAATTCAGTTTTTTCCAAAAATTGAATTGGGTGGGTTGCGACAACAGGAATACCATGCTTATTCGCAATATACAAAGTCGTATCAAAAAGAATATCTTCGTTCAAAAGCTTTGCTCTATGAATCTCAAGATAAAAATTGTCTTTAAAGATTTTTAAATATCTGGCAGTTTTCTCTAAAAATTTTTTTTCTGAGGACCCTGTTTTTATCCCATGTAGCCCCAACTCACCGTAAATTCCCCCGGAAAAACATATCAGATCGTCTGACATTTTACCACCTAGCAAGGGATCTTCTTCCAAAAACCAATCAAGGTTACACATTCCTTGTTGCCATAACTGATCATAGTCGAGCCAGGCACGAGATATAATCCTACAGAGCCTCTTGTAACCTGACCTATTTTTGCATAGCAGAATTATCCGTGGAGCATCCTGAGTCTTAGAATCCATACGAAGGCGCAGCTCGACACCCAAAATAGGCTTAATGCCATTTTCTCGAGCTATGCGGTAAAACTTAATATAGGCAAATGTGTTCCCCAGGTCCGTCAAGGCTAAAGCACGCTGCTCATCATTTGCCGCACTGCGAACTACATTTGATAGTCTAATAGTACTATTATTAACAGAGTACTCTGTACTCAACCTGAGATGAACAAATTTTTCTTTAATCATTATCCAATCATTTTAATGTTCCTGTCTAATATTACTAGAACTCATGCTCACAAAAAATACTAAAAAAATTTTCGCGGTCACATGTATTTTATTTTTTGCTGTACTTTTTACAAAA
>CACOBT010000004.1 GCA_902625535.1 uncultured beta proteobacterium | reverse complement strand
ATTAATACCGCTCTTCTGCTCAGCTCCGGGGTTACACTGACCGTAGCTCACCATTATTTGAGAGAGGAAAAGAGATCTGGTTGTTTACTTTGGCTTGCCCTAACCTTGATGTTGGGGTTTATTTTCGTTGGTTTTCAAGCTTATGAATATGTACATGCTTACTCTGACTTAAACTTAAAACTCACTTCCGGAATTTATGGGTCTACATTCTATTTTCTGACAGGTTTTCATGGATTTCATGTTTGTGTTGGAGCGTTAATGTTACTTGTGATTTGGGTACGCTACGCTAGAGGACACTTTTCTTCAGAGAAGCATTTTGCCTTTGAGGGAGCGGCATGGTACTGGCATTTTGTGGATGTGGTCTGGCTAGGGTTGTACTTTGTTGTTTATTGGACTTAGTTGGGTCGGAAAGGTAATTTTGATTAGTCCTGTACCGTGAGTTTAATACCCGTTGGCTCAATCAATCCGAGTAGATGCGCAGTAATAATTAAGCCGAAAATTAATATTGAAATTGCTACCCGTATGGCTAGGGCTCTAAGCAACGTTTTTGAACTGCCCTTGCTGCCAACCAGATGATATAAAGCAACACCCAGATTGTAAACAACAAGTCCGAAACCAATGAAAATTACCATTTTAACCATTGTTAGAATCTTAACGTAAAAGTGAAGGAAGTGCTTAATTTTCGAAACATATTGCTTGGACTATTAGCTGCGCTTTGCTTTACTTTGTCCTTATGGCAGATAAATAGGGCCGAATACAAGGACGAAATTTTTAAGAAGCTTTCAACGCAAAATACGCCTAAAAATGTGAACGCCAAGAATTGGCTTGACATGACAGAACAAGAAGCACTCTCATTAAGGGGGAAACTAATTACGTTAGATGGAAATTGGGTTCCAAACGCAACTATTTACCTTGATAACAGGTCATATGATGGTGTTCCTGGCGTTCACGTGATGTCCGCTTTTAGTTTAGATGAAGGGAAATTGTTTCTCTGGGTCAATCGCGGTTGGGCATTAAAAGGTCCAGGACAGATTGATGGTAATAGTGCTTTTAAAAAGGGAGAATTATATCAACCAGTGTCAATCAATAAAAGCCTCATAGTAGGGAGGGTTGAAACAGATCTTATGCGTAGGATTGAATTATCTGGTGATGAAAATCTTATGCGCGAAGGGCATATTTGGCAAAATTTAACATGGGAGCGGTTGGATAAGTTTGCGAAAGGGATTCCCGGTCTTTCTGAGAAGAAACGGCTTCCACTAGTTGTTTGGATGACTAATGTGTCTGAAGAGTCGGGTTTAAAACGAGTGGAACTTGAATTAGATGAGAACGAGAAATTTAAACATTTAAGTTATGCGGTACAATGGGTGTTCTTCGGAATTATGGCTATTGTTTTAGCATTCACTTTGAACAGGAAGAGTAAAAATGTTGACTGAGGAGAAAAGGAAAAGCCTCACCTTCTGGTTGATCGTCATTGTGTGCGCTGCACCGGTTGTGTTGGCTACGCTTACCTATTATTTTTTTAAACCTTCCAAATTCGTTAATTATGGCCAACTGGTTCAGCCTCCGATACGACTTGACACTGTGGCTGTTAAAGAGATTTCAAGGCCAACAGCTGAAAGTGCTTTAATCGACACTAACGAGTCCCGCTCTGAGATTACTAATGTTGGGGATCTAAAAGGCCGATGGATCCTTGCCTACATCGCTTCTGAGGAGCAATGTGGAGAAGAATGTGAGAATACACTCTATTTAACTAGACAAGTGAGGTTAATGACTGGTAAAAATCGGTTTAGGGTAGAACGAGCATGGATAATGTTTCAGGACAATCCGCTTATCCCCAATACAAATGCTCGAGATTTCAAGGGTCTTTGGACACTTAAAACTAACCCTAAGCAAAGTCCGTTTAATTCACAACCCCAATCATTTGTTGGAGTTTGGATCGTTGACCCTATGGGTCGACTTATAATGAGATACCCAAACGCCGCCGATCCTAAAAAAGTTTATAAGGATTTATCCCGACTTCTTAAAGCCTCAAGGATAGGCTAACTGATATGGCATCCGTAATTTACTCATCAAGTCGAAACCTTTTTCAGTTTCTAACCTTGACAAAACCTCGAGTAAATATGTTGATAGTATTTTGCGCTATGATCGGAATGTTTATGGCGTGGAATAGTGAGACCTCTGAACCTTTCTCCGCAACACTTTTTTTCTGGGCTACGTTGGGAATTGCCATGCTGTCAGCTGCTGCTGCTGCTATGAATTGCCTCATTGAAAAGCAAATTGATGCAAAAATGGCGAGAACAGCATGGCGGCCTTTACCGTCTGGTAATTTATCTCCGAACCAAACATTAATCTTTTCAGTTGTACTAGGAGTGAGTGGATTTACAGTTTTAATGACTTTTGTAAATAGCATTACGGCATACTTAACTTTAGCTACATTTGTTGGGTATGCTTTCTTGTACACAGTGATTTTAAAACCGCTTACACCGCAAAATATTGTCATAGGTGGGGCTTCAGGTTCAATGCCTCCCGTTTTAGGATGGGCTGCTGTTGATGGGACAGTGAGTCCAGAGGCATGGCTGTTATTTTTAATAATATTCGTATGGACGCCCCCTCATTTTTGGGCCCTTGCCCTTTACAGGGTGGATGATTATAAAAGGACAGGGTTGCCAATGTTACCGGTTACACATGGTTCAAAATTTACGAGGTTACAAATATTGTTGTATGCTTCTTTGCTGTTTCCGGTCGTGATTTCTCCTGTCCTAGTTGGAATGAGTGGATACGTTTATTTTAGTATTTCATCCGTCGCAACCATCTACTTTATCCACATTTGTTGGAAACTTTATGTCCAGTATTCTGAAAAGGCGGCGCGATACGTATTTCGTTATTCAATTTACTACTTAACTTTTATATTCGGTGGCCTTATATTCGATAAATTAATTACCCAAATGGTGATGAACTATTAGACGCTTTTTCGCGAATTGAACTTAACTAATCTTCAATTCATCTTTTAGAATTTTGAATGCAGAAGTTTCAATTTGCCGAACCCTTTCTGCGGACACCCCAAGCTCACTAGCTAGCTCCTTAAGAGTTTTCGGTTTTGTACCCTCCTCCACATTAAGCCACCTTGTTTCCAATATATGCTTGCTCCGATCATCTAAGCAGTTAACCGCATCGGAAACAGCCTTTTTTCTTCTAATTTGTTCTTCATCGTTTGATACAACTTCATATGGGTCCCCTTCGTTGGCTTTGAGACATTGGGAATATCCATTTTCATCTTGATAATCAATAGATGAGTCAGAATGGGATAAACGCATGTTCATTTCCTCAACATCACAATCTCTCACATCAAGCTTTCCAGCGATCTCCGCAACCTCGCCTTTCGTGAGTGAATCGGAACAACCAAGTTTTTTCTTTAGAGACCGTAAGTTAAAAAAAAGTTTTCTCTGTGCTTTAGTGGTAGCCACTTTCACAATTTTCCAGTTTCGGAGGATAAAATCATGAATTTCCGCTTTAATCCAGTGTATAGCGAAGGAAAAAAGGCGAGCCCCATTTGATGGATCAAACCTTTTTACGGCTTTCATTAGACCCACATTACCTTCTTGAATGATGTCAGCTTGAGATAGACCATAGCTTAGGTATTGCCGGGAAACAGAAACCACGACACGTAAATGAGCTAAAACGAGTTTTTGAGCCGACTCTAATTCTCCTTTATTAACCAGATCTTCAGCCAATTGCGTTTCTTCCTCTTTGCTTAACATAGGTATTTGATAAACAGCAGCTATGTAAGCGTTAAGGTCTCGATTAGGACATAGATTAGCGGTAGTTATATTCGTCATAAAAAACATACACCTTTCTTAGCACTCATAAGTTAAGAGTGCCAATTATAAACTAAGTTCACTACCCGTAGCAAAAAAAAAGCCAATTGAGTATAAATTAAGGTATTTTAGAGATTCAATTTTTAGACAATTTACATGAAATTTAAATTTCCAGTAGTAATAATAGATGAAGATTTCCGCTCTGAAAATACGTCAGGATTTGGTGTCCGGGCTTTAGCGGAGGCTTTGGAGAAACAAGGCATAGAAGTTTTGGGCCTTACAAGTTTCGGTGATTTAACTCAGTTTGCACAACAGCAGTCTCGTGCATCAGCTTTTATTTTATCAATAGATGATGAAGAGTTCGGCGATGGCTCCTTAGAAGAAATGGAAGCTGCCTTGAAAAGTATTAGGGCATTCATTTCTGCAATCAGATTTCGAAATAATGAGATACCAATTTTTCTTTATGGCGAAACAAGAACCTCAAAACATATACCGAATGATGTTTTGCGAGAAATGCATGGGTTTATTCACATGTTTGAAGATACTCCAGAATTTGTTGCACGACATATAATCAGGGAAGCTCGGTCATACATGGAATCTTTGGCCCCGCCATTTTTTAGAGCTTTGGTAAATTATGCACAAGATGGTTCATATTCATGGCATTGTCCTGGGCATTCCGGTGGCGTAGCCTTTCTTAAGTCCCCTGTTGGTCAAATGTTCCATCAATTCTTTGGCGAAAATATGCTTAGAGCCGACGTTTGCAATGCAGTGGACGAAATAGGACAGTTATTGGACCACACAGGTCCAGTTGCCGCTTCAGAAATAAATGCCGCTCGAATTTTCAATGCGGACCATAGTTATTTTGTTACCAATGGTACTTCTACTTCCAATAAAATTATTTGGCATGCATCAGTCGCACCGGGGGATATCGTAGTAGTTGATAGAAACTGTCACAAAAGCGTTCTACACGCCATAACGATGACTGGAGCCATTCCGGTATTTATTATGCCTACCAGAAATCACCTCGGTATCATCGGCCCAATCCCATTGGAAGAATTTCATCCAGACAATATAAAAAAGAAAATCGATCAAAATCCAATAGCCAGCTCCTACCACGATGGTAAGGAAAACTACGGTGACAAAGTACCAAAAATATTGACAATCACTCAGAGCACTTACGACGGAATTCTATACAATGTCGAAATTATAAAGGAGTTATTAACAGAATTAATTGATACGCTCCATTTTGACGAAGCCTGGGTCCCGCATGCTGCTTTTCATGATTTTTATAAAGACATGCATGCTATAGGTGAAAATCGACCGAGGGCTAAAGACACTATTATTTTTTCTACGCAATCCATTCATAAGCTATTAGCGGGAATTTCGCAGGCCTCTCAGATTTTAGTTCAGGATTCGAAAACAAAGCGGTTTGATCATAGCCTTTTTAACGAAGCGTATCTTATGCACAGTTCAACAAGCCCGCAGTATTCTATCATTGCCTCTCTTGATGTTGCAGCAGCAATGATGGAGCCACCAGGCGGAAGAGCGTTAGTGGAGGAATCAATAATTGAAGCGTTAGACTTTCGTCGAGCTATGTTGAAAGTTGATAAGGAGCTGGGTGATGACAACTGGTGGTTTAAAGTTTGGGGTCCGAGTGATATTGAACCTCATAGTGAAGGTATGACGCACAGGGAGCAATGGTTGTTGAGTCCGAAAGACGACTGGCATGGATTTGGAGCGGTTCATGAAAACTTTAATATGCTCGATCCGATAAAAGCAACTATAGTTACACCTGGATTGAATTTGTCAGGCGAGTTTGATGACGAGGGAATTCCAGCATCTGTAGTAACGAGATATTTGTCTGAACACGGGGTAATTGTCGAGAAAACCGGCCTTTATTCTTTCTTTATTATGTTTACAATAGGGATAACAAAAGGACGGTGGAATACGCTCCTGGCAGCGCTACAACAATTTAAAGATGATTACGATAAAAATCAGCCAATGTGGCGAGTTTTGCCAGAGTTTTGCTCCAACTTTCCAAAATACGAGCGAGTTGGTTTGAAGGATTTGTGTTTTCAATTACATGATGTGCACAAGCGTAATGACGTCGCTAAATTGACAACTGAAATGTATTTGTCGGACATGGAGCCCGTTTTGCGTCCAGCTGACGCTTTTGCTTCGCTGGCTAGAGGGAAGACGGAAAGAGTGCCTATCGATGAATTAGAGGGTCGAGTAACTACATCTCTTCTTACTCCCTATCCGCCTGGAATTCCGTTACTTATACCAGGAGAAAGATTTAACAGGATAATCGTTACTTATCTCGATTTTGCGAGAGAGTTTAATTTTTCATTTCCAGGATTTGAAGCGGACATACATGGGTTGGTCATAGAGGAGGACGGATCCGGATATAAAAATTATTTTGTTGATTGTATTAAAGATTAGATTTATTCAGTCATTGAATCCAATCCGACAATCCCGGATGAAATAATCTCAGGGCTAAAAGCGACGATATCAGTAATCTTTTCTCCGGTGCCAACAAAAATTATTGGTATAGGTTCGTGCTTTGACAATTGAAGCAAGAATCCCGCCTTATTGATTCCGTCAAACTTTGTGAGAATTATCCCTGTTATATCAACCGCTTCTCTGAATTTTCTTATTTGGGAAATGGCATTTTGCCCTGTATTACAGTCAATTACTATCCATGTGTGTTCCTGGGAGCCGTTATTTGCCTTCGACATAACTCGTCTAATTTTTTTTAATTCTTCAATTAGATTTTTGTTGTTTGGTAATCGTCCTGCTGTGTCAACAAATAAAATATCAATTTTTTTTTCTTTTGACGTTTTTATAGCTTCAAATGCAGCAGCCGCAGGATCAACCACTCGACTACTAAAGACTTCAACTGAATTATTCTCTCCCCATGAAATTAGTTGCTCGTTAGCGGCTGCGCGAAAAGTATCACAGGCAGCTAAAGCTACTGACAGATTACCGGCTTTGTAGTAACTAGCAAGTTTTCCGATAGTAGTTGTTTTCCCACTCCCGTTAACCCCAACAATTAATATTGAAACTAAAGGGTTTTCTTGTTTTTCCGTTAAAATGCTTTGACTTAAATGATTTGGGTCTACTAACTTTTCTAACCTTTTTTCGATAAGGTTTCTGAGTACAATCAAACAACCTTTTGGTCCAAGTCGATTCTTAGAATTTTTTAGTTCGTTACGAATATTTTCTGCTATCTCAGCTGAGATTTGGGGTCCAGCATCAGAAAGAATCAAAATTTCCTCCAACTCAATAAGTTCCTTAGTGTCAATAACATCCCTTGAGAAAACGCCATGCATTTGCATTCTGATGTTTTTCAGGCTAACCCAAATTGAATTTTTTGGTTCTGATTCCTTCTTGTCGAAACTATTAGTCATTGTCTTAGTCCCTCTTACCATGATTTAATGAAATCCACCTCACTTAAAACAAAAAACAGGACACGATTAGTATGGATGCTCGAAAATATCCCAAATTAATATTCATTTATTGTATATTTTTATGGGGTTCTAATGTTCTTGCTTTTTCGAAACCACCAACCGCCGACAAAACCCTCGAGAACGGGCTCAGAGTGCTAGTTTTTGAGGATCAATCTGCCCCAACGGTAATACAGATGACGGTAGTGCGGGCTGGTTCCATCGACGAAGTCGATGGGAAATCTGGTGTAGCGCATGTACTTGAGCATATGATGTTTAAGAGAACAAAAACCATGCAGGAAGGTGAGTTCAGCAGAATTATTGGGAGCTTAGGCGGTCAGGAAAATGCTTTCACTTCCAGAGAAATCACCGGATATCATCAGCAGGTTCACAAAGATCACTTAGAAACGATAATCAAATTAGAAGCAGATAGGATGCAGAACCTTGTTTTTAACCAGGATGATTTTGTAAAAGAGATTCAAGTCGTTTTACAAGAGCGCCTTTTACGCACGGATGATAGTCCGAAAGGGCGAGCATACGAAACCTTATTTGCGCAAGCTTTTCAAGCGTCTCCAATCCGTCGCCCAATCATTGGTTGGCGCGATGATATTTTAAACTTAAAGTTAGACGATGCTAAGGCATGGTATGACACCTGGTATGTACCAAATAATTTGACTGTCATAATTGCAGGGGCAGTTGAAAGTAAAACGGTCCTAAAGCTCGTAGAAAAGTACTACGGTGAGACTGATATGGCGGTGTTACCGGAACGGAAACCGCAAAAAGAACCGCCCCAGGTTGGTCAGAGGAGAATTAAACTTAGTGCGCCTGCGGAAAACAATTTTTTACTAAAACTTTGGAAGGCACCAGTTATTTCAGGAAACTCTGGTGAGATGGTTTACGAAAATGAAAATATAAAACAGGTTGTTGCCATGGGCGTTCTAGGCGTTCTCCTTGGAGATGAAGATACAGGGGTGCTAATTAAAAAACTCGTTCGTGAAAGTCAGAAAGCAGTTTCTATTTCAATCGGCTCTTCGTGGATGTCCCGTGGTCCTGGCTACTTTGTGATAGATGCGACTCCATCGACGGGAGTTTCGATGGAAGAACTTGAAAGTGAAATACAACATGAAATCAAGAATGTGTTGCGGGCTAAAATGCCAGAAAAGTATCTAACTAGAGTCAAAAGACGCGCAAAGGCCGACCAAATTTTTCAGAAAGATTCCTTAATGAGTCAGGTCCGAGAAGCATCTCTAATTATTACCAATCAAAGAAGCCTTAAAGACTCGAATGACTGGTTAAGAGTGCTTGAGAAGATAACTTTTGATGACGTTATCAAGGTCGGCCGGACAATATTTGATGATAATCAATCCACAGTGTTAGAATTTTACCCGCAAAAATTAAAAGAAAAAACGTTATGAGAGAGAATAGACTAAAGATTTATTACTGCGTGGTAGCTTTCGTTTCCATTCTGTTGACAATATTCAGCACTCAGGCTGCAACAAATGACGAACAGTCAGTTGAACCAAGGTTATTAATAAAAAACTGGAAGACAGATAGCGGAAGTGCAGTTTTCTTTGTGAAATCACAAAGGCTTCCGATGGTAGACGTGGCGATAGACGTTGATGCAGGAAGCAGATGGGACCCTTCCGGTTTAGAAGGACTTGCCTCAGTGGTTGGGAGAATGTTGTTGAAGGGACACAAGTCAGGAGAAAAAATTATTTCCGAGGAACAGGTTGGTGAATTTTTCGTGGAAAATTCTGTTATCCGGGCAGTAAATGTGAGTCGAGACAAGGCCTCCATTTCTCTACGTTTTTTAAATGAACCTGATGTGGTCGAGAGCTTAGGTAATTTTCTAGGGGATGTTTTTACGAACCCACTTTTCGACGAATCTATACTAGCTCGACAAAAAAGCCGAAGCTCGATTGCTTTAAGAGAGAGCCTTACCAGGCCGCAGCAACTTGCGTTGAGAAATTTGTGGGATAAAATGTATCCGGAACACCCTTATGGCCGCAGTTTAACCGAACAATCTTTAAAGAATATTAGCCGAACTGAACTGCAAACGTTTTTCCAGAGATTTTGGACGCCCGAAAGAATTACAGTTTCGATCGTTGGAGACATAACGGAAAAACAATTGAGGCCATTTCTTCGTAAGCTTACCAGCGGTGAGTCGAAACAATTAAAAGTTAAGAATGAAGACAATCCAGAAACACAAAAATTTCAATATAAAAAAATGCTACCACCTGTGATTTATCCATCGGCAGAGACCGTAACAATAAGTCATCCAGCAGAGCAGAGTCACATATGGATTGGAGCACCAATGCTCGCGAGGCATCAAATACAGGATATTTTCCCTTTTTTCGTTGCTAACTATATTTTGGGCGGTAGTGGTTTTGGATCAAGGCTTACCACTGAGGTCAGGGAAAAACGAGGTTTGTCTTATAGTGTTTTTTCTGGTTTCAGCTTATTGAAACAGAAAGGTCCTTTTTTCATTGGACTTCAGACAGGTAAAAAAAGTACCGCTCTTGCTTTGAAAGTTGTTCAAGAAACGCTCACTGATTTTGTAAAAAATGGGCCTAACCAAATTGAATTGGAGAAGGCAAAAACTGGATTGATTGGCGGATTTGCACTTAAACTTGATTCTAACAAAAAAGCCTTGATGAATTTATCTCAGATTGCATATTATGAACTACCTCTGGATTATTTGGACGAGTGGGTTGACCGAATAGCTGCCGTAACGAGAGAGGATGTAAAGAGGGTTCTAAAGACGTATTTTGTTTCAGAAAACATGCAAACGGTAATAATTGGAAAATAAGAGAAATGTCACCCGTATTACTGGAGGAATTTGGAAACGAACTCCTGTACCCATATACTCAGACAATTTGGTAAGGCCAACGCCCAGTAGAGTGAGAGAAACAGTATTCAATTGGATACGTCAAGACCTTCAAATACACAATTGTAGTGTTTTGGACTTATTTTGCGGTTCAGGTGTTCTCGGGTTGGAGGCTTTGAGCAGAGGGGCTGTGTCAGCTTGTTTCGTTGATCAAAATATCGAATGTCTTAATTACATAAAACGCTTGCTATCAAAGCTGAAGTCGATGCAGAGTGTCGAGCTAATTAACGAGGACGTTTCAATCTGGCTACAGAGCAGATTTCCTACAAATTACGATCTAATTTTTTTAGACCCTCCTTTTTCTTTCAATAATCCCGGCACTTATTTTTCACTGGTAAAACCTTTCGTAAAAAAAAATGGGCTCATATATCTAGAAAAGGAGCGTTCTAAGTCAATCTCTCTTGATTCTGGGGTAGAATGTTGGAAGTCGGCAAGAGCTGGGATAATCGAATATGGACTATACAGAATTTTGTAAATCATCACAGTTAGAGCTCTTATGACCATCGCGGTATATCCTGGAACGTTTGATCCCCTCACACGTGGGCATCAAGATATTGTCAGAAGAGCGTCAGCTCTTTTCGAGCAGATAATTTTGGCTGTTGCAGAAAGTCCCAATAAGAGCCCTTTTTTTACTCTAGAGGAACGCGTTTTGATTGCAAAAGAGGTTTTTCAAGAAAACGATATGGTTAAGGTTTACGGTTTTACAGGTCTGTTAAGAGATTTTTTATACAGTCACAGGGCAAAAGTCATTATTAGGGGATTGAGGGCAGTATCGGATTTCGAGTTTGAATTTCAAATGGCTGGAATGAACAGGCACTTAATTCCAGAAATAGAAACAGTTTTTCTCACGCCGTCGGAACAGTATCAATTTATATCGGGGACAATTGTCAGAGAAATTGCTGTACTAGGAGGAGACGTTTCTGAATTTGTATATCCGTCCGTAAGATCGCATTTAAAAAAGAAGTTGGCAAAATGAGAATATTTGTTCAAAAAGAAAAATTTAATTAAAATGAGTTTTTATATTTCCGAAAAAACATTGGGGAGTAGCCAAGTTGGTTAAGGCACCGGATTTTGATTCCGGCATGCGAGGGTTCGAGTCCTTCCTCCCCAGCCAAATTTTGCGTTGTTAATTTGAAAAATAGATTCTCTTCTCCCGAGCCTTTGCTATCAAATGATTTGATGGTATTCACAGGAAGTGCAAATCTTCAACTTGCACAAGAGGTGACGAAAAAGCTTGGTATAAAGCTGGGGAAAGCTAGTGTTTCAAGATTTTCTGACAATGAGATTTCTATTGAAATACTTGAGCACGTTAGAGGCAAAGATATTTTC
This sequence comes from uncultured beta proteobacterium, assembly GCA_902625535.1. GTDB lineage: Bacteria > Pseudomonadota > Gammaproteobacteria > Burkholderiales > Burkholderiaceae_A > UBA7377. The sequence goes on along the minus strand of CACOBT010000004.1, from coordinate 109,711 downwards.
GTATTGCAGTCCACCTGTTTTCCCTCAAATGATAATTTAATGGAAATATTACTGATCGTGGATGCTTTAAGGAGATCTTCGGCTGGAAGGATTACTGCGGCAATTCCATATTTTGGTTATGCTAGACAAGACAGACGCGTTCGTTCATCTCGAGTTCCTATCAGCGCCAAAGTCGTTGCAAATATGCTCGAGTCGACGGGAGCAAATAGAATTCTGACTATGGATTTACATTCAGATCAAATCCAAGGGTTTTTTGATATTCCCGTTGATAATATATATGCTACGCCAATAATGTTGGGTGAAATCTGTAAGAACGATTACCACGCCCCGATTGTAGTATCTCCCGATGTCGGGGGTGTAGTGAGAGCTAGAGCATTTGCAAAAGAGCTCAATACGGATTTAGCCATAATTGATAAAAGAAGATCGAAGGCTAATGTTTCTGAGGTCATGACCGTTTTGGGAGACGTATCTAATAGGACTTGTCTTATTATGGATGACGTAGTTGACACCGCTGGTACACTCATTCGAGCAGCAGATGCGTTGAAGGGAAAGGGAGCAGTTGCTGTCAATGCATATTGCACTCACCCAGTATTGTCTGGTGAGGCAGTCAGCAGGATTGAAAAATCAGCGCTAGATCAACTCGTAGTTACTGACACAATTCCGTTGAGTGCCGAAGGTTCAAAGTCTGAAAAAATTAAACAAATAAGTTGTGGAGGTCTTATGGCAGAGACGATACTGAGGATTTCAAAATCAGATAGTGTAAGTTCATTATTCCTGGACTGAAAAAATGGCCAAGCAAAAAAATTTTAGGTACACTATAAACTTATCTTAGAGGCAAGAATTGGGTTATTATGAAAGGTAGTGTCACGAACATTAAGGCAGAGAATCGGGAATTAAGTGGTTCCTCTGCGTCAAAAAAATTAAGAAGATCAGGAAAGATTCCTGGGGTTGTTTATGGTTCGGATGACAATCCTACGTTGATACAGTTAGACCATAACCATATTTCTCTTGCTCTTGACGTCGAATCATTTCATTCCTCCATTCTTAATTTGGATGTTGAGGGAGCTGTGGAGAAAGTACTTTTACGTGACTACCAAATGCATCCCTTTAGAAGACAGGTAACCCACATCGACTTCCAACGAGTTGATGAAAAGAAAAGAATCCACACTAACGTTCCCCTGCATTTTATTGGAGAAGAAGATTCGCCTGCTGTTAAAATGGCAGGGGGCACCATATCGCATATATTAAATGACGTGGAAATAACTTGCTTGCCTAAAGATTTACCGAGTTTTATTGAGATTGATCTAACCGACTTAGAAATTGGTAATTCACTTCATATAAGCCAGTTAAGTTTCCCGAAAGGCGTAGAGCCTATATTGCATGGACAGGATGATCCTGTTGTTGTGACGGCAATAAAGCCAAAGGGAGGAGCTTCCGATGATGAGGAAGAATCCAGTGCGGATGAAATTGCTTCGACATCCGATGAGGTTGACAATAGCAATTCGACAGGATCAGGGGAGTCTGAAGCAGGCGCGAGTTAGTCGCCAGTTGGCGAGGGAATTTGGAAACTAAATGTATTATTGCTCTTGGTAATCCGGGGAAGGAATATGCTGCTACCCGACACAACGTTGCTCAATGGGTATTTTCTGAACTCGGCAAACATTCAAATTTAAACTGGGAAATCAAGCAGAAACTTTTTGCGGAAATTTGTTTTTGGATTCCTGATAGAGTGGGCGAGAAACTTATGCTTGTAAGGCCTACCGTCTATATGAATGAGTCTGGAAAAACTGTTAATAATGTGTGTGCATATTTTAGTATAAATGTGAATCAGATAATGGTAATTCACGATGAACTGGATTTGATTCCGGGAGCTGCAAAAATTCAATTAGGAGGAGGTGCAGCAGGTCATAATGGAATTCTAGATATATACAGATCCCTCGGACAGCAGAACTTCAAGAGGGTACGCATCGGCATCGGCCACCCGAGAATTTTGGGTCTTAATCAATCCGTCTCCAGCTTTGTACTCCAAAGACCTTCTAAAGGTGATGAGGAAGCCATAGGAAACATTATCCAGTTTTGCTCAAAATTTTTAAGCAAAATAGCGCAGATGGATGTTCTTGAAGCGAATTCTTATCTTCAACAGGATATAAAATAATGGGCCTAAAGTGCGGTTTTGTGGGTTTGCCAAACGTTGGGAAGAGTACGCTTTTCAACGCGTTAACGAAATCAAATGTTGCTGCGGAGAATTACCCTTTTTGCACAATTGAGCCCAATACGGGAGTTGTTGAAGTACCTGATTCCAGATTAAAGAAAATCAGTGATCTTCTAAACCCAAAAAAAACAATAAGCGCGATTGTCGAATTTACAGATATCGCAGGTCTCGTTGCAGGTGCAAGCAAAGGTGAAGGACTCGGGAATAAATTTTTGGCGAATATCAGAGAAAGCTCTGCGATTATAAACGTGGTCCGTTGTTTTGAGGACGAAAACGTGACGCATGTAAATGGTAAAGTCGATCCGATATCTGATATTGAGACAATTACAACAGAGTTAGCCCTCAGTGACTTAGCTACGATAGAAAAGCGAATTACCAAACTTGAGAAGTCACAGAAGTCGGGTGATAAAGAGGTAAAGTTTGAATACGAATTAGTGAAAAAATGTTTAAGTCTGTTAGATAAATTTGGTTCGTTAAAAAATGTTTCCTTTGAGGAGCGAGAAAGGAAAGTTTTGGCAAACTTTAACCTTCTAACTCTTAAGCCAATGATGTTTGTTGCAAATGTAGGCGAGGATAAATTTGTCGGAAATAGCTATTTAAATGAGCTTGTTTCCTATGGAAAGAATACGAAGATACCTGTAGTTGCGATCTGTGCTTCCTTAGAGTCTCAGTTAGTAGAATTTGACGAAGGTGAAAGAAAAGATTTTTTAAAAGAGTCTGGAATGGAAGAACCTGGATTGAATCGTTTGATTAGAGAGGCGTTTTGTTTGTTGGGATTACATACGTTTTTCACTGCTGGGCCAAATGAGGTTAGGGCATGGACGATAAAAAAACATTCAACAGCTCCAGCAGCAGCTGGAGAAATTCATTCTGACTTTGAACGAGGATTTATTCGTGCAGATGTTATCAGTTATACTGACTTCATTAACTATCGCTCGGATGTAGCGGCTAAGGAGGCAGGAAAACTTCGTTCTGAAGGAAAAGACTACGTTGTTAACGATGGAGACGTTATACAGTTTAAATTCAATGTTTAACCCACTTTTCAAAATTTGTTATAAACAGTAACCACTCTTGTTACTACAGTGGTTTAATTAAATCAAGCTAACTAATCCCTTTCAAATTGTTTAATTCTTTCGTAGATTTCTTTTTCTTTTTCTATTATTTCTTCAAATCTCATTTTCTTTTTTATCTTATCGCTGAGATTTTCGTCAATCATGTAAGATCGTATTGTTTTCAATAAATCTAATTTTTGTTCGTCACTCAAATCTTTCCCGCCAACATCTAAAAACTGAATAATTTGTTTTCTTAATTCCTGTATTTTTTCAATTTTAAATTTACTACCATAATATTTTCTCTTATCTTCTATTTCTTTTTGATGTTGTATCGTAAATTGATTTTTAATCGAATCAATATCAATATCAATATCTAACCCACGTTCTTTCAACATCTCTAAAGACTTTTTGTCCGGGTATATTGTGAAAATATCGCCCATTCCATACATTATATTACCTATACAGAGTGGAACATTCTTACCATCTTTTCTTATACCAACATCGATGAATACTTTATCTATTGTCTCAAAATAGAGTGTATTATCTTTCAGTTGTTCTAATCGCGATTCTAATTCATACAAATTATGATCGATGTATTTTGAAAATCTTGGCTATCTAAATCCATTTCACTCACTATATTCTCCCTAATTAGGTTTTTGATTTTTTAAAAATGTCTGATATATGCTCCTCAAACTATCCTTTTGCTTATTATCAATAATATTAGAGTTCATAAATGTTTCAAGAATTTCACCCAAATAATGTTCACCACTCCCTTTTTTTTCATAGCCATTAAAGTGCAAAAATCTGAAAAACCTTAATTTCAAGTCAACCAGATTATGCGAATCTATCTTTCTATTGACTAATCGACTATTAATCATGATTACCATTATGCACCTGCCAATTAAAAACATTCCAATCAATATTAGTACCAAAAAACCTATCACCGTCAATTCAAATATGCTCATAACAAATCCCTATATTTATTCATCACTTTGAGCAATTTTAAATCCGCAAGTTCAATTATCTATTCTTCTATCGTGTATTATTCTGTAATTGTTGAAGGGATAGCATACGATAGTACTAATGACATTCAAGAATTAGCTGCGGTGTGGGAATAGAATAATTATTACAACCTCAGCTATCCCATATTAACAAAGGGTATAAATTTATTTAAAAAGAAAATAGTCTTTTTGGAAAAATATTTGTTAAAATAAAAACTTGTTATAGATAATGTTCAAGTAAACTCCCAGACTGAAATTGATTGGAAGATATATTTAATATAAAACTATATTTCATCTAAAACTTGTATCTGTAAATATAGTTTCAATACATACGTTTATAGTCGGATTTTTTTTGGCGGTAGGTATGAATTTAGGAGATTTTTATGAGAGTTTTAGGCGAAACCAGATATCAATATGAACCTGATGAGAATGGTGACGATGAATATCCTATGCTAGGAAATATAGAAAAAAATCAAAAAGACTTTGATGACGATATGACTGTAGTGTATATTCATGACCGGATAGTAGAGTTAGGTATAGACAGAGAAACAAAAGTTAGAATCATACCTTCAATTTCAGGAGACGGTTCTGATTTGAACGATGGAAAAAGAATTCTGTCAAATAACCATTATTCAATGAAGAGAATAGAATTTGTTAAAGAGGAGAATACTGTTTACTTACATTTCTAACTTTAATTTTTGTCTAATATATAAAATAGTGCTTCTTCGCTAATATAATTAACAATGTCCATAGTTTTGCAGCTAGTATTAATTTTTTTAGTAAAATTTATCTGTGATTCTTAAAAAAAATATTCAGCAAACAAGTTCTAGCGTCTAATTAACCAGTGGAATTTTTAATTCTGTATATCAAGAATTTTTTAATTTCAATGATTAATTTAATATTTTGGGAGCTCATATAATGCGTTATTTATTTTGTCTAATATCCACAACATTATCATTTAATCTTTATGCAGCTTGTTCGCTTGAGTTGACTGCAAATGACAACATGAGATTTGATACACGAAAAATAGAAGTTGATTCGTCATGTGATCAATTCACTATTAATTTTAAGCACACGGGGGAAATAGCAGCTGAGTGGGCTGGTCACAATGTTGTAATAATTGAATCTGGAAACTACAGTAAAGTTGTTTCTAGCATTGACCCAAAACTAGGTCTGACCTCGGGATACTTGCCAGAAATGCCTGAAGTTATTGCCAAAACTGCAATAATAGGAGGCGGTGCAGAAACGAACGTTACGTTTAATGCCACAAAACTTTCAAAAAACCAGAAGTACACCTTTTTTTGTAGTTTTCCGGGACATTTTGGTCAGATGATGGGTAACGTTGAAATTAAATAATAATTAAAGTTATGTTTACGTAATTCTTAGAAATACTTCCGGTTTTAATTTAATCTCTGGTGGCGATAAATTATCCTATCATTTTTTCGGGAAGGACCGAGGACATTATATTTTTGAATGCAGAAAGGGAAAGACCGCTTGCCGACTTTCAATTAACTCCTTAAAATTTTCCAAATTTCAAATGTCCGTAATTAAGGTTTTTTTAAATGCCCAAAACCTCCTTTATTACAGAAAAAAGATTCTCAATATGATAACTTCTGCGCTTGCTTTTTAAACCATTCATGGGTGCGATCTTTTTCTAAATTCATCAATAAAATCATCTACAAGCTCCCAGTTTGTGAATTCATATACTTGTGAAGTGTTTGTTGGACCTTTAGTAATGAACATTATGAATTTAATGATCATCTTATTAACAAAATTGTAATGGGGATAATTAACTTTGCCGGCAAAAACACCTATAAGTACGGGTTGCCACTGTATTTTTTTAAATAAATTCTTTGTATATGGATTAGTTTCCGGGGTATTTTTCTGTTCTTTCCTCGCAACTACATTCACCGAAAAAAAAGCACTTTTTGTATCATTTAAAAAATCTAAATTTATTTTTAAAAAGTCATATAATTGCTTCCTATACTTACCATATCTTATACTTGCACCAACTATTACATTATCAAAATCCGAGAGGTTTATACTACCTACTGAACTAATATTACATACCGTAGTTGTAACCGTATTTCCCTCTAATTTTTCAGCTATATAATTAGATATTTTTTTTGTCTGTCCGTCAACAGTGGAGTATATGATCAATGTTTTATAAGCCATATTGTGATTCGGAAGTATGCATGGATCTCAGAAACTTATAACTCAATTGTAAATAAATGATTGATCTATTATTGAGCTTATAAATTAAATTTTCCACCATTTTTTTGGTAAAACGAAAAGTTTTTTATTCGTTGGTTTCAAGACTTTTGTCCCACTTACCCAGGGCTGCGAGCTTATTCATATTGGCCCTGTGAGAGAATGCATCTTGAGCTAACTGGATATTTTTTGCGTTACCGCTCCATAACTTTAAGGCAGATTGCTGTAGTGCCCTTCCATATGAGAAACTCAATTTCCATGGCGTTTTAAAGAGCTTATTCATCATGTCTAGATTCGAGGTTGCTTGTAAATCGGATTGACCTCCAGACAAAAAAGTCACAGCCGGTATCTTCTCGGAAACACTTGACAACAAGCAGGCGACAGTTTTTTCGGCAATAGTTTCTGCAGTGTCTGCATCGTTGTTTTCAGAGCCACTAGTAATCATATTTGGCTTTAATATTATTGCATTAAAATCCACTTTGTTTTCATCTAGAAATTTCATAAGTATTTCAAGAGTTACGGAGGTATTCCTATAGCATTCATCTATAGTGTGTTTACCATCCATCAAAACTTCAGGCTCAACTATTGGAACCATGTTATTTTCTTGGACCGTGCTAGCGTAGTCTGCTAATAGTCTCATATTTAATTCAATACAGTGTCTCGTCGGTAGATTATTCCCCTGGTTGATTAAGGCTCTCCATTTTGTAAACTTTGCCCCTAATTTATGATAATATTTACATCGTCTATCCAAATCATCTAAGCCATCCGTTATTTTCTCAACCTCAGAATTGGTAATTGATTTCAATCCTTTGTCAACTTTAATGCCAGGTAATGCTCCTTGCGATTCAATAATATCTTTTAGAAGAGTTCCATCGTCAGATTCTTGTTTTATCGTTTCATCAAATAAAATTACTCCACCGATATTTTGTTTCATCCCGATAGATCTGAAAAGCATTTCTCTATAATCTCTCCTATTTCTTTCGGTTGAGCTAATATTTACAGCATCAAATCTCTTTGTTATTGTTCCCGTGCTCTCATCAGCAGCAAGTATTCCTTTACCAGCCGAAACTATTTGTTGGGTTATTGATGTCAAATCGGTTTCATTTTTCATAATAAAGTTTATTTTACTCAAAGTTTTTAAAAATCTATATCAACTAATATAACCAATTATATTAAATTTAATTTACTTATTGCTAATAACAGAACATTTTTTTCTAAGGTCGGTGAAAGCTAGCTACTTTGTGGTACTGCACTTCTTTCATATATCCGAGTTGACCCGTAAAATTGGTCTTGGAATTTCTTTCCTTCTAGTAAATGTTGGCTATAGGGATTTATAATTTTAGAAGACTATTATAAAACTAACCGTCGTAGGATATAAATAATAAAAATCAACTAATACTTTACTTTTCGTTTGGACCTTTTTGTTGTAATCCTATGATTTTATGATGGTTTTAGTATGTTACCAAATTTTATTATTTAAAAATTGTGAGGTTAATTAGGTTAAAATACGAGAACGTGGATCTTTTTAACAATAAACAGGGAGTAATTTAATTGGGCGAGAGCGAAAATGAAAATTCAAATTTAACAGGAAAATCAGAATTCAGATTGTTTGGTAAAACTATCGAATATATTTCTGTTAGCTATGGTACGTTCTTAATGGTCTGGGGCATCGTGGTGAGTCTGATTAGTCAAAGTCAGTCTTTTACTTCTTTAATACCATCAGTATTTGGTTTATCTTTACTTCTGTTTGCAGTTCTTGCTCTTAAGATTCCCTCCAAAAAAATGTTATTTATGCATATCGTGGTGGTAATAGGTTTTCTAACTATGCTTGGCGGAGCCGATTTTTTTCGTGGTTTATTAACGGGAACTAATCCCTTTATAAACGTCTGGGCAGGCAGTTCAAAATTGATGATGTTTGGGACAGGCCTCTGTTTTATTTTTACCTGTGTACAATCATTTCGATTTGCAAGAATGAACGAAAAGTCTGATCAGTCAGAACATGATAGATGATTATTTTACACAGAGGACCTAGATATTTTATGTCCTTAAATTTGTAATATCAGAATAATTGTGAAAATCAAGTAGCCGATTTTACGTAAATATTAACTAGATAAATTTTTCACAATCTTCCCCTGAATTTTTTCAACACTGATCCAACCCAACTGATGACAATCAACGGAAAGACTTGAACATGCCTCCAGTTTAATTAAATCATTTTTCTTTTCAGCCAAAAACTTGATTACATTTCCATAATATTCTGTGCTGACAACAACAGAATCGCCCGTTACATAAGAGTCGAAATCAGGGCTTCGGTACATTAATAAAATATCCTTATCTTTGTACACGGGGTACATACTATCCCCAGATACACTAACCAACGAGTAATTTAATAAATTACAGAACCGGGTAAGTAGTTTGTTCACCAGGCGGATACGGGCAATTAACGGTTTTAGTTTGAATATCTTTTGAAGCCCAGAAGATCTTGGCAAGTTGATTAACGAGTTTAAGAAGTTCCTCGGCTTCCCCTCTTCCAACTTCTTGTTTGCACGCACTGGCTTTAAGCATTATTGAATGACAAAGCTCATGAGTTTCAGGAAACTTTTCTAACAAAGGCTTTTTAAAATAATCACCCCATAATATTCTTGTTTCGTGTTTGACTTTCTCAGACTCCTCTTCTTTTCTCATAACGCATCTTACAATTGTATTTTGATAATCTAATGATGAGGCATCTTTTGATTTTTGGCAGTCATTCATAATATCAATCAGTCTAATAATTGTTAAGCTGGGAATTTGGATGGCCGAAGGATCGTATATCTTACAGGGAATATCACAATGTGCTGACACCTCTGGCAATTTTGTCATTAAGTTCTTTAAATTTTGAATCATGGTTTTCTCACAAAAGGTTTTATTACTCTAACTTATTATAGGTGTAAATGTTATTGGACAGATAAACAAATAGCGTATTTGAAATTTACACTTTTTAGGATATCCACATTCAAGGTTAAAAAAAATGGTTGAACTAGTCAATTTAAGTCCCTATCTAAATCTGAGATTTTTTCTGTTTAACTCAGTTACTGAGTTGCAACCCATCAGTTTCATGTCCCGTTCTAATTCTTGTTTCAATAGACTAAGGGACCGCTCAACCCCTTTTTGCCCCGACGCAGCAAGTGCATAAAGGTACAGTCTACCACCTGCACAGGCTTTCGCTCCTAGCGATAATGCTTTTAAAACGTGAGTACCCCTTTGGATACCTCCCTCACATATGATGTCAACCTTATCCCCGACCGCATCCACAATTTCTTGCAATTGATCAAATGGCGATCGGGAACCGTCCAGTTGTCTGCCGCCATGATTAGACAAAATTATCCCAGTACAGCCAATATCAATAGCTTTTTTTGCGTCCTCGACACTCATAATTCCCTTTAATGCGAAGTGGCCATTCCACTTTTTACATAAATTCTCCGCATCTTTCCAGTTCATCGACTGGTCCAGCATATTTGAAAAGTAGTCCCCGATTGAGCTCACGACACTAGTCCCTTCATCAACAAAATCTTGCAGATGAGGCAGTTCAAATTTTGGTTTTAGCAAATAATTTAGTCCCCAAACCGGTTTTGTTGCAAAACTCATTAATCCCCGAATATTAAGTTCGGGTGGTATTTTAAATCCTGTACGTAAATCTCTTTCTCTATTTCCACCAGTTATTGTGTCTACTGTCAGGGCAAGCACATCAAACTTTGCTTCCTTGGCCCTTTCAAGCATATGGTCGTTTAGTCCTCTGTCTTTATGAAAATAGAATTGAAACATTTTCGGGGAGGAGGTTATTACTTCAATTTCCTCAACGCTAACTGTTGCGAGGGATGAAACACCAAACATTGTCCCAAATTTGTCAGCTGCTTTCGCAACAGCGCGTTCTCCCTCAAAGTGAAACAATCGCTGGACGGCTGTTGGCGAGCAATATATCGGAAGTTTTAATTTCTTCCCAAAAATGGTCGTTGAAAGATCAACATTTTCCACACCTTTTAAAACATTTGGTACTAAGTCGACTTCATTAAAAGACGATGTATTCCTACAGTAAGTTATTTCATCGTCGGCCGCACCATCAATATAATTGAATATTGGAGAAGGGAGCTTTTTCTGCGCCAGTTTGCGAAAGTCATGAAAGTTATAACAATCGTTCAAGTTCATTTTGTAGTATTTTCCCTAATTTGTTTGGAACCGATATTTTTGACGTAAATCTTACATAGCCTTTACTTTAGTCAAATACTTCCCCATTTCTGTTCTTTAATGAATATTATAGAGCAATTTTACTGTCAGATTAATTGTCTTTTGATACTAACGGACTAAAATCTTGTGAACCACCTCTTATCGAAACACATTATGAATGGACTAACTGCTCCGTTAAAGGTATCTAATATATTTAACGAGTCCCTTATCATGCGAGAAACGGGTAGTCGAGAAGTTCTATTGATATCCAGACGATCTAGGCTATAGATTGTCCGTTGCCAGTTTAGTTAAAAAAGTAATCAAGAATTCGAAAGCCACCCGCATTTTTTATCGATTTTGCGACTTGCTCTATGCAAACCTGAACCAAGGACCATATCACAAAAGAGCCATCGATATTATAATTATAGGAACTGATTTATAATTGCGCCTGAAGAAATAGTTAAATAATATCTATTTTTATTTAGTAATACGAAATGAGTCCAAAGCGTACAAATCCCAAATTTATTTAAAAAAGAATATGTTTTCAAATTATTTCAGTACAAAATTTAAATCAATACAGATTTAGTCGCACCAATAAATCAAGTTTTTGGCAGGGAAGCAAAAAAAACAAAAGATGAAATAAAAGAAGTTTTAAACAAACAGTCGTATTGAAAGCATAAGAATTTTAGAGTTAATAATTTTTTTTGAATTTATATTTTTATTTAAAGATAAATAGGGCGAAAGTTGGGTTAGTATACGTAGCCATCTCTGAGGAAGTGATAAAATTAGAAACGTATTAGGTCTCGTTTGACACGAAAAGAGTTAAAATTTCGATCGACTAATTGCGGAGTGTTTTAAATGAAATTAAATGAATTTATGGCAGTGACGAAAAACATTAGTGAAATTCTGGATAGTGATGATGTAGATATCGTTGTGATTGATGAAGACAATGGTAAGGACGGCATCAAGGAATTTAATTTAAAATATAGACATGTAAATAATATTGAATTTGACAGAGAATATAAAATGATTCAAATTTATTGTCACGACTTTAATAATGCTAATTAATTTCCATTAATTTAAATGGCTTCATAGAGTGTAATCATCTAATATTAAAGCACTTTAAGGCTGAAAAAATTTTTGCGAGACTGTTCATATAACAGTTTTGAAAATCGTAAAAATCGTTATGATGTAACGTTTCCTTTGTCTATACGTCAAATGCTAATGGTAAAGGCCGTATGGACTTTAGGGGCAGAAAACTTCGAAGACTCCCTGGGTGTATCGTAAGAATTAATGGAGAATAATTCGCACCCATTGAGAATGAAGACCCTGAGATCAATTTTGGTTAGCAGAACAGTGCAGAAACGATAAGTGGTTTAGGCGCGTACTGTTAATTTTAGTCAACTGACAGGCATAGTCTCAACACCTACGCAAATACGCACAACCTTAAACTTAATGGTACCTGTGATCCTAGAATTTAATTTTTGTTTACTATCCCACACTACTAAAAGTAGCTTATTAGCCCTCATTGGGTACATTCGTTTTGAGACTAAAATAATTATTGATTAGCTACCCGTTTGCATTATTGCTCATAAAAGTTCGTATAATGGTACAGATGCAACTGTTAGACATTAGATGTGATACGGACTCAATGGTTTTGGTCGATTAGCCTGAGCCCAATCAATACAAGGAGCAGAATATGTTTCGGAGAACCAAATAGAGCAAAAGCGGGAAGATTTGGCCACGATATGGCGGCAATTGTCTAAAATTCCGACCTGAACAATAAGTTAAAAGGAACCAATAATATTAGTTATGCGCCCTTCATCTTCCACAAATGAGAATGGAATTTTTTCAGGGAATAGGTAGTTACACCAACAGTATTATTTATCACATTACTAAAGTGTGGACACGAAATGTGCAATTCACAAATTTTTATTTTGAGCGCATTATCAAGGAATCATCATAGATTAATCGCCAATCGATAAAAAACGGAAAAAAAAGAATAAGAGTTTTGCAAGAAATCAAAAAAATAAAATAACATGGGAGCGCGAAGTGGAAATTAATTTTAAAGATTGGTTGATAATTTTGTTACTTATCGTAAATTTGGTTCTGCTGCATCAAACTAGAACCACTAGAAAAACACTCTCCCTGCTCTTAGTCGAATTCCGGAAAGATTTAACCATCATTTATAAAAAACTTGAGTTATTGAATTTGAATATAGAAAAAGCAGAACTAGGAACTATCTATATTGAAAATTATGTTAAGAATGAGTTTGAAAAAGAAGATCTTAAAAAATTAGATATGATTCTCGGAAATTCGGAAGATAATGAGTACGAAAGAAATATGCGTGTTTGCAATTTAAAGATTCAAATGTATAGAGGAAGAATTGAAGATATTGAAGGGGAGTTAAAGGACTACGAATTAGCCAATAAAGTAAGATTAGACGGAATAGTTTATCGAAAATTTTCAGAAAAATATTCATAAATTCTGAAAAATCTATTGCCAACATGTGATAACTTTCTCAAATATAATACTAAAGCAAGAAAAATCAGGGTATCGTAGCCTGAACAAAATTATTTTCTCGGTTTTAATTCTGTAACAGACAAGAGCTTCAGACTTAACTCGATTTTGAAGAAATGCGGGCTGAGGAAACCTATTTGAATCAATGAGCATTAACAGTTTGCCGGTGGAAATAGTTACTGAACTGATATCAAAAATATCATCATAAACTGTTCAAATACATAAGGTTTAAATAATTTTGGTTAAAATTGGTATCTAAAGTAAGGAGTGAATATCACATGAGTAATGGGATACATTTTTTATCAATTTTTGATTAATAATTAAAAATATAGAGTAACGAAATACGTATATCTATCGCCAGTCGAATTTTCCACCAAAATTTGTCCGTGTGAGATGGATTAAACGTGACCCTTGCCAATCAATCAAGTAGAATTAAGGGATGCGTACGTCTATTTTCTTCATTCTTCTTGTAATTTCTCTCAACGGACTCGCTTTAACTTGGAAGAAAGTTGCCGAGAATGAGGTCGGCAACTACTACATTGACTTTGATAGTGTAAAAAAACGGGACGGTTTAGTTTTCTACACTGATTTAGTTGATTTCAATGAGCCATACAAGAATGATCAATCAGCGATTAGTAGCTATGCTATCGATTGTGAGAAGGAAGAACAAAAGTGGTTGAGTTTAACGACTTACAGTAAACGTATGGGTAACGGAGTCGTCAATTCTCGTTCAAAGCCAAATGAAATTATATATCCGCAAGCTAACACTATTTATTTTTTTATAATCAAGAATATTTGTAATTTAAAACGGTAGTTACTTTTTCAAAAGGGTTGTAATTTAGCTCAAAGATATCGCATTCTGTTCAATGGCCAACGCAGCTGAGAGATTTTGAGGAATTTTTACCACTATTTGTATTCAAAAAGGATCGCGGTTAGAGTATTATCTCGCGTGTTTGGTAATGAATAAGCTATTTGTCGATTGGAATAATTTATTTATATGACCAGTATCCAAGACTTCGTGATAATCAACGTCTAAGTCTTTATTTCGTAATTATTTCTAATATGCTACTTATATCCTCATCAATAGTTTTTATATTGTCTAAAAACTTTATCTGTAATTCCTTACCGAACACCATGTGCAAGTTGTCTTTGTCCATTTCATCTCCACGCCCATTTTCAACTTTTTCAATTAATTCGTTTAAACTATGATTTTTCCTCCTTTCAATTTCCCATTTCAATCTCTCGTTCCAAACGCCATCTCTCTTGCACAATAGTTCTTTTAATTTATTTATTTTTTCATTACCCATGGCAATTCTTTCGCTGTTTCCCCGGTCCCCGTTCCCCATTCCCCGTTCTTAATTTTGTTCACATGCGTAGAAACAAATTTTGGATTCAATCAATGAAATGGAACACTCGTTTTGTGAACCAATGTCTCACTAGGATACGGGAAAAAATGAAGAAAAGCGTTAAGCGGTGCAGTCGAATACACGACCGTTGCGGACCAATTATTCCTGGTATGCAAGCCTCGATATATAATCAGCCATAACACCAATTTCCTTTTCACTGTAACGGTTTAGCATTGAGCTCATCGGAGGAAAATTATTTCTTTCCTTGTTTTTATATTGAAGTAGCGTTGTCTTAAGATATTCGGCTCGCTGACCGGCCAAGCGAGGGATATTATACGTTCCTTCAAGTTCTGATCCATGACAACGGGTGCAATTTCCTTTCCGAACCAGATTCTTACCCTCCTCCTGAATAGAAGGATCAATTTTCGGCGTAGGGTTTGACCACGCCTTCTCCGCGAAAGCTTTGGAGATTTCTACTATTTGTTTGTCATCCAACGTTTTCGCAATACCCTGCATTTGAGCATGTATCCTTAAGTCTTTCTTGAGGTCCTGGAGTTGCTTTTCAATATACTTGGCGTGTTGTCCGTCTAATATTGGATTTGCCGGCTGATCGTTATTGTGACATGCAACACAAACAGTCAGGTCTGCTGCTAATGAAGGACTTAAAAAGAGTAGGATCAACAAGACTGATGTAAATATTTTTTCCATAAGTTATTTTCATCCTCAACACTATTGGAAATATATGAGTACTTTCCCTAAACCCTTATTTTCTTTGGAACTTCTCTATAGCTTATTAGTCCGTTTTTTCGCTTGAGAGCTGGAAAAAGGTTGAGGTTAAGCTTGACCCGGTACTTTTGTTACCACCATGCGATATCATTCTGTCGAGTTTATTCATCGGGGTAACGACAGAGCAATTAACCTTTGGTTTGCATACGTCGAGTTTGATGCAACGGGTAATGAAGTAGCAACTCCATGAAATGGTGTCGTTTTTTTACAAATTAACAACATTTGTTCGCAAGATTAAGCTTTCAAAAAAACCTGTAAATTTTGTAATAAACAAATTTTTTATAAAATGTTGTTTTGTTCAAACTATTTAGTAAAATATGGTACATGCATTTACCTATTTTTTACATATTAGTCATATTGTCCACGGATGCTTTTGCTGCTAACTGGCAAAAGGTTTACGCTAACCCGACAGGTGAATCTTACGTTGATGTTCAAAATTTAAAAAAACGCAATAATGTAGTTTACTACTCGAGGCTATTTGATTATGTTCAACCTAGCCCGATTGGCGTAAATTCTTCTGTGAGCGAATTCACTGTTGACTGCATCGGGGAAAAAATAACGTGGATAAGTTCCCGGTACTATAACAAGGGAATGGGAAAGGGCAAGGTTATCAAAGAAGGAAAATTTAACCGAAGAATGTACCCCAGACCAGATACTGTTGACTACATTACTATGAAATTTGTTTGCAACTACAAACAACTGAACACATTTTATCGTGAGAAATAGAAAAATATTTTTGCTCCCAAAAACCGATAGACTTAACAGCGTTCTGCTATACATGGATTAATATTTTAGGATTTTTGCCGGAGAGTGTTTTCTCTGCGGACAATCCAAATGTATAATTGTTTCAAAACAAAAGCCCCTAGATTGCGATTGGGACTTTATTTAAAGCGGTAACATTTTGCAAATTATTTGGTGCAACTCTTTACGACCTGCTGAGAGTCGAAACGTCTGAAAATTAATAAAATCTACTTCGGAAGCATTAATCTTTGATTAAAATGTAAAATTCTTGAAGAAAGAAATCCGTAAATAATCAAAAAAACATTGGAGATCGATGTGACACATTTGTATGAAATTATAAAAATATTATTATTATCAATTGTTTGCTGGTCTTTTCTGGAGAATCGAAAAATATCCACACAATTGCTAGAGAGAGTTGATCAGATAAAGGCTATTGCGCAGACTAATAAAGAGTTGATTCTTCGCGAAGATATCGATTTGGATTCGTTCATTAGAAAAAAATTAACAGATTAACAAACATTACAAATTGCTTCTTGTTTGCGTGGAATGATGAAAACAATCGATTCGAACACATTTTTTTAATTGGTATAACAATTGCTTATTATGTAGGGAGGGAGAGTTATTTGCATTATTCTCCATAGTATAGATCTACCTATAAAATAACTCTCTTTCTCCTAATCATTGCGTGTCTGCATTAATTTCCTAATCAGAGACGCGTATTTTTTCTCCGATTCATCTAACACTTTTTCTAGACCAGGGTTTTCCGCAATCATTCGATCATCATCAATCAAACAGTGATAAAAAATACCAGACCCATTATCATTCATGAGGGTCGTCGCAATATCTAAGTAGTCCAGGATTTTCTCGGTTTTTTGATCGATCACAATTACCTTAACGGGAAGATCGTAAAATGTTTTCTCCTCCATGCCATCACCGCTACAAACAATTTTTTTTAAATATTCAAAACCCTCATTAATTTTGCCACTTGAAAGCGTTTTTAACTTCAACTTGTATATTGAGCCCTGATGGGTAAAAATTGAATTTTTTTCATTTGTTGGACAAAACATTAAAATGGATGTTTTGTTACTGTTAATTTCAATTCTTTTTATACCCAAGATATCTATCACTTTATTGTTACTCAATCTCTTTACAATAATTTTTACTGGAATATTTGCAAATTGCTCTAAACTTTTCCCTAATTCTTGATGGAATATAGTGGTGAAATGTTTTGTGGAGTATAGCAATTCCCCCACACAAATCGATTTCAGTTTATTTTTATCAAGAATCATTTATCTCACCTTTATTTACGAAATATAGATCGGTCAACTGATATCACCTGAGCCGCCGAGCTATTATCACCTTCACTATTTACGAGTGTCTTTTGGCCCTTAATGTATTATATTAATAGACTGCCCCCTATCCGCTTTAGGCCTCTCAGCTTTTCAAAGCATTTAAGTTTATATTTGATGACACGTTTAAGCAATCGATGAAGCTCCCGTTGGTAGAATTATAGTCTGTTACTTAAAAAAAATCACGTAAAAAAAGATACGTACTATGTAGGCGAATTCAATGGACAAAAAAATTACATCTGACCAGGTAAAAGAAAAACTTCATAAATTATATTCACGAAATGTAGTCGACGAGAAAACATTCCAGGAGATACTTTCAAAGTTAAATCAAGAGCATAACTACGAGGAAAAATTTTATGGAGAACTTCTTAAGCGAATAAATGAGCGACTTGATTTTAAACTAGAACGAGGAATGTTAGAGTTTCTGAAGAAAAATCTCAAATAATCTGTTAAACACAATAAAAATCGTGTTTTGTAATAATTTAAGACTGATCATTGGTTGAGACAGTAAATAGTAAAAGAGATCATCGTATGAGCGATATGTTGCTTCGTGGTATTTTAAATAAACACCGTATTTTGCAGCGCCACGACAGATTTTTCTGACTAAAAGTTTTTTTTTTGTAATAAGAAATACGGTGCAAGTTTGCAATATGTTCATCAAGATTGTTATGGAACTGAACCTAAATTTCACTTCAATGGCTATTTCTTCTATATGCTTTGCAACAGGTCAGTGCGCTGGAAAAAGTCTAGGCTAGATAACATTGAAGATAAACGCACGCGCAAAACGAACATTCCCCCCAATCCATCTATTGCTATCCGTGTCCAATCATTTAATATGGCAACAAATAATTTAGTATTTTATCAGTTCTTAAAACTAAGAATTTTTGATTAAAAGAAAAAGATACGGTAAGTGTTTTAGGTGATCCAAAGGCCAGATTTTCTTGGTAATTTTTGTCTCTAGTCTCGGTGTAATTCCCCCCAAATAATATAGATCGTTCCTCTGTCATAGACATTCATTAAAGTATTTACATGAAAAACCGAACATCTCTAAGACAACTGATAAAAAAGGAATTTTTATGATCGTTGGCTTCGTGCGATTTCTGATATTTTTCGGCCTTCTATTCAACACATGCTATCTAATCGTGGTTAATGATAAATTAACAAATATTGCATTGGAGCTGAATATCGAAGTTGAAAACACAGACCTCATAGGATTAGTAAAAAAAGTAGCTAATGATTTAGGTGAGCAAATTGAGGAACAAAGAACTAAAGTAAGACAATCACTAGAGAAAAAGGGAATTGAGGAAAGAAATAATGTATTGATGCATGCAAGGGGTGAGGTGACAACAGAACTTGAATCAAAATGAAAATATTCATATAGAATAGGAATTGCCTCATGCAAATTGTTGGCTTTGGCTTGTCTTTGATGAATTTATTTGGATTATTTAACCTGTGAATTCATTGCGACCATTTTTTTACCAGAAAGTGAGATTACAGTCAGAATGGTTCAATCTTATCGCACGTGTAAAGAACACTCTCTGTAAAATTCGAGTCGTAGTTTGGTGACAAATCAAATGTATAGAATTCAAATTCACCGAACTCAAAGTCAAAAATAAAACCATAAAATTTCTTTCCTTTTTGTTCTGAGTGCTCCTCGTATTCACATTTTCCCCCATTGACCGTAAGATTTTTTTTTAAATTTCTCCCTTGTTGGTTTTCTTTTAAACAAAGTTCGTTCCACACACCATCCTCCTTTTGAAAGACTCTCGTAGTTTGAAACCATTTTTTTTCTAATTTCAAATAAGTAATCCCAAGATCTCCTTCACACTTCATATATTTTTCCTGCCCAAAAAAATGGTAATCACCGAATACATGAGCAAAGGATGTATTAAATTTAAGTAAAAAGATTAATATAACAAGTCGTTTCATATGGAGCCTATCTTCATAAATTTATGTTATTCTCCGAGTTCTCATTTCAAAGAAAATTCTCAAGAAATATACCAATTTCAATTTGAGGATTTACGAGATTAACATTTTCAGGTGATTCAGAGAAATTTACTAAAGTTATTTGCCGATCTGAAATACCCTGTTCAAAGCGATTCTTATAAAAATCTACTTCAAATTCCGCTGGTGATCTACCTAAAACATTCTGATATAGTAGTTGAATGTACTCTTGTTCTGTAGGATTGTTTCCATACATAGATTTGAACTCCGGAGATGCAATAAAATTACCAGCAATTTGTGTGATCGATAACCCGTTAGTTTCCATGTCGTTGATGTGAAAAGCAACCCCAGGGATATCCGGTGTTCTTGCAAACGCAGCCTGATATAGCCTGTAACACTGGCCTGCTGTTTCACCCTGGTCAATATCAATCGCAAGAATACCATTTTTGAATAAGATCCTAGAATAGTTTACGAGAGAATCCGTTCCTATCGTAGTAGATGAGATTGACCATGTGTCACTATTATTGCCACTCCTTGAGACAGTAACATCGTCGTAGTTTAAGCTGTTGATGCTGAACGTAGCGTTCGCGCTCGTAGCTGAAAAGACTTCATTTCGGGAGGTATTTTGCGATGTCGATGAGCTAGTTGTACTGGAACTAATGTTCTGGGACTCGATTGCGGCAGCTACTGCATCTGGATAAAACCTGTCTAGACCAGAGTAAATCAAATAAGAAGGATAAGGATTTGATTCCTTAGCAGGCGTCTGGCTGTAAGCGCCAAATTGCCCTGAAATACCATCCCCGCCATAAATAAAATGTATTGCCTGTACATCCAGAGGTTGAAAATAGGAGTAAGGCCCACCTTTAATCTCATACGACATTAACGTGACGGCAGTATTATCAAGACCTGAGGAAATAATTAAGTCCTCGTGTGGGTGCCCTAATCCTAGTGCATGACCAAGCTCATGAAGCATCGTCTCATACCATAAACTACCCGGAGCATATCCTCCAGAAACAAGTTCAGGACCCGTACCCATGTAGATAAAGGACTTTATAGATGACTCGCCTACGTCGCCTGTTCTACCGTTAACAGTTCTTTCAAAACTCGACTCAATTAAACCTAGGGTGTTATCCCCCAGGTTAGCATTGTAAAAAAATAAATCAGCCTCAGCTGGATTTTTCGTCTCCTGATGGACAAGTCCGGTAAACGAATCGATATAAGAGAGGGCAGAATTAGTATAAGACCTTTGCTCTTCCGAAAAAACACTGATTGGCTGATAAAATCCGTTAGCACCGGAAGCTAAGGAGTAAGTAAACTTTACAAGGTTCCCCTCGTCACCCACTTTCATATTCCAATTTATTCCTTGAGCATCAAAAATCAGACTGTCAATTTCTGCATTTCCACTGCGGAGCGGGGTATCCATTTGATCGCTTGTTATGCTCATGTTGTGCTATACTCCGGGGGTAAAAATTTGGGACTCTCCATCGTCTGATAATAATAGATTTTTTAGGCTTTATGAATAATTTAACTGTAATAGCGAGGGAAAATTGTATTTACTGTGAGATGGCTATCCGTCTACTAAAGGATAAAAATATAAAATTTAAGCTATTAATGTTAGGTACCGACTTTAAACGTGAGGATTTTGGGAATCTTGTTCCTGGTGCGAGAACTTACCCCCAAATTATCATCAATGGAGTTTCAATAGGAGGGTATGAGGATCTGAAGGCAAAAATCGAAACCATCTCGTAGTATGTGATTTAACTAATATTTTGTTTGTTTAAAGGCGTTAATCCCAACTTTTGAAAAAGCTTTGTATCCTCATTTTGTCTGTTGTTATTGGTCGTGAGAAGCTTATCGCCGTAAAAAATTGAATTTACACCTGCAAAATAGCATAAGACTTGGACCTCTTCAGTCAAACTTTTTCTGCCTGCCGATAATCGAATTCTGGAGGAAGGCATTAGAATCCTTGCTGTAGCAATTATCCTTACTAAATCTAATGTTTCAACCTGGCTATTGTTTTCGAACGGAGTCCCGGAGATCGGAACGAGGATATTTATGGGCACACTCTCAGGATGTGGTTTCATATTTGCAAGCACCTTTAGGAATTCAACCCTGTCAGCTTTTGTTTCACCTAGCCCTAAAATGCCACCGCAACAAACTTGTATTCCAGCTTCTCTCACAAGATTAAGTGTTGAAATTCTGTCCGAAAATGTTCTTGTTGAGGTAATATTTTTATAATATTCGGGGGAAGTATCTATATTGTGGTTGTAAGCAGTAAGTCCTGCAATAGCCAACTTTCTTGCTTGTTCTTTCGTTAACATGCCGAGAGTCGCACAGGCTTCTAATCCAAGATTCTTTATACCTTTAATGATCTCCAATATTTCATCAAATTCTTTTGTGTCAGGAATTTTTCTCCACGCGGCACCAATGCAAAATCTGTCAGCTCCATTATCTCGAGCTACTTTCGCTTCAGCTAAAACAGTTTCAACATCCATTAATTTTTTTGCTTCTAGTTTGGTTTTCCCTTTATAGTGAGCGGACTGAGAACAGTATTTACAATCTTCTGGACAACCACCAGTTTTTACATTCAGCAGACTTGACAATTGAACAGTCATTTCACCATTATATTCAAGGTGTACAGAGTGTGCATCGTATAATAGTTTGAAGAAGGGTTGGTCCAGGGTAGTTTTAATTTCTTCGTAGGACCAGTCATAACGAAGACATTTCTTGAATACAGTTTTTAGTTTAGGGATATGGTGCTTCATCTATTTTTTTTTACTATTAAGTTTACATTTATTATTTTACGCGCAGTTTGTTTATATTGGGTCTATGTATGATTGATTATAGTCAAAAATATTTTAGTTATTTAGAAAAAATGGAAGGGACTGCAAGAAAGGCAATGGTTTCTCTAGATTTGGAAGGAGAAAAGGTCGTGGTTGAGGATTCAAAAAAACACGTCAATTTCTCTAGTAATGATTATCTTGGACTACGGACAAACTTATATTTGAAAAAAAGAGCTATACAATTAATTGAAAAATATGGTGTGGGGCTAGGGGGATCGAGATTGATAGCAGGAAATCTTCATGTCATTGAGTCGTTAGAAAAAAAAATCGCTGACTGGAAGAAAACAGAAGCAGCGTTAATAATGAATTCTGGATATCAATTGAATTCTAGCGTTTTACCTGCCTTATTTAACAGAGACGTTTTCGATCATAAACCGACTGTATTAATTGACAAAAATGTTCATGCGAGTATTTATGATGGGTGTAACAAATCGGAGATTAATCTGTTGAGATACCGACATAATGATTTGAATCATTTGAGAAAGATTTTCTCGAGTCGAAAAATTAAGGGGGCTAAGTTTGTTATTACAGAGAGTCTATTCAGTATGAACGGTACCATGCCGGATATTCGAGAAATTAATCAGATTTGTTCTGACAACGATAGTTTTTTAATTGTAGATGAAGCTCACGCATTAGGCGTCTACGGCGAACAAGGCAGAGGACTCGCACCTCACGCTAACATGACAATAGGGACTTTCGGAAAAGCATTCGGTTGTCAAGGAGCATTTCTAACCTGTTCCCAGAAATTGAAACAGTATCTTGTCGCAACATGTAGAGGTTTAATTTATACGACAGCTCCGTCTCCAGCGATTCTCGGCTCAATTCTAGCGGCATTAGATTTAATAACAACAATGGAGGAACCTAGGAAGAAAATACACTCATTGGCGAAGTATTTTAAAAAAAATTTGATTAGGCTTAACTTAAAGATACTATCCATGGACTCTCATATTATATCTATTTCTATGGAAGATGTTACAACAGCCTATCGCTTCCAAAGACTATTGCGAGATGCTGGTGTTTGGGTTAAGGCTATGTTTCCTCCTACAGTTGCAAAAAAAAACATTTGTATTCGTTTTAGCATTTGCGCTTTTCATGAATTAGAGGATATTGATAAGGTGATATCGTGCCTTACCTCTGCATTAAATCAAGATGCCTAGAGTCGTTTTTGCTCATGGCTGGGGGTTCGATAAAGATTTCTGGGCAGAGACAATCAAAGTATTCAAAATTAAAAATTATTTGCTTCCTGATTTTGGATATACGGGCAAGCGACATGTTTCAAACATATGCCAAATAGAACCCACAATCGGAATTGGTCACTCTCTTGGATTCGCATGGCTCCTGAAAAATTTACAAAATCCTTTATGTTTAATCTCAATATCTGGATTTGACTGCTTTTACAGGATTCATGATCGTAAAACTATTGAAAATATGAGAACGAATTTAAAAAGAAATATGCTTGCGCAGATGGTCGCATTTCATAAAAAGGCCGGTTCTCGATTAATGAGATTTCCGCATTTTGAGGAAATTTATCTCATTGAAGGCATAAGTTATTTATTAAGCTGGGATTTTAAGGAGAAGCTCAATAATTCTGCAATGCCCATACATGCAATTGCCTCAGAGAACGATAAGATAGTTCCACTCGGCCATACTAAAAGAATATTCCAGAATGCGAGGCTCAGAATTATTGAAACTGGAGATCATGTGATTCCAACAAATAATCGCTCTGAATATTTTAAATTTTTGGAGGATGTATTTCGTGAATTTGGAATATAAAGCAAAGCTAATTAAAGCTTTTAGTGATAATGTTCATACATATCACAGCAAAGCACATATCCAAAAACGAGTTACTGCATCTCTCTTAAACATCCTACCCGCAATAGCCAGACCTAGAATTTTAGAGATTGGATGCGGTACTGGAATACTTACTAAATTATTGATAAGAAAATATCCAGACGCCATTTTTGAGATAACAGATATCTCCGGACTGATGTTGAGGGAATGCGAAAAACATTGCGATGCACGAAATATTAAATTTTTTCAAATGGATGGTGAAAAACCGTTTAAAAACCTCGGTAGTTATGATTTGATTGTTACCTCAATGACTGTCCATTGGTTTGAATCACCTTTAACAGGTATACAACGTTTATCGGAACTCGGCCCACTTTTCTATGCAACAATAGGCAAAAACAATTTTCGTGAATGGCAAGATATAGTTAACTCGTATGGGGACAAGAATGTAACTTTCCCAGTCTACGATCTTCCTGGAGTAATTAAGGAAGAGTACTTTAAACTAGAATGTCACGATTTCCACTCGTTCGCAAAAGATTTGAAGTCCATGGGTGTTTTGCTTAAACACAAGAGTCAGGTATCTCTGAATTATGAGAAGTTGAGAAAAGCGGTAAAAATGTTTAATGAAAAAAATGAAAAACTTTCGTGGCACATAATTTATGGAAAGACCACGTAGTTTGTTCAAATGGTAGGTAAGCTAGTTATTGTCTTAAAAATAACGTCATAGGTTCTATCTAATTCTTTGTCGGAAATGCAGTATGGCGGCATTAGATATATGGAAGACCCAATGGGTCTAATATTAAAACCTTGTGATAAAAACAAAAATCGCAATTTTTCGGATAAATTATTTTTATAATTATTTTTTTTAGATTGAATGTCAAATGCTAGGACTGAACCAACTTGTCTGAGTTTAAATATAGAGTTAGTCTTTAAAAGTACCTGAGAAAAATCCACGTGTTTTTTTTCTATGTGGGCAATTTTTTTTAATGTTTGTTCCTCTTGAAATAATTTTAACGATTTATGAGCTACTGCACACGCCAGTGGGTTTGCTGTAAATGTGTGTCCGTGGAGTAAGGTTTTATGTATCTTTTGACTTAAGAAATTGTTATAAATCTCATCAGTACAAACTGTTGCAGCCATGGGAAGGTATCCAGCTGTTAACCCTTTTGAAAGACAAATTATATCTGGCTCACATGCAGACTTATTACATGCAAACATTTCTCCTAGTCTTCCGAAGCCGACTGCAACCTCATCAAAAATTAATAAAATATCATTTTCTTTGGCAATTTGACTCAATTTTCGTACGTACTCTATACTACAGACTCGCATGCCGCCAGCACCCTGAAGCAATGGTTCAATTATGATTGCGCATAAGTTCTGTTTCTTTTCTTCAATCAACTTCATAAAGTATGACAGAGAGATGGCTTCTTTTTCTAATCTTTCATCATCCTGGATCCAGGTTTCAGGGAAAGGAATAACTTCGATTGAAAAGAGATAATCCTTGTAGGAATTGAAAAAACCGCTCCCCTTGCTGACAGACATAGCTCCAACGGTATCCCCATGATAGCCTCCATCAAGAGCTACTAATTTGTTCTTTGTTGAATAACCTCTATTCTTCCAATACTGGAGAGCAATTTTAATAGCCACTTCTACTGCTGTTGAACCATTGTCAGAAAAAAAAACTTTTTTTAAATTTTTAGGTAGAACCGTTATTAACTCAGTTGCTAACTTTATTGCTGGCGGATGACTGAAGCCAGCAAACATCACATGATCTAACTTTTCTGCTTGATTAATTATTGCTTGATTTAATTTTTCATGTGAGTGACCATGTGTGGTAGTCCACCAGCTTGAAATTAGGTCTAATACTTCGTTGCCTTCAGAGGTGAATAATGATGCCCCCTTAGCTCTTTCTATCAATATGGGCTCAGGTTCAACTAGATGCTGAGTGTAAGGATGCCAAATTAAATCTTTATCCTGCTGATGCAAAGATTTCATCTAATTTTTCCCCCGGTTTGTTTAGAAGTAACGTATTCTTATCGATGGTTTTCATAAGATTTAATTCGGCAACTACCGGCACACCCGAGCACGTTTCTATAGATTCCTTATTGTCACGGTTTTTTTCACCACACAAAATTATACCTTTTAAGGGAAGATTTCTCCTCTTTAATTCATTAATTGTGAGAAGTGTGTGATTGATAGTTCCTAGTTTACTTCTAGCCACTAATAAAATTGGTAGACTTAGTTTTGCCATTATATCTACCATGAATTCCTTTCTTCCGTTAATTGGGACTAATACTCCACCTGCTCCTTCAACAACAATTTTTGTATTATTTCGTGGAAGTTTAAAATTTGATAGCTCAATTTTTATACCGTCTAATTTGGCTGATGTATGGGGAGACAAAGGCTGTTGCAATTCATAAGTAGGCGGAAAGAAAAACGATTCGTGAAAGTCTGTAATTTTTCGAACGATTTCTGTATCTGGAGTGTCCATCCCTGACTGAATAGGTTTCCAGTAATGATAACGATAGTGTAATAATAGCCACGCGCAGGTAACTGTTTTTCCAACTTCAGTATCTGTTCCAGTTAGAAAGAACGACATTCGCGCTCCAGATAGAGGGCTTTTTTGAACATTTGTCCGATTACTCGTTTGATAAAAAACGACGTCCCTGCATTAATTCTGCCATCCCAAATTTTTCAGAAGTCATTTTATATTTTAATATTAATCATAACTAGGTTATAGAATATCATCTTTTGTTTTTTGGGTATGCCATTTTAAGCAACTTAAATCCTTTTTATTACTTTGCTGACATACTAATCTGATTTTAATAGAAACTATATAGCTGTCTGACTTTATGCATTATTTGTAATTACCACTAATTTATGATAATTCTA
Organism: uncultured beta proteobacterium; assembly: GCA_902625535.1. Classification (GTDB taxonomy): domain Bacteria; phylum Pseudomonadota; class Gammaproteobacteria; order Burkholderiales; family Burkholderiaceae_A; genus UBA7377. The sequence goes on along the minus strand of CACOBT010000004.1, from coordinate 82,823 downwards.
TAAGGACTAAATCACACTTCATTGGAGTTTTAAATGACTCAGGTAACTCTTTTAAAAGACTTCACAAAAGCGATAGTGAGTATAAATGGTGAAGATATCGATGTAGAGGAATTAGGTGATTTGCCCTTATCAATTGTTGTAAACGGTAAAGTAAGAAATATAGAAAAAATTGAGCTCCGAAAATATATTTTCACGGTACCAGATGATAGTGGCCAGAATATGCCGCGCCCATTGGTTTCACTGGTTTGTATTCCGCAATTGCCCGATGGAGAGCCTTTTCTCAGAAACCAAGAGTCCGGTGATTCTCCGTCCGATGAGGAACTTTCAGATCCTGCCCAGGTAAAGTTGAGAGGTTTTAATTACGAAGTTTTAAAAGAAATATATTTGTAGGAGCTACCATTTTCTATAATATTCCTTTAATGAAAAAGTGACGAAATTAGTACATTTGGTTTTTCATGTATTTGACTTTTCTTTAGATGGTCGCAAAGTTTTTGTGTGTAAGTAACTGCAGCTTCCTTTGTATAAAACCCGCAAAAAAGTGTAGAACCCGATCCAGACATTCTGCAACATTCAACGGGAATCCCTAACATGCTGGCCACATTTTTCATTTCTCGAATATATTTTTTGATCATCGGAAATAAATATGAAACGGTTGATTCCAAATCATTACATCCGAAAGTAAAGTAAGGCTTCTGAGACGACAACATCTCGGCTCGACTTAAAACACTCATTTTTGGTCTTGTCAAATGTTGCTTGTTTAATTGGAATTTTTTAAAAACTAACGCAGTCGAAATCTTTATATTTGGTGTCAGGATCACATAAAATTTTGGTATAAACTGTTCATTTTTGATCGCATTTAAATTTTCTCCCATCCCGGTGGCGAAGCAGTTAGATTGTTCAATAAAAAAGGGAACATCAGCTCCGATTTGTTTTCCTAAAAATTTTAATTCATCCTTTGAGTATTTCAATTCCCATAGTCTATTGAGCCCCATCAATACAGTAGCGGCGTTAGAACTGCCTCCACCCAGCCCTGCTCCAATAGGTATTCTTTTTTTTAAAGTTAATCTACAACCTAGATTGCAACCTGATTTTTCTTTTAAGGCGATAGCTGCTCGATAACAAAGGTCATTCTTCCTTAAATGGCTAAGATCACCGAATCGTTCAATGTGAGGATCCTGTGTGCATGATATATCCAGGTCGTCATGCAAGTCAATTCTTACGAAAAGGCTATCTATTTCGTGAAAGTTATTTTGATATTTTCCTTTTATATGCAGGTACAAGTTAATCTTTGCTGGGCTTTGAAATATCAAAATATTTACTCTTGATTAGTCGAAAACGATCTTAACTGATATTTCCGAACGTGCTAAGGTTTTTTTCATTGTGTGTGCAACATTATTTTTCGTATATTTTCTACTTTCACTTATTAGTTCATTGATTTCGTCTAGTAATTTAAATAATTTTCCCTGTGTTAATCTCATTTTTAAGAGTCGAAAAATTTCTCGTGTAATTATAGAGTCGTCAACTATGTTTCCATCATATAAAAAAAAGTGCCAGTCAGAACTCAGGCTGTTTGTTAAGTTAGTTTCTTTTAATGTTTTAAAAAGGTGGTTACCCCATAAATCAAAAATATTTATGGTAACACCTCGTTTCCCATTTTCATAAGATTCAATCCATTCAAATCTTGCTTTAACTGCTTGTCTCTTTTCACCTGAGTATACCAGTAGGATTCTACCTGTTTGAAATGCGTAGGTATACGAGTCCCTTTTTTGTAAAGAAGAGCACCCTACAAATACCAAACACAGAGTGAGGTAGAAAAAAATTTTAATGTCAGTTATTATCCTGAAGTTTGTCAATACTTACCTTCAAACGGTCAACAGTCTCAAGCAGAATAGCATTGGTCGGCTCTTTGTTGAAACCTGTCTGCCAAACTTGGATTGCATCTTTTTTTCTTGACAAATTCCACAACACTTCACCGTAGTGTGCGGATATTTCTGCATCCGGTTGTTGGATGTAAGCTTTTTCCAACCACTCCTCAGCCATTTCTAATTGACCAAGTCTGAAGTATACCCATCCCATACTATCGATTATATGAGGGTCCTGGGGTGAAAAAGTCAAAGCTGCTTTGATCAGGTCAAAAGCCTCCGTAAGATTTTTATTGGCGTCTGCCATACTGTATCCGAGTGCATTTAAAGCCTGTACATGATCTGGTTTCTTTTTTACTAAATTACGAAGAATATCCTCCATTTTTTCTTTATTTCCGTTTCGGTAGTAGAGCATTGCACGAGAATACATCACTTCCGGACGGTATCGATCTTTGTACGACACTTTTTCAAATATGTCTAAAGCGTTACTAGCATTGCTCGACTTGCTGACGAGAATATTCATTTCGTTATAAAAATTGTATAAGGTTTTGTTTTTTCTTGAGGTTTCTCTTTCAATGACAAGTCTGTCGATTAACTCCTTATTTTTCCCCGTAATTAAATAAAGAGCCTTGAGAGCCTCTGATGCGTCGACATCCCCTGAATCATTGTTCTGCCATATCTCTGCCGCTTTTAACGCTGAGTCGTGATCTCTAACGGCTAATGCCAGCTCCGTTGCCCTTTTTGCTGCTCCAATATCACCGGTCTTTGATGCAACGTCTAGATATGTGACAATCGCACTTGCGATGTTCCCTGAGATTAAGGCAATTTCGCTGGCTAAGATTTGAAAAATTATTTCAGGCGCTACGTCTGGCGAGTCATCAGCATGCGCTTTAAACATCCAGAAGGTGTTAATATAACAAAAGCTCAGAAGCCCGATTACGAAGGCTTTGGTCTGTGTAATATGTTTAGATATCATCTAAGACTCTTTAAATATGCCAGAATTACCCGAGGTGGAGACAGTAGCAAACACTTTGCGCCCGTTAATACAAAACGCAATTATAACAAATGTTTGGACCAGTAATCTTAGAATGCGTTCCCAATTAAGTGAAATTGACAAGCAGCTGTTGTTAGGAAAAAAAATTTACGGGGTAAGCAGAACAGGTAAATACCTGATTTTAGAACTTTTTGAATGGTACTTACTAATCCATTTTGGCATGAGCGGACGTTTAATTGTTGCGAAAAATTTACAAGAAAAAGAATACATAACAAAGTCTTTAAACCACATTCATATGTATTTAAATTTTAGTAACAAGTTTGTTCTACTTCATGACCCTAGGCGTTTTGGTGGGGTTCGGATGATCAGTAGGATAAATATTAAAACACCCGCGGATTTATCAGCATTATTAAATCTCGGACTAGAACCACTTTCTGATAGGTTTTGTGCTAACAGGCTATTTAAAATGACGAGGGGCGTAACGAGAAACATAAAGATATTTTTAATGGATGGTAAACAAATTGCCGGAGTGGGTAATATTTACGCAACAGAGGCGCTCTTTCGAGCAGGTATTATCCCGACAATAGCGTGTTTTAAGTTAAGCATTTCGAAATGCTCGCAACTGGTGGCTTGTTTGAAAACTGTTCTTTCTAACGCTATCTCGAAAGGCGGTAGTTCGCTTAGGGATTTCTCGGGACTTGAAGGTGAAAGGGGGTCGTTCGTTGACGAACACTTAATTTACGGGAAAAAAGAAAGTTGCGTAATTTGCAATACTGAATTGGTGAAAAAGACTATTGGGCAAAGAGCTACTACGTTTTGCCCTCGTTGCCAGAGATGAAGAATTTTTCTGAGAGACTTATTCAATGGGGAACCAAAGAGGGCAGAAATGCACTTCCATGGAAGGAAAAAAATAATGGAATGTTTGACCCTTACAAAATTTGGGTTTCTGAAACGATGCTACAACAAACAAAACTTGCTGTGGTCATGCCTAAGTTCAAACACTTCATGGAAAAGTTTCCGAATATTGAGAAACTTGCAAATTCTTCTGTAGATGAAGTTATAAGTGTATGGTCAGGATTAGGATATTACAGAAGAGCTAGAAACCTGCACAAAGGTGCAAAGGTAATACTAAATGATAGGCAGAAAGTTTTTCCAAAAAATGCAATTGATTGGGAAACTATTCCGGGTGTTGGGGCATCAACATCTGCAGCTATTTCTTCTTTTACTAATAGTGAGAGGGTAGCTATATTGGACACAAATGTTACAAGGGTTTTATCTCGTAGGTATTGTTTGAATGAAGTAAATTCTAAGATGAAGGAAAAAAAAGCGTTACTATCGCTTGCGATCAAATTACTACCACAAAAAAACTCGGAAATGCCACTTTACAGCCAATACATCATGGACTTAGGCGCTTTAGTTTGCAAACCTGTTAGTCCCGCCTGCGAGAGATGTCCCGTATCGGATGATTGTGAAAGCTTTACGTCAGAAACAGTCGAGTTGTATCCAAAAAAAACTAAAAAGATTCTTAAAGAGAGAAAGTTAACATGGGTTCTAGCCATGGATAGGGAAAAAGTTATATTAGAAAAACAGACAGAGGAAAAATTATGGAAATCGTTATTTGTACCCGCTTCAAATATCAAGATGAAAGAAAACAAACGACTCCCTAGGAAACGTTTTTTCAGAAGTTACCGACTTAAAGTGTCAAATTGTGATTTAACTTTAGATGTCTGGAAAAGAGAGTGTGTCTTCGATAAGATAAAACTCAGCGGCAAGCATCAAATTGCCCGTAAAACTGCAAATAAAAAAGTACCAATGCCCAAAATTTTGGAAAAAATATTACAAGATTCTTCTTTTTGGATTCTTTCGTCATAACACTTTTCTATGTCTAATGAGTATCCTCCATTTTTTTGATAAATTTGCGGCAATTTCCTCGGAACAAAATACAGATCGATGTTTTCCTCCTGTGCATCCGATTGATATCGTTAAATACGATCTCTCTTTGTTTAAATATGTAGGTAGCCAGGTTTCTAAATATGCAAAAATATCTTTAATAAATGAATTCATCTCACTTTGTTTAGAAAGATATGAGATCACTTTAGAATCTCTGCCGGTTAAGTTGCGTAGTTCTGGATCATAGAATGGGTTGGGTAGGCACCTGGCATCGAATACAATATCCGAATCGATGGGAATGCCGTCTTTGTAAGAAAATGATTGGACTACAATTAAGGAAAAATTGCTTTTTTTTTCGTCAATCAATTCGAACATGGATTTTTTTAAATCGTTAGGGTTGAGTTGATTGGTATCTAAAGTTAAGAAATTGTTTTGAATTTTTGCCATTAATTCCCGCTCTTTTTCAATACATTCTCCTATAGTATTTGCTATCTGACTTTCGTCTGTAGCATCATCCTGGAAGCTGAATGGATGCCTTCTTCTTGTTTCGGAGTACCGTCTTTGAAGGACTGTAGTCGATGCAGTCAGAAAAATTCCGTTTATGTTGTACTGATCTTTTAAAGAATCTATCGTAGGATTAAGATTTTTTGAACTTTCTTTATCTCTTGCGTCAACCGAAAGAGCAATACGTCGGTAGCCTTTAGCTGCTAGCATAGACAAAGCGTTTTTTACGAGAGCGACAGGTAAGTTATCTATACAATAATAACCAAGGTCCTCTAGCATATTTAATGCTGAGGTCTTTCCTGAACCCGATATGCCCGTTACAACGAATACTTCTACCATTCTTTCATTTTAAGTTTCAGTTTTTTTGATTGCTTTTCGTTGTTTTTCCATAAACTCTTTCATAGTATCGACTCCTCGTAATTGCAGAACTGTATTTCTAACAGCTGCTTCGACTAAGACTGCGATATTCCTCCCGGCCGATACCGGTATGACAACTTTCTTAATTTTTAATCCTAAGATTTCTTCATAAAGCGCTTCAAGCGGCAATCTATCATACTCATTGATAAGTGATCTTTTTATCAACTGTACTATGAGTCTAAGTCTTAATTTTCTTCTTACACTTGATTCTCCGAATATAGTTCTTATATTCAATAGGCCCAAACCCCTAACCTCGATTAAATCTCTTAAAAGTTCAGGAGCCCTTCCCTCAATCACATCGTTTGTTACTCTCGTAAATTCAACCGCATCATCAGCAACCAATCCATGACCTCTTGTTAAAAGTTCTAAACCAAGTTCACTTTTTCCTAAACCAGACTCTCCTGAAATTAACACTCCTAATCCAAGAACATCCATGAAAACTCCATGGCGCGTTTCTCTAGGTGCGAGAGTTTTGGAAATAAGAATCCTAAGCTTTTCTATGATTCCCGCTGCCGAGGTCTCAGTACTGAAAAGAGGAATTTTTTCTCGGTCGCATGCAACAAATATTTCTTCAGGAGGTATTTGGTTATCAGCAATGATTATTGCAGGTGGCTTTGCGGCAAACAGCTCTGCGCTTAAATATTTCCGTCGTTTAGTATTTAATTCGTTAAAATACCTAACCTCCGGTTGCCCAAAAACTTGGATGCGATAGGGGTGTATTAAATTTAAATGACCTATCAGATCAGCACTCTCTTGCGCATTTCCGGATATAACAGCTTCTGAGGAGTGCTCATTTAAAAGCCAATTTAGCTTTAAAGCGCCAAGGTGAGATGAAAAAAAATCATTTACACGTAGCATTGCACCTAATCTGCAACCTTCGAATCTGTCTGCATCCATGAGCAAATACCGTCATGCAGTTGATCAACTGTTGCAGAATGCCTTAACTCATTAATGAATTTACTATCCGATAACATATTTGCCACTTCCGCCAATGTTTCTAGATGATCTTTACTTGCATTAGTTGGAACAAGCAGGAAAATTAATAAATCTACAGCTTTTCCATCGCTGGCATCGAAAGGAATCGGTATATCAAGACAAAGTACGACCGCGATTGATTTTTTCAGGCCTTCAAGTCTACCGTGAGGAATAGCTATGCCGTTACCCAAACCGGTAGAGCCTAGCTTTTCTCTTGAAAATAAGGCATTAAAGATTTTACTTCGAGCAATCTGGCACCTTGACTCAAATAACAAACTTGCTTGCTCAAATACACGTTTCTTGCTACCTGCCCTGACAGAAATCATTACATTTTCTTTTGGAAGTATTTGGGCAAGCCTGTTCATCACTCAAAAATTAATTAATAAGTCTTGAGGAATGCATATCTATCAAATGGAGTTTTTTGTATTTGACAATCTGCCTTTCAACTTTTGTGGCTAAAATATCAATTGCAGTATACATATCCTTATCCTCAACCTCAACATGAATATCTTTGCCCGGCAAATGTGTAGTAACTTCAACTTTTTTGCTGAGTTTATTTACCTCCAAAACACAACTAAAGTTCATTTGATGTTTAAATTTTTTATTTAAACGAATAAGTTTACGGGTTACATACCGCTTTATCGCACTTGTAAGTGAAATCTGATGACCGGTGATTCTTATACTCATAAATACCTCCTATCGTCGTTTTCTGATACTTGCACTTGGGATTTTTAAAGCTTCTCTATATTTTGCAACGGTTCTTCTCGCAATAACTATTCCGATGGATGAAAATTTGTCAGACATATTTTGGTCAGATAAAGGCTTGTCAAGGTTTTCTTCACCAATCCAATCTTTTATTTGTTCTTTTATCGCTGTCCCGGATGCCACTCCTCCACTCTCAGTGGTAACGTGACTTCCAAAAAAATACTTTAATTCAAAACATCCGAGTGGAGTAGAAATATATTTCTGATTAGTCACCCTTGAAACTGTGGACTCATGAAGGTCGCAGCGTGCTGCAACGTCCCTAAGTACCAATGGTCTCATGGCTCTGGGTCCGATTTCAAAAAAATCCTGCTGAACATCCACGATGGTCTGTGATACCCGTAGTATCGTATCAAAGCGTTGTTGAATATTTTTGAGCATCCATTTAGCTTCTTGTAGCTGTTGTCCCATTGAGTTTTTATTCCCGCTTGAATTTCGAATCGCTTGCGCGTAATCTTGATCAATTTTCAACCTTGGAATAGCAGATTCATTTAATCTTGCTGACCAACTGCCTGAATTAGTCTTAAATGCAATAGTGTCAGGAATTACTGTTAAAGCAATATCGTCTTTAAAGCTAGAACCGGGACGAGGGTTCAAATTCCGAATTTCATTCTCCGCCCTCAACACGACATCTTTAGGAAAGCCAGTAGCCTTAGTTAACCCCGAGATATTATGTTGAGCTAACAAGTTAAGACAATCGGAGACTATTGTTAAGCATGCATGATAGACATCCTGTTCCAATTGCTCTTTTCTCGACAGAATTTGTATTCGCAAGCAGTCGGCTAAATCTTTTGCTCCAATACCAATTGGATCAAAACTTTGAAGAAGCTTAAGGCCGATAAAACGCTCGTCACTACTAAGACTTTCTCCGTAAAGGTCTCTAAATTCTTCTCTGAACGGCTCTTCGACTTCTTCTAGACTTTCCCTCAAAAAGCCATCCGGATCTAAAGCATGGATTAAAATTTCAATCCATGCCCTTTCTTTATCATGCAATTTCATCGGGGCCAACTGAGCACTTAAATGTTGGGTTAGAGAGACGGGAGCCTCTTTTAAGTTTTCCCGGAAATCTCCCGAGTCGTCATTACTTGCTCGGTTTTTGGAGGGCTTCGTTTGCGACCAAATATCATTGTTTTTGTAACCTATCTCAACAGAAGTTTCAAACGCTTTTTGGTCTTCAAAATCGTCGCGTTTTTCTTCGGTCTCCCCCTTGTTGTTATTTTCGCTTTGCTGAGATCTTTCTACAGACTTCAAATTTTCTCCGTTTTCTGCTTGCGGAGACCCTGCATTTTCGTCGAATTCTAAAAGGGGGTTTTCCAGAATTGTACTTTCCAGTTGTTCACGTAGTTCAATAGTCGACATTTGTAACAGCTTTATGGACTGCTGTAATTGGGGAGTTAATGCTAATTGCTGACTTGTTTTTAGTCCTATGCTAGTTTTCATATTAGAGTTTAAAGTGTTCTCCTAAATAGATTTTTCTAACATTTTCGTCCTTTATAATTTGGTCAGGGCTACCATCTGCTAAAACTAAACCGTTGTTGATTATAGTTGCCCTGTCGCAAATCCCGAGGGTCTCTCTAACATTGTGATCGGTTATTAGTATTCCAATTTCACTACGTTTTAAAAACCTGATAATTCGTTGTATTTCAATAACTGCAATTGGATCAACACCAGCAAACGGCTCATCGAGCAAAAGAAACTTCGGGTTGGTTGCTAGCGCTCTAGCGATCTCAACTCTCCTCCTTTCTCCTCCGGACAAAGTATGTCCTAAATTTTCTCGTATCCCATTAATTTGTAACTCACTTAGTAGTTTATCTCTTTTTTCCTTAATAAAGGTTTTTTTTAGTTTGTTCAGGCCAGATTTACCATGTTTGAGCTCTAGGATAGCTTCAATATTTTGACTTACCGTCATTTTTTTAAATATTGAGGCCTCTTGCGGCAAATACGCTAAACCTTTGTGGGAACGCTTATAGAGTGGATAGCGTGTAATATTTTCATTATTTATAAAAACATTGCCGCTGTCGGGATGAGTTATGCCTAGAATCATATAAAAGCAGGTTGTTTTTCCGGCACCATTGGGTCCGAGTAAGCCAACAACCTCGCCGCTCTTTACTTCTACGGAGACCTTTCGGACAATTTGTTTTTTCCTAAAGCTCTTTTCTAAGTCGATCGCACTGAGGGTATGTATTAAACCCTCATTTTCGTATTTATTCATTCTAGGGCTGTGGAATAACTGTCATTCTGGTTCTTGTCTCCCCCGGCTCAGTGATCGCTTTGTAGATTTCTGAATCACTGTTGTAGCTCAGCTCATCTCCAGAAACCTCCTCTTTGATCTTACCTTTTTCCTTACGTACGAGTCGTGCGTTGCCACGGAGGAAAAAACTGGAATTTCTTTCGTCGTAATCTAATCTTTGTGCCTGTCCCTCAACCCACCCGTCTTCAACCGTCCTTCTTGTTTTGAAAATGGCTGGTGAGCCAATTACTTTGCCAAATGATAACCCTTCTTCAGTCTGATTTAGTATTAGTGAGTCTCCTTTTAAGGTTAGGTCTCCTCTCACCAAAACCACGTTGCCAACAAACTTAGTTACAGCTTTGGCGTCATCATGTTGGATTGTGTTAGCGTCTATTTGGAGGGGAAGGTGAGTATTACTAGATTGATCCGCGCTGTTAACTGCTCCGTGCAGAAAAACAAGCAAGAAAAAAAAACACTTTGTTAAATAATTCATTTATCCAGCAGACTCCTCGACTTTAAACTCGCTTGTTGTTTGACTTCGAAAGTACTAAGTTTTTGATCGAATATCATACCTGTTCCGTCAATTCTAAATTGATTTTGTTCTACTACAACAGCTCTATCCGTTTCGATAATTTTATCCTTTACCTTGAAGACTAGCTCTTCTGAGCTTACTTTAAGTACGGTTTTGCCCTCATCATCGACTTGCCTTATTTCTGCAGCACCGCTCAAATTTACCACGCTCATGTCAGAGTTAGAATTAGCTCGCAAAGAACTAATTTCGACAAAGTCCTGATCTTTAACGTAGGAGATCAGGTTAGGGTTGAAAAAATTCATCCGTTTGCCTTTGTACACAACTTTGTCTGCAGCGATTAAATTAAGAGAGTGCTTTTTGTTGTCAAATTTATTATGCACGATTTCAACGCCGGACATCTCAATCGTGTTTTCGGTATAATTTTCCTTAGAAGGAGTTTCAAGTAGTAACGTCTTACTTAAAATTCCCGTGATTAACGCTAATATAAAAACTAGACCAGGAGGAAGAATGATGCTAGTTACGTCCCTCCAGTTATGACTCACAAGCGCCTCTCAAATTTAAAATCAAGTCTGCAACCTCTCTGACGGCTCCCTTACCACCGGTGGTTTTACTCACGTAATCAGCTTTTTTCTTTACTTTTTCGATTGCGTTGGGAACGCTTGCAGTGAAGCCAACCACATCAAATAAGTCCAAATCAGGAAAATCATCTCCCATATGACCACAATATTTCGGATTTATGCCGGTAGTTTTACTCCAGGCAGTAAAGGCTTCTAACTTATTTTCTTTACCTAACATGACATTAGTAATACCCAACTCAGCGGCTCTAATTCTCGTGGAGGGATGGTCTCTGCTGCTAAGCAGGCCAACAGAAACACCATTGCAATTTAATCTTTTTATGCCGTAGCCATCCAAAACGTTAAACTTTTTTAATACTTCCCCGTCGACACCGTAAAACAAACTCCCGTCGGTTAGTATGCCGTCAACATCAAAAAACATCCACTGGATTTGCAAAATTTTTTCTTTCAATATGTCGGAATTTTGTGCTGTCATAATACTATAAAATTTTTGCTTCCAATAAGTCATGTATCCCTAAAGCGCCAATAAGTTTGTGTCTATTGTTCACCACTAAAAGATGATTGATTTTATTTTTTTCCATTTTTAAAGCTGCTTCACTAGCGAGTAAGTCCCCGTCGATTGTATGTGCTTTCTTTGACATTACGTCGGAGACTAATTTTTTATGAATATCAGTCCCACGAGAAATAATTCTTCTTAAATCACCGTCCGTTAAAATCCCCAAAATTTCCCCCTTTTTATTTATTACGCAGGTCATTCCCATCCGTTTGGCGCTCATTTCTAAAACTGCCTCGCCAACCGATCTTTCAGGTTCTACTGATGGTATATTCTCTCCAGTCCTCATTAAATCGTTCACTTTTACAAATAACCTTCTTCCTAGCGATCCGGACGGGTGAGTAAGAGCGAAGTCATTTGCCTTAAAACCCCTCATTTCTAGCAAAACAACCGCTAATGCGTCTCCTAAAGCAAGCGCAACCGTTGTGCTCGCTGTTGGAGCGAGGTTTAGTGAACAAGCTTCTACTTTCACGGAAGCATTTATATGGCTACGGGACAGTTTTGCTAGGGAAGAGTTCGAATCGCCCGTAATCGCAATTATAGGTGCTCCTATCCTTTTAAAGTGCGGTACCAAACTGCAGACCTCATCGGTTTCCCCTGAGTAAGAAATCGCCAGGATGATATCATTTTTTTGTACCATCCCAAGGTCTCCATGATGGGCCTCTGCCGGGTGTAAAAAAGTCGAGGGTGTTCCCGTCGATGCCAATGTAGCCGATATTTTTTTTCCGATATGCCCGGATTTACCCATACCTGTGACTATGACTCTACCCTCGGAGGATGAAATAAGTTCGATCGCTCCGACAAAACCGCTATCCAGCTTATCACCTACCGCTTGAATCTCTTCAAATTCAATTTTTAGTACTAATTTTGCTCTTTCTAATATATCTTTGGAGTTAATTGGTTTCTTATTTGAATTCATTTTTTTTTTTGCAATCATGTCTCAGAATGACACAGTTACAATCAGCGACCTAATTTTTTCTTACCAAGGGAAGCCTATCATAGACAACTTAAATCTATCAATCCAAAAAGGATCAGTTGTAGCTATTATGGGAGGATCCGGGGTTGGGAAAACTACTCTTTTGCGTCTAATTTCAGGTCTGATGAAACCGGACAGCGGAAAAGTGTTAGTTATGGGAAATGATTTAGCAAAAATATCAAATAAAAAACTACTTGAAGTTAGAAAGAAATTGGGTTTTTTATTCCAATTTGGAGCGCTTTTCACTGATCTTTCTTGTTTTGAGAACGTTGCTTTTCCCGCCCGAGAACACTTGAATTTACCAGAGGATCTATTACGTGACCTAGTATTACTAAAACTAGAAACCGTTGGATTGAGGGGGGCAGCAGGCCTAATGCCGGCCGAAATATCAGGAGGAATGGCAAGGAGGGTAGCATTAGCCAGGGCAACAGTTCTTGATCCCGATTTAATTTTATACGATGAACCGTTCGCGGGTTTAGACCCGATCTCTTTAGGGATAACTGCGAATTTAATCAAAAAGTTAAATGACAGTTTGAAAGCAACGTCAATAATTGTTACCCATGATGTGGCTGAAACATTTGCAATTGCAGATAGAGTGATTTTATTGGCATCGCGCCTTGCGGGTGCTGAAATTATTTGTGAAGGCAACCCTTCCGAGATTCAAAAGTCCAAGAATGAGGAGGTGCAGCAGTTTATACAGGGACGGCTGCAAGGACCTGTAAAGTTTCATTACCCAGCCAAAAATATCGAGGACTTTTTGCGACCTTAACCTTTTACCTTTACAACTATGAATTTGAGACAAAAAACAGCAGAAAAAATCATCGGAATAGGCAACTTTTCGATTTTATTTTTCGAGTTGTTGAAAAATACATTTTTTTTTCGGGTAAAAATTCATCACGTGTTATACCAAATTAAGTTTCTTGGTAATAATTCAATGGGAATTATTGTACTTTCCGGCCTATTTGTTGGCCTGGTGCTGGGTCTGCAAGGGTACTACACTCTTAGGCGTTATGGTTCGGAAGAAGCCCTCGGCTTACTAGTATGCCTTTCGCTTGTTAGAGAACTGGGACCGGTGGTTGCTAGCTTACTTTTTTCTGGTCGTGCCGGTACTTCTCTGACCGCTGAGATAGGCCTAATGCGTGCAGGAGAGCAATTTTCAGCGTTAGAAGCTATGGGAGTTAATCCAGTTACTCGAATCCTGACTCCAAGATTTGTTGGCGGCATAATATCAGTCCCCATTCTATGTGCTGTTTTTTCGGCGGTAGGAGTTTTTGGAGGCTGGTTAATAGCTGTTGTAATGATTGGCGTTGATCCAGGGGCATTTTGGGGACAAATGTCCAGCGGCGTAGATTTTCGCGAAGACGTTCTAAACGGTGTAATTAAAAGTTGTATTTTTGGTTTAGCGGTGACACAAATCGCTTTATATATGGGACACTCAGCAAAACCGACCCCCGAGGGCGTGTCCTCTGCAACAACTCTGTGCGTAGTTGTTAGCGCCTTTGCAATATTGAGTTTAGACTTTATATTGACGGCCTTTATGTTTAACAATTAAATGATGATATGAACAATAATCGAACAAATTTTTCCGTCGGGCTATTTTTCCTTTTTGGGTTAGCTTCTATTTTTTTTCTTTCTTTAAAGGCCAGTAACCTTGTCGGATCCTCTTTTTCTGATGGTTATAGATTGGTAGCTTTCTTCGATAATGTAGGAGGTCTGAAGGCTCGCGCAGCGGTAAGGAGTTCGGGTGTTCTCGTAGGAAGAGTTGAGAAAATAGAATTTGATGACGAAGTGTATCAGGCAAAAGTCTATTTAAGGCTTGATAAAAATATGAAATTTCCAACAGATAGCTCGATAAAAGTATTGACTGCTGGGCTATTAGGTGAGAAATACCTAGGAATAATGCCTGGCGCTGAAACAGCCTATTTAGCCGATACCGATGAAATAGAACTGACGCAATCGGCGGTCATTTTGGAGAATATTATTTCTCAATTTCTTTATAATTTTCAAGAGAAGCGGTAATAAATGTTAATGTTATATTTGGTTCAACCGTTATAACCTAATTTGTTATGGAAAATAAGTGAGGGTATATATTTTAGTTTCTCTAATTTTATTGAATCTACTAACATCAGGTTGCGCGGGGTTGCTGCGGCATGAGGGGCCCGCTGATCCTCGTGACCCATGGGAGGGGGCGAATCGCGCTATTTTCAAATTTAATGAAAGTGTAGATAGGACCATTTTTAAGCCTATTGCCCAAGGATATGAGAAAACCTTACCCCAACCGCTCAGAACTGGTATAACTAATTTCTTTTCAAACCTTGGTGATTTAATGACCGCAATACAACACGCTCTTCAACTAGATTTTCGGAGTTCCTCTGAATCAACTGTTCGATTTTTAGTAAATTCCACAGTTGGTATTCTTGGTTTTAATGACGTTGCTACAAGGATGGGAATTGCAAAAACTGATGAGGATAGTGGTCAAACACTCGGAACATATGGGGTTGCTTCAGGCCCGTATGTCGTACTTCCCCTGCTAGGACCGAGTTCCGTACGAGATGGCCTAGGGCGGATAGTCGATTTATTTGCTGACCCGCTTAACAATATTGCCCGTGACAGGGAAACCAAAATAGCTGCTAATACTCTAAAGGTTATTGATACGCGCGCTAGACTGCTGTCAGCCGAGCAAGCCTTTGAAGCTTTAGCTTTTGACCGATATATGGCTATGCGGAGCGCGTATTTCGCTATTAGGGAAAGTCAAATTGAAGATTGAAGTTTTTACTGGAGTTGGCAATGGTTTCTAAACTTCTGATGTTAGGTACGATAAGTTTTCTTACACAGGTTTCGGTAAAAGCTGATCCAAAACCAGAAGATGTTATTTCATCAGTCACTCAAGAAATAATCACTGAGATCAAGAGTAGGCCAGAGCTTGCCAGCGGAAATTTAGGTAGCATTAACGAACTTGTCGATAAAAAAGTCATGCCGATATTAGATTTTGAAAAAATGACGGCACTTGCTGTTGGAAAAAAGTGGAAAGCCGCTACTGAGACACAGAGGATAAATCTTATGAAGGTCTTTAGGCAACTTTTGCTACTCAGTTACTCTGGTTCTATAAAATTTGCGGAGCAAGCAAAAGTGAAAATTCTACCGCCAAGAAGAAAGCAAGGTGCTAAAAATGTCATTGTCAAAACAAGAGTTTCAGTTCCCGGTCAGCAGGCCGTGCCAGTGAGTTACAGAATGAAGCTGACTGAAGGCGGTTGGAAAATCTACGATTTGAATGTTTTGGGTCTTTGGTTGGTAGAAAACTATCGAGTGCAGTTTTCCCAAATTGTAAAGTCCCAGGGCATTGATGGTCTAATAAAGGAAATTAAAGAAAAAAACAGCAAACTGTTGGGTAAAAGTAATTCTTGAATGGTTGGCTCTGAAATCAATAAGTCACTTATTCTAACTGTCGGCGAACAGCTAACTAAAGTAACTATTGTTCAGGAGCTTCACAAGGCTAAGGAACTGTTGCAAGAATTCGGTTCTGAATTGGTTTCGAGGAAGTTAGTTGTTAATTTTGAAGAGGTAAAAAAGGTTGATACTTTGGGCGTCGTTTATATTGTTCAAATTGAAAGATCAATCTCTAATATTTCAAAGGATTTGAAAGTAACCTACGTAAATGTACCTGACGACCTCGCGGCGCTTTTGCGTTTGACATCATTAGCACAGGTTATTTCTAGTGATAATTAGATGAGCGCGATCGTATTTAAAAATTTGTCGAAAACCTACAGAAAAAATGGGTCCTCATTTAATGCATTGAACGATGTTTCACTAACAGTTGAAAAGGGTGAGTTTTTTGGACTACTTGGCCCAAATGGTGCGGGCAAAACTACTCTAATTAGCATACTAGCTGGTTTAAATGACGCGTGTAGTGGATCCGTAATGGTTTTAGGAAAGAATATTAAGCAGCACACCAGTTTTGTAAAGTCAAATATTGGAATCGTGCCTCAAGAACTAGTTTTTGACCCATTTTTTTCCGTTATCGAGACTTTGCAAATTCAATCTGGTTTTTTTGGATTACGAAATAATCAATTGTGGTTGGAAGAGTGTTTGAATGCATTAGGCCTTTCAGAAAGAGTTAATTCAAATATGCGATCATTGTCTGGGGGCATGAAGAGAAGAGTCCTTATAGCTCAGGCTTTGGTTCACAAACCTTCTATCATAGTTTTAGATGAGCCTACGGCCGGGGTTGACATTGACTTGCGAGAAAGTCTTTGGGATTTTGTACGAAAACTGAACAGAGATGGTCACACCATCATACTTACCACTCATTATCTGGAAGAGGCTGAGGCGCTATGTGATAGAGTTGCTTTTTTGAGAGAGGGTAGATTATGCGCTATGAAGACTACAAAGGAGCTGAAACTTTTGGATGGCGGATTGAAGGAATACTTCCGGAAAATAAATTTGAGAGAACAACATGGATGACATTCAAACTAAAATCAAAAATTTTATTAGTAGAAAGATAACTGTTTCACATTTGATTGTGGATGGTGACGGAAGTCATTTTCAAGCAGTGGTTGTTAGCAACGCATTTGACGGGTTGAACAGAGTTGATCGGCATAAGTTAGTTTACGATGCGTTGGGAAACTGTTTTGAAAAAGATGTGCACGCTCTTTCTTTCAAGACGTATACTGAGGACGAGTGGAAAAATTTAAGGTAAGTGGTCCTTCGAGGCTTTCAGGAGAAATCGATTTAGACGGGGCAAAAAATGCTTGTTTACCAATTTTTTGTGCGTCACTTTTGTCATCAGAGGAATTGAACATTTTTAACGTCCCGCGGCTCGGCGATGTTCAAACCCTTCTAACTTTATTGAAAAGCCTTGGCGTAGAGATTGAGGTAGATTTCGAACGAAAAACCTGCGTATTAAATAGCAAAGGATTGTGCTCTAATATAGTCTCATACGAGCTGGTCAAAACAATGAGGGCATCTATTCTGACTCTGGGTCCATTGCTTGCAAGGATGGGAGAGGTAAAGGTTAGTTTACCTGGTGGATGCGCCATCGGGCAGCGACCGATTGATCAGCACATAAAAGGTTTGGAAAAAATGGGGGCTGATATCACTCTTAGAGATGGGTACATTGATGCAAAGGCAAATAAATTGAGAGGCGCTAGAATCGTTACTGATTTGATAACGGTAACGGGAACGGAGAACCTAATGATGGCTGCCTGCCTTGCAGAGGGGCAAACGGTTATAGAGAACGCAGCTCGAGAGCCGGAGGTAGTCGATCTTGCTTGTTGTCTAAAATCTATGGGCGCTAAAATCGAGGGGGAGGGAACTGACATTATTCGTATCGAGGGAGTAGAGAAACTCATTGCTGCGAGTCACAGAGTAATTCCCGACCGCATCGAGGCCGGTACCTTCATCTGTGCCATTGCCGCGTGTGGAGGACAAATTTTTGTGAAGAACTTTGACCGAAAAATAATGGGGCTAGCTTATGAAAAACTGAAATCTTGTGGAGGAGAATTTCTTGAAGTCAATGGCGGTTTAAAAGTAAAATTCGATCAAAGACCGACGTCTGTTAGTTGTCAGACATCTCCTTTTCCCGGATTTGCTACCGATATGCAGGCTCAATTAATGGCTGTAAATGCAGTCTCTGACGGTATTGCGCTAATTGATGAGAGCATCTTTGAAAATCGCTTCATGCATGTTTCTGAGATGCAAAGAATGGGAGCTGATATAAAAGTTAAAGGAAGAACTGCGATTGTACAAGGAAAAAAACGACTGTCAGCAGCTAAACTGATGGCCACAGATTTAAGGGCCTCCGCAGGACTAGTTGTGGCTGCTTTAGTTGCTGATGGAGAGAGTTTAATAGATAGGATTTATCACTTGGATAGAGGTTATGTAAACATGGATATAAAGTTAGCTGAGCTAGGTGCTAATGTAGTGAGAATAAGGGAATGATTACGTTCGCGCTTCCAAAGGGCAGAATTTTCAAGGAAGTTTCAACGCTTCTCAGACAAACAGATTTTCCTGAGTTTAAGTACGAAGACATCTCAAGAAATTTAGTAATTGAGACCGATAATCCTGGTGTGAGATTACTAATCGTGCGTAGCCAGGATGTTCCGACTTATGTCCATTATGGAGCCGCTGACATAGGTGTAGTTGGCTCAGATGTTTTGGACGAACTTGATTCAAAGGATGTTTATCAACCGCTCGATTTGGGGATAGGTCTGTGTAGACTATCAGTTGCTGTTCGAGATATCGATGTGTATATGTCTATGCTTGAGTCTGATGTGACGATAACTATTGCAACTAAGTATCCCCAGCAAACACTTGAATATTTTTGCAGGAAAGGGAAAAACGTGAATCTTGTAAAACTATACGGATCTATCGAATTAGCACCTCTTGTCGAGCTTTCTCATGCGGTCGTCGATTTGGTCTCAACGGGAAACACTTTGAAGGCTAATGGGCTAGTTGAAGTGGAACTTATTAAAAACATTTCGTCGAGGTTGATCATCAACAAAGCATCTTTAAAATTGAAAGATAATTTAATAACAGAAATATTAGAAGGGTTAAGATTGGTTGCAGACGAAAAAACCACGGGAAAAACTATCAATGATTAAGAGATTAAACACTGGGCAAAACGATTTTAAAGATGCCTTTGCCCAGCTTATATCCGTTTCAGGGACTGATAAAGCCAGGGTTTCAGAAGTAGTTAAAGAAATCATTGAAGATGTCAAGTCGAGCGGGGACGCTGCAGTGGAAAAATATTCAAGAAAATTTGATGGGAGTTCCTTTGCCGGCGTCAAGCAAATTGTTTTGGATGATAATATCAAACGGAGAGTCTTAAGCATTGGGCAAAAGGATCAGATTAGGGCCATGACTAAAGCTTATGAACGGATCAGACTATACCACTCTCATCAAAAAATCGAACCCTATTCATACACTGATTCAAAAGGCTCGCATTTTGCAATGAGAGTTCTACCACTTGAAAGAGTTGGAATCTACGTCCCTGGCGGAAAAGCAGCTTATCCCTCATCTGTTATGATGAACGCGATCCCAGCATCTGTTGCGGGCGTGGATGAAATTATTATGGTTGTACCGTCGATTAGCGGACAGATCAATGATTTAGTGCTCGCGGCGGCGGCAATCTCTGGTGTCGATAGAATATTTAACGTTGGGGGAGCTCAAGCGATTGCTGCGTTGGCGTTTGGTACGCAAAGTATTCCTAGAGTTGACAAAATAGTTGGTCCTGGTAATGCTTATGTTGCTGAGGCAAAGAGGCAGGTTTTTGGGTCCGTGGGTATTGATATGGTTGCTGGGCCCTCAGAAATCCTTATAATCGGAGACGAAAGTTCCGACCCGGAATGGGTTACGATGGACTTATTTTCGCAAGCGGAACATGACGAACTCGCTCGTGCAATTCTCATAAGTCCCTCAAATGATTTGCTGAATAAGGTCGAGCAATGTATTTCGACAAAATTGCCGACCATGTCAAGGTTTGAGATAATTAGGAAATCCTTGAGCAAGAATGGTGCTTTGGTAAAAGTAGTGAATATGGATGAAGCGTGTCAGCTTGCAAATCAAATTGCACCTGAGCATTTAGAGTTGTCCGTTAAAGATCCTTCAATTCTTCTTACCAAGATAAAAAATGCTGGCTCAATTTTTTCGGGTAAGTTTTCATCGGAAGCGCTTGGAGATTATTGTGCCGGACCAAACCATGTTTTACCAACTTCTGGCTCTGCACGATTTTCATCTGGTTTGAGCGTATTTGATTTTTTAAAACGGACGAGCGTAATAAACGTGTCTGAGGATGGAGCGGCTGAACTTGGTCCTATCGCATCCACTTTGGCAAGGGGTGAAACTCTCACTGCACATGCGGCGTCAGCAGAACTTAGATTTAAAAAAAACTGACTTACTTAACTTCTGAAATTTTTTGTTTGAGCACAGTAAGGATTAAGTTACAATTTTCGCGTGTTCCAATAGTTATCCTCAACCAATTTGAGACGATTGTGTTCGGGAAGTGCCTGACTAAAATTTTATTGAGATTTAAATATTCTCGTAAAACCTTTGCCTTGATAACTGGATGAGTAGCTAGAACGAAGTTAGCCGAAGAGGGTAGGACCTTAAACCCAAGTTTTTCGAGTTCAAGCATAAAATAAGACCGGATTTCGATAATCATGCTTATATTTTTTTCGAACCACGACTCATCCTGAATCGCAGAAATTGCTGCTATATTTGCTAGACTGTCTATGGGATAAGAATTGAAACTGTTTTTTACTGACCTGAGACCGTTGATTAAATAACTGTTTCCAAAACAAATCCCAATACGTAATCCAGCCATACCTCTAGATTTCGAAAATGTTTGAATAACTAGTAGGTTTGAATACTTCTTAATGAGAGGTACGCAAGAGGCCCTATTAAAGTCTGCATAAGCTTCATCGATAATGATTAATTTATTCGGATTTTTGCAAACAAAACTCTCTATTTTTTTAACAGGAAGAGCGATCCCTGTAACAGCGTTTGGATTTGGAAAAATAATTGATGCAGATTTTTGATCGACAAAATTTAAATCCAAACTAAAGTCTTTTTTTAATTTAAATGTCGAAAAAGGAATCTTAAACAACTTTGCAATTGATGGGTAGAAACTGTAAGTTAGTTCAGGAAAGGATAGAGTTCCTCGCTCTGCAAAGAATGATAGAAAACAAAGCGATAAAACTTCATCAGAGCCATTACCTACAAAAACTTCGTCATCCCTAATCGAAAATTTTTGTGCGATAACTTTTCTCAAAGAATCGGATTCTGGCTCGGGGTAAAGCCTCAATTGGGACTCTGAATTTTCCAAAAATTGGATAATTGTCTCTTTAACTCGTGGAGAAGGCCCGAAAGGATTTTCGTTAGTGTTTAGCTTTACATATTCGGTATCATTAGTTTGTTGTCCTGGTACATATGGCTTCAGAGTGTTAACATTTGGATTGAAAAAAATATGATTTGGGTTTTTTCTAGTCATTGTTTTAGTTTACTATAAGAGGCTATATGCGTAGCGCTAAGGTTGAAAGAAATACCGGTGAAACTTCTATCGAGGTGCAGTTAGTTTTAGATAATGCTTCCCAGGGGAGTTATAAAACTGGACTACCTTTTTTTGACCATATGTTAGACCAAATATGCAGACATGGAAAATTCTTTTTAAATGTAAATGCAGAAGGTGACTTATTGGTCGATGCACATCATACCGTGGAAGATGTTGGGATAACCATCGGGCAAGCCCTCAATAAAGCCTTGGGCGATAAGACAGGGATCAAGCGATTTGGAAGTGCGTACGCTCCACTCGATGAAGCATTATCGCGCGTTGTTATTGATATTTCGGGGAGGCCTGGTCTTCACTTCCGGTGCGATTGGAAAAGACAAAATGCAGGTGATTTCGATCTGGACCTTGTCAAGGAATTTTTTCAGGGTTTTGTAAATCACGCCGGAATAACGTTGCATATAGAAAATCTTTACGGCGATAATGCTCATCACCAGTGCGAGAGTATTTTTAAGTGTTTTGCGCTGGCACTTCGTCAAGCAGTTGATTTAAATCATGCTGAGGTTAACAAACGGCTGGTTCCTTCAACAAAGGGAGTTCTTTGAGAGTTAACTAAATATGATAGCTGTCGTTAATTCAGGAGTTGGAAATTTAAAGAGTGTATTACTGGCTTTACGAAGAGCGTGTCCCGATTCCGATGTGCGCGTTGCTTTCGAAAAGAAAACTCTTCGGGAGGCTGATAGAGTGGTTTTCCCCGGTCAAGGCTCCATGAGAAATTGTATCGAAACATTAAATCATTTAGAAATACTAGATGAGTTAAAAAATTGTCTTGCCACTAAACCATTCCTAGGAATTTGTTTGGGGAAACAAATTCTGTTTGATTCTTCGGAAGAAGGAAGAAGTCCAGGATTAGGCTTAATCTCCGGAAAAGTCGAGCGATTTACGAAACAATTTTCTGTAAAGATCCCCCATATGGGGTGGAACACTGTCAAACTTACGAGAAACCATCCTGTTTTTAGTGGAATTTTAAAAAGCGGTGAAGTGAACGCTTATTTTTATTTTGTTCACAGTTTTTTTTCTAATCCCAACGATAAAAGCATTATATTAGGCGAGACAGTGCATGGGACGGTGTTTCCTAGTATCGTTTCAAGAGAAAATATTATTGCAACCCAATTCCATCCAGAGAAGAGTGCCGAAGTTGGAATTACGCTATTGAAGAATTTTGTAGGGTGGAAACCTTGATTGATAAATTGGTAAGGTTATAAAAGATTTCATGGCTTTTTGCGCTATTCCCGCTATAGATATAAAAAAAGGTTCCTGTGTTAGGTTAAAGCAAGGTGAAATGAGGGATGCCACCATATACTCGACGGACCCTGTTCAGATGGCTAAACGTTGGATTAGCCAAAATGCTACGAGGCTACATGTTGTCGATTTGGATGGGGCCTTTTCTGGAAATCAAAAAAACTTTGTTTCGATAAGCAGAATACTGCAGGAGTGCAGAAACAAACTTTCAATACAGGTTGGCGGTGGTATTCGCGACCTTCAGACAATTAAAAAACTTATCGAACTCGGAGCCTCATACGTAGTTATTGGAACGGCGGCCATAAAAAATCCAATTTTCTTAAAAAAAGCTTGCTCTACTTTTCCAGGTAAAATTATTGTATCTATCGACGGTCGGGACGGCAAAGTTGCAACGGATGGGTGGAGCAAAACTACTGACTTAGATGTTATTAAAATGGCTAAATCGATTGATAAACTAGATGTAAAAAATATCCTTTACACTGATATAAGCAGGGATGGGATGCAAGTAGGAATTAATATTACGTCAACGCTGAGATTAGCGGAAGCCGTAACAATTCCGGTAATAGCATCCGGAGGACTTTCTTCTGCAGCGGAAATTGACGAGTTAGCTGCGTTACATGACAAAGGTGTAGATGGTGTTATTTTGGGCAAAGCTCTTTACGAAGGAAATATCTGTCTCGAGAAAGTATATGCGAAATTGAAAAAAGGTTCGAATAATAAATGTTGACCAAAAGAATAATTCCTTGTCTAGACATTGATGCAGGTAGAGTTGTCAAAGGTGTTAATTTTGTTAACATTGTGGATGCAGGGGATCCCGTAGAAGTGGCTAAAAATTATTCCGCTCAAGGGGCCGATGAAATAACATTTTTAGACATCACAGCAACTAAAGAGAAAAGAGGAACCCTGTCCGAAGTTGTTTCAAAAGTTGCAGAACAGGTTTTTGTTCCTCTTACGGTTGGGGGAGGTATTCGGTCTGTTGATGATGTATCAACTATGTTACTCTCTGGTGCCGATAAAGTCAGTATTAATTCAGCGGCTGTCGCAAATCCTAATTTGGTCAAGGAATGTTCGGAAAAGTTTGGTTCGCAATGCATCGTCGTAGCTATCGATGCGAAAAAGATGGTAGGGAAAGAGGGTTGGGAGATATTCACTCATGGAGGAACAAGATCAACCGATATTGATGCGATTGAATGGGCTAAACGAATGGAAAAGTGTGGCGCTGGAGAATTATTAGTTACTAGTATGGATAGAGATGGAACGAAAAGCGGATTTGATATAGATCTTATTCGCACCATTACGGACATTGTCGAGGTACCGGTTATCGCTTCGGGCGGAGTGGGGACTTTAGAGCACCTTGCAGAGGGTTTGATTGATGGGAAAGCCGACGCAGTTTTAGCGGCCTCTATTTTTCACTTCGGGTCCTTCACTATTTATGAAACGAAACAATTTTTGAGAAAAAAGGGTATTAATGTTAGATTTTATTAATTCAGTAAAATTTAATTCATCGGGTCTGATTCCGTCTATCGCCCAGGACTTTAAGTCAAAAAAAGTGCTTATGCTCGCATGGATGTCGAGAGAATCCCTATTGAAAACTTTAGAGACTGGGTCAGTCGTTTATTTTTCAAGGTCTAGAAATTGTTTATGGCATAAGGGCGAGACGTCAGGGCAATATCAAGTTGTTAAAGAAATATATTTAGATTGCGATAGTGACGCTATATTGCTTTTCGTAGAACAAATGAAAGGTATCGCTTGTCACACGGGGAGGCCGAGTTGCTTTTTTAGGAAATTAGGCAAAAATGGTTGGAGTATTACTGAGATTGAAAAAAGTACTAGGAGTAAGAAATGACTGAGGAGCTAAGTTTAAAGAGAACGGTGAAGGTCATCCAAAGTAGAAGGAGTTCGGATAAGTCAAAATCCTATGTAGCATCATTGTTGCAGGGAAATACAGAGCATCTGTTAAAAAAATTAACGGAAGAAACCACAGAGTTGATCCTTGCTGTAAATTCAGGACAACCTCAAGAAGTGGTACATGAGGCAGCAGACTTGTTATTTCATTATCTTGTACTTCTTGAGAAGGTTAATATAAGCTTAGGTGATGTAATTAATGAATTGACTTTGCGGGAAGGTGTTTCAGGGATACAGGAAAAACAATCGAGATAAAAAAAAGGGTACGTAATGACACCGCATGTATTTTGTAATACTGTTAAAAAATAATTAGCATAAAAATATGTATTAGTATGATGATGTGGTCACGTTTATCGATGACAATGTGAAGGCGGTTTTCGTTAGTAGTTGTTTTTCATAACGTGCCTTAGGACAGACCAGGCTTGATATTAGTTAGAGGCATTTTGAGGAAAGACTGATACCCCAACTTATATTTCGGAAGGAAAAAAGTTAAAAAATATGACTTCGGTTGATTGTAAATTGGGGAAGTTAAAGTTAACAGAGGCGGAGTTTGTTTAGAATAATATTAAGGGTAAGGCCCTCCGCTTTGGGGGTGTCGGTTTAAAAGCCGATGAAAGGAAAGGTGCAAATTTATTATGGGAACTTTTAGCATATGGCACTGGCTTATTGTGCTGTTAGTCATTATTCTTGTTTTTGGAACAAAGAAACTTAAAAACCTCGGGTCTGATTTGGGTGGCGCCCTTAAGGGTTTCAAAGAGGGACTTAAAGAGGGAAATAAAGACGATGGTATTTCTTCGTTAGAAAGTAGCGAAAACAAGGATTTATCGGAATCAGAAACTTTTACAGTCCAGGCGAGAGAAAAAAACAAGGAATAAAGATTTTTTGGGGATTGTGTGCTTGATGTCGGTTTTTTCGAATTAATAATCGTTGCGTTAGCGTGCTTGCTGGTAGTAGGGCCTGAGCGATTACCAGTGCTATTCAAAACTTTGGGGATTATGGCGGGTAGAGCACAAAACTACGTTTCTAAAGTCAAATTAGATGTTGAGAACGAACTCAAAGTCAACGAATATAATGCGACGCAAGACGACATAAAGGATTTTGGCAAACAATACGGAGAGGAATTACTTTCTTTGGAAAATGAGATCCGTGATTTGAGTGCATCGATTGGCAGTTCGAATACTTCGGGAATTGAGGAGAAGAAAATTCGATTCTATATCGATTCTCCAGCCTTATCGTGGAAGGAGGAAAACTTTCAATTAAAAATTAGAGAGAAGGTGAGAAATAGGCTTAGACTTAGATGTCCAAAAAAACCCTACCATCGATGAGCAAAGAGCCAGAAAGAAATGAAAGTTACGTAACACATTTGGTCGAACTACGGGATCGAGTCCTTCGTTCTTTGCTTGCAATCCTCATTTGCTTTTTTAGCTTAATTGCCTGGGCTCCGGAAATTTATAATATTTTCGCGAACCCATTAATTTCTGCCTTGCCGCCGGGCGTGAGTATGATAGCTACAGATGTGGCGGCACCATTTTTTGTACCTATAAAAGTGACATTTTTTGTGGCCTTCATCATTTCTTTACCGTTTACTCTTTGGCAAGTTTGGGCTTTTGTGGAGCCAGCGCTGTATGCTGAAGAAAAAAAACTTGCTTTTCCAATTATACTCAGTAGCTTAATACTTTTCTTTGCTGGAATGGCCTTCGCTTACTTTGTTGTTTTTCCAGCCGTATTTGGTTTCATCGTTGCCTTTTCACCTTCTGAAGTAGAAATAGCTACGGACATAGACAAATATTTTTCTTTTGCCATGTCGCTATTCTTGATTTTTGGTCTTTCTTTCGAAACGCCTGTGGTTCAGATGCTTCTTGTAAGACTTGATTTTGTTTCATTGGAAAAAATGCGATATTTCAGGCCATATTTTATTGTTTTGTCATTTATTTTAGCTGCCATAGTGACCCCACCTGATGTTGTTTCTCAGTTGATGCTGGCGTTGCCGCTCTGTGTTCTTTTTGAGTTAGGAATTTTTTTATCTAAATCTCTTGGTATCAAAAAGGAGGGAACTAATTGATTGTTATTTATTAAAAATTGGTCTCTCCGCGATTGAAATTTGCACACCTATGATTTTGTTGCCCCGTTTTAATTTCATATTTGTCTGTAATGAAGGCTCTAAATTTGAGACTATAGCCATAAAATGCTTCGAATTTTTAATTTTCAGGTCCGCCAGGGACAAAATGATATCACCCGGTCGCACATCAGCTCTATCGGCCGGAGAATTTTTTACAACATAACGGACGTAAGCATTAGATCTTCCAGCGTAGTCTGAGAATTCGATTGAAACATCCCCAAGTTTTACTCCGATAAAACCTCTGGTAACTCTTCCTTCATCGATTATTTCTTCAAAAACAAAAGCAACAGTTTCAACTGGTATCGCAAAGCCAATCCCTGCATTACTACCAGTTTTCGAATAGATCGCCGTATTTATACCAACCAATTCTCCTGCGCCGTTAACCAAAGCTCCCCCGCTGTTGCCTGGGTTAATTGCTGCATCAGTTTGGATAAAATTCTCAAATGTGTTTACATTTAGTGAGTCTCTCCCCAGAGCACTTACAATGCCCTGTGTTACCGTTTGACCTACGCCAAATGGGTTACCAATCGCCAAAACGAAATCGCCAATGTGTATTTGGTTTGGTCTAGCAAATATGATATGCGGGGCATTCTTATCTGTTATTTTAAGAACTGCTAAGTCCGTCTCGGGATCGACTCCGATAACCTCTGCCGCGACTTTTTGACCGTTTGTTAAGGCAACTTGAAGATCTGTAGCTCCTTTTACAACGCGGTAGTTAGTCATTACAAAACCACCACTGGCGACTATAACTCCAGAACCCATGCTTTGATGAAAACTATTTTTCTCGTTTTCGCCAAGCATTTCAGAATCGAGTAAAAATTTCTTTAAAGTGAGTGCTTCGAAGTAAGGGTGGTCGGTCCGTGCACGACCTTGTTTTGATAAAATGTGTACCACGGACGGTATCGCCGTAATCGCGGCCTTCTCGAAACCTGATTTAAACGAAATGACTTTCTTTCCATCTACCCTAGCTAGGGTTGGTCGCCCGCCATTGTCTAAAGAGAAACGCAACATTTCCTTTCTCTCAATCTCGTCAATAATCTTATCTAGCCAGGACGGTTTTAGGGTAGAAATGACAAATAACAAACCGAACATGACAAAAACTATTTGGCAAAGTGTTAGCCACGGGGTCTTCAATGACATAAATTTTCGTTGAATCAATAATGTGTTAAATTATATACTGAAGGGGAGTGCGTTTTAGACCGAGAGACAGTATTTAAATAAGGGAATTAGGAAACTATTCGGTCGTTCAGCATGCCTACTAAACTGTGGGTTTCGCTTGACAAGCATTTTTGTTATAAAATGCAGCGTCGGGAGTGTTTTTTGGGGTGAGAGAGTATGGCAAAACATAGTAAAAACGAGACGATTGTTAATCAGGGAGTTTCTTTTGAGCAGATCGGTCCGGGCGAGTCCGAAAGGCGCAAGTGGCTAATCGCTTGCGGGGCAGCTGGCGGTGTTGCCGCAGTGGCAGGGGGAATCCCATTTGCCGTATCGATGGCTCCGTCAGAAAAAGCAAAATCGGCGGGAGCTCCAGTTGAGGTTGACATAAGTTCTATTCCACCTGGTGGCCTCAAGACAGTAGAGTGGAGAGGAAAACCAGTTTGGATTGTTAGGCGGACCCCCGAAATGTTGGAAAGTTTGAACAGTCTCGAAGATAAGTTGGCGGACCCAAAATCAGCGAGAAAGGAAATACCTACGCCCGAATATGCTAAAAACTCTCATAGGTCCATAAAACCTGAAATTTTTGTTACAGTTGGGATTTGTTCCCATTTGGGATGTTCGCCAGTTTCGAAGTTCGCATCCGGGCCAGGTTCTGACATGGGAAATGATTGGCCTGGTGGATTTCTGTGTCCTTGCCACGGCTCAACATTTGATGTCGCGGGAAGAGTTTATGCCAATAAGCCGGCCCCTGATAACCTTGAGGTTCCTCGCCATATGTATCTTTCCGACTCCAAAATAGTGATAGGGAGAGATGAAAAGGGTGAGGCGTAGCAATCGACTAAAATATTGAAATAGAAAGAGAGAAATACTGATGGCTTCAGAACGAGTTGTTGAAGGAAAAGGTTTGTATGCGTGGTTGGACAGGAGGTTTCCTATCACGCCGTTGTTAAAAAATCACCTCGCCGAATATTACGCTCCAAAAAATTTAAATTTTTGGTATTTTTTTGGGAGTCTCGCAACTGTAGTTTTGGTGTTACAAATCTTGACGGGAATATTCTTAGTCATGCATTACAAACCTGATGCTTCGCTCAATAGCGCGGGCATCCCAATTGCTTTTGCGAGCGTTGAGTACATAATGAGAGAGGTCCCGTTTGGATGGCTAATTCGGTACATGCATTCGACTGGTGCCTCAGCCTTCTTCGTAGTGATATATCTTCATATGTTTCGTGGGCTTATTTATGGTTCGTACAGAGAGCCACGAGAGTTGATTTGGATATTTGGCTGTATGATCTTCCTAGCACTTATGGCTGAGGCATTTTTTGGATATTTACTACCATGGGGCCAAATGTCGTTTTGGGGTGCTCAAGTAATCGTAAATCTTTTTTCCGCGATCCCGTTCATCGGACCCGATTTAGCGGTTTGGATAAGAGGAGACTTTGTTGTAGGCGACGCAACCCTGAACCGCTTCTTTGCTTTTCATGTAATCGCGATCCCGTTTGTCATAGCAGGTTTAGTCGTGGCACACATAGTCGCGCTTCATGAGGTTGGGTCAAATAACCCGGATGGCGTTGAAATCAAAAAAGATAAGGATTCCAAGGGGGTTCCAGTAGATGGCATTCCTTTCCATCCGTACTACACCGTTCACGATATATTTGGGTTATCCGTGTTTTTTCTCATTTTTGCTACAGTTGTATTTTTTGCGCCAGAGTTAGGAGGCTACTTTTTAGAATATAACAATTTTATTCCGGCCGACCCTTTGGTCACACCTCCGCACATTGCCCCCGTGTGGTACTTTACCCCGTATTATTCGATGCTAAGGGCAGTCACGGATGTATTTACCTGGGCATTGGTTGCTGGTGCTGGAGCCTTCGCTGTCATGATCCTCTTTTCTAGATTAAACAGACCTTTTAAACTTGGAGGTTTGTTAATTGCTATTGGTCTTGCGGTAACATTTCGAATTTTTGATGCAAAATTTTGGGGAGTTGCTGTAATGGGTGGAGCAGTTTTAATTTTATTTTTGCTTCCATGGCTTGATAAAAGTCCAGTAAAGTCAATTAGATACAGGCCAGGGTGGCATAAGGGTTTATATGCAGTATTTGTCGTAAACTTTTTTGTTTTGGGATACCTTGGTGTTCAGGCGCCCACGTTTTGGGGCACCCTTGTCTCGCAAGTAGGAACCGTGTATTACTTTTTGTTTTTCATTTTGATGCCGTTCTGGACACCACTTGGTCGCTTCGGTGATGTTCCGACGAGAGTTAACTTTCAGGCACATTGAGATTTGAATGATGAGTCAGAGTTTATTTAGACAGGGTCTTATAATAGTTGTTTTATCGACGATGTTCTGTAAGGGTTTTGCGGCATCATCCAGTGTTTCGCTAGATAAATTCCCAACCAATCGACTCAATAATGATGCCGCCTTGCAGAATGGTGCGAAGCTGTATTTTAACTACTGTCTGGGCTGTCACGGGGTTAGCCAGGTTAGGTACAGTCGGCTAAAGGATCTCGGGTTGACAGAGACGCAAATAAAGCAAAATTTCTTTAGAAATAGTAGCCTTGCCTCTCTAGCTTCTACCATTGTATCGCCAATGAAAGGAAAGGACGCTAAAGCATGGCTAGGTAAGGCTCCTCCAGATCTTTCACTGACTGCGAGATCTCGTTCATCTGGAGATGGTTCTGGCGCTGATTGGATTTATACTTATTTAAGGAGCTACTACGTTGACCCCTCCCAGAGAACAGGGTGGAATAATCTGGTTTACCCTGGTGTGGGTATGCCAAATGTACTTTGGGACTTGCAAGGAATTAACAATGCAGTTGTCACCGAACAACAGATTAATGGAAATAAGACAGGAGAAAAATTACTTAAGCTTGAACTAAAGGAACCTGGGCGTATGACAAAAGCGGAATTTGATGAGAACATTGCTGATTTAACAGCCTTTCTCGTTTGGGCCTCGGACCCAACAGGACAATTTAGAAAACAACTCGGTGTTTGGGTTCTCATCTTTCTTGGAATTTTCGCCTTTATAGCATGGCGATTAAACGCGGCTTATTGGAAAGATATTAGATAGGCTCTTAGTTTTTGCCAAAAGTTGGCAGTTTTACTGCTTAGTAGTATTTTTAGCCGATAGGGATTTGAATGGTAACTGTTTCTACCGAACCTGAAAATATACTGAAACCCTATATCGTAAGGGCCATCTATAAATGGTGTACAGATTCTGGATTCACTCCGTACGTAAGGGTTTTGGTTTGTCCCAACACTCGCGTTCCTCGAGACTATGTGGAGGGTGGACTGATCATTTTAAACATAGCGCCAACCGCAACACACAAGCTTGACCTAACAAATCACGATATATCGTTCACTGGAAGATTCGCCGGTAGTGCTATGGAGATTTGGTTACCAATAAGAAATGTATTAGCGATTTTTGCGAAAGAAAATGGACAGGGAGTTGTTTTTAAAGACAGTTTGAACTCAGGGGAGATAGACGAGAGCGCGTCGAAAGCTTCTGGAAGTAGTCATTCGAAATCCAGCAGTGCGGATCGTTTTGCGATCGTCGGACAAGGTAAAATTGATGAGCAGGCAATAAAAAAAAGAAAAGCAGGTGTCCGTAAAAAAGGGAAAACATCAACTTTTCTTAAGAGAATTAAATAAGGAAACGTAGGGAGACATTCAGTAGAATTTTTTAAGCTGTTAAATGATTGATTTTAAAACAAACCGATTTATTTATAAAAAACTATAAAAATATGGATAATGAAACGTAGCTCGTGTTATATTTGAAGCCGTGCCGGTTTAGCTCAGTGGTAGAGCAACCGCCTTGTGAGTAAAATTGCAACTCTCATTGGAAACATTGAGATGATTACTCCTCAAATTCGGGGAAACCTTTAAAATGGCAATCCCGAGCGAAGCGCCCACATGGGTGAACGTGTAGAGACTTGACGGGGAGCGTCTAAGTTGATTTTTGATCAATACGACGAAGAGAAAGTCCAGGTTCTCGCGACAATAGATGTCGGTCATGAAAATGAATGAGAATTGTGAAGCGGTAGGTCATCAGTTCAAATCCGATAACCGGCACCACTTTTTAGCGCTATTTTGATGCTAATAATGAGGAATGCTAGTTACTAATCAGCAGAGAGAAGGGACTCTTTTTTTAATAGTTCGGATAATTCCCCGCTTTCGTACATTTCGGTAATAATGTCAGCTCCACCGATGAACTTCTCATTAACATAAAGTTGTGGAATTGTTGGCCACTGCGAAAAATCCTTTATTCCTTGTCGTACCTGGTCATCCTCGAGAACATTTACGGTAGCGATATCCTTCAAACCGATTTTCCTTAAGATCTGAATTACCTGTCCCGAGAAGCCACACTGAGGAAACTGGGCAGTCCCTTTCATGAAGAGAACCACCTTATTGTTGGTAATTGCGTCTTTTATAAACGTGCTCGCTTCCATTTCAACTTCGCCTCCCTCTCACAAAGGTTTTTCAAATAAAAGTACCCTCGGTAGACCTGCATAATCGTCAATTTGTTCCAATAAAATCAAACCATTCAACATAGCAAAGTTTTCGACTAACTTTCTTCGAGTGGAACTATGCTCAATAAGAAGTTTACCACCATCAACAAGCCAATCACTGGCATTGTTAATAATTTTTCCCGTATCGATAAGCCCGGAGTCGGTCGGTTCTGAACCAAACAAGGAGATAGCAGGTTCGTAACCTGACAACATCTTTTCATCATCCATACCAACATATGGAGGATTTGAAATAATTAAGTCAAAAGGTCCGTCAGTTGGTTGCAGGGCATCCCACCAATTCCCAAGCTTATAGACAACGTTGACTCCCAATTTAACTGAATTATTTTTAGCTTCTAATAGTGCTCTCCGACTAATATCTGTCGCAACTGCTAAAACTGGCCATGGTGAGAACGATAATATACTTATAATCACTGCACCGGAACCAACTCCAAGTTCTAGAATCTTGAAATTTTTCCTTTTAGATTTTGCTATTATGCTCAGAGCCTTTTCTACAAGAATTTCGGTTTCCGCTCGAGGGATTAAAACGTGTTCGGACACGTTGAATATGTTTGAATAAAATTCAGTCCATCCGATTACATACTCAAGAGGAACTCCCATATCCAATTTTTTTAAAGATTCCGATAAGAATTTGTAATGTAATTCATAGGCGAGTTCTTCGTGCTGGTGTGCGATATACCAATATTCAGGTCTCTTAGTTAAGTGCGCCATCAACCGCCGGATATAACGGTGATACGTAGCATCGTCCATATAACTACTCTGTCATCGATGATAATCTATCCGCTTGATGTTGGGCTATGAGATTATCTGTAAATTCGTCAAGTATCCCCTCAAGAATCTGATCTAACTTGTAGGACGTAAGGTTTATTCTGTGGTCCGTAACTCGCCCCTGGGGAAAGTTGTAAGTCCTAATCCGCTCCGATCGATCTCCGGATCCAATTAAAGTCTTGCGTGTGTCAGCTATTGATTTTTGTTGGTTTGCTAGTTCTTGATCCTTTATTCTCGCGCACAAAACTTTTAAGGCCTTTTCTTTGTTTTTGTGTTGGCTACGATCATCCTGACACTCAGCAACGATTCCAGTCGGTAAATGTGTGATTCTGACTGCGGACTCGGTTTTATTGACATGCTGTCCTCCTGCTCCAGATGCCCGGAAAACGTCTACCCTTATTTCATCTGGTTTGACGTTAATTTCACTGATGTTTTCTACTTCAGGTAAAACCGCTACGGTACAGGCAGAGGTATGTATCCTTCCTTGCGTTTCAGTAATTGGGATACGCTGCACTCGATGACCACCAGATTCGAACTTTAACGTTGAGTAAACATTTCTACCCTCCAGTTTTATAACTATTTCTTTAAAACCCCCTAATCCAGACTCGTGGGACGAAATAATTTCTATTTTCCAGTTTTTTCTTTCTGCGAACTTCGTATACATTCGCACAAGGTCCGCAGCAAATAAAGTTGACTCATCTCCACCTGTTCCTGCTCGGATTTCGACCAACACATTTTTTTTATCGTTTGGATCTTTGGGCAAAAGTAATCCCTTCAGTTCATTCTCAACATCGGTTACTTTTCTCCTTAGTTGATCTAGTTCGATAAGCGCGTCCTCTTTTAAATCTGGGTCAGATAACCATGACTCCGCTGTTTCGATATCTTTACTTAGTTCGTAATGACTCTTTGCTTTCTCTGCGATTGGAACTAACTCTGCTCTTTCAATCGAGAGTGCCTGAAATTTCTTTATATTTTTTGTTACCTGAGGACTTGATAATTCTTGTTCGACACTAGCAAGACGCGCGTTGATTTTTTCAAGCCTTTTCTTCAAGCCTTCATTAATCATCTAAGTCTATCCCGTACAACTTTTTGATCCAGTATTTTATTTCAGAGTATTTTTCAGAATTTTGATCTTTAAGGGCAACATAAGCATTGTGTAAAAACTTATTTGAAATTTTGGTAGCGAGCTCGGATAAAACAGCATCGATCGGTATTCCTTTCTCAAATTTTTTTATAGCATTTTTAACTTCATTTTCGCTTGTTGTCTCAGTTTTAATTTTTAATTGTTGGATTATCGGAACATTCTTTCGCTTCTCTTTCCAGACAAGGAATTCTTCAATATTATTCTCTATAATCTCCCGGGCCTCTTCAGCAGACGATAGCCTTGACTTCATATTCTCATCAATCTGCGCACCTAAATCATCTATCGAAAAAAGAAAGACATTATCGAGTTTTTTGACCTCAGGCTCAAAGTCTCTCGGTACGGCTAAATCTATACAAACAATTGGACGGTTTTTTCTTTTTTTCAATGCGGTAGAAACCGCTCCGAGGCCTATTAAAGGTAGAGAACTAGCTGTGCAGCTGATTATTACGTCAAAGCTTTCAAGGTTCTGATTAAGGTTAACAATAGGGAAGTATTGCCCGTTGAATTTTTTGACAAGGTCCAAACCCCTTTCTGCGTTTCTGTTTGTCAACGTGATTGATTTTGGATTCTGTTCTGCGATGTGATTTAAACAAAGATTTATCATTTCTCCTGCACCGATAAACAAAACATCACAATTTGATAGATTTCCAAATATCTTCTTAGTCAATTGAATCGAAAGAGATGCAAGAGAAATTGACTGCTTTCCGATATTTGTCTCGCTCCTAACAAGTTTTGCAACATTAAATGCTTTTTGCGTTAAGTAATCAAGGTGATTGCCTGAATAACCAAATTCTTTCGAGATACGCGTAGCAGACTTCAGTTGTCCCAAAATCTGAGTTTCACCCATTGCCATAGAGTCCAATCCACATGCTAGCGAAAAAATATGGGAAACAGCCTCTTTCCCCTCTCTTTTGTATGTGTGTGCCTGGATTTTTTCTATACTTTCATTCGCGTAAATCGCTAACCAGTTAAGGGTAGTATTAAATATATTTGAGAGATCATCTCCGTAGAAATAAAATTCAGTACGGTTACAAGTCGACAGTATCACTTGTTCGGTTTCTAGTGGTTCTAACAGTGTTCTTAATTGACGTTGTGCTTGAAGCATTTTTGTTTCTGGAATGCTAACTCTCTCTCGCAGCGACAAGTCAGCGCTATTATGATTCAAACCTATAATAAAATAATCAAAGGGCGTTTTATTCATGCTTTGCTTTTATCAGCATTTTTGTTTAGGAATAATTTATACGCTAAGTTTTTTGTTTCATCCTTATACTCATATCCTAATCGTCGAAGGAACTTCTCTAACAGCTCTCCCTCGCTGTCTGGAACTTGTAATCCTATTAATATTTTTCCACTATCTGTTCCGTTATTCTTATAGTTAAAAAGGGAAATGTTCCATGAAGGATGCATTTTGGATAAAAAGTTTGTAAGAGCTCCAGGGCGTTCGGGGAAATCAAATTTAAATAATTTTTCGTCATAGATGATTTTTGACTTACCCCCAACCATATGCCGTATGTGCGATTTCGAAATTTCGTCATTCGAGAGATCAAAAACTTTGAATCCTCCAGTTTTTAAAGTTTTGAGAATTTTAGTTTTCTCCTTTGAATCTTGCACCTCGATACCAGCAAAAACTGCTGCTGAATTTGGATCCTCCATTCTGTAATTAAATTCCGTTATATGACGATTTCCTAGTGTTTTACACAATTTTAAAAAAGAACCTCGTCGCTCAGGTAGGCATATTGCCAAAAGGGCCTCTCGGTTTTCACCTAGGTCTGAGCGCTCAGCTATGATTCTCAGTCTATCGAAATTAACATTTGCCCCACAAGTAATTGCAACTAAATTTGCTAATTTTTTCTTCTTTCCGTGGATCGAAACGTATTTTTTTAATCCTGCAAGAGCCATTGCCCCAGCGGGCTCTTGAATGGTACGAGTATCTTCAAAGATATCCTTCGTTGCGGCACAGATTTCATCGGAACTAACTAAGCAAAATTCATCAACGACTATTTTAGCAAGCTTAAATGTTTGAACGCCCACCTGCTTCACAGCGGTGCCGTCAGAGAATATTCCAACATGATTAAGTTTTATTCGCTTGCCGTTCTCAATCGAACGCTTCATTGCGTCAGAATCTTCAGTCTGGACGCCAATGATTTTTATATCTGGCCTGACTGACTTGACGTAACAACCGATTCCAGATATTAAACCGCCACCGCCAACCGCTACAAATATTGCATCAATTGGTGCAGACATTTGTCGAATGATTTCCATCCCGATAGTTCCTTGGCCCGCGATCACGAGACTATCATCAAAAGGATGGATCAGTTGCTTGTTAGTTTGCTTTGCAATTTTCTTCGCTTTCTCAAAAGCATCGGAGTAAGAATCACCATGTAACAAAACGTCAGAACCCAATCTTTTTACTGCCGCTACTTTTACTGATGGTGTTGTTTGAGGCATCACTATGGTTGATTTTATTTTTAGCTTCCTTGCTGAAAGACTTACTCCCTGTCCATGATTGCCAGCTGAAGCAGCGACAACTCCTCCCCTCAATTCCTCGGTGCTCAGATGCGCCATCTTATTATAGGCGCCTCGTATTTTAAAAGAGAACGTTTCTTGTTGATCTTCTCTCTTGAAATAGATTTTTTTCCCAGTCTTTCTACTGATAACTGGTGCAAATTCTAGTTTAGACTCCTTAGCTACCTCATATACTTTGGCAGATAAAATTTTTCGGAGGTATCTATCTAAAATATCTTTTTTTTGTTTTCTGTTCATTTGACCTTTTTCGAAACATCGGTAGTAAGAGATGGAAAAAAAATGATGAATTTGCTTCCAACGTTTGGCTGACTCTCTATTTTAAGAAAAGCTCCATGTCTCTGGACAATTTCATTGACTATCGATAGTCCGAGCCCGGTACCTCCACGTTCCCTTGATCTCGCGCTGTCAACTCGATAAAATCTGTCGGTGAGTTTATCAATGTGATGTGCTTCAATTCCGGGGCCATCATCTCTTACTTCAAAAACCGCCTCATCCTCTTTCGTTTTTAACCATCTAATTGTTATTTTACCGCCTTTTTTAGTGTAGATTATTGCGTTATTGATTAAATTCCAGAAAGCGCTTCTAAGTTGCTCTCCACAACAAGTAATGAAAATATTTTTTTCAATGTCGAATTTAATTAAATGGTTGTTTTTATCAATCTTATTGCTTAGCTCTGATAATTCATTCACCATTAAGCTGACATTTACTTGTTCTGCATCGTTGGAAGGTTTAACCTTTTCTAGCTTTGAAAATAGAAGTAAATCATCGATCAAATTTGTCATGAGCTTAGTTTGAACGGTCATCTCAACAAGCATTCTTTTTTTTTCAGCTTTGCTAACATCCATTTCAGTAACGGTTTCTAGATATCCATTTATAACAGTCAGAGGTGTTTTAAGTTCATGGGATGCGCTAGCAACAAAGTCTTTTTTTTCGATCTCTAGCTTCCTGAGCTTTGTTACGTCCCGGCATAAAACAATTTTCTGATTAGAATCAAAAGGTATTAGTTTGAACTCAAGCGCCTTTTTGTCAAGGCTCAGGTCTTCGACGATGATTGTTTCATTTAATGAACCACTTAGTAGATATTCTGCAAAGCTTGGGTGCCTAATATGATTTAAAATGTTTGATCCGAAGTCTTGTTTTTGGTTGATACCGAGATAACCTTCGGCTCGCGGAGTTATCGCAATAATCTGGTTGTCATTGTCTATGATCAATATGCCATCTTCCATTGCTTCAGTAGCCCTTTTGAAAGCCATTAATTTGTTATTTAAACGATTTTTCTGACTTTCATTTTTTCTTAGTAGAAAATTTATAGAGGAATAAATTGATGCCCAGGTACCATGAGTTACCGGATTTGTTTTATAAGAATTTTTCAACCACTGAAGAAGTCGCACTTGTTGAAATGATTGGTATATTATCCACAGGCTTAGCAGGAGGATGCATGTAATCAACCCTATTTCTAAGGATGATAAGAGGCTTATAAGAACCGAGGACAGACTTACAAAAGTTAAAAAATTAAAAACCTTACCCATTTACTTAATCGCGAGAAATTTGTCCGAAAAAATATTCTTATAATTTAACCTTTCGACTTTAAATTATGAAGATGACAATCACTTTTAAAGCTAATAAATTTGTAGCCGCAACCTCTGACCGTTTGTATAAGTTTATGAAAGTCTCCACTCATTAATGCTTTTCTCAAGCGTCTTATGTGGACGTCAACGGTTCTTTCCGTGACAAAGATATGGTCTCCCCAAACCTGATCTAATAGGTAAGACCGTGAATGTACTCTGTCCGCATGCGTCATAAAAAAATGTAGAAGATTAAATTCTTTTAGACCTAAAAAAATTTCCTGATGGTTGCCCATAACTTTACGGGTTTGTGGGTAAATAGTTAGACCTAAAATGCTAACAGCGTCATCTGTGAGCGCGGGCGCCCTCCTTCTGAGTACAGCTTTAATTCTAGCCTTGAGTTCTTTAAGAGAGAAAGGCTTAACGATGTAGTCATCACACCCAACATTTAGCCCTTCAATTTTATCCTTCTCGAAGGACTTAGCTGTCAACATGATTATCGGTGTATTCGATGTCCTTTTTTCCTTTCGTAATCGTTTTGCAAAAGTTATCCCGCTTACGCCCGGCAACATCCAATCTAGAATAATTAGTCCTGGCAATTTTCCTTTAATCAGGCTCTCTGCGTTTGCCACGTTACTTGCACAAAAAATTTCGTAACCCTCAAAACTCAGATTAACCTTTAAAATATCTGCGATTGCCGGTTCATCTTCGACAATTAAAATAGTACACTTCC
The DNA here is from genome assembly GCA_902625535.1 of uncultured beta proteobacterium. Taxonomy (GTDB): domain Bacteria; phylum Pseudomonadota; class Gammaproteobacteria; order Burkholderiales; family Burkholderiaceae_A; genus UBA7377. The sequence continues at coordinate 43,811 of CACOBT010000004.1, read as the reverse complement.
CCATATCCATAAACTAGAATTTTTATTAATTTATGTCAACGAATAATGAAGTCGGCACTGTGCCAGTCCAGATCATATTAGATGAAACGGCTGGGGCTTTGATTTTGGTGTATTCCGATAAGAGAGAATTCGAATTCACTTGTGAGTTTTTGAGAGTTTTTTCTCCCTCTGCTGAAGTGGTGGGTCACGGCCCAGGTCAAAGGGTAAATCCAGTCGGTAAGGAAAGTGTTAGAATTGAAAGGATCGAGCCTGTTGGAAATTACGCTATTAGAATTGTTTTTTCGGACGGACATGATACTGGAATTTATTCGTGGAAATATTTTCAATGGTTAGCTAAAAACAAGGAAAATATCTGGACGAAATATATAAAAGAAACGAGCAATAATCAACCAGGACGCAAGGGCTACACAACTTGATTTAATTAGCAAACGGAGATAAAAAAGCACATTTAGATTATGAAGAAAAATAATGATACGGTAGATTTTGGTCATGGTAGGGTGGAGACCGGGAAGAAATCTCGGCTCGTTCGAGAGGTTTTTTCGGAAGTTTCTGAAAGCTACGATCTTTTTAATGACATTGCATCAATGGGCATGCATAGGTTGTGGAAGAAATATGCAATTTGGTTGTTAAATCTTAAAAGTGGGGAGAGTATGTTAGACGTCGCAGCTGGATCTGGCGATTTAGCGATTAGGGCTCTAGAGTTTGTTCAACCAACTGGTACTGTAGTTATGTGTGATATAAACGATAGCATGTTAGAGCAGGGTAGGAATCGTTGTTTGAATTTGGGGAAACTTATACCGGTAGTTAAAGCAGATGCTGAGAGCTTGCCGTTTAAAGATGAATCCTTTGATAAATTATCTATTGGGTTTGGGTTAAGAAACGTTACAAATAAGGAGAAGGCTTTAAAAGAATTTAGACGGGTGACACGCATTGGCGGCAAAGTTCTAATTTTGGAGTTTTCGGATATGTCAACGAGCAATCCCTTGAAAAAGGTTTATGATTGGTATTCCTACAATATAATGCCGAGGCTAGGTGAACTAACGGCGGGCAAAAGTAGTCCCTATAAATACTTAGTGGAATCAATACGCGAATACCCGACTCCTGATGAAATTGCAAATATGCTGAAAGAAGCCGGATTTTCTTCAGTAAGAACGCAGTTTATTTTTCCAGGGGGTGTCACCATCCACCAGGTAAAGAAATAATTTTTTAAGTTTCAGAGCAAGGGGGTAGCATGATTGGAGTGACAATTTCTAAACCGAATAAATTGGTAATTAACGTTTTACTAATTTCTTTTTTTGGCTTAATAGCCCTGGAATCATCGGAGGCTCGCCGTATGGGCGGAGGTCGTTCTTTCGGAAAGATGCCTCCGATTAAGCGTCAGGTTACACCGCCACCGAAAAAGCCTAATTCTGTAAATAACAAAAAGGCTGTGGACGCGAATTCGGGCGCTAAGAAGTTCGGCGGCATGGGATTACTAGGGGGATTGGCAGCCGGACTTGGCCTAGCAGCCCTCGCTTCGTTTTTAGGAATTGGTGAAGAGTTGATGGGTTTGATTGCAATTTTCGGTATTCTACTTTTATGCTTTATTGCCTACAGGGCCTTCGTGTCAAGAGGATTAACACGAATGGTCATGGCTGGAGCTCAGTCAGGAGGGGCTTCACGAGGCTTCGTCGATGGAAAAACTGAAATTCCCAGCTCAAAAGTCAATCAGGGGATGCAAAGCAAAGAGCCTTACTACGAATGGGAAATTACCGATGAGGCGAAGTTTTTAGAAGTTGCGAAGTCGAAATTTATTGAGCTCCAGCAACATTGGTCCTCCGGTAACTTAACAAAATTAGAAAACTTTTGTACTGATGAGCTGATGAATCATCTAACAAACGAATATAGGAAAAATGATAAAACTAGTTCAAATTTGTCTGTGGTCGAGTTGAACGCGTCTTTAGAGGGCAGTAGAATCAAAACGATTGAGTCTGGAGAAAACGCTGTTGAGGTTTACATTAGATTTGCAGGATTTATGCGAGAGTCCGAGTCTACGCCTACAATGTTTAATGAGATTTGGACCTTACGCCGAGTTTTATCCACGGATGAGGGGTGGTTGGTAACTGGGATTTTTCAGGATGGAGAGCTAAGATAGTTTGTGATGATTGGATTGCGACTTACTGTAAGAGACTTGTTCAATCGTCATTTGGAAAATGACGATATTTTAGTCGAACAAACTAAGGCACTATCAGGGAAACAAGTTATTGTTTCAGTATCTGATCTGCTATCTGCACCAATGTCGCTTAACCTGAAAATTGGCGCTGATGGGCTCGTTGACGACGTTGTTATTAGTGATAAAGTCACAGAAGAAGCCGAGCAAATAATAAGAATCACAGTAACTAAAAAATTTGTTCAATCACGAGTTGCGAAGGTGGCGTCTGAGTTTTTATCGCCAGACAAGGATTCAACGGACCAAAAATCTCTATTTGGCCAGGGGTTAAAAGTTGAGGGTGACGTGGACGACATACAGGTCATTGGAGACATAGTTGAAGTCATTGTTGATCGCATCGTTGGAAGACTCAACAGCATAAAATTAATAAAAACTGATTTGGCAAAGGGCGCTGGCTTATTATTTGGTGACTTAATAGTGGGGCGCAAAGAATTTGACCAGCAAAGTCGCATACTCAGTGAGATAATTGAGCGCTTGAAAAATATTGAAAAAGACTTTAACGTTTCCCGCTGATGTTTTTTGTTTTAGTAAACAAAAGCTGTTTTCCTAATTCAACCCCTGGTTGATCGAAGCAGTTTATATTCCAGAATATACTTTGCGTGAATACTTTGTGTTCTATCATTGCCATAAGCTCTCCTAAGCTAAACGGGGAAATACGTTTCAAACTTATAATTGAGCTAGGCCTATTTCCATCAAAACCTTCCCGAGGTGAGCCTACAGCTAGGGCGTTTGCCTGAGCGCGTACATTTTCTTTTGTATAAAGCGAAACAGTAGGGAGGTGTTTTTTTGAACTATTTTGTAAGACCTCAAAAAAATCAGTTGGAACTATATCTGTGCCCTGATGTAAAAGTTGAAAATAGGCATGTTGGCCGTCATATCCTGATCCACCCCAAATAACGCTTGACGTAGCATAAGCTACCCTAGAATTGGCTTTTCCAATCGACTTGCCTAATGACTCCATTTCAACTTGTTGTAGGTACGGGACTAGGTTGTCCAAAACCGAGGAATAATTAACAACTAGTTGTGTGGGAAAGTTTAAAAAGCTTCTGTTCCAAATTGAAATTAGTGCCATTATCATTGGTAAGTTCTGGCAAGCTTCCATTTCAGAAAAGTGTCGATCCATGTTTTTGGCGCCCAATAAAAACTTGCCGAAATTCGCCTTACCTATGAGCAAAGCGAGCGAAACACCCATGGCAGACCATATTGAAAAGCGACCTCCCACCTTGTCGGGAATTTCGAGTATTAGCTCTTTTAAAAATCCTGTTTCAATAGCTTTTTTTCTGTTACTCGTCACAACAGCAAAGTGTGAAAGGAGTATTTTTTCCTCACACCCATGTGCAAGTAACCATTTCTTGGAGCAATCAAAAAGAAAAAAAAGCTCCGGCGTTTCAAATGATTTACTTTGAATGACAAAAAAAGTACTTTCTGCATCGCATTTTGCAAGGTGATCGCATAATTCCACCCCATCCGGATTCGAAAAAAATCCAAATTCTAGTGTTGAAGATTGATATTCATTTCTTAAAGCTTTGTGCACAAGTTTCTGAGGTATTATCGACCCGCCAAGTCCAATAAAAATTACATTTTTAATGCGACTATTTTTCCAGCCCCTAATTTCTCCATTTTCCAAGTTGTCACAAAACTCGTGCATTTTAATAATCTGTTGGTCCATTTCGATTGTGAAACCATTATCTCTTAAACCACCCTCCCTTCCTTCCCGAAAAACTGTGTGTAAAGCCATTTCTCTTCCGGAAAATAAATTCGCAACCTTCTCTTTCAAGTTTTTTACTCCGATAATACTAGTTAAAGCATTTATGACTTCTTGATTGATAAATTGTCTGCTGTAGTCCAATGTAATACTATCGGAGTCAACACATTGCTTTTCATTTGGTACCAGCGTTTTGATCTGATGTTTTTTAAGTTTTTCGACCGTATGAGAGGCTTTCTTAGATAAGTCTGAGATAAGCTTTTCTTCAGTTTTCATATGTTTTTTTAATTTTCATCTAGTTTGTGATAGTTTGTGGTACTTTTAACAGGAAAGCTAACATAAATAATTAATAATAATAATGAAAAATACAATTTTAAAAGGAAAACTTCACAGGGTTGTCGTGACGGGTAATGATTTAAACTATGAGGGTTCAATTTCGATAGATCGAGCATTGCTTAACCTGGCTAAAATACGCGAATATGAAAAAGTTGAAATCTATAACATCAACACGGGGGAGAGATTCGAGACTTATGCAATAGCAGATGAGCCCGATTCTGGCGTTGTTGCACTAAATGGCGCCGCCGCGCGAAAAGCTATGAAAGGTGACCTTTTGATTGTCTGTAGTTATGTTTTGCTTGATTCGCATGAACTCGACAATCATAGGCCCACTGTTATAAAGGTTGATGAGAGCAACAGACCATTAGGATAGCGATTAGGTTACTCTATTACCGAAATGCAAAATGACTTTTAACCATAATGTTATTCTTTTAGATGACGTATCAAGTAGCATTGAAAATCCGAAAAGTCGACTTTATGAATCTTATGTCGGATCTATTGAGGTTTGTTCAACGCAAGAAATTGAAAATTCTTTAAAAGAGATTCAAAGCAAACTGGAAAATGGAATGCATGCAGTATGTTGTTTTTCCTACGATCTAGGACTTTTTTTTCAGGGGGTTGACTCTGGGCGAAATTTTACTGAGTGCCCTTTGATTCGAGCGTGGTTTTTTGAGCGATATAAAAAGCTAAGTACGAATGAGGTAGATGAATGGATTGAGTCTCGGCTAGAAATGGAAAAGGCGGAGAAGACTAAAGGTGATGGGGGCATAATAGATGTTAAGTTTGAGATAGATGAGAGAACTTTTCGCGAAAACATAAATAATATTCATGAGCAAATTAGAAAAGGGGAGACGTACCAGGTAAATTACACTTTCAAAGTTACAGGTAAAACTTACGGATCGACTACAGGGTTATTCAAAAGACTGAGAGAGAGACAACATTGTCAGTATGGAGCACTTATTTGTTGTGACGGAACCCGAATATTGTCTTTTTCGCCCGAACTATTTTTGTCAAAAAAAGGAAACAAGATTCTTGCGAAACCGATGAAAGGTACGTTGTCCTCGAGGGATTATAAGGCTGAAGATCTCCGAAACGATCAGAAAAATCGCGCTGAGAACGTCATGATCGTTGATTTGCTGAGAAATGATGTGTCCCGTATAAGCGAATTAGGTACCGTAAAAGTACCGCACCTGTTTGAAGTTGAAAGTGTAGGCGAAATTCTACAGATGACTTCTTCCGTAACAAGCGAGATATCCCATGGGGTAACTATCGCAGATTTACTCCGAGCAAGCTTCCCTTGTGGCTCGGTCACCGGTGCCCCGAAAAAGGCCACGATGAGAATTATCGACGAATTAGAAAGCAGTGGTCGCGGCATTTATTGCGGGTCACTAGGCTGGTTTGATGCTGTGCCCGAGGGTAAGAGATATGGTTGGGATTTCATGCTAAACGTTGCCATCAGAACCTTAGAAATTGACAGAAAGTCTAGCTTCTCTTTTGGAGTTGGCTCTGGCATAACTATTGACTCAGACAGCCCCACTGAGTGGAATGAATGCTTGTTGAAATCAGATTTTTTTGTCAAGCTACCCAGCTCGGTGGGAGTCTTTGAGACAATGCTCATAAAAAATAACAATATCCAGCGACTTGATGCTCACCTTCAGCGGCTGAGTAAGTCAGCTGAAAATTTGGGCATTCCTTATAACCTTGATGAAGTTGAATTTCTTTTACAAAACAATATTAAAAATGATGAGAATCTAAAAAGTGGGTTTTGGAAAATCAGGTTAGCACTCTCTGCAAGGGGGGAGCTAACGATCAACTACAATCGGATTGAAAAAAACATTAAAAGTAATATTGTTTTTTGGGCGACTGACTTGCTTGGAAATGTGTTGGGGGTTATGGACAGCACAGACCCTCTTTTGAGGCATAAAACGAGCTCACGGGTTGCGTACGATATGGCATATCGAATGGCTGAGAGAAATGGGGGGTTCGACGGCATTTTTATAAATGAAAAGAATGAAGTTACCGAGGGAGGTAGAAGTAATTTATTCATGAAAAAAAAAGGTGTAATGCTTACTCCACCAGTGGAATGCGGCCTTTTGCCCGGTGTCATGAGAGCAGAATTGCTCAATTCGAGCGCCTTTCCAGTTAGGGAAGAGGTAATTCGCAAGGAAGACGTTTGCGTGGGAGCAGATATTTATCTTTGCAATGCATTAAGAGGGCTTTTCAAGGTTGAATTAGTACGGGATAACATTCAAAATTAGGGTAAAAATAGCAAATGTGTTGATGTACAATAGCCATCAGGGTATCATTTCGGATTCACATTTATAATTTAATTTTGCCAAACTGGAGTTCTTATGACTAAGCAACCACCCGAGATTCAGTTATGCGCTTTTCCTAACGCTATGTCAATGGAATCAAGCGACCCTGAGTTATGGAAAGCAATGAGCGACGAAGCACGTCGCCAGGAGCAACATATTGAGTTAATCGCATCTGAAAACTACACCAGCCCGGTAGTCATGCAAGCACAGGGCTCTGTAATGACCAACAAATACGCCGAGGGGTATCCCGCAAAAAGGTATTATGGAGGTTGTGAGTTCGTGGACGTGGCAGAGGAACTTGCCATTTCAAGGCTAAAAAAGCTATACAATGCAGAATACGCTAATGTCCAGCCCCATTCTGGTTCTCAGGCTAACCAGGCCGTATTTTTCGCATATCTGAAACCTGGAGATACCATTTTAGGTATGTCCTTAGCCGATGGAGGGCACTTGACACACGGTGCTTCTGTTAATCTTTCTGGAAAGGTTTTTAACGCTATTCAATACGGATTGAGACCTGAGGATGAAACTATTGATTATGAGCAGGTTGAGAAACTTGCATTAGAGCATAAACCAAAGATGATAATTGCTGGTGCCTCGGCGTATTCGCTAGAGATTGACTGGCAGAGATTTAGAGAAATTGCCGATAAAATAGACGCTTATTTCCTCGTGGATATGGCGCACTACTCAGGACTGATTGCGGCAGGAGTTTACCCGAGTCCGGTTGGAATAGCGGATTTTGTAACTAGTACAACGCATAAAACTTTGAGAGGACCTCGAGGCGGAATTATTTTATCGCAAGAAGAACACGCTAAAAAGTTAAATTCACTGATATTCCCGGGGATTCAAGGGGGACCTTTGATGCATGTGATTGCCGCAAAAGCTGCCGCATTTGGAGAGGCTTTGAAACCCGAATTTAGAACTTATCAGGAGCAGGTGAAGCGAAATGCATCCCAAATGGCTGAAACTTTGGTAAAAAGAGGCCTCAGAATAGTATCTGGCAAAACTGAAAGTCACGTCATACTTGTTGATCTTCGAGCCAAAAATATTACTGGGAAATCCGCAGAGGAGTTGCTAGGCCAGGCACACATTACGGTGAATAAAAATGCTATTCCGAATGATCCCGAGAAACCGTTTGTTACCTCGGGCATAAGAATCGGCTCACCAGCTATGACAACTAGAGGGTTCAAGGAAGAGGAGTCTGAGACTCTAGCAAACTTGATCGCTGATCTGTTGGATTCTCCTGAAAATGGGGATGTTCTCGAATCGGTTAGAAAATCAGTCGGTAAGCTTACTGAAAAATTCCCCGTTTACGTAAAATAGCCGTTTTTTAGTTAATCGACGTTAAATCGTCTTGTGTTACCTATAATTTTTTTTAAGGAGAAAACTTTTGGCTGGACGTAATTTTTTGTTTGTTCCCGGACCTACTAATTTACCTGATAGGATTCAGAGGGCTATGATGATATCAATGGAGGACCACAGGTCTCCCATTTTCCCTAGGCTTTACGAATCGCTGCTCCCAGGTTTAAAGAGGGTTTTTAGAACTGAAACGGGAGTGCCTTTTATTTTTCCATCTTCTGGCTCAGGTTGCTGGGAAGCGGCTATCGCAAACACCTTGTCACCTGGTGATAAAGTTTTGGCTTCACGTTTTGGGCAGTTCAGCCATCTTTGGATAGAGATGTGCAAAAACCATGGCTTGGAAGTACATGAAGTGGATTGTGCATGGGGTACTGGGGTTCCGTTAGAGGAGTATGAAAAGGTACTGTCTGAAGATAAAAATCATGAGATAAAAGTAGTTTTGGCTTGCCAAAATGAGACGGCCACAGGTGTTACGTCGGATATTGCTGGAGTAAGAAAGGTTTTAGATAGGACTGGTCATCCAGCGTTATTGTTTGTTGATAGCGTTAGTGCTTTGGCGTCGGTTGACTTCCGGTTTGACGACTGGAAGGTTGACATGTGTGTTACTGGATCCCAAAAAGGTCTTATGCTACCTGCGGGTCTAGGAATTTTGTGTGTTAGTCAGAAGGCACTGGGACTTACGTCAAAAGCTGGGCTTAAGAGGGATTATTTCGACCTAGACATAATGCTCAATGCAAACAAGACAGGATATTTTCCTTACACCCCTGCTCTGCCGTTGTTTTACGGATTGAGAGAGGCTCTCGCTATGATTGAAGAGGAAGGCCTAGATAACATCATTGCTCGTCATCATTATTTGGCAGAGGGCGCCCGAGCGGCAGTTTTTAACGGATGGGGCTTGAAACTGTGTGCAAAGGAGCCAAAATGGTACTCGGATACGGTAACCGCCGTTATGTTGCCTGACGGAGTTAATGGTGCTGATATAATTTTGCATGCGTTCAAGAGATATAATGTCTCTCTAGGAGCTGGTCTTTCAAAAGTTGCTGGAAAGCTTTTTCGAATAGGACATTTGGGCGATATGAATGAAGTCCACCTCAGCGCTGGGATATCTGGAGCTGAAATGTCGATGTTAGATAACGGTGTTAACGTAACCCCTGGAAGCGGAGTGGCTGCAGCCCAGGAGTACTGGAGAAATAACGAGCCGCCTGCGGGTTTATTGGTGAGATAGAAGAAGGTGACGATGGAAAAAGTTGTTTTTTTAGATAGACAATCTCTAAACGCCAAGGTTAGGAAACCTTCTTTCGCGCACGACTGGGAGGAATTTGAGCAAACGCTTCCCGATCAGGTGGTGGCTAGGCTGGCTGGCGCGACAATTGCAATAACAAACAAAGTCCCAATTAGGAAAGAATCCTTAGAGCAGTTGCCCGCTCTCAAATTGATTGCCGTCGCAGCTACCGGTTACGATGTGATTGATTTAAGCGCGTGCAAGGAAAAAATGATTTCAGTCGCAAATATACGGAATTATGCCGTTAACACAGTTCCGGAGCATACGTTTGCGCTAATACTCGCGCTAAAGAGAAATTTAGCCGCTTATCGTGACGATGTATTGGCTGGACGATGGCAGAATCATGATCAGTTTTGTTTTTTTGATCATCGGATAAGCGATTTGAGAGACAGAACGATTGGTATTTTTGGGGAAGGCGTTTTGGGTCAGGGGACCGCTAGAATTGCCAAAGGCTTTGGAATGAATGTTCTATTTGCCGACCATCCGCCACCGAAAGCCGATGGTGTTGATTTCACTAATGCAGAAGAAGTCTTAAAAAAATCGGACATAATTTCATTGCATTGTCCTTTAACCGACTCCTCACGCAATTTTATTGGGATGGAGCAATTCAAAATTATGAAAAACGATGCTATTTTAATAAATACTGCGAGGGGCGGATTGGTGAACGAAGAGGACTTAGTCGTTGCCCTTATGGAAGGCATGATTGGAGGTGCTGGATTTGATGTTTTAACGAAAGAACCACCAAAGGAAGGTAACCCATTACTTGATTTGAAACTACCGAACTTTATTCTAACTCCTCATGTTGCCTGGGCCTCGGACGAGGCACAGCAATTTCTTGCTGATCAGTTGATCGATAATGTCGACCTGTTTATTCAAGGTAAACCACAACATTTGGTAGTCTAAAATGGCCAAGAAACTTTTGTATCAATTCGATACGGATGAGACGGCTAGTGTTTTTGACAACGTGGTAGGCTATGATGGAGGGGCTGATCACGTTACAGGGATCGGCAGTGTAAATCCTCAAAATGTGCTTGCGATGGTTGATGGGTGCATTTACACAAGAGCACCTAAGGAAAAACAATGCACTGCTATTTTTGTGGGTGGTAGTTCTCTAAGGGAAGGACAAGCAGTTTTTGATGCCGTCCAGAAGCGCTTTTTTTCCAACTTCCGAGTTTCTGTTATGTTTGATTCAAATGGTTCGAATACCACGGCAGCAGCAGCTGTAGCTAATATTGTTAGTGCTTGTGATGTATCTGGAAAAAAGGCAGTAATTCTCGGCGGTACCGGGCCGGTTGGACAACGAGCTGCGGCACTTTTATCATCAGAAACAGCAGATGTTTTTATCACTTCTAGAAACTTTCAGAGGGCCGAGCAAATTGCGACTGAAATAAATGATAGATTCAAAACGAGCGTTAAAGCGTTGCCTGGAGAAACTATAGAGGAACGGAAAGAATCCATTTCTGGGGCATCAATCGTTATGGCTACCGGTGCCAGTGGAGTCGTCTTGTTAAATGAAAAAGATTGGGTACAAAGTAAGTCTATAGAAGTTGTTTGCGATGCTAACGCAATGCCCCCTCTGGGCATTGAGGGGGTTGAGCTCAACGATAAGGCGAAGGAAAGACACGGCAAAAAAGCTTTCGGAGCGATAGGTTTTGGTGGTCTAAAAATTAGCGTTCATAGGGAATGTGTATCTCGATTGTTTCGTTCAAATGATGGGATTTTCGATGCAGAAGAGATATACAGAATAGCAAAAGAGATGTTATGAATGGTTGAAAAATCAGTTTCTATTTTCTTAGATGAACTCAGTTCCTCCTCAGCTACGCCTGGTGGAGGTAGCGCTGCGGCTTTAATGGGAGCAATGGGAGCTGCTTTAGTCAGTATGGTTGGAAACCTTACCAAAGGAAAAAAAAAATACGAGAGTGTCGAAAAAGAGGTTTTGAGTGTCCTTAGTAATTCGGAACAGCTGAGAACCGAGCTCTACCGAGCTATTAAAAAAGATGTTGAGGCTTTTGATAGTGTTATGGAAGCCTATGGTCTACCGAAAAGCAACGATGCTCAAAAGCTTGAGAGAAGCTTAAAGATACAAGACGCATTAAAAGTTGCTATGGATGCTCCACTTGAATGTGCAACGTTGGCAAGTAAAGTTATCCCCTTGTGCAGGAAAATCGCAGAAATAGGTAATGTAAATATTATATCGGATGCCGGCGTAGCGGTTTTGGCTGCTAGAGCAGCATTCAAAAGCGCAGAGTTGAACGTTTATGTGAACGCTTCTGGACTTAAAGATAAGGTTTTTGCTGACAAAAAAATCGAAGAAATTCGTGAGTTATCGAAGATAGTTGAGAGAGAGGAGCGCGAAACCTTTAATTATGTAGCGAAAATTATTCTTAAATCGTAATTTAATTGTTGGGGGAATTGGTCAATGGCAAGTGATATAGAGATTGCGCAAAAAGCTAAGGTGGAAAAAATTACGAGAATCGCATCGAAGATCGATATTTCGGAAAATTTTTTAGTGCCCTACGGTCACGATAAAGCCAAGATTTCTCTAGAATTTTTGAATACTTTACAGGACAAGCCAGAAGGGAATCTTATTTTGGTATCTGCTATTAGCCCAACGCCAGCAGGGGAAGGAAAAACAACTACTACTGTTGGATTGGGTGATGGTCTCAATAGAATAGGAAAAAAAACATTAATTTGTTTAAGAGAGCCTTCTTTGGGACCGGTTTTTGGTGTGAAAGGGGGAGCCGCAGGCGGTGGGTATGCTCAGATCGTACCAATGGAGGATATCAACCTTCACTTCACTGGTGATTTTTCCGCTATTGCGTTGGCCAATAATCTTTTGGCAGCGATGATAGATAATCACATTCACCACGGGAATAGTTTACAAATCGATTCTAGAAGGGTTACATGGAAAAGAGTCGTAGATATGAATGATCGGGCATTGCGGGAGGTTGCGGTTGGCCTAGGTGGTCCAGGTAACGGATATAGCAGGCAGGACGGATTTGATATCGTGGTTGCATCAGAGGTGATGGCCATTTTCTGCCTCGCGGAATCGGTCGACGATTTGAAAAGTAGGTTGGGCCAAATTGTCATTGGTTCAACCCGGGACGGAGAGTTAATTACTGCAAAAGACTTGAATGCTCACGGGGCGATGACAGTTTTACTTAAGGATGCTTTACAGCCGAATCTCGTGCAAACCCTTGAAAATAACCCAGCCTTCGTTCACGGCGGCCCTTTTGCGAATATAGCGCACGGGTGTAATTCAGTTATTGCGACCAAAAGTGCTCTGCGCTTGGCTGATTATGTCGTAACCGAAGCCGGGTTCGGAGCCGATCTTGGCGCGGAAAAGTTTGTAGATATTAAATGTCGTAAAACTGGACTAAAACCTAAAGCGGCGGTTATTGTGGCGACCGTGAGAGCGTTAAAATATCATGGTGGAGTCGATGTTAAGGAATTAAACTCAGAAAACTGCGAGGCGTTAGAAAAGGGTCTCGTTAACCTGGAGAGACACGTTTATAACGTTAGAGAAAACTATGGACTACCTTGCGTAGTTTCGATAAACAAATTTACTTTTGACACGGAAAAAGAAATTGAGCTGATAGAAAATCGAATGAAAAAATTAGGTGTTTCAGTGGTTTTAGCTGAACATTGGGCGAAGGGAGGAGAAGGCGCAGAAAAGTTAGCTGAAGAGGTAGTTAAGCTGGTGGAGTTGGGTTCTGGTCCCAAATTTGTCTATGACGATATTGATAGTTTATGGGAAAAAGTCACAAAAGTTGCAACTAAGATTTATGGTGCCTCTAATGTAACAGCCTCGGCAAAGGTTAAACAGCAGCTTTCTGACTGGGAGGCTGCGGGCTTTGGAAAATATCCAATCTGTGTTGCCAAGACTCAATCCTCTTTCTCTACGGATGCGTCTGTTAGGGGGGCTCCATCCGGTCATACTGTGAACATCCGTGAGGTTCGCTTAGCAGCCGGCGCGGAATTTATTGTAATGGTTTGTGGAGATATAATGACAATGCCCGGTCTACCTAAGGTGCCTAGTGCAGAGAAAATCGATGTTGATGGAGATGGAAAAGTAGTTGGTTTATTTTAAAGACGAATTAAGGTTTTATTCCGGTTATTCGCATATCTCTTGGTTCTTTGAGTTTGAACTGTGCAGGTTCTTGTTTCAATTCTGTCAGCCCACAGGTGTGCAATATGGCGGCCAAACTTTTTGGAGTGTAGCCCCACCTATGTACCATGAGGGGGTCACGCCACCTAGGGTCCCCGTAGAACACCCACATTGTTTTTTGTCCTTTTTGATTAGGGGAAGCTCCGGCCTCGGGATTTTTTAAAAACTCCTCGCACGCTGAAATTAAATTGGGACATTCAAGGATGAGCTTTCCTTTCGGTTTTAGCACTCGAACCCACTCGGCAATGATTTCTTCAACCTCCCACCTCCAGAAATGTTCAACAACATGCACCGAAAGAATTTCGTCAGCATAGTTTGATTCGAAAACTGATAAATTTCGAAGATCACAATTTACATCAGGCTTAACTCCACTGCGCTCTTCAACGAGGTCTACGTTTATGTACCCTTCAAGCAACTTGTCGCCGCAACCGAGATTTAGTTTCACTTCTTTCATTGATAATTATTGATTTATTGGTGGCCAAGGGCGGAATCGAACCACCGACACAAGGATTTTCAGTCCTCTGCTCTACCGACTGAGCTACTTGGCCTGATAGACATAGTATACGTGAATAAATTTAGTAGTTGGATTAAAGGTGGGATTTGTTAATAAAAAAGTGATTTCATATAAAACTAAAGGTTATTGAAAAAAATAAATCGGGCCGAAGCTTAACGTTATTCTTAAGATGTTGGTCAACTATCTCGAACCCAGCTGTAAAAAAAATCCTATATCGTCTGTCTTAGTAACTCTTTCCTTCGAGATTATGTTGGGACGTCTTTTTGTATAATCGTCTTTATCGCTTCCGATGCTGCCAATAATCCCATAGTCGCAGTAAGTGTCACGATGGACCCGTAGCCATGGCAAGAAATGCGCGAATTAAAATCTCTACTCCTATTGCCCACCTCTGGTGATGTGATGCAGCTAATATTCATCACCTTGCATCTGGGAAATTCATGGTGTCTTCTTAACGTGTACCGAACTTTTGATAGAAGCGCGTCATTTTTAGTTTCCCCAAGATCCATACAAACTAACTCATATGGATTTATTTTGCCCCCAGCTGCACCACAGAGGAGAAAAGTCTTTCTTTTGTCTATAAATCCACTGAGTTGCGCTGCTAAGCAAACTTTCGCTCTAACTGAATCGCATGCATCAATCCAATAGTCTACGCTTGATGAGCTCAGTATATCGTTGGCGTTAGCCTCACAGAATTCGTGTTCATATATGACTACTTCGACGCTGGGGTTAATTTGCCTCAGCATTTCCTCCATTGCGACGACTTTCGGTTTTCCTAAATTACTAAAGTTTGCATGACATTGTCGGTTTATGTTCGATTCAACAACAATGTCTGGATCAATCAGAGTGATTTTTTTTACGCCGCTTCTGACGAGAGCGCTAGCAGACCACGACCCAACCCCGCCTAAACCTATAACTCCCACCCAGGAGTTAGTGAGCTTAATCGCATCTTGCTCTCCAACTAAATTGCCGACGTTACTACAGAAACGTGCTAACACTAATCTCCTTAGACTGTCAAAATTGAACAGCCGATAGTTCTTCTTTCTTCCAGCAGTTTGTGAAGTGTAATTACATCCTGCAAAGATTTTTTTTGGTAAATAGGAATTCTTATTTTATTCAATAGCACTAGCTGCAGGAGTTCCCCATAAGTTACTTCTAGCTCCTTTCTAGTAGCGATATATGACCACAGAGTTGGTCTCGTAATAAATAAATGCCCACTTAAAAGGCCGAGATCAAAAGCGGAAACTTTCCCAGATGCATTTCCATAAGACACCATTAAGCCATATTTTTTTAGGCTTTGAATGGACTGATAAAAAGTGCTTGCGCCAATAGAGTCGAAAACTACGTCAACACCTTCACCTTTTGTAATATTTCTTATTTCCTCAACAAAATTATCCCGAGCATAATTAATAACGGTCGATCCACCATAGTTTTTGGCTAATTCTTTTTTTTCTTCGCTACTCACAGTCCCTATAATTTTTATGTCCATCATCCTTGCCCACTGCATTGCTATTAAGCCAGTCCCACCCGCAGCAGCATGAAAAAGAATCTGATGAAATGGTTGTAGATTTGCTACGCGTTTGAACAAATAACTAACCGTCATTCCCTTCAATAGCATTGCCGCTGCTGTTTCGAATTCTAGTTCGGTGGGCAATTTGAGCAAAATTTCAGCAGGAATTAATCTAGCTGTGCTATACGAGCCAGGGGACGCTATTACATAACCAACTCGGTCCCCTTCTCTAACGTTAGTTACTCCCTTCCCTACGGCCTCAACAAAGCCGGCGGCTTCATGCCCGAGCTTGCCAGGTAAGCTTGCTTGCGGGTAAATGCCATTGCGATAGTATACATCTGTATAATTTACCCCTATTGCCTTATGACGAACCACTACCTCGCCTGGCCCTGGAGATTCTAAAGTGAAGGGTCTGAGTTTTATATTGTCTGGCGAACCAGTTTTGTCGATTTCGGCGCGAAGCTCCAACGTTGTCTCCTTTTTTACTAAATTTTCCAAAAATTTTATAACGGACAGATAATAAAGTAACCTATGTATTCTAAATTGTTTCGACATTTTTTGTAATTAAAGGGCGTAAATTTATGGCAGGTCACTCAAAATGGGCAAATATACAGCATCGGAAAAGTCGTCAAGATGAGAGAAAAGGAAAAGCTTTCGGAAAGCTGATAAAGGAAATAACGATAGCCGCCAAATTAGGTGGGGAAGATATTACAACGAATCCAAGGTTAAGGCTCGCGGTGGAAAAGGCTAAGGAGGCTAATTTACCTAAAGACAAAGTCAAGGACGCAATTAACAGAGGGTGCGGGCTGTTACAGGGGGTGACTTATGAAGAAATACGATACGAGGGATATGGCGCTGGTGGAGTAGCATTTTTGATAGATTGTTTGACAGACAACCGTTCCCGAACAGTTGCGGAAATTAGGCATGCTTTTACTAAGAACAAGGGTAATCTTGGAACAGAAGGATCGGTTGCATACTTGTTTGATCATTGCTGTCAGTTTTTCTTAAATGAATCGAAGGAAAAGGAAGAGGACCTGTTGGAACTTCTCATTGATAAGGGCGTTTCTGAAGTAGTTCCTCTGCAAGATAAAGGTATTGAACTTATTGGGGATGCAGATGCGTATGCAGAAATCAAGGAGAGTCTTTTGATTAATGGCTACAAAATCGAGTTTGCTGAAGTTATTATGTTAGCCAAATCGGAAATTACGGTTTCAGATGATGATTCGTTAAAGATTCGAAAACTTAAGAATGCCTTAGAATCATTAGACGATGTTCAAAATGTTTTTACAAACGCTGAGATATAGTTAGGAGGATAATTTGAGGGTATTAGTAGTTGGGTCAGGGGGCAGAGAACATGCTATCGCGTGGAAGATATCCCATTCTAAAACCGTATCTAAAGTTTTCGTGTTTCCAGGAAACGGCGGGATTGATTTAGAAAGTCGATTGACTAGAATCCCATCTTTCGAACCTGTTTCAAAAGAGCACATAGGGAAACTCGTTCAAGAAAACAAAATAGACTTAACGATTATTGGCCCAGAACTATTTCTAGTAGATGGCCTGGTGGATTATCTCCAGGAGAAAGGTTTTCCAGTTGTAGGACCGACAAAACAGGTCGCAGCATTGGAAGGTTCTAAGATATTTTCAAAAAGGTTCATGCGGGACAATGGAATAGAGACTGCTGATTTTGAAGTTTTTGACAATTATGAAAAAGCCGTTGACTACTTGAAAGCTGGTCGATTTCCAATTGTCATAAAAGCTGACGGATTGGCAGGAGGTAAAGGTGTTTTTGTAGCAAAGAACCAAAGTGATGCTCTTAAGGCATTACAGTTCCTAATGAAAGAAAAAAAATTGGGAAATGCCGGCATGAGAGTTGTTATCGAGGAGTTTATGCCAGGATTTGAAGTCAGCTTTATTATTCTTACGGATGGCCGTAACATTGTGAAGTTTCCCGTTTGTCAGGATTACAAGAATCTGCGAGATTCTGGTTTGGGTCCGAATACAGGGGGAATGGGAGTCCATTTTCCTTTACCATCGCTAGACAACAACCTGTTATCGAAATTAGAAGATGAAATTGTCCGACCTGTTCTGCGTGGCATCGAAAATAGAGGCCATGTTTACAAAGGCTTTTTGTATTGTGGTTTGATGGTAAGCCCTGGAGGAGAAGTTAGAGTTCTTGAATTTAACTGCCGTTTGGGTGATCCTGAAACTCAATTACTTATGTTGCTGATGAAAGGAGATTTGTTACCGTTGTTAGATAATGTTTCTAGGGAAGATGGTTTTAACCTTTCAGAGGTCCCATCAAATTTTTGGCATCAGAAAGCTGGACTGTGTTTAGTTGCCTCAGCCGACGGTTATCCTGATGACGTGAGGACGGGAGACCCTATTGAGGTTGATGATGAAATTGAAACGGATCCAAATATAAAAATTTTTCATAGCGGGACAGAAATTTTAGACGGCAAACTTGTAACTAATGGCGGAAGAGTTATGGCAGTTTCTGGCATCGGCGAAAATAAAGATTTACTTAGACATAAGCTTTTAGACAAAATTAAGCAAATAAAATTCGAGGGAAAACATTACAGAAAAGATATTGGGCTTACGGAGATCAGAGGTAAATAGTGGGAGTGATAAAATTTGAAAATGATAGTTTCGATATCGTAATTACCGGTGGAGGAGTTCCGGCTTTGGCCGGGGCTGTGATATTTAGTAAGTTAGGTTTGAAGGTTTTGCTAGTAGCTCGTGGTTTTGGTAAGAGTGTTAAAAAGGATACAGCGAGAAAAAATATTTCCTACGCAATCTCGCCATCGAATATCAAATTATTTGAGCGTTGCGGGCTAAAAGAAGAATTTTTCAAGATTTCGGAAGATGTTTCGGAAATGCATCTCTTCGAAGATGATTCGTGTTTGAAACTAAGTTCTGATCTGAGTCCTCATGGGTATCTCTCGAAAATAGTTTATCACGATAACCTATATCGCTTATTGGTTGGTGCAACTCAATCACTAAAAACTTTTCATTCGATAGATGGGTCGATTGACGATATTGGCTACACAGCAAATGGCCAGTGTAGAGTGAGAGTGTTAACCGGCGGCAAAAAAAGTATTAGAAAAATACAAGCTAATTTGTTGGTCGTTGCGGATGGCGCCAGCTCTGTCAGCAGGCATATCTTAAAAATCCCTTGGGGAATAAAAAACTATTGTCAAAAAGCTGTGTTAGCAAACTTTAGTTCTGCTCTTCAACCGAATATCGCAAGACAATGGTTTAGCGGAGATGAGGTTATAGCACTTCTTCCCACCTCAAAAAACAGTGTCTCGATGGTCTGGTCACAAAACCAATTACGCGCAGAACGCCTTATGAGGGAGGGTAAATCTAGGTTAAGGGCCGAACTTTCCCGTATTCTCGGGACTTCAATTATGGCGCAAATCGAAATTAACTCTGAGATGGTATCCACTCCTCTTTCGATGATGACAGTAGACAAACTTGTCAGTAGGAGGATTGTTTTGTTGGGTGACTCTGCTCATACCGTTCACCCTCTCGCCGGCCTCGGACTAAACATTGGGTTATTTGATATTTTGACGTTGGTTAACGAATTTGAAAAGGAAATGCAGGTTGATCGCCCTTTTGACGTTGGTAGCTCTGCGATTTTAGGCTCTTATATGAGAGCGAGATTGTTAAAAACGCGAGCCATTCAAAGTATGATCGATACGATAAAAGTTGGATTTTCAACTGGGGGTTATGCAGCTAAGTTCTTAAGAACAAAAGGGATGAGTATACTGCAGCAATCCGATTTTTTTAAGCGTTACATAGTTAAGTTTGCTTCTTCAATTCTGTAATTTTTTAGGATAACCGAAAAATGGTTAAATTATCTGTTGTGAAAATTTTTATTGGAATGATGTTTTTGTTTTTGGGTACCACGTGGGCGGTCGGGAACGATGCTAATGCGCAACCGAAAGAAGAGGAAATTCGGATTGCAGTTGACCGTTTGTTTGGAGAAGGCTATGAAGTAAAATCAGTTGAGAAAACTGATTTAGAAAATATTTTTGAGGTACGGATAAACAACGAACTCGTTTATGTGAACCGAGAAGCAACTCATATGTTCATTGAAGGTCAGCTCATACAGTTGAGTGATGGAAAAAATTTGACAGAGGCGAGAAAAAGGGAAATCTTAACGATTAAATTTCAGGACCTCCCCTTCCAACAAGCGATTACCTCCGAATTTAACAGGTCTAAGGAAGGTGTTGTTAGGGAAATAGCAGTATTTGAAGATCCAAATTGCGGATATTGTAGAAAATTTCGCCAATCTTTGAGCAAAATGGAAAATCTTCGCGTTTATACTTTTCTTTATCCAATTTTGGGTGATAGCTCAGTTGAGATTTCAAAAAATGTGTGGTGTTCGGAAACACCTTCAAAAACCTGGGATGATCTTATGTTAAGGGCAATAGAACCGACAGCTATTGACGCAAGTTCGTGTATATTTAATCTAGAAAAATTTTTAGATATTGGAAGAAATTTAGGCATTCAAGCAACGCCAACTATTTTTCTGTCAACTGGAGAAAGATTAAGGGGAGCCATATCTGATGATGTGTTACGAGAGAAGTTAAACTTTATTTCGGAAGAAAAATAATTAATCTACCTCGGAATTTGGTAGTCCCTGCTCTGTTACCAGCGGTTGTTCCTGTGCCGAAAAATAAGTCTCCTCTATTCGCTCCCTTAATTGCGTTTCCCGTATCCTGTGCCATCATTAGGAAAGTTCGAGGATTGACGTTTTGCGATTCTTTCTCTTCTACAACCATTACTGGGGTCCCAAGCTTAATGAACGCTTCATCCACCGCTATAGAATGGTCTGCAGTCAAAGGTACTCCCAGGGTTCCAACGGGGCCCTCACTTGGGTCGCTCGATGCTGGAAATTCCCGGAAAAAAATGAATCTGGGGTTGTAATTAAATAAATCACTGCTCTTTAGTGGGTTTTGTTTAACCCAATTTTTAATATTCCTCATGCTGGCTTTGTTAAGTGGCATTTCCCCTTCTGCTTCCAGCCATTTGGCTATAGATCGATAAGGTCTTCCGTTAGAACCCGCAAAACCAACTCTAATTCTTTTTCCGTTATCTAACTCGATCGTTCCCGACCCTTGAATATGGAGAAAAAAATTTTCAACCGAGTTCTCAAGAAATAATAATTCATTTCCTTTTAGTAATTCCTTTTCCATTATTTGTTTTCGAGTTGGATACTGGTTTGGTGGAATACTAGGCTCTCTTTTTCGTTTCAATGATGGAATAACGCTGTTGGTTCCGTCTTTTTTTCTTTCTGTGATCGTTAAAAAACCTGGTGGAAGCCTAAATATTGGCGAATAATATTGTTTCGTCTTCATTCTCGACCCTCGCAAAATTGGTTCATAGTAAGCTGTGAGTGTTCCAGCACCAGCTCGCAGGGTGTACGTCTTAAAATTGTCTTCAAAGAATTTCCTGATCATATCAGCATTGGCGCTATCTATTTTTGGGTGAGTTTTGCACTTGATAAAGATCTCAATAGGAACTCTTCTTGATGTGCAGTTTCTCTGCCATGCCAGGTAAGCTAGCTGGAAGTTTTGTTTTTTCCAATAATCTAGCTTAAAAAGATTGATTGGCTCATATCCTTTGCTTTTGTAAAACCCGTCTAAGGGTATCGGCTCCGATTCATCCCGTGAGAAATCTCGAATATTTTCCGCTTGTCTTGGGAATGTCTCATTTTTTCCTGGTTTATTGCTGGAGCAAGACACGAATAGTAATAGTGTTATTAGCAAAGAAATGTTTTTACTTGTAGAATGCAAACTTGTTCCCCAACTTGAATTAAATATGTTAGTTATTTTCTTAGAGGCATTACTTGCTATTGTAATTGTAGGGGCATTTATTTGGTGGACGATGAGGGGAAAATAAAGTAACAGGATACGAAAACGCTGTATGAAGGAAGAAAAAGACAATTCGAGATGGGTTGGACCAAGCATTTTGTCCGCTAACTTTGCCTTTCTTGGGGCTGAGATGGAAGCCTTACAAAAGGCGGGGGCGGACTTTATTCACTTTGATGTAATGGACAATCACTTCGTGCCAAATCTTACGTTTGGTCCGTGTATTTGTAAAGCAATTCGTCCTCATGTCCAGGTTCCCATAGATGTTCATCTTATGACCACAAATATAGACAACTTAATTGTTGACTTCGCTTCCGCCGGCGCTGACATGATCTCAATTCATCCTGAGTCAACCCACCATTTATCCAGGAGTCTTAAATTAATTAGAACTAGTGGGTGTCAGGCGGGCGTCGTGTTTAATCCTGCAACACCCATCTCTTATTTGGATTGGATAATGGGAGAGATTGATTACGTACTAGTAATGTCAGTAAATCCGGGATTTGCCGGCCAAAAATTCATTCCCGTCTCTTTAGAAAAAATAAGAACAATCAAAGAGAAAATTGATATTTTCTCAGGCAACAATTCGCAACGGATAAGATTGGAAGTTGACGGAGGGGTTAAGGTGGAAAATATAGCTTCGTTGGCATTATCAGGAGCGGACACTTTTGTAATTGGCTCAGGAATATTTGATCACCGGGATTCAGAGTTCGAACTTAGTTATATCAAAATAATGGAAAGTTTAAAGCATCAGCTTAGCCCAAAACTATGAATACTTGTATAAGTTTGGAAACTTTTCTAAAACGAGGTCGCCAGGGTTTCAACCTCGTGCCGATATCTAGAAAATACCTTGGAGATTTAGAAACGCCGCTATCTGTTTATTTAAAACTTGGTGATTTTCCGAATACATTTCTTTTTGAATCCGTTGTCGGTGGAGAGCGGTTTGGCAGGTATTCGTTCATTGGTCTGCCTGCCGAAAAAAAAATAGAGGTCTGGGGAGATGATGTGACCTTATTTAAAAAAAAAGAAATATTAGAAAAGGCAACTTGTGAACCCTTAAAGTTCATAGAAAACTACATATCCAAATTTTCTCCTTCTCCAGAGGTATATGACTTGCCCAGATTTTGTGGTGGTCTAGCCGGTTATTTTGGTTATGACGTGGTTAGGCTCATCGAACCTAGGTTGAAGAAAAACATAAGGGAAAAAGATAATAATTTGCTCATCCCTGATATTCTTCTTTTAGAGGTTAGGGACTTAATAGTTTTTGATAATTACAGTGGAGAGTTGACATTAATAATTTTTGCCGACCCTCAAGAAAATGATGCATATGATAAAGCTACGAAAAAATTAGATTCAATGGAAACCTTGCTATCTGAAACATTAACGATGCCAAAGCTTGGCGGTTGCGAGGCCTCTGACATAACTAGACGGTTTTCAAAAGAAAAGTTTGAAGAATCTGTTCGGAAAGCGCAGGAGTATATTTTCTCGGGCGAGGTTATGCAGGTTGTATTGGGGCAAATATTGGAAAAACCTTTCTCTGGAAATGCACTGTCCCTATATCGAGCTCTGAGAAACATTAACCCGTCGCCTTACATGTATTTTTACAATTTGGGTGAATTTCAGGTAGTTGGTGCCTCACCAGAGATATTGGTTAGGCAAGACAATGGCAAGTCATCGGGAAACACCTTTAACCGGATTACGATTCGTCCTATAGCAGGCACGCGTAGGAGGGGAAAAACTGAGCGAGAGGATGCAGAGTTGGAAAGTGAATTAAGAGAAGACCCAAAAGAACTTGCGGAACACGTTATGTTAATTGATCTCGCACGAAATGACGTGGGTAAAATTTCGAAAATTGGTAGTGTATTTTTATCCGAAAAAATGATCGTAGAAAAGTATTCGCACGTGATGCATCTTGTTTCGGAGGTTGAGGGCCATCTTCAAGAAGGTTTAAATTTTATGGACGTATTGAAGGCTACATTTCCTGCCGGTACCTTGAGCGGGGCGCCGAAAATAAGAGCTATGGAAATTATTGAGGAACTTGAACCGGAGCAAAGGTCGCTTTATGGTGGTGCCTGCGGCTATATTTCATTTGCAAAAGATATGGACCTTGCAATAGCAATTCGAACAGGTGTTTTGAAGAACGGCATTCTTAGCGTGCAAGCCGGCGCAGGAATCGTTTACGATTCTATCCCAGAGAATGAATGGCGCGAGACGGAGGCAAAGGCCGGCGCAGTAATAAAAGCCGCTGAGAGTTTAGAGAGCAAGAAAATGTTTGAAAAAAAATAAACATGAAAATATTAGTCATAGATAATTATGATTCATTCACCTACAATCTTGTTCAATACATCGGAGAGCTCGGTGCTGAGGTTGTAACAATAAGGAATGATGAGTATGGTGTCGAAGAAATTTTAAGCCCATCTGGCAAAATAAGACCAGATAAAATATTAATTTCACCGGGACCAGGTCGTCCAAAAAATGCTGGGGTCTCGCTCAGTCTCGTAAAGAATATTGCTAATATGGATAAACCCATTCCCGTTTTCGGCGTTTGTCTCGGACATCAAGTTATAGGCGAAGCATTTGGGTCTGAAGTTGGTCCGGCAAAGACTATAATGCATGGAAAAGTTTCGAAAGTTACCCACTCAGGTATCGGATTGTTCCGAAAGATTCCGTCGCCTTACACCGTGACACGGTATCATTCACTTGCGCTAATGGAAAACAATTTACCTGAATGTTTAGAGGTTTTAGCCCGTACTGAGGATCAAGAAATTATGGCTATTAGACATCGAGACTTTCCATTTTTTGGCGTTCAGTTTCACCCTGAGGCAATTTTGACAGAATACGGTTACGATATTATTCGAAACTTCATGGAGCAAATATGAATCCCGCTCAAATATCAACTTTGACAGACATGGACGTGAAAAGACTTCTAGAGTCACTAATTTTGGGAAATGATCTTGACGTTGCCGAAGCCCGGTTATTATTGAAAAAGATAATAAAAGGAGAAATTTCAGGCTCTTTAACTGCTGCAATATTAATTGCTCTTAAAATCAAGGGAGAGGCTGTGAGCGAGTTAATTGGCGGGGCCGAAGTAATGCGAAATTTAGTCAAGTCGGTTGATTCCAGTCCTGAAGAACTTGTCGACTTGTGCGGGACCGGAGGAGATGGTGCGCAAACATTTAATATTTCTACAGCAGCAATGTTTTTGGCAGCGTCGGCGGGAGCAAAAGTAGCCAAGCATGGAGGAAGGGCTATTTCATCATCCTCGGGAAGCGCCGACTTGCTAGAGTGTCTCGGCGCAGATATAAACTTAACTCCTGATCAAGTTGCCAATTCAATCGATAGAACTGGTGTAGGTTTTATGTTTGCTCCGAATCACCATCCAGCTATGAAAAACGTTGCTCCAATTCGAAAAGAGCTGGGTACTCGAACCATTTTCAATATTCTTGGGCCGTTAACGAATCCAGCAAAATCTCAGCGTCAATTAATTGGGGTTTATGACAAAAAACTGTTGTTACCAATCGCAAACGTTTTAAAGCGGCTAAACTCTAAGCACGTACTTGTAGTCCATGCTGAAAGTGGTCTTGATGAGTTGTGCTGTTCCAGCAAAACTTATTATGCTGAGTTAAAAAATGGAGAAATTACTGAAGGAACGGTTGTTGCATCTGATTTTGGACTTCGTGTGACAGAACAATCAATCCTAGGAGGAGCAATTAGTGTCTCGAGCGTCGATGAAAGCAAGAAAAAAGCAATGGAAAGTCTAACTAATGTAAATAGTGTAGAAGCAAAATATGTAATACTGAACGCTGCAGCTGCTTTGTATGTTGCTGGTCTTTGTGGATCTATTGGCGATGGAGTCTGTTTGGCGCAGGACTGCGTCGCAAGTGGAGATGCAATAAAAAAATTAGAGGAATTTGTCAAATTTACTCAATCGGTAAGGTAAGAAGCAATGCTTAGAGAAATATTAAGAGCCAAGCAGTTGTATGTTGAAAAACTTTCGAAACTCAAAAGTATTTCCAGCTTTGAACTTGAGGGAAAGAGCTTCAGGAAGAGGAATTTTTTAGGAGAATTGACAGCCAAAAAGGATTCAAACGAGGTTGGAATAATTGCAGAAATAAAAAAGGCAAGTCCGAGCAAAGGAATTTTGAGAGAAACCTTGGAAGTTGAAAATATTGCACGAGTTTACGAGGATAATTCCGCAAGTTGTATTTCTGTGTTAACAGATGAAAATTTTTTTAAAGGTAGTATTAAGAATTTGATTCTGGCTAGGCAAGAGGTGCGCATTCCGGTTTTGAGGAAGGATTTTATTATTGACCCACTGCAGGTGGCAGAAAGTTATGCGATGCACGCTGACTGTATTTTACTGATCGCAGCCGCTTTGCCCGTCGAACTATTAACTGAATTAGAGGCCCAGGCCCATTTATATGGGATGGATTGTTTAGTGGAAATTCACAACGAGCAGGATTTGGAAAAAGCATTGCTGTGCAAGTCTAGACTAATTGGAATAAATAATAGAAATCTAAAAGATTTTTCAGTTAGTCTGGAAACCAGTATACGGTTAAATAAGTTAATACCGAAAACAAAATTAGTAATATCAGAAAGTGGAATAAAAACCGCTACAGATGTGCAGTTGCTAACCGATAACGGAATCAAAACATTTTTAATTGGAGAGGTTTTTATGCTCCAGAATTGTCCCGGGAGAGCGTTGAAGCAATTATTGCTCGGATACGGTAAAAGTAATTGACATAAATCTAAATGCGTAATAATCTTAGGGGTTCCGTAGTACCATTGTTCTTTAAAAATTAACAGCCGATAAGTGTGGGCAATTTGATGATTTGCACAGAAAATCTATTGCTCACATTATTATGTAATCATTTACAGTCATAACTTTGAGCATAGAAAAAAATAGATCGAACTGAAGAGTTTGATCCTGGCTCAGATTAAACGCTAGCGGCATGCCTTACACATGCAAGTCGAACGGCAGCGGGCTCTTCGGAGTGCCGGCGAGTGGCAAACGGGTGAGTAATACATCGGAACATGCCCAGTAGTGGGGGATAGCTCGGCGAAAGCCGAATTAATACCGCATACGACCTTCGGGTGAAAGGGGGGGATCTTCGGACCTCTCGCTATTGGAGTGGCCGATGCCTGATTAGTTTGTTGGTGGGGTAATGGCCTACCAAGACTACGATCAGTAGCTGGTCTGAGAGGACGATCAGCCACACTGGGACTGAGACACGGCCCAGACTCCTACGGGAGGCAGCAGTGGGGAATCTTGGACAATGGGCGAAAGCCTGATCCAGCAATGCCGCGTGTGCGATGAAGGCTTTCGGGTTGTAAAGCACTTTTGTCAGGGAAGAAATGGTACGAGATAATACCTCGGACTGCTGACGGTACCTGAAGAATAAGCACCGGCTAACTACGTGCCAGCAGCCGCGGTAATACGTAGGGTGCAAGCGTTAATCGGAATTACTGGGCGTAAAGCGTGCGCAGGCGGTTTGCTAAGACAGGTGTGAAATCCCCGGGCTTAACCTGGGAACTGCATCTGTGACTAGTAGACTAGAGTTTGGCAGAGGGGGGTGGAATTCCTGGTGTAGCAGTGAAATGCGTAGATATCAGGAGGAACACCGATGGCGAAGGCAGCCCCCTGGGTCACCACTGACGCTCATGCACGAAAGCGTGGGGAGCAAACAGGATTAGATACCCTGGTAGTCCACGCCCTAAACGATGTCAACTAGTTGTTGGATCTTTTCTGATTTGGTAACGAAGCTAACGCGTGAAGTTGACCGCCTGGGGAGTACGGCCGCAAGGTTAAAACTCAAAGGAATTGACGGGGACCCGCACAAGCGGTGGATGATGTGGATTAATTCGATGCAACGCGAAAAACCTTACCTACCCTTGACATGTCAGGAATTTTACAGAGATGTAAAAGTGCTCGAAAGAGAACCTGAACACAGGTGCTGCATGGCTGTCGTCAGCTCGTGTCGTGAGATGTTGGGTTAAGTCCCGCAACGAGCGCAACCCCTGTCATTAGTTGCTACGCAAGGGCACTCTAATGAGACTGCCGGTGACAAACCGGAGGAAGGTGGGGACGACGTCAAGTCCTCATGGCCCTTATGGGTAGGGCTTCACACGTCATACAATGGTTGGTACAGAGGGTTGCGAACCCGCGAGGGGGAGCTAATCCCAAAAAACCAATCGTAGTCCGGATTGCAGTCTGCAACTCGACTGCATGAAGTCGGAATCGCTAGTAATCGCGGATCAGAATGCCGCGGTGAATACGTTCCCGGGTCTTGTACACACCGCCCGTCACACCATGGGAGCGGGTTTTACCAGAAGTGGCTAGCTTAACCGTAAGGAAAGCGGTTACCACGGTAGGATTCGTGACTGGGGTGAAGTCGTAACAAGGTAGCCGTATCGGAAGGTGCGGCTGGATCACCTCCTTTCTAGAGAAATGTAAAGATTCTTATTGTCCACTCTTATCGGTTGCAGACGGATATAAAATCCGGGTCTGTAGCTCAGCTGGTTAGAGCACCGTCTTGATAAGGCGGGGGTCGTTGGTTCGAGCCCAACCAGACCCACCAGCCTAGCTAGATGTCTCGGGGCTATAGCTCAGCTGGGAGAGCACCTGCTTTGCAAGCAGGGGGTCAGCGGTTCGAACCCGCTTAGCTCCACCAGATTTTTTGTTCTTTAAAAATTTAGTCAGATTACGTGTTCTCATTGATGAGGTGAGAAACACGTAACGTTATGATTGATAATCATGACATTCTCAAAATACAAGCGTTAAAGTTTTCGGCAAGTCCTTATAACAATCAACAGCGTTATAAGGTCAAGTGAATAAGTGCATATCGCGGATGCCTTGGCGATTACAGGCGATGAAGGACGTTGTAGCTTGCGATAAGCTGCGGTTAGCTAGCAAACAAGCTGTGATCCGCAGATTTCCGAATGGGGAAACCCACTTCATTTGAAGTATCCCGTACCGAATACATAGGTGCGGCGAAGCGAACCCGGTGAACTGAAACATCTAAGTAACCGGAGGAAAAGAAATCAACCGAGATTCCGAGAGTAGTGGCGAGCGAAATTGGACTAGCCAGAGAGTATTAGCAGATCAGTTAACAGAATAATTTGGAAAGATTAGCCATAGTGGGTGATAGCCCCGTACGTGAAAATTGACCTGTGGAACTAGGCTTTCGACAAGTAGGGCGGGACACGTGAAATCCTGTTTGAACATGGGGGGACCATCCTCCAAGGCTAAATACTAGTAATCGACCGATAGTGAACAAGTACCGTGAGGGAAAGGCGAAAAGAACCCCGGAAGGGGAGTGAAATAGATCCTGAAACGATATGCATACAAACAGTCGGAGCTCGTAAGAGTGACGGCGTACCTTTTGTATAATGGGTCAGCGACTTACATTCAGTAGCAAGCTTAACTTTTTAAGGGAGGCGTAGGGAAACCGAGTCTGAACAGGGCGTTTAGTTGCTGGGTGTAGACCCGAAACCGGATGAGCTATCCATGGCCAGGGTGAAGGTACGGTAACACGTACTGGAGGCCCGAACCCACTAATGTTACAAAATTAGGGGATGAGCTGTGGATAGGGGTGAAAGGCCAAACAAATCCGGAGATAGCTGGTTCTCCTCGAAAACTATTTAGGTAGTGCCTCGTATATTGCTCCAGGGGGTAGAGCACTGTAATGGTTGTTGGGGTCATCGCGACTTACTTCGCCATAGCAAACTCCGAATACCTGGAAGTATAAGTACGGGAGACAGAGCACTGGGTGCTAACGTCCAGACTCAAGAGGGAAACAACCCAGACCGCCAGCTAAGGTCCCAAATATTAGCTAAGTGGGAAACGAAGTGGGAAGGCACAGACAGTCAGGAGGTTGGCTTAGAAGCAGCCATCCTTTAAAGAAAGCGTAATAGCTCACTGATCAAGTCGTCCTGCGCGGAAGATGTAACGGGGCTAAGCTAATAACCGAAGCTGCGGATCTCGAAAGAGATGGTAGAGGAGCGTTCTGTAAGCCTGTGAAGGTGACTTGAAAGGGTTGCTGGAGGTATCAGAAGTGCGAATGCTGACATGAGTAGCGTTAAACAGAGTGAAAAACTCTGTCGCCGAAAACGCAAGGTTTCCTACGCAACGTTAATCGACGTAGGGTGAGTCGGCCCCTAAGGTGAGGGCGAAAGCCGTAACCGATGGGAAGCAGGTTAATATTCCTGCACCACTGTTTAATGCGATGGGGAGACGGAGAAGGTTAGCTCAGCCGGGTGTTGGATGTCCCGGTTTAAGCATGTAGCCATGCCCAGTTGGCAAATCCGCTGGGCTTAGGTGAGGTGTGATGACGAGCAGGCTTGCCTGCAAAGTGAGTAATACCATGCTTCCAGGAAAATCCTCTAAGCTTCAGTTAAACAGGACCGTACCGCAAACCGACACTGGTGCGTATGCTGAATATGCTCAGGCGCTTGAGAGAACTCAGGAGAAGGAACTCGGCAAATTGATACCGTAACTTCGGGAGAAGGTATGCCTCAATTAGGTGAAGGAGTACATCCGGAGCCGAAAGAGGTCTCAGAGAATCGGTGGCTGCGACTGTTTATCAAAAACACAGCACTCTGCAAACACGAAAGTGGACGTATAGGGTGTGACGCCTGCCCGGTGCCGGAAGGTTAAGTGATGGGGTGCAAGCTCTTGATCGAAGCCCCGGTAAACGGCGGCCGTAACTATAACGGTCCTAAGGTAGCGAAATTCCTTGTCGGGTAAGTTCCGACCTGCACGAATGGCGTAACGATGGCCACACTGTCTCCTCCTGAGACTCAGCGAAGTTGAAATGGTTGTGATGATGCAATCTCCCCGCGGTTAGACGGAAAGACCCCATGAACCTTTACTGCAACTTTGCATTGGATTTTGAACCGGTTTGTGTAGGATAGGTGGGAGGCTTTGAAGCCAAGGCGCTAGTTTTGGTGGAGCCGTCCTTGAAATACCACCCTAATCTGTCCGGAGTTCTAACCTTGGCCCGTTATCCGGGCTGGGAACAGTGCATGGTGGGCAGTTTGACTGGGGCGGTCTCCTCCTAAAGAGTAACGGAGGAGCTCGAAGGTACGCTTGGTACGGTCGGAAATCGTACTTAAAGTGCAATGGCATAAGCGTGCTTGACTGCGAGACTTACTAGTCGAGCAGGTGCGAAAGCAGGACATAGTGATCCGGTGGTTCTGTATGGAAGGGCCATCGCTCAACGGATAAAAGGTACTCTGGGGATAACAGGCTGATACCGCCCAAGAGTTCATATCGACGGCGGTGTTTGGCACCTCGATGTCGGCTCATCTCATCCTGGGGCTGTAGCCGGTCCCAAGGGTATGGCTGTTCGCCATTTAAAGAGGTACGTGAGCTGGGTTCAGAACGTCGTGAGACAGTTCGGTCCCTATCTGCCGTGGGCGTTGGAAGTTTGAGGAAGGCTGCTCCTAGTACGAGAGGACCGGAGTGGACGCACCTCTGGTGTACCTGTTGTCACGCCAGTGGCATTGCAGGGTAGCTAAGTGCGGAAGAGATAACCGCTGAAAGCATCTAAGCGGGAAACTCGTTTCAAGATGAGACTTCCCGGGAGCTTGACTCCCCTTAAGGGTCGTCCAAGACCAGGACGTTGATAGGCTGGATGTGGAAGTACAGTAATGTATGTAGCTAACCAGTACTAATTGCCCGTGAGGCTTGACCTTATTACACTGTTGATTTCTTTATCGTACGTATTTGGATATTATTATCGATCATAACAATTCTGACTAAATTCTTTTATTTGCCTGACGACCATTGCGGGGTGGAACCACTCCTTCCCATTCCGAACAGGACAGTGAAACGCCTTAGCGCCGATGATAGTGATCATTCGATTGTGAAAGTAGGTAATCGTCAGGCTACCTTTTCTTTCGTTTTGAAAAACCATTCAGTATTTTTGATGTTGATAGGTCTCGCACCATGGGAACTGTTTTTACAGTTCCACCGTAGGATGATACGGTTTTTGCTCCAACTATATCTCCAACGGCGTACTCGCCTCCTTTCACGAGAGTGTTTGGCTTAATTCTTCTTATTAGATTGATGGGAGTTTTCCCGTCAAAAACAACGATGTAGTCAACACACTCAAACTCCTCTAAAACTCGAATTCTGTCTGCAAGTTTGTGAAACGGTCTTTCTCTCCCTTTCAAAGTTATTATCGATTTATCTGAGTTTAAACCTACCACTAGGATGTCACCGCATTGTCTTGCCGTTTTAAGGAGGGCTGCATGCCCTGCATGAATGACATCGAAACAGCCATTGGTAAAAACAATTTTTTTTCCTTCTTTTCTGCAAGACTCTAATGTTTGCGTTAAACTTTTCAGAGATAAGCGTTTAACAAGCTTTTTTGTTGGCACATTTGCCGTTTCATTAAAATATACATTTTCATTTGCTATCACCTCCTGCAAACTGGGAGAATATGTGCCAAGTTTTCCAACCGCTACAGCTGCTGCCCGGCCAGCAAATTTTAACGCATCTTCTATTTTAAACTTGATATTATTGGTAAAACACGCTGCTAGAGCAGCTATCACCGTATCTCCTGCCCCCGTAACATCATATACCTCTTTGATGTTAGGGGTTGTGATTGAGACGTAGCCGTCATTTGTTCCTATGAAAGAGATACCTTCCGCTCCCTTTGTAAGCACAATACCTTTTTTTAGCTTTAAGTTTTTGGCAAGTTTCCTTGCTCTTTTAACGACGTCTTTCTCGTTATTTAAGGGCCCCATTACATTTTGAAATTCTTGTAAATTTGGCTTGATTATGTGGGCACCCGTGTAAATCGAAAAGTCTTCGCCCTTTGGGTCCACGAGCACAGGGATTTTTAGCTTATTTGCTAACTTAATTAAGAGGTTACAGCGTTGGAGCGTTCCCTTTTTGTAGTCTGACATTACAATCAAATTAA
The DNA here is from genome assembly GCA_902625535.1 of uncultured beta proteobacterium. Classification (GTDB taxonomy): domain Bacteria; phylum Pseudomonadota; class Gammaproteobacteria; order Burkholderiales; family Burkholderiaceae_A; genus UBA7377. The sequence continues at coordinate 11,618 of CACOBT010000004.1, read as the reverse complement.
AACTATGTCTTTTTATTAGTTGTTCAAAGCATTGAACGACAGCCCTGAGCTCGTCTTTTTCACTCTTACTCGAAATCTCATCTTCAAAATCCAATCGTAAAAGCTGTTGGTTTTGGCTCAAAACTCTGATTTTTTCTGGTGTTTTTTTCTTGGAACTCTTAACAAAATATGCCTTTATGTTCTCCTCTAGACATGCTTTTTTTAAATCTGAACAGACCGAATCGTCACCCGCTAAAGTCAACAAAAAAGTTTCAATTCCAAATCGTCTGATGTTTTTTGCAACATTCCCGGCTCCCCCTAATCTATAGGTTCCTCTGGCAATTCTTACAACTGGCACGGGCGCCTCGGGTGATATCCTGTCGCAGGATCCAAAATAATAACTGTCTTTAATAATGTCTCCGACGACTAAAACAGCTTTATTTTTGAAATCAAGCTTCAATCAACTGCCTTTGTTGAGGCTATGGTAATCAACCACTTAGCTTCCGGAGCGTTTATGGGGCGTATCAAGAGTCCCATAGGATTTTGGAAACGTTACTACACCCCAGGGCATTTTTAAATTTTCTAGTCGTTTTTCAATGGATCTGCTGGCAACGTCTATAATCAACACATCATTACTTCTACCACAAGCAACAATCAAGCGCCTATTATCGGGAGTGAAAGTAAAATGCCAACACCTATTCCCTGCCGGAATCTTTCCAACAGACTCCATGGATTTCGTATTGAAAATTTCTATTGCCTTGCCGTGAGATAAAGCAACGTAAGCCAAATCATCCTCTTTGGAAAAAGAAATACCATAGGGAACTTGGCCTGTCGCAGAGACATTTATGATTTCAAAATTCTGATTGAGTTTTAATAACTTATTACCGTATTCAAGAGTGGCGAGATAAAATTTACCCGAATCCGATCGTTTTATCCCGCGTGGTCGATTACCGAGATCACTCGTGTCGATTTTTTTTATCAGTTTACCGGTACTGATATCATGAACCGAAAGATTTTCATCCGCCTCATTAGTTACGATAATTTTTGTTTCGTCAAAGGAAAACTCAATCCCTTCAGTTTCCATGCCCCCATCTATCTCGCCAACTTTTTTACCAGTACCTATATCGACAATAGCAATTTTTGCCTCTTCTTCCTCTTCTTCTACCCTTTTTTGGGTCAATGCTTTGGCTTCGTCCGACCCAGGTTTAGGGGGTGGTCCCCCTATCGCTGCGGGTTCAAAAGTTACGAAAGCTTTCCCGTCTTTCACCCTGACCATTTCAGGATTTTCGCCGATAAAAATTCTTTTTTCTATTTTATTGGTTAGTAAATCGATGACAGCGAGATCATTCGTACTTTTAACAGCAACAACTAACTTTTTCCCGTCCTCAGTTATACCTATGCCCCTATTTCCGAGCCCTACTTTAATTTCAGTAACTATTTCGAAATTATCTAGGGACATAACGAGCACGTTGCCATTTTGACTGGAAATGTACGCAAATCCTTCGCCGGTTACATCATTGTTTTCTGTCGAACAGCCGGGGAGAATGAAAGTGCTGACGGACAGCAAAATGAGTGCGAGAAACCTAACTTTACTACTTAGTTCAACTAAAATTTTTATATTTGTCATAATTTACGAACCTAATGATGTGCAATGAGTCAAAATTGAAGTTTAAAGTTGTAACCGAAATTATACACGAGCGAAACGCTAGGTTAATCACGGTATACTCAAATGATGCCAAGTACTGAAGAGCACACAACTGCTTTTAACAATACCGCTATCTTTCTCCACTGGTTTATAGCTTTGCTTCTGTTAGTCCAGTTCTTGATCGGCCTCGATATGGTCAACATTCCTAAAGGACCGGATAGCACAAGAGCATTTTGGTTTAACACGCATAAGTCTATCGGGATTTTCATTGGCTGTATTGTTTTATTCAGGCTTTATTGGCGTTTTCAATCGAAGGTTCCGGGACTACCGCCAAAGGCCTCTTCATGGGAAAGGTTTGCGGCTACTGCGAGCCACGCGTCGTTGTATTTTTGTATGATAGTGATGCCTTTGTCTGGAATATTAGGATCGCTATTTTCGAAATATGACTTGCTTGTTTTTGGGGTGAGACTGCCTAAGTTTTTGGAGCATGATCCAGTTATTAAAGAATTAATGACAATTATTCATCAGTCAATATCCTATTTTTTTCTAATGCTAATTTCGGTACACATTTTGGCAGCAGTCAAGCACCTCGTTATCGATTGCGACGGTGTTTTTGATAGAATGATGCCCAATTTTTCTGGTACATCAAAGGAGCGGAATTTTAAAAAAAATGAGAAACAAAATTAAAATTGGCGAGAACGTCGTGGCCCTAGTCGGGTAAAATTAAATAAAGGGGGGGTGAACCGAGGGCGACGGCTCTCTAACGTTTTCGTTGCAAAAAAAACACACAATTTACGTGGGAAGTCTTATATTTCCACGAAATTATTACGAAAAATAGGAAACTTTGGAGAAAAGCTGTACCATTCACTTAGGTAGTTTTATAAATTTATTACGAACGTCTGGAGAATTTAATGAATAAGAATAAGTTAACAGCTGCGTTAAAGAAAAAGGCGCTAGGTGCTGCTATAGCTGTAGCGGTTTCAACCCCGGCCTTTGCTGACGTAACTATGTTTGGAATTGTAGACATCGGTATTGGAATGGATAGTTCAGATAACGATGTTCTCAGAGTTGATGGTGGAGAAGGTCGAACAATCGAACTCCCGTCTATTTGGGGAATCAAAGGTTCTGAGGACCTCGGGGGTGGATTGACTGCTTCTTTTGCACTTGAGTCTGATTTGGAAGCTTCTACAGGTGGTACGAACAGAGGCGGATCTACACTCTCAAACAACGGGGCACGTTTTTGGGCTCGACAGGCTAATATTTCTTTGTCCAACGACATGGGTAGTCTGACATTGGGCCGTATTTACAGTCCAGCTTTATTAGCAATAGCTGGAGTTGACCCACGAAGCTTCTTTGAGAGTACATCCGGTCTTGTTCAGTTTGTAACGATTGCCAGTGCGGCTGACGCAGCCGCTTCAACAGCTATGGCTGGCGCTGGTACATTAGACCCAACAGGGGCAACAACGAACACAAACATGCACGCCGACGTTTTCCTTGGTAATGCTATTCAGGTCAAGTTCACTCCTGGCCCGTTGAATATCGGGTTAGCGTATGGTGCTGGTGAGGCTGCTGGCGACACCGGGCAGAATTCGAACATGCACGTGGGTGCTACGTACAGCGCTGAAAATTTGACCGTCATGGCTAATTACATATCCAACAAAGGTAACAATGCAAACGATTCTGTCGGTGAAAACCAGAAGAGTGCAGTTGGCGCCAAGTACATGATGGGTGACATAAAGCTCGCTGGGTACTACATAAAGGGTGAAGCCAATGGTGTTGGCGGAGCTCAGGCTGTAGATAACGAAGGTATTGCCGTAGGTGCAACATTCATGTCTGGTAGCAATGAATTTGACGTCAGTTACTATCAAACGTCAAATGAAAATACAGGCATATCTGACAATGAGACAGACGATATTGTTCTCGCCTACAGGAATAATTTAAGCGACAGAACTACACTCTATGCTAAGCTATGTAACTCAGACAGAGGTGCTAATGGTCCAGTTGGAGCGTGTGGTGGAATATCTGGTGAGAATGAGACATTCTACGGATTCGGAGTATTTCATAAGTTCTAAACTAGTTTCATGATTAGTTAGAAAAACCACAGGCGTGCGCCTGTGGTTTTTTTTTTCGCTTACTCGATGGAATGTCTGGAGAGACCCAATATTTTATTAGGAACAAAAAAATAGATTTACCGAGTATTGCACTTACCGTTTGAAAAAAAAACCGGACATCTAAGTGCGGTTTGACTGGAAAAAAGTGTTTTTAATTCATTAATTTCTTATTTAAATTATCTGTCCTTTCCTCTAAAACTTTATTCTCAAACCAACCGTAAATCCGTCCTGCTCCCCTCCGTTAGCCGGTGTTGAAGCAAACCCTTTTTTATGTAACTCATGATTTGCGGAGGCTCCATTATCAAGATTTCCGACCATTACATAACCAGTCACCTTCTTGGAGAAGCTGTGAAGCGTTGCTAATTGAGTTCTTTCTTTTTTTCGGCTTCATTTGCACTTTGCTCAGACGAATGAAAGCCCAGACCTTCCTTAGTATGTTCACTAATTGGTCCCATGACAATTAGAGAATATCCCTCACCATCAGCAGAGTATCTCAAGCCAGAGGTTGTGTCTGCATTACTCTCTGCAGAAAGATCCCAATACTGAGCTTTGAATACGAATTTGGCGTCAGTCTTTAAACTTAGGCCTACACCATACTGGTCCCAATCGCTAATTCCAGTTGAGCCTTTAGCTTCAGAATAAGCTAAGAGGCCATTAATTCCAGCCATCTTGAACGTTGCAGCAACCTCTGTCCTGGTGTTACCTGAACTCTAACCGCTACTTCCCCGAACTGATGGTCAAAGTAGAAATTACCGTCTACGGCCTATATTTTAGGAGATTTATAAAAGAGTGCGTTATCGACCCTGTCACCAATTGCTATATAATCCGATATAGTTTTGAATCCAGCAAAGTTAGAGCCAACCATGTCGTATTTAGTAGCAAGAACTTTATCCCCCGTCATGTTCAATCCAAAAGAAATTTTTCCCGAAGGAGTTGTTATACCTAGTACGCTTTTCCGCTTCCAGTCTTGTTGTTCCCTCCTGAGACCCCGGTATCGTTATGAACTTTTGATTCCAATGCAAAAAAGGCACCGTACCCTCCACCTAAATCCTCTTTTCCTTTTATGCCTCATCTTGAGGATGAAAGTGGTCCGTATGCAAGCCCGGACAGTGTTTCATCGTTTGATCCTGCGCCAGAAATACTCGTTACGCCTGCGTCAAGGCGTCCGTATGCTTTTACCGATGCTGCCCTGGACTGAAGCAGGAAAGCTGGCAACGATAGCAACCGCGTAAATGCAATTTTTTTTCAATTCTCCATTCATATCTGTACCATTTAGAAACATCATTCTAATTTACCTTTGTTACATAATGGTTACAAATTGGTCTCCAATTAACAACGGAATAAGATAAATAAGAAAGCGAAATCCCACTAAATTAATATTAATTCTTATCTTCAAAGCTACAGAGAGGAGTTGAATTTTCTATTTAAAAACGTTAGCGTATCAGTAAACTATGATTAGTTAGTTCGGGTTGAATCAACTAACGGTGTAGTTAGCAAAAGAACACATGGACTCCCTATGGTTTTTTTTAAAGCAAAGGTACTACCTAATCTTTTAATCGGTCGTTGCGGAATGGAAATTTTAATGATTATTTAAAGCCGTCAATTAGGTGCCAAACGGGATTTAGTTGGATCCCTATACTTGTCACACCACACAAAATTTCTATTGAGCCGTGTTAAAACTTTATTCTTAGACCAACTGTGTATCCATCCTGGTCTATACCATTTTCGGGTTGCGAGTCAAAACCTTTCTTATGAAGTTCGTGATTTGCAGATAAACCGTTGTTCAGTTTACCTACCATCACATACCCGGTAACTTTTTTTGAAAAACTATGTAGCATTACGAGTTGCGTGATTTCAATTTTTTCTGCTGTATTATCGCTCTGTTCAGTGGAATGAAAACCAACACCAATTTTTGTTTGAATTCGGACCGGTGCCATAACACTGATACTGTAACCCTCTCCATCAGAGGAATAACCTAAACCAGAGGTTGAATCAGTATTACTTTTTGCGGATAAATTCCAATACTGACCTTTAAAAACAATATTATTGTCATTTCTATACTTCAGTCCGAGCCCATACTGATTCCAGTCGTTACTACCTTTCGATCCGTTAGCTTCTGAATAAGCGATAAACCCTTCTACAGTGGCTATTTTGAACGTTGCAGCAATTCCAGTTCTTGCATTTCCTGAAACTTCGCCACCAACTTCCCCAAATTGTCTATCTATATAAATTTTACTTCGAAAAAAATCTAAGTTTGGTGTTTCAAAAAATACAGCATTGTCTATTCTGTCGGTTGTCGCTAAGTAGTCCCCTAAGGTTTTGAATCCAGCAAAGTTAGAATTAACGAGGTCAAAGTTACCACCAAGAATTTTATCAATAGTTTTGTTCAAACCCAGTGAAACTTTGCCTATTGGAGTCTTTAACCCAACGATACTTTTACGCTTCCAATAAACACTACCGACACCACTCCCAGTCTTATTGTTGCCGCCAGAGGCTCCTGTATCGTTGTGTGCCTCTGATTCCAAAGCGAAGAACGCTTCATAGCCTCCACCTAAAGTCTCCTGTCCTTTAATACCCCATCGTGAAGATGACAGCGCCCCATACGCGAGGCCAGATAAAGTTTTATCGTTTACCCCTACACCGGAAATACTCATCAAACCGGCATCAAGCCGGCCATATACTTTAACCGATGCCGCCTGGACAGAACCGGTAAAGGCAACAACCGTTAAAACCAATGACATAGACTTTTTCATTCAATTCTCCATTCATATCTGCACCACTTAGAAACATCATTCTAATTAACTTTTGTTACAATGTGGTTGTTAATTGGTCTCCAATTAACAACGGAATAAGATAAATAAGAAAGTGAAACCCTCCTAAATTAATCTGAGTTCTGGTCTTAAAGTTACAGCGAGGACTTGAATTTCCTATTGAAAAACGTTACTGTATCTAGTTACTAAATTATTGTTTAATTGATGAACACTTACGTCGCGAGAAAAGAAAAAGTTAACCGAGATTGGTTGATTGTAGACGCTAGCGGTAAAGTATTAGGTCGACTAGCAAGTGAGATTGCACGGCGACTGAGAGGTAAACACAAGCCTGAATTTACGCCGCATGTCGATACGGGAGATTACATTGTCGTAATTAACGCCTCCAATGTTATCGTGACAGGAAATAAGAGTACTGATAAAAAGTATTATAGACACTCTGGGTACCCCGGGGGAATTTCAGAGATTACCTTCAGGAGGATGCAAGAAAAGCATCCTGGTAGGGCTATCGAGAAAGCCGTTAAGGGAATGCTCCCACGAGGACCTTTAGGCTATGCGATGTTTAAGAAGCTAAAAGTTTATGCAAACTCTTCGCACCCACATGCCGCTCAGCAACCAAAAACAATTGATATTTAGTATTGGTTGACTATGGTTACCAGAAAGGATTGTTATACATATGATTGGTGATTACTATTACGGGACAGGTAGAAGAAAAAGCTCTGTCGCGCGGGTTTTTTTGAAAAAAGGTTCAGGAAAAATTACGGTGAACAAAAAAGATTTGAATGAATATTTTTCTAGAGAAACTGGCAAAATGATCGTCGAGCAACCTTTGGCTCTCATCGACTCTATTAAAACATTTGACATAAAAGTTACAGTTCATGGCGGCGGCGAATCTGGTCAAGCGGGAGCGGTCAGACACGGTTTGACACGAGCTTTAATCGAATATGATCAGGAATTGAAAAGCAGTTTATCAAAAGCGGGTTTTGTGACAAGAGACCCACGAGAGGTTGAACGTAAAAAGGTCGGTTTGCATAAAGCAAGAAAACGGAAACAATTTTCGAAGAGATAAAATAACGTACTCTGATTTTAGTATCACCGGTAAATTTTTAATGGTAAACGCATAAATGAAAGTAGGCGTGGCGGGTTGCACGGGTTACACCGGTTTTGAATTATTAAAATTGTTGGAAGAGCATCCAGACGTTACTGTGACCGCCCTTACGGCTCGCAATCCCTCCGTAATCAAGAGTGATCCCCGATTCTTCTTTTTATATGGTGATGATTGTGATGCAAAAATCAATACATTAGAAGATGTGAATTTCTCTACTTGCGATCTTGTTTTCTTTGCAACTCCACATGGAGTGTGTATGAAGCATGCAAAAAATCTTCTTAATCAGGGAATTACTGTAATTGATCTTTCTGCGGACTTCAGACTTCGTGATCAGGACCTTTTTGAACGATGGTATGGGATAAGACATATCGCCTCCGATCTCTTAGACAGGGCTATTTATGGTTTACCTGAATTAAATAGGGTTGATCTATGTGGCGCAAAGTTAGTTGCGATGCCTGGCTGCTATCCTACGTCAATTATCACGGGTGTTTTACCGCTCATCGAAGAGAGATGCTTGATAAAAACATTAATTGCAGATTGTAAGTCGGGTGTTAGTGGAGCCGGGAGATCTGCAAATAATTCTACAGCTTATGGTGAAGTTGCGGAAAATTTTAGAGCGTATGGCGTTAACGGACATAGGCACTTACCAGAGATTAAACAAGAAATCTCCCAAATTATTCGAAGGTATGAAGAAACAGAACTCCACGGGAACGTGGATATACAATTCATACCCCACTTATTGCCTATGTTCAGGGGGCTATATTCTTCTCTTTATGTTGAGACCAAAGAAAATTTGAGTTATGGAGAAATTTCTGAGCTTTACAGGCGAAGATATGGTACCGAATATTTTGTTCACGTTTTGCCGACAGGAATGTTGCCTGAAACCCGTTTTGTGCAGGCATCCAACCATCTTCACTTGTACATAAATAAATTGGCCGAGTCGAAGTATGTGAATATCCTAGTTGCTGAAGATAATTTACTTAAAGGGGCTGCGGGTCAGGCGGTACAAGTAATGAATTTGATTTTTGGAATTGCAGAAACTGTAGGGTTGAAGTAAAGTAACAAAGAAGGAGAGTATAATGCCAACTGAGGTAAAAAGAGAGAATTTAGAAGATCCAACTTCAAATGAGATGCCGCCGCCCTTTGTTTTCACTGATGCAGCGGCAAAGAAAGTGAAAAGTCTTATTGAAGAGGAGAGCAACCCAAATTTGAAGCTAAGAGTTTATGTTCAGGGAGGAGGATGCTCGGGTTTTCAGTATGGTTTTACATTTGACGAAGTTGAAAATGATGACGACGCTAAGATGGAGCGATTAGGCGTAACACTCCTCGTTGACTCAATGAGCTATCAATATTTGACTGGCTCTGAAATTGATTTTAAAGATGATCTTGAAGGTGCTCAGTTTGTAATTAGGAATCCGAACGCCGTCACGACCTGCGGATGTGGTTCAAGTTTTTCAGTGTAAGCGTTTTATTAATCACTTGCTTTTCCGATTTCCTCGATTATTTTTTTTGCGTCACCAAAAACCATCATTGTACCGTCCATATAAAACAGTTCGTTGTCAAGACCAGCATATCCTGATGCCATTGATCTCTTATTAACGATTACAGATTGGGCTTTGAATACTTCAAGTATTGGCATTCCAAAAATGGGACTCCCAGGTGTTTTAGCAGCAGGATTTACAACGTCATTAGCTCCTAAAACTAGGACAACGTCAGTTTGGTTAAACTCAGAGTTGATATCTTCCATTTCAAATACTTGATCATAGGGGACCTCTGCCTCAGCAAGAAGCACGTTCATGTGCCCGGGCATTCTGCCAGCTACAGGATGAATAGCATAACGAACTTGAATGCCCTTTTCTATTAACTTATCTGTAAGCTCTTTGAGTGCATGTTGAGCTCTTGCAACGGCTAAACCGTAGCCTGGCACGATTATCACAGAATCTGCATTACCGAGCATAAATGCTGCGTCATCGGCAGAACCAGTTTTGACCGGCTTTGACTCCCCGGTTCCCTGCACCAAATCTGTCTCGCCCCCGAAGCCACCGAGTATGACGCTGAGGAAAGCTCGATTCATCGCTCTACACATAATGTAAGACAATATAGCACCGGAAGACCCGACTAATGACCCGGCGACGATCAACATGCTGTTTCCCAAAGAAAAGCCGATCCCCGCTGCAGCCCAGCCAGAGTAGCTATTCAGCATTGAAACGACAACCGGCATATCGGCACCTCCTATTGGTATGATTATCAAAATCCCGACTAGAAAAGATAGTGCCACCAACAGAAAAAAGGCTCCCCAATTTTCCGTAAAGGTAAAAACTATGCCTAACACTATGATGGACAAACCAACTATAAGGTTAATCAAGTGTTGTCCTGAAAAAACAACTGGAGCCCCTTGAAATAGTCGAAACTTATATTTACCGGAAAGCTTTCCGAAGGCAATCACGGAGCCGGAAAATGTTATTGCACCGATTGCCGCCCCTAGAAATAACTCCAACCTATTACCCGTTGGGATTTCCATTCCCTTTTGCGTAATATTTAGCGCATGTGGTTCAATTACAGCTGCAATGGCAATAAATACCGCTGCTAGACCCACCATTGAGTGCATAAAAGCAACCAACTCTGGCATCTTTGTCATTTCAACTTTTTTGGCCATGGTAGCTCCAATTCCGCCTCCCAAAGCGATGCCCAATGCGACTAATACCAGACCCGACAATAGGCCATCAGTTCTTAGCAAATCAGCCATATTTCCGATCAAACCGAACGTGCTAATTGTCGCAATTAGCATTCCGAACATCCCGAAGACATTACCTCGAATTGATGTCGTCGGGTGAGAGAGACCTTTCAGGGCCTGAATAAAGCAGATGGAGGCAACAAGGTAAAGTAGAGTAACTGTGTTAATTGAAAAACCAAACATATCACCTGATCCTTTATTTCTTTTCTTTTTTCTTAAACATTTCTAACATCCTTCTAGTAACTAGAAATCCCCCGAAAACATTAACAGATGCCAGCGTAATCGCGAGAAACCCCATCAATTTCGCCGTCGGGGTTTCAGTCAGCGCACCCGCCATCATTGCGCCCACTATTATGATCGCAGAAATAGCATTTGTGACCGCCATGAGGGGTGTATGCAGTGCTGGGGTAACGTTCCATACTACGTGATAACCAACATAAATGGCTAAAACGAAAATTATTAAGTTCATTACTGTTGGGTTTATAGCTTCCACAGTTTTCCCTCCTTTATTACTAGTGTGGCTTGCACGATATCATCATCCTCAGGAAAGACCAACGTCTTATCCTCATTTATAATGAGACGTGTGAAATCGAAAATGTTCCGTGAGTATAGAGCTGATGAGTTACTTGCAACCTTTGCAGGCAGATTTGAAAATCCTACTATCTTGACACCGTTAACTTCCGTTATGGAATCCTTTTCGGCGCCCTCACAGTTCCCTCCCTGTTCCACCGCCATATCGACAATCACTGAGCCAGGCTTCATGCTCTTAACCATGTCTTTAGTAATCAAAACAGGGGCTTTTTTTCCGGGAATCAAAGCAGTGCTTATCACTAAATCTGCTTTCGATATCTTCTCGGCAACCAAATCAGATTGTCTTTTTAGCCACGAAGCAGGCATCGCCTTAGCATAGCCCCCTTCACCCTGTGCAGCGACTTTTTCCTCCTCAGTCTCAAATGGAACATCAATAAATTTTGCTCCGAGAGACTCTATTTGCTCCTTCACACTTGGCCTGACGTCCGAGGCCTCAACTACTGCCCCGAGTCTTTTGGCCGTTGCTATCGCTTGCAAACCTGCTACACCAGCTCCGAGGACAACTACTTTGGCTGCCTTTGTGGATCCGGCCGCAGTCATCAACATCGGAAATAACTTTGGATACTCGTTAGCTCCTATCAAAACAGCTTTATATCCCGCGATGTTTGCTTGCGATGATAAAACATCGATGGTTTGTGCTCTCGTTGTTCTAGGGGCCGCCTCTAACGCGAAAGCCGTTATC
>CACOBT010000003.1 GCA_902625535.1 uncultured beta proteobacterium | reverse complement strand
GGCAGATGAAATTTTTGTTTCGAATATCAAATCTTTGTCGTTACTACAATAACGCCATCTTTTATTATCCCTCATCCGGTTTTCTTCTTTCGCATTAAAAAGTTTAAGGTTTTGAACCGTTAAATTGATGACTATATGAAATGGAGGCCAGTTGGATTTCACTTTATCTTTCTTTTTTTTGCAAAGAAGTGTTGCAATAGTTTTTTTGATTCACCTGCAAGCAAGCCTCCTGCATAAGCCGTATGATGGTTCAACTTGCTATTGTCAAAAACGTTTAAGTCAGTGCTTACCACCCCCGATTTTTTGTCGTGTGCACCAAAATACAAATTTTTTAATCTTGCCTGAATAACTGCACCCGCGCACATACAGCATGGCTCAAGGGTCACATAAAGCTCACAATCTGTTAATCGATAGTTTCCAATCTTTAAGCAGGCTCTTCTGATAGCTATTATTTCTGCATGTGCCGTAGGATCATTATTAGAGATGGTTTGGTTAAAACCATCTGCGACCACTCTATTCTCCAGGACCACTACCGCGCCAACTGGCACCTCGTCTTTTGATGCTGCTTTTTTTGCCTGTTCAAGCGCAGCAGCCATAAATTGATTATTTAAAAATGGCATTTAATTCAATAAGAGTCTTTTCTATATGGTATCATTCGAGTGGCAAAACTCTAACAAATTACTCACAGGTCCATTGTCTGTTGTAATAAAAATTATAATTTTCCACCTAACTGTAAATTTCGCTTACGCGGGCGCTGTGGTTACGGCGAATCCCTTTGCGACAAAGGTAGGGTTGAATATTCTCAAACAGGGAGGTAATGTAATTGACGCTGGCGTTGGAATTCAATACGTTCTCGGTCTTGTCGAGCCCCAATCGTCTGGATTAGGCGGCGGCAGTTTTGCGCTTTTTTACGATAACGAGTCAAAAAAACTATATGCAATCGATGGCAGAGAAAAAGCACCAAAAAGCATCCCTTATGATTTTTTTCAACAGTTTCGAGGTTCTCGTCGAGGATTTTTTAACTTGGTTACGAACCCTGCATCAGTTGGTGTACCAGGTACGCCCCTACTATTAGAAAACATCCACGCTAAGTTTGGTAGACTTGACTGGTCTGAACTTCATGAGGAACCAATTAATTTAGCCTCAAATGGATTTCCCATTTCACCTCGACTTCATACTTTAGCGAAAAAAGATAGATTTTTGAGAAGAAATACTAATTCGAAAAGATATTTTTATTCAGCGTTAGATAAAACACTCTTTGCAAAAGAAATTGGATACATTTTAAAAAATCCTCCCTACGCAAATGTCTTAAAACAATTCAAAAATCAGGGAATTTCGACTTCTTTTTACAATGGAACGATTATGTCAAAAATTCTTTTGGACCTAAATAATGTTAAGGGGAATAGCTTTTTACAAACCGATGATTTCAAAAACTATTCAATCGTATATCGTAAACCTTTATGTGGTACATACAGATATTTTCGCATTTGTTCCATGGGTCCTCCTAGCTCAGGGGCAACTACAATTCTACAAACTTTAGGTATTTTAGAAAATTTTGACTTGGCAAAGTTTGAAACCACCTCCCCAGAATTAATCCATCTTATATCAGAGGCAACTTATTTAGCTTTTTTAGATAGGAATTCTTATTTAGGTGACCCTGATTTTGTATCCGTACCAATTACGCAAATGCTTGACAAACAGTATCTTAAAAAAAGATCAGAATTGATTTCACCATTAAAAAAAATTCAGAAAGCAAATCCTGGGAAATTTGAAAATTTTCAACAAAAATCGCATAGTGTTGATCATTCTATGAGTTCTACGTCTCATTTTGTCGTAACTGATAATTGGGGCAACGCACTTTCCATGACAAGTTCTGTTGAATCTGCTTTCGGTTCTCGGATAATGTCTCAAGGATTTATGCTCAACAACCAGTTGACCGATTTTGCATTTCGTCAAAAAGATGATCGAGGAGTTAGAATACAAAACTCTTTGGAACCGGAAAAAAGACCTCTTTCCTCTATGTCTCCAACAATTATCTTCGATAGAGAGGGAAATATATTTGCTTTGCTTGGTTCACCAGGAGGAAAGAATATTATCAGTTATGTTTTGCAGACTATAATTAGACTAATTGATTTTAATTTCTCACCAATGGAAGCTGTAACGGAACCCCGTATTGTCAATACAGGAAGAGGCCTAGTTTTAGAAAAAAACAAATTTCCTATTGAAGTTATCAATAAGTTAAAAAAATTAGGTCATCATGAACTAAGGGAACGAAGAGTTTTTAGCGGCATCCATGTCATAAAACTGAGAAAAGATAAAATAAAAACCTATATAGAGACTGGCGTTGATCCACGTAGAGAAGGGATGGCATTAATTGAATAATTTGAAAAAGTTTTTATCGATTGAGGAGCTAAGAAAACAAGCTCAGTCGTCGGTACCAAAAATGTTTTTTGATTATTGTGAGTCTGGATCGTGGGACGAACAAACTGTCCTTTCAAATATTTCTGATTTAAAAAATATTCAATTTCAGCCAAGAGTGGTACGTAATATTGCGAATAGGAAAACAAGGATAAGTCTTCTTGGTGAGGAATACAGTATGCCAATTGGTTTGTCGCCGTGCGGGTTGACAGGGATGCAATACGCTGATGGTGAAATTCATGCAGCAAAAGCTGCGGAGAAGTTCCAAATTCCTTTCACCCTTTCTACGATGTCAATTGTTTCGATTGAGGAGTTGGCAAACAATGTTTCAAAAGACTTCTGGTTTCAACTCTACGTTATGAAGGATAGAGAGCTAACAAATAACCTAATGACTAGGGCTAAAGATGTTGGTTGCAAAACATTAGTGTTAACCGTAGATCTCCAGGTTTTAGGCACTCGCTACAAGGATGTACAAAACGGTCTCAGCACGCCACCTAAACTAACGGTTAGAAATATTCTTGACATCGCTTTAAAGCCAAGGTGGGCCTATAAAATAGCAAAAACTAAAAACAAATCCTTCGGGAACCTAAAACCCTATATTACTAACGTTTCCAATCTTAATAGCCTATCTTCGTGGATAAATGAGCAATTTGATGAATCCCTTTCATGGGATGATATTAAAAAATTTCGTGACTTATGGCCAGGTAAGCTTATTATCAAAGGAATCATGTCAACTGAGGATGCAGAACAGGCGGTAATTTTGGGTGCTGATGCCATTGTTGTATCAAACCATGGAGGGAGGCAACTCGACAGTTGCGCCAGTTCTGTATCAGCTTTAATTGAGATCAAAAAAAATTTAGAAAAAAAAGGAGTTGACCTGATAATAGATGGGGGGATCAGAAATGGAAAGGATGTTTTAAAGATAAAAGCTTTGGGCGCTTCAATGGGTATGATTGGTAGGCCATACCTGTATGGACTTGGTGCAGGAGGTGAGGAGGGAGTCTTGCGAGTATTGGAAATCTTACATGAGCAACTAGATTTGACCATGGCACTGTGTGGACATCGTGACATCAATACAGTAGATCTCTCAATCCTTAAAAAATCGACCGTATAAGCTGTACTGGCCTACGGCAAAATTATTTTCTTTGGCTCTCCAGCGGGACAGAAATCGAACATTTTATTCTCTGAAATCGGCGTATGATCAGCATTAAAGATTACTGCACAGGTTTGTCCCGTCCATTTATTTACGATAAAAAACATAGAATCACTTTTGTCATAAGATATGAACTCAAACCGATGTATCCATACGTAATTCGCTGAAAAAACGATAGATGAAAGTATAATAGATAGACTGAGTTTTGTAGATGCTCTCAAGTTTGTGTAATAATAATTTAGTGCTTCCAAATAATAACACTAGTCGGGAGCTATATACAATGCTCAAGGGGGTTTTCCCCACAGAAAGCAGGTTGATGTTGCTAAAGAAAATAAATCATCGCTACAAGATATGAAACGTTGGACCATAGGAAAAATCCTAAAAAGATTGATTAATCAAACCTCATACTCAAGCAAGGAAGATAAATCGTTGTCGGATGTTTGTCATGCGTATGAGTTGATTCTACAACGCCCGATAGACAGTAATGGGAAATCATTTTGGGAAGCGAAAATTAAAAATGGAACATTTTCAAGGACGCTCTTAGTTGATACATTAGTAAGTTCGCCTGAGTATCAAATGCTAAAAAAAACTCCTTTTCATGAAATGGTACACCTCGCACGAGTAGAATGGATAAAAAAATTACCAGATGTATCTTTTATTCTTGATATTGGCGGAAGTTCTCCAAATATTGATCAAGGTGCCTTGATCGAGCTAGGTTATCCCTACCGCCCAAAAAAATTATTTATCTTTGATCTACCGCCGGAGGAGCAATACTGGGGAAAGCCTAAGTTTCCACAAGATAGGGATTATTCTTTTGCGTGGGGCAACTTAAAGTATTTTCATGGTAGAGCAGAAAATATACAAACAGTAGGAGCGCTACAGCATACTAAATTTGATATGGTTTACATGGGACAGACAATAGAGCATATCATGCCTGAGTTTTTACCAGGCGTACTTGAATGGATTGGTGACCACCTGGCCGACGATGGTAAGTTCATTTTCGATACTCCAAATCGTCTTATTACAGCAATTCAAAGTGATGCGTTCATTGATCCAGATCATAAGATAGAGTACACGCCTAATGAATTACGAGATATCTTACATAGATGTAACTTTTCTATTTCGGATAGTTGGGGGCTATTGCCCATGCCAAAAACATTTAAGTTAAAAAAATTCAGTCCTCAGGAAGTTTATGACCACGCCCTAGTCTCAAACGAATTGGAAATTAGTTACCTTTTTGCATTCTCGTGTGAGCGTAATTAACTAATCATGAAGGAAGATCATGTCAAAAAAAATAAGATTCTGTGTTGGTGAATCATTAGTTGCTGGAGGCCCCCCAGGAACAGCTGCTGAACCTGAGGTAATCATCGGAGAGCTAGACGGCCCCGTCGGGGTGGCATTCGCAAACCAATTGGGGGACCAAAATAAAGGACATTCGAAAGTTCTTGCTATCATGAACACTGACATCATGGTCAGACCAGCCACGATTATGGTGAGCAAGGTAACTGTGAAAAGCAGCAAGTATACCAACATTTTAATGGGAACCGTGCAAGGTGCAATAGCAAATGGTGTCTTGGACTGCGTACGCGCCAATGTAATTCCAAAAGAAGACGTAAATAACTTGGGAATAATTGTTTCTGTCTGGTTGAATCCGTCAGTTGCTGGTGATAATAATCTTGATCATAAAGTTCTTTTTGATATTCACAGGAAAGCAACGACACAAGCTATTACGAAAGCTATCAAATCAGAACCCACTATTGACTGGCTTCTTGAAAACCAGGACGACATTGTCCATAAGTATTACCAGTTAGGTCTAGATGGTAAGCTAAAACCATAAATATTTATCAGAGTGATGACCCTGCCCAATACGTAGCTCTAAAAAGTAAATATTTTACAAATTTTAAACACACCATTATCGATGTTGTTTTTTAGATTTTAGCGATATTTACGAAAAGCATTTTACTATCTTTATGCGCTAAAACTTCCTTTATATTGAGATTTTGAATACGATAGTGGGTCCCGCTCTCATCGACAAGTATAATATGGTCCAGTCCGAGACTTTCTTCTGATAGAACCTCTAATAAACCATCGACAACGTTACTACTCATTTAGTCCTCCTAAATTTATAAAGTGTCGTACTATAAGTATGTTATCTACAACTATACTTTGTTTTTTCACCAAACTGGCATATAAAAGGAAAATACGATTGAAAACCGAAAAAAAAAGCAAAGAACCAAAAAGTATACTTATCAAAGTAGTGCTTTACATAATACTATTTTTCTCTTCCGTAGTTTTATTTATATCGTTGCTTTCCGGATTATTAACAAATTTTTCGTAATATTAGAAACTATTTTTTACGATTATATACATATAATGTTTCCACATAGTGCCATGAAACAGTTCTAAACTACGAGGTCCGAAAAAATGACAAACAAACTGTTCGAAGAGGAAACCTTTACACTACGAGACAAGAGTGAATAAAAAATGAGGACCAATTATTGACAAATAAAATTAGCCGAGGAAAAGATAGATTTAATATCAGGGCACATTTTACAGTATCTGGCGGCGACCATCTAAACTAGTAAAGAGATTCCTTGAAAACCCGATGCACAATATAATAGAAATCATTTAGCTCTACTTAAAATGGGGAGAAACCTTAAAAAAATTTTCTCCCTTAGATTTCTGTGATTTTTTTTCAGCAATCTTGTGGGAGATACAATCTCGGCTTCCTCAACCTTGCCTTAGATAATTGAAAATAAAACCGATATGCCAAAAATGAGAACCACGAGTCCAACCAAAAAAATAAACAAATGCATTAACTTTCTTAATACATACTCGTCGGTGTTGTTGTTATTTTTCATAGACTATAAAATCTCCTCGCACTTTCCATTGATTATTTTTTCCTGTTTACCCCTTCCAAAAGGAATCGTAATAAGTTTAAATGATCGTGTAAATTTATCAAAGATGTAAACCCCATCAAAGTCTTCAGTAAAAAGGCCAAGAACTAATTTTTTTTCGTTATCAACGAGCGCAGTGTATGAAAATCTCTCCTTGCTTTTATAATAATATTTATAATTATTTTCTTCTTTTTTAAAAAAAAAAGTTAGTATATTCTCACTATTGAATGTATCTAGATATGAGCAAGATAGGGTTAGAGCATAACAATGGGAAACTGACAAATTGAAAAAAACAAATATCGACCACTTCCAGACTTTACGAAAAAATATGAAAGCCAAAACCTTTCCTTTCTGTTAAAGCTACACTACCATCTTCCAATACTACCAAATTATTTTTTATAAACAAGCTCTTTTTCTAGGGAAAATTAATAAGAATGTCAGAATGACATATAGCTAATATCACAATATCCCGGTGCCAAAAAACCGGAGCAACTTGTCCGTAAGAACAAGGAGAATAATTGTTACCATTAATCCTAACGAAAGAGATGTAATAAAACCGAGTTTCGCTAATAGCAATGGAAAAATAAAAAACATTGGTATCGTTGGTATTACGAAAAATACCGTGTATAGCATATGTCTTGCTATTTTCTCGTCACTGAATCCCTCAAAATACATCCAAAGGATTATTAATATAGTCGTTAAAGGTAAAGCCGCAACCAGTCCCCCAAATTTATCGTTACTTTTCGCAATCTCTGTGACTAATACTATGATTATTGATGTAAATATTACTTTAGTAATATAAAAAAGCATAACAAAACCTTTTTGTCACTCAAATTAAAAACATTAAAGCTCGATCAAAAACTTTAATTTGTCAATGATGATAAAAACCTCATTACCTGATTTTTTAACTTACCACAAAAGAGACAATCACTATAAGTCCCATGACAAATAACAGACAAGATGCTACTCCAAAAATAATTACATAGAGAATATTCAGCTCCTTGAAATCTTTTTCCATTTCACTCTTCTTCCTTAATCCAAGAAAAGACCAAATTATTGTTTTAAAATATCTCGAAATGTTCAATTGCCAAAAACCTATATAATTTCTAACACACGGAATTAAATATTATCGACCTGTGCGTAGATTACCATGTCAAGAATCTTCATCAACCTCACTACCTATCTGTTGTTGATTCAAATCATTAAATAATAACTCTTTCGTCAAGCGCTTTTCATACCTCCTCTTTCTTCTCCTTAATTTACTGGGAGAAGCTCTCCATACTGATCGCTTATCTTTTACAACTTCATCTAAATCCGAAGCATTTTCAATCCTAATACCGTTGCGTTCATATGTTCTCTTTGACATACTGTCTTTCTCGTTCAGAGTCAATATTCTCGTGATTAAATATTAGCTTACAATTCTTTCTATTAATCTTCCTATCAGAGGACCGTTTTCATCTCTCAAAAGAACTGATTTCTAGTATAATTTGCGACACCCATTTTCCAATAATAGGAATAAACTCAATTTGCGACAGAAAAAAACTAAGTAGAGATACCAAAAGCGTTGCCCCAATAATCCACCCTAACCCAGATGCTAGCCCTTGAATCAGACTTATGCCAATGAGCCTCCAAATAGAATTATAAATTAAAAAAAAATTTTGATTCTTCAAGTCAACTATTGCTTTTTCCAAACGTTGAAGGTCCTGCTGTTCTGTCATACTTTCACCTCTCTACCTGTTCAAGTTTAATACAAATCAGTACATAATATGGCAGTTATAAAATTTAAAAGATACGTGTATTTATGCCAAATATTCATAGAGTTTAAATTAAACCGTCAAAAATAATAGTGATATTGTTACCTAATTCCTGCCGTTAGTAAGTGCTGGTGTATTTGATTAATGAAGTCGGTAATTGTGGTAAGCCATGCACCAATTAAAAACTATATAAGATTCAAGAATACTACCATGTAAAACTTTATATTAATCTCTATTATTTTTGCTTCATTTTGATAAGGATGATTAATTTCACCCTGGACTAAATTATCGTACGAGTCTCAAATTTGGTTCAATCAATATCTGTGTTGCACATATATACGGAGGAACCCTAAATTTTGCCCGAGCAAATATTGAGATTAATTATCAGATTAACAATAGACTGAAGTGTACAATGCGATGAATAATCGAGCATAGTTGGATTTTTAAAACTTTTTCTATTCTACGCAGCAGTTGTCTGTATCACTACAACATCTATTCTTACAACAGCTGCTCGAACACTCTCCATTGTTACAACCATCACTGCAACAGCCATCCGCACAACAGGTGTATTTGCAACAAGTCTCAACAATTTCTGTTTCATCTGCCATCACAAAACTCCTCTTTCTCTATAAATGCTCCCTCCTAGTATACAACACTTCTGCTTTCTCCTCATAATTAGCCTGTTGATTTTGATCACTTTATTTTTTTACTCCTTCAGTACGGATTCGCGATAGTGCCTTTGCTGACCATGCGGTTTGTGGGCGTCAGGTTCCAACCAGCAAGAGATAAAGAAATATGTTGCAGCAACAACTGCTGTAGCTGTCTCACTAAAATAATAAATTTAGAAAACGGGAGAAACGGGAACAAATGTGATCTTTTTCATTATGGTTGTAGTTTAACTCAATTCGTCGAACCAAATTGTAATTCCAATGCAATAGTAACCACTAACATTAAACCAATCCAATACCATCTATTCTTATAAAACTTATCTAACATTGTTTCTTTTTTATCTTGTTTGTCGTCTTCATCACTCATAATATCCACCTATTCATAAATATTTTGAAACCTTAAGAATATTTGCGCTACCTTTTTTCCAACTAATGTATGTAGCATGATTATCTAGGCCAATACTCAATTAATAAACTTTTAATAAACCACAAACCTAGAAAAACAACTATTGGTGATAAATCTATTCCACCAAAAGCAGGTAAGTATCTTCTTACAAAATTTAAACTTGGTTCACATAATCGATATAAACCATCCATGATGCTATAAACGAACCGATTACCAGTCTTAATTATATTAAAATTAACAAGCCAAGTAAGAATTATATAAACTATGAGAACAAATTCAAATAAGTTTATAATTTGAATAATCAAATATAAAAGAGAGTTCATTATAAAATTTTTTCTTTAATTTAGAGTATTCTATTCTAATATGTGAAATCGAGATTTATAGATCACTTTATTGAAAGACTTTTTTAATATCCTCGTCGTCATACAATAATTTAGAAAACTTTATATTCCTTTAACCAGAATATCTTGTAACAAAATAACTCTAAATTATTACTCCCAAAACACATGGATTCTTGAGCATGATAGATATCACGGAGTTTAGACAATAAATCTATCAATAACGATTTCTCTTTTTTGACTTGCGGATAATTATTTTGATTAAATTCACTTTTTATCAATAATGTATATAATCTCTCTCTATCAATGGTTTCTTGGTTGATACTTTGAATCTTTTCCAATATTTTTAACGCTTTGTTCATCTCCATTATTACTTTTTGTACGTCTTTTTTGAATGCCCGATAATTACTCATTATTTTATTTACTCCCACTCTATCGTGGCAGGGGGCTTATTGGATATGTCAAGCACTACCCTGCTCACATTTTGTACCTTGTTGATTATTTCTGAAGAAATTTGTTCTAATAATTCATACGGAAGTCTCGAAGCATTTGCCGTCATGAAATCCGTAGAATTAACTATACGAATACCGATTATCCAATCATAACTCCTGTCATCTCCCTTGACACCAACAGTTTTTAAAGGCAAAAATACAGAAAATGCCTGAGCGGTGGCGTCGTACCACTTTTTCCCAATATTTTCTTCCACGGTTAGTCCTTCAAGAACATCTCTTTCCACAACAGTTGTTTTTTTTAATAAGTTTAGTAGAATCTCATCGGCGCTTTGAAGAATAGAAACTTTCTCAAAAGTAACCTCTCCCAATACTCTAATAGCCAGTCCTGGCCCAGGAAAGGGATGACGAAAAATGATGTTTCTTTCTAAACCTAACTCAAGACCCAATTGCCTAACCTCATCTTTGAATAGTACCTTTATTGGCTCAAGTAATTTCAGTGCCAACCTATCCGGTAAACCTCCAACATTATGATGACTTTTTATTTTTTTTGTAGACCCATCGTTTTCACCACCAGCTGACTCTATTATATCTGGATAGATTGTACCTTGGGCAAGCCAAACGACATCCGAAAACTTTTTTGCCTCTCTTTCAAAGATTTCGATAAATAAACCGCCAATAATTTTCCTTTTTTCTTCCGGATCAAAAACACCTTTTAACTTTTCAAAAAAAATTTTTCCAGCATTAATCTTTTTTACAACTCCACCAACTCTATTTTCAAAAATTTCCATTACAGCTGCAGCCTCATTTCGTCTCAAAAGACCAGTATCTACAAAAATACAAATTAACTGTTTTCCAATGGCTTCGTCTAATAATTTTGCTACAACTGAGGAATCCACTCCTCCAGATAAACCCAGAAGTACTTTATCTTGACCGACTATTTTTTTTATTTCTAAAATTTTGTTTTCGGAGAATTTTTTCATTGTCCATTCGGATGGACAATTACAAATGGTCTTACAAAATCTTTCTAGAATTTTTTTTCCCTGTTTGGTATGACTAGCTTCTGGATGGAACTGTAGGCCATAGAAATGGTTATTTTCATCAGCGATTCCTGCAATTTCGCAGTCCGACGAGGAGGCTATTATCTTAAATCCTGGAGGCACTTTCGTTACTGAGTCACCGTGACTCATCCACACGTCAAGGAGCCCGTGACCCGCGTCATTAGTAAAATCTTGAATATTATCTAATAATTTTGATTTACCGTGTGCTCTTACTACAGATTTACCGAATTCCCTGCTTCTCCCTAATTCAACGGCACCACCTAGACCCTTAGCAATTGCTTGCATACCATAGCAAATTCCAAGGATAGGAACCCTTAGATCAAACAAAAACTTGTCTACAGCCGGGCTATTTTGACCCTCAACGGAATCAGGACCTCCTGAGAGTATAATACCCATCAACAAATTCTCTTGCTCACTCTGTTTACGTATTTCGTATAACTCTTTTTTAAGCCCCATAATTCCGGTTACACGGGAAAAAAATCCTTGTTCTCTTATCCTTCTAGCAATAAGCTGCGTCAATTGAGACCCGTAGTCTATGATTAAAATAAAGGGTATTTTTTCCATCATTCGATCTGATAGTTGGGGGCTTCTTTAATAATCTGAACATCATGCACATGCGACTCTTTTACTCCCGAGGTTGTAACTTGTACAAAGTTTGCTTTTTTATGAAGATCTTGAATATTTTCAGACCCTGTATACCCCAATCCTGCCCTGATGCCTCCCAAAAGCTGAAAAATTATTTGCTTGATTGAACCCTTACAGGGTACTCGACCCTCAATACCCTCCGGTACAAATTTGTCGTTTGACGGACTTTCATCTTGAAAGTATCGATCTGCCGATCCATCTTGCATCGCTCCAACAGAGCCCATTCCTCTGTAACTTTTGTACGAACGGCCCTGATAAAAAATTATTTCACCTGGCGCTTCATCCGTTCCAGCAAGCATGCTTCCTAACATTACCGTATTAGCTCCTGCAGCCAGCGCTTTTGTTATATCTCCGGAATAACGAATTCCACCATCTGCGATGACGGGAACGTTAAACTTTCGAGCTACGCGAGCTACGTCGTGTATTGCTGTTATCTGCGGAACACCAACTCCAGCAATAACTCTAGTAGTACAGATGGAACCTGGGCCAATTCCCACTTTCACAGAATCAACGCCTGCATCAATCAAAGCTTGAGCCCCCTCTGCGGTTGCTATATTCCCTCCAATTAACTGAATTTTAGAATAATTTGACTTTATCCATTTGATTTTTTCCAACACTCCAGTCGAATGACCATGAGCGGTATCTAGCACTAGAACATCAACGCCTGCATCAACTAGTTTCTTGATCCTAGCTTCAGTTCCTGGCGATACACCAATAGCAGCTCCCACCAGAAGCTTTCCTTGGTCATCTTTCGCGGCAAAAGGATGCTCTATCCCTTTTAATATATCCTTAACGGTAATTAAACCCTTAAGCTCAAATTTTTTGTTTGTAACAAGTACTCGCTCTAATCTGTTTTTATGCATTAGAGATTTCGCTTCCTCTATGTCAGCTCCTTCTTTCACCGTTACCAACTGTTCCTTAGGGGTCATAATATTTTTAACAGGCTGGTCTAATTCGGTTTCAAACCTTAAATCTCGGTTAGTTACGATACCAGCGATGATGCGATTTTTTTCTATAACTGGTAGACCAGAAATTTGTTTTTCCGTAGTCAACCTCAAAACGTCGCGAACCGACATATTTGGATCGACAGTAATAGGATCTTTAACAATTCCTGATTCAAAACGTTTTACTTTGGAAACCTCATTTGCCTGTTTTTCCGGGGTAAGATTCTTATGAATTACTCCCAGACCCCCTTCCTCAGCGATCGATATAGCCAATCTAGATTCCGTTACCGTGTCCATCGCAGCAGAAATTAACGGAATATTAAGGCTAATTTTTTTTGTTAAATCTGTATTTAGTGAGGCATCCTTTGGGAGAAGCTTGGAAAATCCCGGCTTCAACAAGACATCATCAAAAGTTAGTGCGTGCGGGAATTCTTTCATGTTTTTACCTTTTTAATTGGTGATAACCTTGCCCGTTTTCGCCTTAAATCTTTCGGGTCATTTATTAATTTTTTTAAAATCATAATCCTAGTGTCTTCATTTAAAACTCGATGCTCGCTCACCTGCTCTGTATTTATTGATATGGCACCAGACTCTTTCCATGCCTGTTTTAGTTCATTGTTGAGTAACGGCATTAAGTCAATAATTTGCTTGCCTACCGGTGAAAACAATGTTTGAGTGAAAACGCGATCACAATCAGCAAGCAAAAAATCAATTTTAATCATATCTCCTTGTCTCATACGCCTTCCGTACAAATGAATCAAAGATTTTCTGAGAAAGTTGATTAAATATTACACCTGTGGTCTTCTCAAGAATAAAGTTCGCCATCTGCCAGCTAATTCTAAACTCTACCTTACACTTTTTTTCACCTAATGCTTTAAACGTCCAAATAGCGTTCAGAGTTTTAAATGGGCCTTTAATCAACGAAATCTCAATACTTTCCGGACAAGTATTTTTATTTCTTGTCGTAAATTCTATTGGGATTCCGCGCAAATCGCAATCTAATTCGGCGATAATAACAGTAGGTGTTTTTTCGATTACTAACACCGAATTACACCACGGTAAAAATTTCGGATAATTCTCGACGTCTGCGACTAGTTGGTACAACTCGTTTTGAGACATTAATACTTCTTGGGTACGGTATATTTCTGGCATAGAGTTAATGATAATAGTAAAAAATAAAAAAGCTTACTTTGATTATTTTATAGAAGACAAATATGAAGCAGGACTAGTTTTGAAAGGTTGGGAGGCAAAGGCTGTGCGCGCCGGTCGGGCGCAGCTGGCAGAATCCTATATTGTAATCCGCAAAGCAGAGATTTTTTTAATTGGAGCACATTTTTCCCCATTGTCATCAGCTTCAACACATGTTCAACCAGACCCCGTCAGAACAAGAAAATTACTTTTAAAATCGCTCGAAATAAGTAAACTTATAGGAAAAGTGGAGAGATCTGGATACTCTTTAGTACCACTGGACCTACATTTTCTTAACGGCTATATTAAAATAAATATTGGTTTAGGGAAAGGCAAAAAACGGCACGATAAACGAGCTTCAATTAAAGAAAAAGAGTGGAAAAAAGAAGAACAACGGATTATGAAACAAAAATTGCTTAATAAATAAAGGGTAACTAATGAGTAATTACAGATCTTTATGGTTAATTTGTCTATTTTGTACAGCTTTTTCGTGTACTCAGAAAAAAGACGAAAATTCGATATTAATCGGACACGTAGCTCCCCTCACCGGGAATGAAGCACATCTGGGAAAGGATAATGAATTAGGTTTTTTGATGGCAATTCGAGATCTTAACGAACAAAAAATCTATATTAACGATAAGCTCGTTGTTTTTGAAGGACTCTCTGAGGATGATGCGGCGGACCCTAAACAGGGAACCGCAGCGGCGCAAAAGCTGATTGATTATGAAGTTGCCGGCGTCATAGGACATCTCAATTCCGGCACAACAGTTCCAGCCTCTGTAATGTATAACAGAGCGGGTATACCACAAATATCCCCCTCAGCAACTTTACCCCAATATACAAAACAAGGTTTCAAAACTGCGTACAGAGTGGTCGCAAACGATGTACAGTTAGGGGGAACATTGGGAAGATATAGTTACAACACGCTTAATTTGAAAACTGTTGCTGTGGTTGACGATAGAACAGCTTATGGGTCAGGGGTTGCCAAAGAGTTCCAAAAAGGGTTTGAGGCCTCCGGTGGAATCGTTGTTGCGAATGAATTCACGCACAAGACCGCGACAGATTTTTTTGCGATTCTAACAGCAATAAAAGCTAAAAATCCAGATTTTATTTTTTTTGGAGGCATGGATGCAGTAGCTGGACCAATGTTAAGGCAATTAAAACAACTTGATATGGATGTCACATTTTTCGGTGGAGATGGAATTTGTACCGCTGAACTTCCGCGATTAGCAGGAGAAGCACTTGGTTCGAAAAAAGTTTATTGCGCCGAAGCAGGGGGACTCCTTGACGATGATACGAAAAAAAGAAATCAAGAATTTAGGCAGCGTTTTTTGGACGAAAATGAGATTGATGTAAAACTTTATGCGCCTTATGTTTATGACGCAACAATGATCCTTGCTGAGGCAATGAAACAGGCAAATTCGACAGATCCTGCAGTTTTTTCCCGTGAGATTTCAAAGATTAGTTATTTGGGTGTTACTGGACCGATTGCTTTTGACGAGTTTGGAGATGTAAAAAACGCGGCCCTAACAATTTTTAGCTTTAAAAATGGGGAAAAAATCCCGGTCGAAGTGATAAAGTCAACGGGAGGATAGAAGCAGACCTCTCTGCCGTCTCGCCTCGACGATACATAAAGAGGCAGCAACCGATAAATTTAGTGAGTCGATCACGCCAATATGAGGTATTTTTAAAATATTTTGAGGCTCTAAATTCTCTCTTAAAAAGTTTGGGAAACCTTTACCTTCACTCCCAAAAATGAAAAGATTTTTCCTCTTTAAATTCTGTTCGAACAACGACGTAGCATTTTTCTCTGGAGAAAGTAGATAAGTTGACAAAGTTAGATTTGATGATGCTTCCAAAACGGTAGCAAAAGATTCAAAAACAACAAGGTTAACTAAGCCATGATAACCTGCGGCCGCTCGAACTACTTTCGGTGACCATGGGTCAACCGATGTTGAGGATAGCCATATTTCTCCTACATCCATTGCGGCACAACTTCTTATTATTGTCCCAAGATTACCTGGATCCTGTATATCATTGAAATAGAGAATATCTGTTTGATCTTTTACTTCTAAAGATTTTTTGCCCGGTTTAAATGTTACTAAAAATCCTACTTTAAACCTTGTATTGATCAATGAAATTTCCTCAAACAGCGTTTCGCTAAAAATAAGATATTCAAAATTATCTGAATACAATTGAAAATCCTCCTGAATCGACTTAAAAAGATTTTCGGTGGTAATGATCCTAAATATGAGTTGTTTATTTTCAAAATTTAAAAATGTTCTTAAGTTTTTCTCCCCTTCTATCCAGTACAACTTTTTAATGCCCCTTTTTCTTTTGAATTTAATTATTTGCTTAATAGCCTTAAAGTTTTCACTGTTTCTTGACTTTATATAGGTTAATCCCAATTTTTCACCTCTCTTACTGGTCTAAATGAAAGTCGATGGATTTTACTGGCACCATGTTCCTCTAAAGCAAGCATATGCTTTCGCGTACCATATCCCTTGTTATTTTTAAAATCGTAAACAGGAAATTTATTATGTATTGCACGCATTTGACCATCTCGTGTTACCTTTGCGATAATTGATGCACAAGAAATCTCAGGTATCAAACTGTCACCTGATTTGATAGTCCGAAACAAAAGCTTACTAGACGGCATGCATCCGAAATTTTTTGGGCTAAAAATGCCATCAACAGCTATATCGTAGACTACCTTCTCGTCTATGGATGCCCTTAATGCACAAAGCTTAGTCGTTAAAACGCACTGATTAACAGCCCGCGCCATTGCCATCATCGTGGCATTTAAAATATTAAACTGATCAATCTCTTGAACAGTCGCAAAACCCAACCCAAAAATTAATTTATATTCTATTAACGACTGAAATATGGATAATCTTTTTTTTTCTGATAATTTCTTTGAATCGATTAATTCATTTAGGAAATGGATTGGCAAGTGCGCAATATTTTTATCTCTAAGAACTACAGCTGCTGCGCAGACCTGTCCAGCCAGAGCGCCCCTACCAACCTCGTCAACCCCAATCAAAAAAGTTTGCATTTTTAATATACACTATAAAAAACACGAAATATTATGAATAAAAAACTCCGAGTTGGTGTTGTAGGCGTTGGTCATTTAGGAAAATCTCACGCCGAAAAATACTATAAAAATAAAGATTGTTATCTTCAATGTATTGCGGATTCATCTTCAAGAAATGGTGAAAATATTTCTAAGATGTACAATTGTACGTTCTTTCACGATTATAAATCAATGGTAGATAAGGTTGATGCAGTCAGCGTAGCTACTCCCACGACCTTGCATTATGAAATAACTGATTTTTTTTTAGAAAATGGTATCCATGTCTTGGTTGAAAAACCAATAACTAATAGTGTCCAATTAGCAGACAAACTTCTACAAAAAGCTAGGGATAAAAAACTAATATTACTAGTAGGCCATGTGGAACGGTTTAATCCATCGGTACAATCAATTATTAATATTTTAGGCAATCGAGAGGATAACCATAGAGTTAAGCACATAGTAGCAACACGTTTAACACAATTCAATTTACGGGCAAACGACGTAAATGTTGTCACAGACTTAATGATTCACGATATAGACCTGACAAATTTTTTTTTTAAATCTCCCGTAGGTTTGGTTCAATCAAATCATTGTAACGTAGTTCAGCAAAGTCACGATTTGTCCACAGCTTTACTATCATTCACTAATGGTTGTTCAGCCTCATTGTATGCAAGCCGAATTGCAAAAGATCCCATACGACAAGTCGTGTTGCATGGCAAACATGAGTTATTTACTCTTGATCTAAATAAGAAAACAATTCATCAAACAAAGTTCCTGATGGACGGTAATTTAGTCAAACCCACTACAGAAAAACTACACACTAAAATGCAAGATGCGCTTGAAAACGAAATCTCAGCTTTTATCAACAATATTCTCACTGGAAAGATTCACCCATGCTCAACAAGCGCCAGTGAAGGAATTGAAGCGCTCAGGATTGCAGAAACTATTACAAATCAAGCGGTAAAAAGGAAACAATATGATACCAATGGTTGACTTAAAGACACAATACGAACTTTTAAAAGAAGACATAAACAAAGTAGTAAATGACGTCCTGAAAAGTGCTCAGTTTATTCAGGGACCTAATGTCAATAAATTTGAACAAGAAATAGCAAATTATTTCTCTATTGAATCAGAAAATGTATTTTCAGTTGCCTCAGGAACAGACGCATTACATCTTTCGCTTCTTACTTTAAATCCTAAGCCCGACGACGAAATTATTACGACTCCATTTAGTTTTATTTCATCAGCGTGGCCAGCATCTTATGCAAATTGTAAACTTGTTTTTTGTGGATATTGATCCTGTTACTTTTAATATGGATGTTACAAAGTTAGAAGAGGTTATTACTGATAAAACTAAGGCTATTATACCAGTCCACCTATTTGGACAAGTTTTGGACGTTGCATACATTAAGGAAATAGTTCAAGGTAAGGATATAGCTATAATAGAAGATTGCGCGCAAGCATTTGGTGGCAAACTTAACGGTAAACAAGTCGGAACCATCGGTGATTTCGGGTGTTTTAGTTTTTTTCCCAGTAAAAATTTAGGTGCCTACGGTGATGGGGGTTTAATACTGTCGAACAATAGTGCCAAATCAAAAACAATCACAATGTTAAGAAATCACGGAAGTAGTCGTAGGTATCATCATGATATTATTGGTTTTAATAGTCGCCTAGACGAGATACAAGCAGCGGTATTGCGTATTAAATTGAAGCATATAGATGGATTTAATGATGCACGAAAAAAAATAGCTATGCAATATAATGATGAAATCAACAATCCTAGGGTTACGGCCCCATCAATCAATAAAAATTTCGATCATGTATTTCATCAATATACGATACTTACTAACAATAGAGACGACTTGCAGACTTATCTGCGCGAAAATGGTGTTAGTTCAGCAATTTATTATCCTATTCCAATACATAAACAAAATGTTTACAAATCGTCGCATGCGAATGTTGCACTTAAAAATGCTGAGGATGTTGCTCAAAAATGTCTATCACTTCCGATATATCCAGAGTTAAAGAGCGATGATGTCAGCTATATCGCCAATCTCGTAAACAAGTTTTAGACAAGTTTTAGTGAAAAGAATATTAATATCAACCGGAGAAAAATCTGGAGAAATATTAGCTAAATCACTCGTTGTAGAACTTAAAAATCAATATGCGCGTGCTATTCATATATCAGGAATGGCCGGAAACATTCTTTCCCCCTACCTCGACGAAACTATTATTGACTCAAATGATTTTGGTGTTGTTGGATTTATTGAAGCATTATATAAATATCGAATTCTCAAATCAGCCCAAAATAAGATTCTTAGGAAAATAAAAGTTTCCAGGTTTGACATGATTATTTTAGTTGATTTCATCGGATTCAACTTAACAGTGGGCCGTTTTGCAAAAAAATTTGGTATTCCAGTAATTCTTTATGTCGGCCCTCAAATTTGGGCATGGAAAAAAAATAGGATTAGGCAACTAAAAGAAAGCCTAGATTTTGTTGGATTAATATTACCTTTTGAAGAGACATTATATAAAGCTGAACCTTTCAAGGCTGTCTACGTGGGAAATCCACTTGTAGAAACGTTGCCAGTGAATGCTTACAAAAATGATACCAGAGCTAAGTTTTCTTTTCTTAAACAAGAAGATCTTGTAATTTCATTCCTCCCAGGAAGCAGAACTTCAGAAATTAAAAATCATTTTTTCGTAATATGCGAGACTATATTGAAATTACATAAGAGATATCAAAATGCAAAATTTATAATATCATTAGCAGATGAAACTGATATTTCGATGATGGAAATTAATAGAGTTGAATTTCTTAGAAAAAAGGGGTTGCCTCTTCACATACAGTTTGGAAGGACGCATGACGTTGTCATAAGCTCAGACTATGTCGGGACTGCATCCGGTACTGCCAGTCTTGAGACAGCCTTACTTAAAATCCCCTGTGTAATATTCTATAAGTCTTCTTTGATTTCGTATCTAATATTCAAAATATTTTCGCTTACTAAGTATGTAGGGTTACCCAATATTATAATGGAACAACAAATTGTTCCCGAGCTTTTGCAAAGTAATTTTAATACCGAAAAACTTTATAACGAGATGACGAAAATCATTGAGACTCAACAGATCGCAAAAAAACAAATTTTAAATTTCTATAAACTCGAAAAAAAATTAGGTTCAAAAAAGGCATCAAAAACCATGGCGTCGATTATAAAAAATGCCTTGTCAAACTCTAGCTTTTAAATGGGTACGTAAAATTCCTCGCTTTGATTGTCTTACGAAATCAATAAACTCTCTAACCTCATTGAATTGCTCTGCGAGATAACTCAACTCATCTAGATTTGGACTCTTTCTTCTCTGAACTAATATCCGAAATGCTTTCGCAAGAGTATCAATCAGCTGTCTATCCATGCCGATTCTACGGAGACCAACGCGATTAAGTCCAATTGCTCGCGCATAATTTCCCGATGCCAAACAAAAAGGAGGGAGATCTTTATTTACAGCTGAGCCCATACTCGTAAATGAGTATCGACCAATTCTAACAAATTGATGGATCAGGCTAAAACCTCCCAACGTCGCGTTGTTGTCTATAAATACGTGTCCAGCTAATTGAGCACCGTTCGCCATTAGAATATAATTTCCCAATTTACAATCGTGAGCAATGTGGCTATAGGCCATAATTAAATTATGACTACCCACTTCTGTGACACTTCTACCCCTTACCGTGCCAGTACTTAAAGTACAATTTTCTCGTATAACGTTGTTATCACCAATTGATAACCTTGTTTTCTCGTTCTTGTAAGAAACATCTTGTGGAGGCCCACCAATAACTGAGAACGGATACACCGTATTATTCTTCCCTATTGATGTGTGGCCCATAACTGAGACATGGCTCAGTAATTGAGTATTATCATCTATCTTTACATTATCTCCAATTACTGTGTAAGGACCAATGATTGCGCTAGAAGAAATCTCAGCATTCCTGTTAACACTAGCCGTCGGATGTATATTCACCTTTATTCTAATTATCTATTTTTCGAAGAGCGCACATCAACTCTGCCTGCGCACATGTGTCATCTTCAACGGTCGCCATACCTTTATATTTCCATATCCCTCCTTTAACCTTCTCAATAGATACAGTCAGTTTCAAAACATCTCCCGGAATGACTGGCTTTTTAAATCTGCAATTATCTATACCAACAAAAAAATAGAGGGAATCATCACTGGCTGTTTGGTTAAGAGATTTGAATGATAAAATCCCAGCGGTCTGCGCTAATGCCTCAATTATTAGCACCCCCGGCATTACAGGATAGTTGCCAAAATGTCCTACAAAAAATTCC
Source organism: uncultured beta proteobacterium (assembly GCA_902625535.1). GTDB lineage: Bacteria > Pseudomonadota > Gammaproteobacteria > Burkholderiales > Burkholderiaceae_A > UBA7377. The sequence goes on along the minus strand of CACOBT010000003.1, from coordinate 111,259 downwards.
TCGTTTATTGTGACATTCTTGACTGCAATGATGGTTTTATTTGGAATCAATGAAATTACTTTATCTACCAAAATGAATGGATAACGATGAGGCAGCGTATTCAAAATATCTCTAATATTAAGGGTTTCTCTACTCATTGTTTGTACGACCTAACTTTTTTATATGAACTGCAGACTTTTTCCATTTTGTTTTTTCTTGCATAGGATATACTCCTACGTAACTACCAGATGTTTTAATACTCGACATCACCAACGTCATCGGACCTATGATGCAACCACTAGGAATTTTTACATGGTCTAGAATTCCAGCTGCACCCCCAATTTGGCAGGCTTCACCGATGTGTGCACTTCCAGCAATACCAACGCAACCAGCAATTATAGTGTTAGCCTCTATAACCACATTGTGCGCGATATGCACTAAGTTGTCGACCTTTACTCCTTTACCGATTATTGTAGGGCTAAATGTCCCAGTATCAATGGTTGTGTTTGCCCCAATCTCAACATTGTCAGAAATTAAAACGCCTCCACGCTGAGGAACTTTATGCCAAACCTTATCGCTGTCTTGACAAAATCCAAACCCTCCACCTCCAATAACAGCTCCAGCATTAATTATAGAAAAGTCCCCAACGACTACATTACAATTAAGGGTCACATTCGGATTGATAATACAACCATCTCCAATTTCTACGTCATTTGCAACAAACGAGCCTGCTTTTATTTCAGTATCTGAACCAATATTCGCACCCTGCTCGATGACCACGTTAGGACCTATATTAACTCCTCTTCCTAATTTAACAGAGGAATGAATGGTTGCCTTTGGATGAATCCTTGTCTCATTATTTTTGATTCGACTGGTCAACAGACCTGAACACTTTGCGAAAACTAGCTTTGGGTTACTATGGACTAGAGTAGCGTACCTATCACTGTTTCGTGCGTTCAGCAATGAATCTAAACCGTGTAACGACGGGGGTACTATTAGTAAAGACGACTCGCACTTGTTGACGTCGACATTTTTTTCTGACTTTATGAAAAATGATGCGAAATTTTCTGAGCTATTCTCGAAATTCTTGAATCCCTTAATGCGCAGTAACTCGTTCCCATATAACTTTCCGCCAAACAACCTAACCAACTCTTGAACAGATATTTCATTTTTGGTCATTTAAGGCTTTTATGACTTTTGAAGTTATGTCAATATTTGGCGAGGCATAAACAGAATTCTCTAAAATTAAATCAAATTTCTCTTCAACTGCAATCTTCTTTATCACTGCTCGCGCCTTTTCAACAACAGCAGCAAGTTCTTCGTTCTTTCTCTGCGTTAGATCTTCCCTTGCTTGTCTTTGCTTCCTCTGTATCTCCTTTTCAAGATTACTAATTTCCCTTTGCACCTTTTGTTTTTCAGTGTTCGTCATTACCGACTGTTCTTTTTCGAACTTGCTCACAAGATTTTTTAGTTTAGCTCCAATTTTCTTCAATTCATTATCTCTCGGAGCGAATTCTCTTTTCAATTTATCTTCAGCTTGCTTTGCAATATTAGCTTTTCTAATCACCTCATCTACTTTTACAAAGCCAAGCTTGGTTTCTGCAAATACACTAGGGCTTACAGCTACGATTTGCAATAAAAATAGCAATTTAAAAAAAAATTTCACAAAACTAGCTTTCATATTTTTTTTCCCATTTTAATTAAAAGGATGTTCCGAGTTGGAACTGTACAGTTTGGACCTCATCGCCTTCTCTTTTCCTAATTGGTTTACCAAAACTAAGCTTAAGTGGACCCACTGGGGAAAACCAATTCAAACCAATACCAACGGAAGCTCGCACTCCCTCAAAACTTAATTCCTGAGATTCTCCCCAGATTGATCCCGCATCAAAATATCCAAATATTCTTATAGTCCGATCTCCAACATTGCCTGGTAAAGGAAAAAGTAACTCGTTATTAATCACCACTTTCTTCGTTCCGCCGAGAGAAGAGCCATCAACTTCGTCTTTTTCGCCAATGGATCTATTTGCAAAACCTCTCAGAGACCCGATACCGCCAGCATAAAAATTTTTAAAGATCGGGTACTCCGTGCCGCCCAACGGAAATCCATAACCGGTTTCAAGATTAGTAGCGTACGTAATGTTATCGGTTACTGGCCGAAACCATTGAATTTCATAAGTTAGTCTAGCATATTCTACCTCGCCTAAAGGCGTTGCATAGTCGAAATTAGCTCTCTGAAACGTCCCCCTATTTGGCGCTAGACCATTATCTCTTGTATCTCTCGTCCAACCTAACGACAGAACAAGTGAGTTAGTAGAGCAGTCCGGTAGATATGGAATGCAGTAAATTTCAAATCGACGAGGAGGCGAAAATCCTAGGTTGATATCAGTGGCTTCATATTTTGTTCCAAAAAAGATCTTATCGAACTCTGTAAAAGGAATACCAAACCGAATTCCAGCTCCCTTTGAATCAATTTTGTAATCACCAAGCGATGAAATCTGATTAGCGTCAAACTTCCTCGTATAAACATCAAATGTCCTACTTACACCATCATCTGTCCAATACGGATTAGTGTAGCTGAATGCATACGTTTGAGAAATATCACTTGTATTTACTTGAAATGATACGTTGGTGCCAGAGCCGAGAAAATTACCCTGAGAAATTCCAGCCGTCAAGACAATATTTTCTGAACTTGAAAACCCTAATCCAGCCGAAATGCTACCAAGTGGTCTCTCTTCAACCTCAATACCAATATCTACCTGATCTTGCGTTTCGCTCACAGGAAGTGTTTCTATGTCCACAGATTGAAAATAACCAAGTCGGTCAATCCTCGCTCTTGATAATCTGATAGCTTCAGCATCGTACCAAGCACTTTCCAACTGCCTTAGTTCCCGACGTATAACCTCGTCTCTAGTTTTTGCATTTCCGCTAATAATTATCCTCCGTACATATACTCTACTTCCGGAATTAACATTTATATCAAAATCAACCGTATTTGACTCTTCCTTGAAATTAGTCGTTGGAAACACCCTCGCAAAGGCGTATCCAAAATCACCAAGCCTTTCCTGAATTAAAGTTAAACTCTTTTGCAAATTAAGATTGGAAAAAACATCACCTGACTTGAGTAATAACTTTTCTTTAATGTATGCTCTCTGCCCTAGTAAATCTCCAATTAAGTTTACACTTCCGACTTTGAATACATTCCCCTCATCAATCAAAACAGAAATAAAAACCTTCGTTCTATCGGGAGACAAAGATACCTGTTTGGAGATGATTTCAAATTTAAGATAACCTCTGTCTAAATAAAAGGAACGTAAGTTTTCTAAATCACCATCAAGTTTTTCTCTAGAGTACTGATTTGACTTTGTGTACCATGACAACCAGTTTTTTGTTCGTTGAGAAAAAAGATTTAGTAAATCCTTCTCATTAAATTGATTAGCCCCATAAATTTTAATTTCCTCAATCCTAGCATCATTACCTTCCTCAATTACAATCCCTATGGCAACCCTATTTCGTAACAAAGGGCTAATCGTTGACTTCACTTTAACGTTATATTTACCTCTAGATAAGTATTGATTTTTCAAAGCCTGCTCAGCTTTATCGAGAAGATTTCTGTTGAAGATTTCCGACTCAAATAAACCTATTTTTTTTAATGCATCAAGTAACGCATCTTCCTTAAATTCTTTAGATCCAGAAATATCTATTGACCCAATCGATGGCCTTTCTTTGAGCGCTACAATTAATGAATTCCCTTCTAAAAATACTTTAACGTCTTCAAAAAAACCACTATTAAAAAGTGTTTTGATTGCATCAGAGACGATTTTTCGGTTTACTATCTGATCTAATTCAATATCTATCAACGAAAAGACTGTTCCAGGTTCTATTCTCTTTAACCCTTCTACACGAATATCTTCAACCACTACTGAAAAGTCACCAGCTATTTCTTCTTTCTCTTTGGTCTGCGCAAAGCACGAAGAAGAAATTATAAGAAAAGTTAAAGAAAATAATACAAGGAAACTCGAAGGTATAAATTTCATAGTCAATTTGAATATTTAATTACAAGACATCAGGTTATCTATATTACTCTATTTAGCATAGTCAAAAAAAATTTTTTAAATCATTTAAAATTATGCCAAGTACAACAAAAAAGATTAAAGCAACACCAATCCTTTGAACAATTGAATAAAAAGTCTCATTGAATGGTTTGTTTCTAACGAACTCAATTATGTAAATTAAGAAATTCCCTCCATCTAATGCTGGCAGCGGAATTAGATTCAAAACACCAATGCTTAAACTTAAGATAGACATCATCACAATGTAATCACCATAACCATTTTCAAAGCTTTTGCTAATAACGGTGCCAGCATCCAAAGGGCCAGAAATATTTGTTACAGCCCCAGTTACAAAATTTCCGATTGTCGCAAAAATATGACCTAAATGGGAGCTTATAATGAATACGGACTTTCGAAAAGACTCCCATAAAGTAAAGGGAGCGCGGTTGATATAATTAGGACTAATTTTTAGTCCAATCAATTCGTCACTACTTTCTTTCACATCAAAAATGACTTTTTTAAAACTCTCCTCTTCATCAATTTCCGGTCTTAAAATTGAAAAAGACTTTTGTGATGATTTATTTGTAATATAGTTTTTTGACTCCAAGGTATCTAAGTTTTTTTCATTTACCGACACAATCAAATCATCTTTTTTGAAGCCAAATTTTTCCCCTAAAGAATTTTCTTTCACTTCCTCCACCACAAACCCATTTATCCCTGGGGATAATCCAGTAGTCTGAATGCCGTTAGTCAAAACTACTTTTCTCGTTTCTTCCTTAAAACTCAACTGCATTTGTACAAAACTGCTACCCCTTTTTATTGTAATGAGGAGACTTGGGTTCAATGCAAGCTGACTTCTAAATATCATATCCATTTCGTCAAAAGAGCCCACCGTTACACCGTTAATATCAATAACCTCATCATTTTCTTTTAACTCATTCAATTCAGTAGTTATGGTTTTTTCTGTACTTCCTAAAATTGGTAATATTTTACTACCGGTTAGATAGGTAACAAAAAAAACTAAAATAAAAGCGAAAATTATATTTGCAAAAGGCCCTGCTAAAGCGACAAATGATTTTTCATGAAATGAACATGAGTTAAAAAATTTATTGGTAGTATTACTATCAATTTGCAGACCTGTCCTATTTCTCTCCTCTAATTGAACATATCCTCCGAAAGGGAAATAAGAAAGTTTCCATGTCGTGCCGGTTCTATCTTTATGGCTTAGCAGCGGAGGACCAAACCCTACTGATAATGTACGTACTTTAACCCTAACCAATCTAGCAGCTATCAAATGACCCAGTTCATGCACAAAAATTAATACTGTGACGGTTACGAAAAAGAAGAAAAAAAACATATTTGGTCTAACCAAAAAATTGAGAAAATTGGCTGACAATTCTCTTATGGAAATCTTCTAATTCTTCGATTGATCTGATTCTATGGTTAAAAGTATCTGACATTTTTTCGAGTATTTGAGTTACGACATCCGTTATTTCTAAAAAATGAATTCTTTTTGATAGAAAGGCCTCAACTGCAATTTCATTAGCGGTATTCAATATCATTCCGGCGGTTGAACCCTCGTTTAGTACATCCCTCGCAATTTCAATCGCTGGGAATTTCTTTGTATCAACCGGATGAAAGGAAAGTTGAGGAAATTTTTTCCAGTTGATAGTCTCAATTTTATTTGATCCTCTCCCCGGCCATGAAAGGCCAAATGAGATAGGTACTCGCATGTCTGGATTTGATAGTTGAGCAAGCGTTGATTTATCCTCAAACTCAACCATAGAGTGAATAACGCTTTCAGGATGTACTAGCACATCAATCTCTTCGTTTTGTAACTTGAATAACCAATGTGCTTCCAAAATCTCTAATCCTTTATTCATCATTGTCGCCGAGTCTACTGAAATCTTCTTACCCATTTTCCAATTTGGATGTTTAAGAGCGCTCTCAACTGACGCATTTTGCATTTGTTCGCAAGACCAACTTCTAAACGGTCCACCGGATGCCGTAAGGATGATTTTTTTTACATTTTTAGGTCTTTTGAAACATTCATAATCCTGTCCTAAACATTGAAATATCGCGTTATGTTCACTGTCGATTGGAATAATTTTACTTTCAGAGCTTCTAATTTTTTCTATTATTAGTCCTCCTGCACAAATTATCGCTTCTTTGTTTGCTAAAAGAATTTGTTTTCCCGACTCAATAGCAAGCATTATCGAGGGTAATCCAGCATACCCAACAATACCAGCTACAACTATGTCCACGCACTCCTCTGTAACGGCTGCCCGTATCCCCTCTGCCCCTTGCATGATATCAACATCAACGAGATCCCTTAAGTGTTTCGCGGCTGACATGTCGTGCATTACGCTCACTTCGGGCGAAAATTCCTCAATTAAGGACTTCATTTCGGACACATTTGAATTAGCCACTAATGAGAATACCTTAAAATGCTCAGGGGCACTTCGCACTAAATCCAGCGTATTTTTGCCAATAGATCCCGTCGCCCCTAATATTGCTAGGTTTTTCATATGCTTTTATTTAATATATTAAAAAGTACGACCAGAGGCGCAACAGACAATGTGGCATCAAATCGATCAAAAAAACCGCCGTGACCTGGAAGAATCCGACCCGAGTCTTTCTTGCCCGAATTTCTCTTTAGTTTAGACTCAAATAAGTCTGCAAAGATTGCAACAAAAAATGAAACAATGCTCAAAACTATTAACCACCAAACACCCGTGTACTCCAATGCTAAACTCTGCCATGTTCCCTCTATTTGAACCATAAATAAACAATATAAAAAAGTCAAAAAGAATGCCCCATAAACACCTTCCCACGTTTTATTAGGACTAATTGTAGCGTTTAGTTTTCTTTGGCCGAAAACTTTTCCAAAAAGGTAGGCTCCTGAATCAATTATCCATACGGATACTAATATTGAAAGCAAGAAAGGAATACCATTAAGAAAAGCCGTAAAAAGGGCTGCTAAACTGGCAATACAGACAACTATCGCAATAATTAAATTCATCGCCTTTGGCGTCCGATATTTTATTAAAGTAGTGACCGGTGCTCCGACGAGCCAGAAAATACAGCTTGAAGACAACAATACCAGTAAAAAATTTTCGAAAAGGTACGAGTTAATAAATAAGATAAAAAAAAGAACTAAAATTAACAACCCTATTATTTTTTCTAATCGACTTGCATTAAGTAAGGATAGCCATTCCAAAAAAATTCCACCATGCAATAGGAGTATTAAAGCAGGGAAAAAAAATCCATCTCTATAAATTAACAATACTGTAGCAAAGAAGATTAATAAACTAGCAGTAATTATTCTGTAAACAAGCAATTTTCTTTCCGATTATACTAAATAACATAATTAATTTTTAAATTAGAAAATGTTTGATAATCGATCTTTATTTTCTTCTTCGGTAGTGCTCACTCGGAATTCAACCGTGCCGCCGAATTTACGTTTTCTTCCAACATAAAAATTAATAGCTTCCTTTAAATCGCTTTTATCAAACTCAGGCCATAAAATGTCGGTAAAATATAGTTCTGTGTATGCTAAGTTCCAGAGCAAAAAATTACTAAGCCTTTGTTCCCCCCCGGTACGGATAAAAAGATCAGGCTCGGGAATATCTGCCAATTCTAAATATTGCGAGAAGGATTGCTCCGTTAATTTGGCGTAATCATTAATAACATTTGGATCATTTTTTAATAACTTTTTAATTCCCTGCACGATATCCCATTTCCCTCCATAATTAAAACAAATATTAAGACCTAAAATGCCGTTGGATTTTGTTGTTTTTTCAGCCTCGCCCATAATATTGACTAATGAATCCGGGAGGCTTTCCTTTTTCCCAACAAACTTAAGCTTTACCCCTTGTTTACTTAAGTCTCCTAATTCAGTTTTAATGGTTCGCTCAAACAATGCCATCAAAAAATGTATTTCTGCATCAATTCTCGTCCAATTTTCTGAACTAAAGGCAAAAACTGTAAGATATTTAATGTTCTCATCAATGCAATTTTTTACTAATTGTTTCAAACTACTAACACCAATTTCATGGCCTTGATTTCGCACTAAGCCCCGTCTCTCTGCCCAACGACCATTCCCATCCATAACAACTGCGATATGAGTTAGCGATGGACTTGTATCTAAAAATTTATTGGCTACGATAGTGTTCATGTTCAAGGAATCTATTTATCCGGTTTATATAGTCATAATTTCTTTTTCTTTGACGGCCAATAAATCTTCTATAGTCTTAATATTAGCATCAGTTATTTTCTGAATTTCGTCTTGAAATCTTTTGTCGTCATCGGAAGAAATTTCTTTTACTTTCAATTTCTTTTTAGATGCATCATTTGCTTCCCTTCTCACATTCCTAATCGAAACTTTACTATCCTCAGCAAACCCCTTAACGATTTTAATTAGTTCCCTCCTTCTCTCCTGTGACAAAGGAGGCATAGGGATCCTAATTAAATCTCCGACTGAAGAAGGATTAAGGCCGATATTAGATTCCAGGATGGCTTTTTCGATTGATCCTATCAAATTTTTTTCCCATGGAACCACACTTAATGTCTGACTGTCTAGAAGCGTAATTGAGGCTACCTGATTGATTGGAGTCATCGTACCATAGTAATCAACACTAATCTGGTCCAAAATACTGGGATGCGCTCTTCCAGTTCTAATTTTGTCGAAATCACTTTTCATTACGTCAATAGCTTTGCCCATTTTGCGTTCAGCTGTCTGCTTAATATTTTGTTCCATAATATCTACCTAGTCACTATAAACAAACGTTCCTTCATTCCTGCCCATTACCGCCTCTTTAAGAGCACCGTGTTTTGTGATTTTTATTACTTGCACAGGTAACTTTTGATCTCTGCACAGCGCAAACGCGGTAGCGTCCATAATACGAAGCTTTTTGTTGATAACCTCATCAAAAGAAATTGATTCGTACATCTTAGCGCTTGGATTTTGCTCTGGATCCGATTCGTAAATACCATCAACTCTAGTGGCTTTTATGAGAAGTTCTGCACCTATTTCTGCCCCTCTGAGGGCCGCGGCTGTGTCAGTGGTAAAAAAAGGATTTCCCGTACCAGCAGCAAAGATTACAACTTTTTTTTCGTTCAGATATTTCATAGCTTTTTGACGCATATACGGCTCAACAATCTGATCGATACGTATAGCAGACTGCACTTTAGCCTCAACTTTCGCTTGTCGCATAGCATCCTGTAGTGCGATAGCATTCATAATGGTTGCTATCATACCCATGTAGTCCGCTGTGGCCCGCTCTAATCCGGTAGCACCCAATGCTACTCCACGAAAAATGTTACCTCCGCCAATGACTATCGCTAATCCGACGCCTAAATCGTAAACTTGTTTTATCTCCTCCACGATGGAATCTATAGTCTTTTTATTGATACCAAACTGACTTGTACCCATTAACGCTTCGCCAGAGAGTTTTAACAGTACTCTTTTATAAGGTTTTTTGTATGAGTCCAACTCGTCTTATCCAATATCGTTACACTTATGAACGTTAAGCCCTTGAGGCAGCCTGGGTCGCAGCAACCTCGTCCGCAAAATTTTCGGATTTTTTCTCTAATCCCTCACCTACAACAAATAACCGAAATGCTTTAACAGTTGCTCCTGCACTTTTGAGATATTCAGCAACTGTTTGTTTTCCATCATCAGCTTTTACAAACACTTGACCCAACAGGGATACCTCTTTTACGTACTTATTAACCGCTCCCGCAACCATTTTTTCAATGATTTCCGGCGGTTTTCCTGTTTTGACAGCTTTTTCTCTCGCAACTCTCTGCTCTTTCTCTATCAAATTTTTATCTATATCTGCAACATCCAACGCTTTTGGTTTCATCGCAGCAATATGCATAGCGACATCCTTACCAACCTCACCTGAACCACCAACTAGATCCAGTAAAACACCAATCTTTGTTCCATGAAGATAAACGTGAAAAGTGCCTGAAGCCTTCATAACGTTGAATCTCCGGATAGAAATATTTTCACCTATCTTCCCGATAAGATGTGATCTTACATCTTCAACAGATTTGTCATTTTCAAACTTAACCCCTTTTAGGCTTTGAATGTTCAAATTTGCTTCCTTAATTTGGGAGATTAATTTTGATAAATCTCTGACAAAATTGAGGAAATCATCGTTTTTTGCCACAAAGTCAGTTTCGCAGTTAACCTCTATGATGCAACCAACTGAGTCTGTCACATTAATCGCTATTGCACCTTCCGCGGTTATTCGAGATGCTGTCTTACTAGCTTTTGAGCCCAACTTTACCCGAAGAATTTCCTCAGCCTTTTCAAAATTTCCCTGAGCCTCCGCAAGAGCCTTTTTGCACTCCATCATTGGGGCGTCCGTTTTCTCCCTTAATGCTTTTACTTCAGAAGCTTTAATTTGACTCATCGGACTCTACCTCTACAAATTCTTCATCATTGTTGTCTGATTTCTCATCATTGACGATTTCCTCCACCGCTTTCCTCTGCCCTGTAATGATGGCATCAGCCATTTCCCTTGCATACAGTTTTACAGCTCTGCTTGAGTCATCATTACCAGGTATGACATAGTCAACGCCCGCCGGCGAATTATTCGTGTCTACGACCCCCACGACGGGGATATTTAGCGCATTAGCTTCCTGGACCGCAATCTTATGATAGCCGACGTCGATTATAAAAATGGCGTCAGGTAATGTAGATAAATCCTTAATGCCTCCCAGACCTTTATTTAATTTCTCCAAATTTCTGTTGAAATTCAGGGCGTCTTTTTTTGAAAGGCTTTCAAGCCCTCCCTCTGACGAAATTGCTTCCATCTCCTTCAGCCGACTTATTGAAGCTTTTACCGTTTTAAAATTTGTCATCATGCCCCCAAGCCATCGCTGATCTACATACGGCATTTTACATCTCAAAGCCTCCTGGGCGATAATTTCGCGAGATGCTCTCTTCGTGCTAACGAACATAATAACACCTTTGTTTGCCGCAAGTGTTCTCACAAATTTAACTGCTTCAGCAAGTTTTTTTACGGTAGATTCAAGGTTGATTATGTGAATTTTGTTCCGATGACCAAAAATATGGGGAGCCATGCCTGGATTCCAGAACCTAGTCTGGTGACCAAAATGAACTCCCGCCTCAAGCATCTCTCTCATTGATACCGTCATTTAATACTCCAGTTTAAAAGAATTGAAAAACATATTATTCTACTAGTTATGGCCATTTCAATCAAATCTGAAGAAGAAATAGAATTAATGCGACTATCGGGACGGCTTGCATCGGAAGTGCTTGACTACATAACCCCGTTCGTAAAACCGGGAGCTACTACAGGTGAACTTGATGCACTGTGCCACGATTTTATGGTTGATGTTCAAAAAGTGATTCCTGCGCCATTAAACTATGCGCCACCTGGCTACAAACCCTTTCCAAAATCTATTTGTACTTCCGTTAACCATCAGATTTGTCATGGAATCCCAGGACCAAAAAAGCTAAAAAATGGGGATATTCTGAATATTGACGTCACTATTATCAAAAATGGATATCACGGAGATACTAGTCGTATGTTTTTAGTTGGCAAACCCTCAATTGCAGCTAAAAGACTTGTAAATGTCGCATATGAGGCGATGTGGGAAGGTATAAGGGCCGTAAAACCGGGAGCATTTTTGGGAGACGTAGGGCATGTAATACAACGTTTTGCAGAAAATCATAATTACTCAGTTGTGAGAGAATTCTGTGGCCATGGTATCGGGAAAAAATTTCACGAACCGCCACAAGTTTTACACTACGGTACTAATGGAACTGGCGCAGTTCTAGAAAAAGGTATGACTTTTACCATAGAACCTATGATTAATCTTGGCAAACGGGATGTTAAAGAAATGCCAGATGGTTGGACTATCGTAACTAGAGATCGCAGTCTTTCTGCGCAATGGGAACACACGATATTAGTTACTGAGGACGGCTATGAAGTCATGACAGTATCTGAGAATAATCCTGATAAATATTTACAACAGTAAAAAACAGTATGAAATTAGACAGTTACAAAGACGAACTAGTCAATGCGAGGCGTCAATTCTGTAGCTCGTGGGCCAAGGAGACCCGTGCTTTGTCTAATATGACTCGATACACAAAGAAAGTTGACGAAATTATAAAAAATATTTGGGCGGAGTTTAACATTGATGACGCATGCTTGCTCGCGGTGGGCGGATATGGCAGAGGCGAATTGGCGCCCTACTCTGATATAGATTTGTTGATATTAATTCGAAGGCAAACCCATGCTAAGGAAACTGAAGCGATAGGCACATTTGTATCCAATCTTTGGGACATTGGACTAGAAGCGGGACAAAGTGTCAGAACTGTTGAAGAGTCAATCGCACTAGCAAAAAAAGACTCAACTGTATCAACTAATTTGTTAGAAATTAGATATTTACGCGGGGAAAAGAATCTATTTAATGAAATAAAAAAACAAAGAAAAGAGAGAATTGATTCATCGTCTTTCGTTAGAGCAAAGTTATTGGAGCTACAAAAACGACACGCTAGATATCAAAATACACCGTACAACCTTGAACCGAACATTAAAGAGTCGCCAGGTGGTTTGAGGGACATACAAACCATTAAATGGATCTGTACACAATTTTACACTAACGAGAATTGGCAAAAAACTCTAGCCAGTGAGCTTCTCACGGAAGAAGAAGCAAGCCAACTGAAAAGACATGAAGCAAAATTAAAAACTCTTCGAGGACACCTCCACATTGTAGCGGGAAGATGCGAAGACAAGTTAATTTTTGATTTACAAACTAAGGTAGCAACAACTTACGGATTTTTAGACGAAACTAATAGAAGAGCTAGCGAACGCTTAATGCAGAGCTTTTTTAATTCGGCAAAAGTAATTTATCAAATACTTGAGATGTTTTTAGCAAGTATAGAACTTAAGCTACTAGCCAAAAATAATGATGCAAATTTTGCGCGATTTAAAAAGAAGCTATGGATAAACAGAGTGAATACGAATTTTTTAGAATTTCGAGGTTTGCTTGATTTCGAAAAAAAGGAAGACCTCCAAAAGGACCCGATGCTGATAATTGAGTGTTTTAAAATTCTACAGGAGACTCCAGGAGTCTCTGGATTCAGCCCCGAAACGACCAGAATTATATGGAATAACCGTAGTTTAATCTCAGATTGCTTTGTCAGAAGAAAAGAAACAAAGCGAGAGTTTTTAAATATTTTCAAAAGAGAGAAAAAGCTCGTTCAGACTCTAAACTCAATGCATAGACTTGGAATTTTGGGAAGGATGTTACCAGTTTTCAGAAAGATTGTCGGACAAATGCAGCACGATCTCTTCCATGTTTACACAGTGGATCAACATACGCTTCAGGTTATTGCGAATCTTGAACGTTTTACGAAGGTAGAACATGCACACGAATTTCCTTTGTGTAGCGAATTAATAACCTTTGTTCAGCCTTATCAACTCTATTTAGCAGCATTATTTCACGATATCGCAAAAGGTAGAGGAGGGGATCACTCAAGGCTCGGAGAAATAGAGGTAAGAAAATTCTCCAGTGGATACGGATTAAAGGAAAAAGAAACGGAAGTGATTAGCTTTCTTGTAAGAGAGCATCTATCCATGTCCTCCGTTGCCCAAAAAGAAGATATAGATGACCCTAAAACTATTATGCGGTTTGCGAAGAAAGTTTCTAATCGCGAGAATCTTATTTGTCTCTACCTGTTGACAGTAGCGGATATTAGAGGAACATCCCCAAAAGTCTGGAATAATTGGAAAGCGAAATTGCTTGTAACCCTTTTTTATAAAACCAACAATTATTTACTCAAAAAAGAGGAGGGCAAAGACGCATTTGCAGCACATACTGAAGCGGAAGAAAACAAAAAACTCACCAGTGTATATGAACTTGCAGGAGAGGAAATTAAAAAGTATATGAATGTTTCATATTTTTTACGGCACGAAACAAGTGAAATTTTATGGCACTCTGAATTACTACATAACAAATATCTTACGGACAAGTATGTTGTGTTTTTCAAAGTAACTAACGACAATATTGGATTGAAAGTTGTTGTTTACGGGAAAGACAGGAAAGATTTATTTGCCGATATTTTAGGATACTTCCATCTCAGGGGCCTTGGGGTTTTGGATGCCAGATTAAACACCACTAATCATGGATACGTTCTTGACAGCTTTTTGATTGATCAAACAATCATGTTGAAAGATGATATCCGTAGAGTGCAAGAAGCGTGTGAATTAGAACTCGTCGAAATTCTAAACGATACAAAGAAAGTTTCTGTTCCGGAACCCACACCAAAATTATCAAGCAGGCAAAGAAACTTTCCCCTTACTCCACGAATCGAGTTAACGCCCGATGAGAAAGCAGAGTTTTACATACTTTCAATTACGTCCATAGATAACCCCGGTCTACTATACACCGTAGCTAATATTTTAGCTTCTCACAACTTTTCAATACACTCTGCAAAAATTTCTACGCTCGGAGAGAAAGTCGAAGACGTTTTTTTGGTGAAACGAGAGTATTCTCTTACTGAAACAGAGACGATCGATATAGAGACCGAACTGATGAGGAGTTTAACTGCATGAAATTACTTATGATCGTCCGACAACTTTATACCCCTAAGTGATAGTTGTCTATCAAATAGTGATCGTCCAGCATATGCCCGTGTGAATTGTTGTGATGTGACTACACTAACCATTGCAAGCACCGACCATTCATAACTACCGGTAAGTTCAAAAACAATCACAACTGCTGCAAGTGGGGCCCCTATGACCGCCCCGATACAGCTTGCTGCACCTAAAATTCCAAAATTGGACGTCCCGTATCCGAAACTTATTAGCGTTAAATCTACAACTCCTCCAACAAGTACGCCTAAAAAGAGGGCCGGTGCAAAAACACCACCAAAAAAACCAAAACCTATACAAAAAGAGGTAGCAAATATTTTTAGTAGAATGAGCAGTATAAGGAAAGCAAGGCTAAATTGACCTGCTAACGCTAAGTCAACAGTCCACAATCCATGCCCTAATAAAGCAGGAAATATTGGGGAAATTAAAAAGAGAAATGCCGCTGGGATTAAAGGCTTGACCGGCAGGGGTACATTAACCTTCTTTGCCAAGTTTGGCATATAAGTAACTGAATTAATGTAAATTATTGATATTATCGCAGACAAAAAACCAACTCCCATCGCGATGAATAAAGTACGTATATTTATTTCGGGCGAGGTAGAAATATTAAATAAAGTAGCTTCGCCAACTAATATTAACGCAACCCAATGCGCGCTAAATGCAGCTGCTATCACTGGTCCTGCACCAAATGAACCAAATCTGCGAATAATAGCTTCATGCGCGAAAATCGCTGCACCAATGGGTGCTGAAAAAACCGCTGCGATGGCAGCAGCAGCGCCGCTCCCTAGTATCACCTCGAGAGGTAATTTGGTAACTAGCTTTATGTTTTTTTTAACAAAATAACTAAAGCATCCGCCAAAGTGCATCAACGGCCCAAACATTCCAACAGAACTTCCCCCTGATAAGGAAATCATGGCTACAGTTGCCGACAAAAAACCATTTTTTATTTCGGGTGGTTCATTTCGTTGGGCACTTAAGATCAAATCAGCTGGTCCCCTAGGACGACCACCAGAAATAAGTTTTAAAAGCTGTCCGGCAACTAATGCCGAAATAAACAAACTGATTCCGAGCGTTATGTTCCAGGAAAACTCTATCTGGGCAAAATCTGTAATGATTTTCGGTTTCCAAAAACTATTAAAAAACTCCACAACCGACAAAAGGGATAAAGCAACGAGGCCAACTATCGCACCGACTACTAATGTTAAGAAAATTGCAGTAACCCTAACGCGTAAACCCCAGTTTTTCTCTTCCCGCACTTCTTCTTTAAATGCTCTGAACCTTTTTGAATAATCCACGCCTCGCTTGAAAGCATCAGCCAGATTTTCAGTATCTTGTTGTTTTTCTTTCATTTATATTGTCAGCCATCTGGATTAGTCGGTTTTTGTTTTTTAAGTTTTTCTAGCTGAGCTTTTTCTTCTATTTCCTGGTTTTCCACCCTCACCTGCTCAGCTATCATTTCGACTTGCTCATCACTCATTCCAAATTTTTGCTTTAGTATATCAAGCTCTTTCTGTTCGTCCTCGTCAACTACTCCGTCGGCTAGAACTTCCCTTACGAGAGCTTCATACTTAGCCTCACGTCTAGTTACTTGTGCATTATAAGCAGTCGCTACAACACCAGTGAGAATAGCAGCTAACATAATTGCTATCAGCTGCGTAACAATAATTAATACAGACCCTAACGCTGTAGTAGGGTCAACGTTTCCCCATCCTCCAACTATTGTCATTATGAACCATTTCATGGCTAACGGAATGGAACCTAAGACATCAGGCTGCGCTAGTCCCTCTACAATATACAGGAGTGAAGAAAAAAGAAGACAAGCGATTAATAGGAGAAAGAAAGCAGAGTAAAATGATTCTCTTTCAGCAACCACAGCCTCTCCAAGGTCCTGGAGTGCGCTATTGTATCTTGATAATTTAAAAATTCGTAGTAACCTAAAGACGCGCAAAAATCGAAGATCTGATCCAGGAAACAATAACTGAAGATAAAATGGAGCAGTAGCAAAAAAATCGATTAACCCATAGAAGCTAAAAATATATTCTTTTCTACCTTTCCATGTTCCCTCCCCATTTTTTTTATACCTTAGTCCATATGACCAAACTCGCAATATGTACTCAACCGTAAAAATTATCACACTAAAAACTTCAAAATAGTAAAAGGCATGGCCAAAATTTTGGTTGACAGTTTGTACTGACTCTAAAATAATTACCAGCACATTGAGAACAACAATTGAAACAATAAAAAATTCGATAAAACGACTAGCTGCCGAATATTCAGAACCGTCCAATAACGCGTAAGTTTTAGCTTGTATTTTACTAATCGAATTCATAGCTTTGTAATCTCTCCATTTGTAAGATTACTCAACATTTCTTCAACCTCTTCATCACTAATTCTGTATTTCGTCTGAAGCATCCTTAGAAGTCTTTTCTCTGATTCATCAACCACTTCATCTACTAGAACAAGTTTAAGTTGTCCCTCAAACGCCGCACGCTTACGGGCTGATTGATTTGAAAACGATGATGCTACGATACCCGTTAAAATCGCAGCCATGCAAACACCGGTAAATCCAGTTAATGCCGCAATTATCCAACCAATATTAGTAATTGGTTCAACGTTACCATAACCAGTGCTAATGGTTATGACTGCCCAATATATACTCTTAGGGATAGAAGAAAAATGTTCAGGTTGAAGCGATCCCTCTGCAAAATACATCAACGAAGCAGAAACTATGGTTGCAATTGTTACTAAGAAAACTGCGGAACCGAATGCTCGTTTCTCAGCAATTATAGCCATAAACAAGTCTTGAAGGGCTGAGTTGTAGTGCGTTAACTTAAGAATTCTTAACATACGCAATACTCTTAGGACCCTCAGATCCATACCGGGAAAAATGAATTGCAAGTAGTATGGCATTGTGGCCACGAAATCGATAAGGCCATAGAAAGAGAATATATATTCTTTACGCCCCTTCCAGGAACCTCCCTTATCAGAGTCATATTTAGCCCCGTATGACCAAACTCTTAAAAAGTACTCGAATGTGAAAAAAATTACACTAAGAAGTTCAAATGATGCGAAATAATTTTTGTATTTTTGATGAATTTCCGGAACGGAATCAAGAAGAACGGCAAAAACGTTCAACACTACTATCGAGATAATGACAAGCTCACAAATCCGGCTAGCAGAATCTTTCGATGAGCCATCTAAAATTTCAAATACCCTCTGCTTTGCGATCATCTTCCTACAAGAAAAAAGAGAAGCCCCAACAATCACATACGGGCGTTATTCGCAACCGCGAACACCCTGCAACTCGGTCAGGAAACTATTTAACCAATTTTTTTAGACAACATCAAAAGATGACGCCACACAGCGCGTGACCATCTCTAACAAACTTATTTTTATTAACGCACCTTCTTACATTTCAATAATTTTATCAGCCACTCGCCTTTGATTAGCCGAAATTTTTTCCCTAAGTGTAACAATTTCTTCCCTAAGTTCCGCACTTTTCTCTGCTTCGCCCAAAATTGTACCTCTGTTAGAACTAGCTCTTTCATATAACGCAGTAATGGTTTCCCTGTTTTTCTGGGCCAACTCAGCCACCGATTCTGATCGAGAAGTATTATCTGACACTCTTGAATCATTATCCGAGCCTGTAGAAGCCTTCATGGCACTCTCGAGATCCCCATCCAACCATTTCGCATTTAATGTTGAAAGCTCATCCAAATACTCTACCAGGGTTTCATTTGTCTGCCTTGTCTTGAGATTAATCTCAATTAGTAACTTATTTGCATCAACCATCATTTGGTTTATCTCTAACATAGCCTTGTTAAATTCAGCCTGCTTTTCTAGTTCTTCAATTTTTACCCTATTTTTCATCGAGCTTTGAAAACGTTCCTCTTCGGGGGTAGCGGGACTTAACTGTTCAACCATGACCTCACGGTTTCGCAAAACATCATCAACAGTCCTCAATAAAAGTTCTCTATTTCCTTGTGCATCTGCGGCAAAACTCTTCAGCGCAAGGGCTCTATTTTCCTCAATAACCGAACGCCCGACAAAAACCTGCCCCTGGTTAAATTGCACAAAAGATTCCGCATCAAAAATGCGTCTCCTATTCTTTTTAATTTTTACATCTGCGGACTCTTCGTTCATCTATTTCTCCTTAATTCTGCATTTCTTAAGTTTAATTTATCGATAGTCAATTCAGGCTGCATCTTGCTGAAAGCCCATCTCCGTAAGATCGGTATCTTCCGGAAGAATATTAAGCGATGACCTTGTAAGCTTTTTCACAAAAATGATACCCATTTGCGGCTCGTCTAGTTTAGCAAACTCATATATCATTTGATAAATATAGTCTGCCTGATCTGCAGCAACGACGACACGTAGTATTTCCGTCTTAGGAATCTCAGGTAAACCCTCGACAGTTGAAGATCTCCCTATTGGTGCACCTCTAACTGATACAAAATAACCCTCTTTTATCCCTCGTTTGTACAGTTCCTCCAGCACATCGGCAGCTCCCCCTTCGTATAAAATGCACGTTAACAAACGAGTGTAGTCAATATTTGGGATTTTAGAATCGCTCATTTTATACTCCCAGTGAAGATAAAGAATCCTTGTCTTCAAGGAGATGGGCAGGTATATAAGTGGCTGCTTGAACCAGCGGGGCAGCATAGATATATCCCATTCCCGGGGTGTCTAGGCGGCCCGCGAGATACATTCTCTCAAATATCCTGTCAACCTGGTCTTTTGAAACTAAAACCTGTACTATTTCTCGTTCCACTTCAACAGCCACACCAAGCATTCCCATTCTTTCCCTAATTCCAGTTCCAACTCCCGAGTGAACTGTGGCCCCTTGAATTCCAGCATCGAGTAGTGACTGAACGATATCGTCCGCCATTCCCTTTTGAACGACACAGGTTATTTCCGAAACATCGGTCAAATTTGTTACTTTACGCTTTGCCATTTGAGTATCTCTCCTTTAGTAATAACAGATTACGCTTTAGCAGTGTCATCCGCTGCCTCTAATGCAGCCCGCTCATTATCTTTTTTTACTCGCCATTGAACATAAACACCTAACGCTAAAACAGCTACTATCGGGCTAATAGAGGCAGACGCGAGAATTCCGAATCCTTCAACTGCTCCGACTGCCTTTCCGAATCCTAACCCCATAGCAAGTACGAGAGGCACTGTGATCGGCCCAGTTGTAACGCCAGCACTATCCCAACCTACGTTGACAAATTCCTCGGTAGATAAGTAGGTAAGCACCACTCCCAAAATGTAGCCTGGAACAAGAATATATAAAATGCTAAATCCAAAAATAAGTTTGAGTATTCCCAAGGTAATTCCGACAGCAACCCCGGTAGAAACTGAATACATAAGCATTGATTTTTTGAATGAACCGTTAGTTAAATTTTGCACAGTGAGACCTAGAGCGTTAAGGGCTGGTTCGGCTAGTGTTGCCCCAAATCCTAAAAGGAAACAAAATAACGCGGTTATTGCAACACCAATACCAAAGTTGTATAACGGCGCTGCCGGCATCAAACTGTCATCCATGTCGACGAATAAACCCGGCACAAGTCCCCCAGTACCGGCACCCAATTGTGCTAGCCCGTAAGTTAACCCTATACTGAAAATACACATCCCGAGGACCGAGAGGAACAGGCCCCAAACGACAATAAATGCGTTTGGTAGCTTTTCGCGCAAAACCAGAAATAACACGATCATTAAGAATATAACGAGAGGGACAATTGCCCGAACACCACCAACAACCTCAGCGTATGGAGATTGAGTGTGCCACGCAGCCTCCGCAGCGGTGGCCGCTGCTGCCATGTTTGCTTGTGCTTCGGCTAGAATGACGTCTACTGGAACTGTAAACTTCCAAAATATCGCTAAACACAGGACAGCCAAAATTGGATTTAACGAGGCTAATGTAACGATTCCGAACCCTTGTAACTTACTCTCTTTCCCTGTTTGACCCCCAGCATTAGCCACTCCAATCCCCAATGCCAAAACAAGTGGAACGGTAACCGGGCCGGTAGTAACAGCCCCGCAATCCCAGGCCAAGCCAATCATAGTTACGAGATCAGGATCGAAAAAACAATATCCCGTCAGCAAAACAACTGGAATCAGGTGAAGGTAGATTAACGGTTTCAAACTCCAGTCGTAAAGGAACCGCAAGGTACCAACAACTGCCGCAACTCCCACGCCAGCACCGACAAATAAGACAGTGTAAGTAACCCTTTGGGGGCTAAGCAAAGTATATAGATACGGAGCTTTTTCCGGGTCAACAATAGAGCCGACCGCTTGCAAAGCTCCGATTGCAGGCTCCGCAAAAGTTACCCCAATACCTAGGAGAAACGCAATAAATAACACCCCGATTAATGGTAACTTTAGCGGCAGTTTCGAGCCTATAGTCTCCCCAAATGGCATCAATCCCAGCTTAAGACCTTCCATAAATACCATTAACCCAAACATTACGGCTAAGAGTCCCACTCCCAAAAGAGCTGCCTCAGCAATTGGTACACCCAGAACAAGTATCTGAAAAAGAGCTAAATATGCAGCAAGAGGAACCACGGCGTTTACCTGCTCCATGAATCTAGTACTTACATAAGGTTTGATGACGTTATAGACATCCATCCCACTCATTTTAAGTTTCTCTGGTTTCTGAGGAATCTCGTTACCACTCGAATCTAGCTGAACACTTGGCATGAGCTTCGAGTAACTTAGCTTTTCTTCATCAACCGTTACTGCTTGTACATAATCACCATATCTAACGTGCCGGGGCATAACTCCTCCTAAAGGCCAAAATTCATAATTTCATTACATTCTATACGTTTTAAGACAGTATTCAACTAAAACTGATAAATTTACCAAAATTATCAAAAAAGTTTATGTTTAAGCCAACTTTTAAAGTTTTTTCCCTCATCGACATGCCGAATGCCCAATTCTACCGTTGCCTGTAGGTATCCCTGTTTAGAACCACAGTCGAACCTAACTCCGTCAAATCTGAAGCCTTGAAACTCTTTTTTTTCCGCTATTAAATAAGCTATTGCGTCAGTTAGTTGAATTTCACCACCTTTGCCAGGTCCAATGTTATCTATTGCTCGGAAAATTTGCTTGGTAAAAATATATCTCCCAACGACCGCAAGATTAGATGGTGCAACTTCTTCTGCAGGTTTTTCGCAAATTACTTCAATATTTGTCAAATTTTTTGAAACCGAATTACCTCCTATAACCCCGTAGTTTTCAATTTCCTTACCTTTCACATGCTCTACTGCTACCATCCCGCAAATATTTTTAGAAAAATTATTAACCATTTGCTTTAATATCCCAGAATCTTTATTTTTTGGAATCATTAGATCATCTGCTAATATAACGGCAAAGTTTTCCTCGCCAACAATAGGCTTTGCACAATAAACAGCATGGCCCAATCCAAGCGGTTTTGGCTGCCTAATAAAAATGCATGAAACACCTTTTGGAGGGATATTTTGTACCAAGTCAAAGAGCTCTTCTTTTTCCTGCTTTTTCAAAGTTCGTTCAAGCTCTGGCACACTATCAAAATGATCCTCAATCGCCCTTTTTGACATCCCAGTAACAAAAACCATCTCAGTTATGCCCGCATCGGCAGCTTCTTCAACCGCATATTGGATTAAGGGCTTATCTACAACTGGTAACATTTCCTTTGGACATGCCTTGGTTGCTGGTAAAAAACGTGTTCCTAGCCCTGCGACAGGAAAAACGGCCTTCTTAATCATTATTCCCCTTTCATTACTTTCTTACCTCAATCATTTCCAGAAAATCTTCCTCGGTAATAACTCTTACACCCAGTTTTCGGGCGGCAGCTTCTTTTGAACCAGCTTTTTCACCAACTACGCAAAGATTTGTATTCTTGTTTACGGTAGAGGAAATTGTTCCTCCATTTTTCTGAACGAGATCTTGTGCCTCGATCCTTTTTAGCACTTTTAGAGCCCCTGTAAAAATAACACTTTTACCAGCAAAAACTCCGCTCTTTTTTATTTCTTCTTCTTCAAAGACAATTTCTCCTATTAATTCCTGAGTCAATTTTAAATTTTGCGTGTTTTTAAAAAAACTTAAAACAGAGTCAACTACAACTGGACCAATATCTTTTATGGTACTTAATTTTTCTGAAGAAATTGAGAACAATTCTTCAAAAGACTCTATTGACTCACAAATAGATTTCGCGGTTTGTACCCCAACGTGTCTTATACCAAGAGAGTAAAGTAGTTTAGCAGGTGTAGAAGTCCTCGACTTGTTGATACTCTCTAATAATTTCTTTGCGGATTTTCTTCCAAATCGTTCTAAATTTTCCAACTGAATTCGGTTTAGTTTGTATATATCCGCAAAAGAAAGAATTAGTTTTTCGTCAATTAACTGCTTAATCACTTTTGCTCCTAATCCATCTATATTCATTGCCTTTTTACCTACGAAATGAATAAAAGACTGCTCAAATTGGGCAGGACACTTTTTCCCGGCACCACATCTCCGCGCTGCTTCGCCTTTTGGCTTTCGTGTCTTCCCACCACAAGAGGGGCAAAAGTCTGGCATTGAAAACGACAATTTTTTATCTATTACCCGTTCGTTTGTCCGATCGTCCAACGTTCGTACAATTTCGGGAATTACGTCACCTGCCCTTCTCACCTCCACTTTATCCCCAATTTTAACGCCTTTTTTTTCTAGTTCTTCTTCGTTATGTAGAGTAGCATTTGAGATTTTAACTCCGCCAATACTTACCGTTTTCAACCTCGCTACGGGTGTGAGCGTTCCAAATCTCCCCACCTGGACATCGATACCTAGAATCTCAGTAACAACCGTTTCTGATGGTAGTTTATACGCTATAGCAAATCGTGGAGCTCTAACAGTAGTTCCCATTTTCTCTTGAAGCTCAAAACTTTCCACCTTAACAACTATTCCGTCAATTTCTACTGCCAAATCTTTTCGAATTGTTAACACGTTACTTATGAAATCTTTGATAGCTTGCGGCTGCATATTTTTGACTCGAGGTACCAGTGGTTTGAATCCAATTTTTTCTAAAAACTCTAAAAAAATTGAATGATTGCCAAAAAGGTTGTCTGTAAAACCTTGAATTTCGCCTGCGCCATGCGCGAAAAATGTGAGAGGTCTTGATGCTGTCACAGCTGCGTCAAGTTGCCTTAAACTTCCCGCCGCTGCGTTTCTCGGGTTGGCAAACAGTTTTTCGGATGACTTTTCCTGATTTTTATTGAATGTCTTAAAATCATCTTTTAGAAAGACAACCTCTCCCCTGATTTCTAAAAAAGATTGGTTGTTGAACTTAACATTATTTTTTTGCAGTCTTCTGAAATCCAATATATACGGGACTCCTTGCATGCCCATAACATTTTCAGTGATATTCTCTCCATTAATCCCGTCGCCTCTAGTTGCAGCGGTTGTTAACTTTCCGTCAACATATATTAAAGACACTGCCACGCCATCAAGCTTTAATTCAGCGCAGTAAACCGGAGGAGAACACATGTTAGTCTTTCTGCAAAACTCCTCGACCTTACAAAAAAATTGATCAAGTTCGTTAAAATCAAAAGCATTGTCCAAAGACAGCATAGGAATCGTGTGTTTTACAGAGCTAAACTCATCCTTTTTTTTGTAGCCCACTCCCAGGGTTTTTTCAGTTAAGCTTCTCGGGATGTCAAGCTCACTATCCAGGGAAAACAATTCTCTAACTAATTTATCGTAATCTCGATCACTTATTTTTGGACAGTCATCCGCATAGTATGCGACCTGGTGCCGTTTAATCTCACAAATTAGATAATTCCTTTTTTTTTGCGAAGATTTAATCATCTTAAGTGAAATATTTCCCTTGATAATCTACTCCCCGGATTTAAGCCCTCTTCTTTTAATTGATTTTGTCGGATTTCCACTTGCTTTATAATTTCCATAAAAGAGTTTTTGGTAACTGTCTTTTGATTTTTATCCAAGATCTGGCATTGGAAATATTCTGCTATCCAACGTAACCCATTAAACATATCTTTTAAATCTCGTGGAGAGTCTTCGGAAACAGCAATATTAAATAGAAATCTAAAATTATTTTTCGAAAAACCAAATTCTGCGGTAGACAATTTACTTTCCCTGCCATCAAACAATACAAACTTTGATGGCATGATCTCTATGTAACCCAGTTTCTCCATATAATTTCTTAATAAATTTAAATCAATACTATCAGAAGAATTAAGAGTAAATTCGAGTATTGAGTCCAGTTTGGAAATTCTGCTGTATGCTTGCTTTGAAGACTTATAAATCTTTGAATAGGTTGGAAGTGGTTTTTGCAATACTGTATCCTTGCCCAAAATAGTTTTTAACTGTCCGATATGGTCGAGAAACTCAAGATACTCATTCTCAGTAATATGTCCAAATCGATCGGCTAGAACAATCGAAAATGAGGAATTTAAGTCATACATGTTTTTGTCATTAAAGTTTGATGATAAAAAAATTGTTTTGAAACCGATTTTTTTTTTATAATTTTTTCCTGACAGAAATATTTCGTAGTTTTGTTTGCTTAAGCCACGAAAGGTTACGATACATTCATACCTTGGATCCAAGTTAATCCTTTCGGCTAACCGTGGTAATTTTTGGATTCCTAATTGACTATTTGTGGGTAAAATTTTTGACGTGACTAAAACGTTACGTTTCTTTTGACGCAGATAATCAAAAAATATCGCAACGCTCAATGCTAAGAAAGAACCAAGTGCAAACACAATAGCCTCACCGAAGAGAAAAACTACCGAATCTAACCAGTTCAAATTACCTGTGCAACGCCATTCTCATTTGTAGAGAGAGCTGACTCAATATCTACGGAAACAATCCGAGAAACTCCAGGTTCTCTCATCGTAACACCAACCAACTGACTGGCAATTTCCATGGAAATCTTATTATGCGTTATGAAAATAAATTGTGTTTTTTTTGAAAGCTCTACAACCAACGTACTTAATTTTCGTGTGTTGGAGTCGTCTAATGCCGCATCTACCTCGTCCAGTAAACAGAAGGGGGCAGGATTAAGCAAGAAAAAAGCAAATATTAGGGTTGCAGCAGCCATTGACTTTTCCCCTCCAGAAAGAGACTGTATCGACATAGTTTTCTTGCCGGGTAACTGAGCCTGTATTGCCATACCCGCTGTTAGTAGATCCTCCTCAAGTGGCATGAGTCGAGCTTGTCCCCCTCCAAACATTTTAGGAAATAAAAACTCTAAATTTTTGTTAATTTGGTCCATAGTCTGACTCATACGATCTTTCGTTTCAGCATCAATCTTTTTTATAGCCTGACTTAGTTCGGTCTCTGCAATTCTAATGTCTCTTACTTGAGAAATTAAGTCTTCTCTTCTTTGATTAATCGATGTTATTTCAGTCTCTGCTGCCAAATTTACAGGTCCCATTTTTTCCATTTTTTTTGTAAAACGATATAATTCTGTCTCCAGTTGACTCAAGCTTTCCCCCGCGCTTTTGTATTCCGATCTACGTTCATCATGTTTTCCTAAATCATTTAATTTCATCTGTATATCATTTTTTATTTGTTCTAACCCTGATGTTTTCTCTGTCAAAACAATTTCCGAAGAGTGAAAATCCTCTTTTTTCTCGGCAATCAAATCTTGCAAGGCTGAAATTTCCGAACCAACCGTTTTTTCTTGATTTGTAGTTTCTCTAAGCTCATTTCTCAAAATAATCAATTCCTTTTCAAAGTTCGCCTTAGCTCTTAACGATTCAGCTATTTTGAATTCATCGGTGGTGTTTTCCTTCTCTATCTTTATCCTGGAATATTCGTTCTTTCGTTTGAGCAACTCCGCTTTTCGCTTCTGCAAATCGTCTAATCTCTCATTTTTTCCGGCAATGTACTCTTGACGACTCATCTGCTCTAATTGTTTTTCATTTTTGGATTTTGTTTGACTTTGCAGTTGTTCCTTATAACCTCCAATAACTTCTGATAGGTTCTCTCTCTCTTTTCCTTGTTTTTCCTTCCAAATCTCAAGTTTTTTGATTTCCTCACAGTTTCTTTTCAAATCATTTTGCAGCGATACAGAACGGTCATTAATACGTTTCCTATCGAACTCAAGTTTTTCAATGTTACCTAGCAATGATTTCTCTCTCGATATGAAATTCTCATTTTTTTCTAACAAAACTGCTAATGCTAATTCTTGTTCATGTAATAACACCTGCTCCTTTTCGCATAACTGCAAATATTGTTTTACAGTGCTTTTTTTTACATCAATCTGCTTTCGTAAACCATCAACTTCAGTCTGAAGCTGTTGAAATTCCGCGCCTGAATTTTTAACCTTTTCCATTAAGGTGTGAATATCTTTTTCTCTAGACAAAATACTTGTCTGTGGAGTAGTTGAATTTAAAAAAAACAGATCCCTACCGTAAATATTACCGCTCTTAGTTATGTAATATTGATTAGGAGATAGCGAATTTATATTTTCTCTAGCGTAATCATCGGTATCTGCAAGCAAATAGTTTTTTAGCCAATTTTTTACCACATGTGACGATGCGCAATCGTTCGACACAACTGACCCGAGATTGCTTTTATCATAACTTTTTTGATTTTCCGTTTGCCAGTTTTTCGGAATGAAAAATGTTCCGAAGGGAGCGTTAAGCCCGAATAAGGTTTTATTTTGTTTCTCTGACTCCAAAATGATAGCAGCCATCTTTCTATCGAGTACTGTCTCAACGGCAAGATTCCATTCTTCGTCAACGATCAATGTTGAAATGAGTTTCTCACAATCAATAAGACCCACCTTGCGAAGCCATTCACTAATCTTTTCTGACCCTAACTCTTTTTCTTGTATATGCGATAGAGCCTCAAGAGATGCTCTGGCAGAAAGCACAATACCTTCTTTTTCAGCTAGTTCAACGTTCTTTTCCAGTAAGACATTTTCAATATTAGTTAAACTATCTCTCTCTTGGTTTAGACGGGCGACATTTTTTCCTACAGATGCTTTTAACTTGTCTAGCTCCTGTTTTACAGAATCCAGCTTCCGAGTATCCTCTTTTTTTACCCCCCGTAGTTCATTTTTACAAACAAGTAGCCGTTCCTCTATGTCCTTAACGTGTTCCAAATCTTGCCGTAATTTTTGTTCTATATTTATTTTTTCAGCTTTTAGCAATGCTAATTGAGTATTACCCTCACCCAAACCTACATCAATAGCTTCCAAATCTTTTTCCACTGGTTTCATTTTTTCGTCGACTAACAATATTTCTTTATTTAAATCAGCAATTGATAAATCTATTTCGGTAAGGTGATTTTCAGCATTCGTTAACTCAATTGCCTCATCGTTAACAACTGAGTCTAAACTACTTAGCTCCATCGAGATATTCGAAATTTGGTTAGTCAGTTGCTCAATACTTTGCAAAAGTAGCTTGCCTTCACTTTCCTTACGAATAATTTCTGAATTTAACTCATGAAACTCTTCAGTCATTTGATTCAGTCTGTTTTGTTTATCAAAAGTTTTATTTCTACAGTCTGTTAATTCGATGTTTTTTTCCTCGTACTGATGGTTCAAGGTTTTTAACTCAACGGCATTTTCATCAAGAACAGTTCTAAGCGAAGACAATTTAGTTTCAAATTCTTCTCGTTTTCGGGTTAATATTTCTAATTCTATTTGAAGTTTTTTTTGAACTGCGCTTTGATATTCCGCTGCCGCCTCCGCCTGCGAAGTTAACGTCTCAATTTGCTTATCTAGCTCCTGAATAAGATCATCAACCCTAAGAAGGTTCATCTTACTGTCCCTCAGTCGATTCTCCGTTTCTTTACGGCGTATTCTGTATTTAGATACTCCAGCAGCCTCTTCAACAAAAAATCTTAACTCCTCCGGACGGGCTTCAATTATGTTCTTTATGGAACCTTGTCCCACAATAGCATATGCTCGCGGCCCTAAACCTGTTCCTGCAAATAAATCTTGAACGTCTTTCTTACGTACTTGTTGGCCATTTATCGAAAAAGTGGACAAGCCATCGGAAATGATGGTTCTCCGAACCGAAATTTCACTAAATCCTCCCCAAATCCCTTTTAATAAGCCGTCCGAATTATCGAATAATAATTCTACGCTCGCTCGTCCCGCAGCCGCTCTAGACCTTGAACCGTTAAAAATTATATCTTTTGACTGTCCACTTCTCAATTCGGAGATCCTAGCTTCTCCCAACACCCATTTAACGGCATCAACAATGTTCGACTTTCCACAACCATTTGGACCAACGATCGCTGTCAAACCAGTAGATAATTTTATCTCCGCAGAATCTACGAAAGATTTAAACCCCGAAAGTCTTATTTTTGTTAGTAACACGAATATTTCTTAAACTTTAGTAAAAACGGCCGAAAGAGATTGAAACTATATTATATTATTCGTAAGTTTAACTAATTAGAAATATCCTGTCAGGGGAAAATCATCTTATGGCACTAAAAAAAGAAAAAAACCTCCAAACCTTTCCCAACCCAAACGTAACAAGTAATTACACGATAAGATTTGATATTCCAGAGTTTACTTGTATTTGTCCATTGACGACTCAACCTGATTTCGCAGTCTTCCACATCGAATATATCCCCGATTTGGTAAATGTGGAACTAAAATCGTTAAAGAGTTATTTTTGGGCATATCGAGATGAACCAGGATTTCATGAAGCCGTAACGAACCAGGTCATGGATGATTTATTTACACTTCTGAATCCCCGATTCATGAAGATAACAGCTAAATGGAATGTTCGGGGTGGAATATACACCACCGTTGAAATAGAAAAATCTAACAAAAAATGAGGGAGAGCTATGCAAACGAATCTTGATTTGCGGACAAAGATTGAATATTTATGGAACAATAACAGCGAGCTGATTAACAAAGAATCCCAAAATGTGATCATAGAGACGTTAGGACTCCTTGACAATGGAACTCTTCGAGTTGCCGAGTTTCAAGATGGATCGTGGAAGGTCAACGACTGGCTTAAAAAAGCAGTTTTGTTAAGTTTCAAAATTTCAGATAACAAGCATATCGAAGCAGGGGATTTAAATTTTTATGACAAGGTAGCCAATAAGTTTTTAGGTTATACCAGTGGCAAGTTTAAAGATCTAAAAACCAGGGTTGTGCCTCCAGCTACCGTTCGATTCGGTAGTTATGTAGGGAGAAATACCGTGCTCATGCCATCATTTGTCAATATTGGCGCTTATGTTGGGAATGGAACAATGGTAGATACGTGGGCAACGGTAGGTTCTTGTGCTCAAATCGGCGAAAACGTCCATCTGTCCGGAGGTGTGGGTATTGGAGGAGTACTTGAACCACTTCAGGCAACTCCGACCATTATTGAAGACAATTGTTTTATAGGAGCAAGAAGTGAGGTTGTTGAGGGGGTGGTAATAAAAAGAAACTCTGTGATATCGATGGGAGTATTTATTGGGCAATCAACTAAGATTCTCGATCGTGAAACTGGGGATATTTTATATGGAACGGTCCCAGAGGGCAGCGTTGTAGTGTCTGGGTCCCTGCCTGGGAAAGGCGGGGTGCATCTTTATTGTGCGGTAATAGTGAAAAAAGTTGACGAGAAAACTAGGAAGAAAACTGGCATAAACGAATTGCTAAGAGCTGATTAACTTTCTTCATATTTATTGAATACTTTTGGGCTTTTTCTTGACAACGCCGACCGGAAGGGAAAAAATTTCAATGCCTTCATTTTCTAGCTCCTTTGATTCTTCAGTCGTCACTGTGCCATAAATGGAACGCTCCTGAGCTTCTTTCCTGTGAATTTTCCGTGCCTCTTTTGCGAATTGGTTTCCGACATTTTCAGCATTCTCTAAAATATGTTTCGCGACTTCCAAAAGTTTTCTATTCACTTCATTTTCAAACTGAGTGGTTCTTTCTGCCTTATCCAACGACCGTGAACCAAATGTCGAGGAAGACTTTTGAGCTTGAATATGTGCTGCAGAAGGGAGTCTCGATACCACGTTGTCATCACAAACAGGGCAAGACAAAATTCCCTGGTCGCTCTGAGACAAAAATTCGTCGTTTGACCTGAACCATCCTTCGAAAGTGTGGCCAAACTGGCACTTTAAGTTATAAACTTTCATAATGAACCTACTGTACCAACTTTTGCCCTCTAAGGCCATCGATATTTACTCCGTTTTAGAAAAGCCAGATAAGTTTTCAGATATTATCGATGTCAGGTCACCGGGAGAATTTCAAGATGATCACATACCTGGTGCGATAAACCTGCCTGTGCTATCTGATGAGGAACGAACTCTTGTGGGAACACTTTATAAAAAGGATTCATTTGAAGGAAAGAAATTTGGTGCCGGCCTCGTATGTAAAAATATATCTAAGATGTTGCAGACATTTTTTAAGCACAAAAATAGAAAGTACCAACCCCTTATATATTGCCAACGAGGCGGCGAACGAAGTGGATCTTTGGCGACAATTCTAACTCGAACGGGCTTTAAGATTAATATTTTGAATGGTGGATATAAGTCATACCGCAGATATGTAATAAATGAGCTGGAGGCTTTAGCCAAAAAATTTAATTTTCAAATTATATGTGGCTTAACTGGCTCCGGGAAAACTAAACTGCTTTTTGAGCTTAGAAAAATAGGATTACAAACTCTAGATCTAGAAGGAATCGCAAAGCACTTTGGTTCACTTTTGGGTCCGTATCCGTTGATTTCTCAACCGAGTCAAAAACAATTTGAGTCTAATTTATTGGTTTCGATGTCAAGACTCGACCCTAAACACATTGTTTTTGTAGAATCCGAAAGTAGAAAAATTGGAAATAGGCAAATTCCAAAAGCACTAATCGAGAAAATGCGAAATTCCAAATGTTTATGGATTCAAATGACTGTGGATGCGAGAGTAAAATTTCTCCTAGCCGAATATACTCATTTTGTGAAAAATCCAGAGAAGTTTTCCAACATTGTTGAAAAATTTTCTCAATATTTGGAAAAAGAGGATTTCTATCAGTTAATGGATAACTATAAAAATAAGAAGTGGGTTGAGTTTGTTACGATACTTCTTGAGAAGCATTATGACCCTTCGTATTCAGCTTCAATAAACAAGAATTTTGCCCAATGTAAAAAAGCCTTAATACTAGAGACAGAAAATTATGCAGAAACTTCTCAACCCTACTGCGCGATGGCTGAATCCTTAAGCAAAACATTTAAATAACGATCAACCTTCATCTGCTTCTCAAAATCCCGTAACCAGGCCTTAACAACAAGGTCAGTTTCCACCCTGCTAAATATGCCAAAAATATTTTGGAGGGACTCTACCACCAATTTGCTGGAGGGTCGACCCAGCTTTGAAGATACAAAAAGAACTAAAGCTGCCCCATTGCCATCTAAATCCAAAACTTGTACTTGGTTGATTTTAAATTGATGCGAAAAAAGATCCCCCTTAAATTGACGTAAAAGCTGAGAATACTCATCTTCATTTTGGTTTTCAATATCGCGAAAAGACAGGACTACGTTTTTTAAAGATTTTTTTAATTTATCGTCTGCTTTAAAATCCTCCAAAGCAGTATTAGCCTCTTCTTTGGCCAACCGATTCATTTTCTGAAACAGAATTTCGGATTTTATTTGGTCTTTTACAACTTCAAACTTCATTGGAACCGCATCATATTTTTTAGCTAAACTCGCCGCAATATGTAAGCCATCCGCAACCTGAATTAGCTCAGTGTTGTAATTTTCAATAAGAAAATCATCGGAAAATAGCTCACTCCTGAACTTAGCATTGTTAAGCGCCCTCAATGCATTATTTTTAAGGTCACCCTTTACGATCGCTGGTGCATTAATGTCTAACTTACTAATTCTCTGGACCTTCAAATTGAACTTTTCCGCAACGGGCTCCAAACTGGTATTTTCCTCGTAAAGCAAGTTTCCGATTTCTTCAAGATCGTCGTCATTTTCCAAAACAATAAAATCCAAATCGTACGTAGGGGGTATGACGAACCTGGAACTGTTTGCAGAGAAAAATTCTTCGACTTCTTTAGTCGAAACGTTAACCTTATTCTTGTACCTAAGCGGTGAAAAAAGTTTCACGCCGAACGTTCTTGTTTCATTGTCTGCCCGTGCTAGTTTCCTAACGAGTGTGCGTGGAACGAAATTTGATGTATTTAAAATTTCAGGAATCAGGGCTAAAGATAGATCAGCTTTTAGACGCTTTTCAAAATCAATTGTAGACATTCCTTGCCGAGACAAAACTTTTTTTGCCTTTTCCAGATTAAAAGTACCATTGTCATCATGAAACTCAGGTATCCCCAAAATTATCGTCTTTACATCGCTGTCTGAAACCGTTATCCGAGAAGTCGAGACGACTTTTTGAAGGATGAATTGATTAATCATATTATCGAGAGTTGCTCTCTTCAACTCATTTGAGTTCAACATTTCATCAGGAACACTAGCCCCAACTCGATTTTTAAAATTGGTTACAAAATCCTGGTGCACATTTTCCCAATTACGTTTGTAAATATCGACTCCGTCAACACTTGCAACGACTGGTTCCTGACTAGGACTAATCTGGTCCCATGCACCGACCACAATGAACGGCGGGATTACTAATGCTAATAAAACAAATAAAAGAATTTTCTTTTTTTCTCTGATAGCTTCAAACATTTTTAACTCTCTAAAAGACAGGGGTGGTCGCAAACCATAAAGAAGAATTTTCTATAATTCCCTGCAAACACAAAAGCAACAAGGCATGGATTCCAACCCCTTATTCTAAACCGTATTTTTTTTTCTGTGAATATTTCACGCCATTTTTTTCAAAAGTCAAACCTATCCGTGCGTGTCTACTGTGTCTCTAATTCATTAACTTAAATCAATTAGTTGATGAAACGGTATTTTAAGTCAACCGACATTGTGAAGAGAAAAACTTATCAAGCTAAATAAGGGGCTGAGACCCTATTCAATGCGAGAGTATTAATGAAGCCCTTATAATCACACGCGTCAGCCCCTATGAATCCACTGGTCCATCTGCATTTTTCCAGTCCGCGAATCCTCCGACGTTTGAAACATTTTTATAACCCATCTCAATAAGAGTGTGTCCTGTAAGCGCTGCCATGCCGCCTGCAGCACAAACAATAATGATCTCAGCATCCTTTTCCAGCGCTTTATTATGAAAGGGGGTTTCAGAGTCAGCTGCGAATTCTATAAAGCCCCTGGGGATCTTTAAAGCATCCTTAATGGTGCCCGTCTCGGCAATCTCTAATCCATCACGAACATCAATAAAAATCGCAGAGCCTTGACCGTGTTTTTTAATAGCTTCTTTCACCTCAATCCTCGGGACCACCTGGTTGGCCGCTTCTAATGATGATTTCGCAGTTTTCATAAAATTCCTTTCAATAAAATTGGCGTAATTTATATTTTTCAGTCGCCAGACAATGGCATCGCTACACGCCATTATTGTCATAATCAATTAGTATTTATTACTAGATTGAAGATGATATTTTAAGTAATTAATGATATCAACTTTTCCATAATTTTCTCTATTAAACAATCTTTATTTTTTTCCTAAATTGTTTTCCAGTTGTGTACACGCCACGTCCATGCAAGGTAGACTAGTACGGAGTTCTAGCCCCTTCCATATTTCGACAATTTTAAAACATTACTCTCGCTGGTGCAGGCCACATTCCCTGTTGGTAAAAACTTTAGTTGGGTCGTAATAATCGGGCTCATCAGGTAAATTATTTTTTTTTAAGTAGGACAACATCTCAGCGTCCGTTAAGTTCAGGACTGGAGCAACTTTCAACATCCCACTTTTATCAGTAGCGACGATATCTGTCCCCGATCTGTGCGCGGTTTGAACTCTTCTAATCGCTGTCAACCACACCTCAGGTTGTATCTCTTTTAATGCATTTCTAAAAGGCTCAATTTTTACCTGTTCAGTGAACTGACGATGTAAGTCAGTATCTACTTCAGGTATACCGCCCATTCTTGCATCTCTCCTGCGAGCAGTAATCGTCGGCGTATAAACTTTTAAGTTCAGTTTCAATTGTTCACTTAATCTGTCAGCAAATTTATATGTGGCGTGGGTATTGTAGCCGCTATCTATCCAAATTATTTCAGTTTGAGGCTCTAGAATCTGAACAAGGTGCAACATCACAGCTTCAAAAGGACCGAAGTTTGTTGTCGCGATGGTTTTTTTTCTCAGGCTAAAAGCCCATTCTAAAATCTCAATGGGTTTCCTACCCTCAAGTTTTTCGTTTATCCTTGTTAAATCCAAACCTTAACCTTCTAATGAAATTTTTAAAGGTAAAATATCCACATCCTCATCAAGCCCATTTAATAATATGTGTTACCTACAGTGCCCTTATACATTTGCATAAAACGTAGATACTTAAACCTTTTGAGGCCCAAAGATTTGTAAGTGGCGGAGCGGACGGGACTCGAACCCGCGACCTCCGGCGTGACAGGCCGATATTCTAACCAGCTGAACTACCGCTCCGCAATACATCATGGTGGGTGCTGAGAGGATCGAACTCCCGACCTACGCCTTGTAAGGGCGCCGCTCTACCAGCTGAGCTAAGCACCCAGGGTAACCTTTTCGTAAGTATATTATCTAAATCAACTGTTCGCCAGTAAAATTCTACCCTCATTTAATCTAATGGGCTAAAGGCTCACCCGTTGGCCTATTTTTCTTGCTACCTCGAACAGAGGAGGAAGATAACTTACTTTCGTCTGCGGTTAGTGGGGCAGGCATTCGTGTCAAGGCAAGCTCGAAGACTTGATCTATCCACCTCACAGGAATAATATTTAACTCTTCTGTAACTTTCGCAGGAATCTCTGTAAGGTCTTTTTTGTTTTCTTCAGGTATAAGGACATCAGTTAAGCCTCCCCGATGAGCGGCGAGAAGTTTTTCCTTCAAGCCTCCAATCTGTAACACCTCTCCTCGCAAAGTGATTTCGCCCGTCATAGCCACTGTATGTTTAACAGGGATTCCTGTTAACGCTGATACTATTGCAGTTGTCATCGCGATTCCAGCACTAGGCCCATCCTTTGGTGTCGCCCCCTCCGGAGCATGCACATGAAGATCTAGCTTCTCGAAAAAATCGTCCTTAATACTTAAAGAAGAAGCTCTTGATCGCACAACTGACCTCGCAGCTTCCACCGATTCCTTCATAACGTCACCAAGAGAACCCGTCCTAATAATTTTCCCTTGCCCTGGCATTGCGCTGGCTTCAATCGTCAATAATTCACCTCCAACCTCCGTCCATGCAAGTCCCATAACCTGACCCACCTTATCCTCGTCTTCCGCGACACCATAAGTATATTTTCTAACTCCCAAGAAATCATCTAATCCTTTTGAAGTTATATTTACCTTTGACGACTTCGGGTCAGTCAGTATCAATTTTGTAGCTTTACGGCATAATTTTGAAATTTCTCGTTCAAGTCCACGCACACCTGCCTCTTTGGTGTAATACCTAATAATATCAGTTAGAACAGCATCACCTGGAGTGCTCATTTCACTCTTTCGTAAACCAGCGAGCTTAATTTGTTTCGGCAAAAGATACTTTTTAGCAATGCTTATCTTCTCATCTTCCGTGTATCCTGAGAGCCTAATAACTTCTAATCTGTCTAACAATGCAGGAGGTATACTCAAACTGTTTGCAGTTGCAACAAACATCACGTCCGAAAGATCGTATTCGACCTCTATGTAATGGTCAACAAACGAGTTATTTTGCTCTGGATCTAAAACCTCAAGCAAAGCACTTGCTGGATCTCCGCGGAAGTCTGTCCCTATTTTGTCCACCTCATCCAACAAAAACAAAGGGTTTTTTACGCCCATTTTCGTTATATTCGTAAGGATTTTACCAGGCATGGAACCGATATAGGTCTTTCTGTGACCACGAATTTCTGCCTCATCCCTAACACCACCCAGGGCCATTCTCACGAATTTTCTGCCTGTAGCTCTAGCGATTGATTGGCCCAACGAGGTCTTTCCGACGCCCGGTGGCCCAACCAGACAAAGAATGGGTGCCTTTACTTTCTTAACTCTCTGCTGCACCGCGAGATACTCCAAAATCCTTTCTTTCACCTTTTCTAATCCGTGGTGGTCCTCATCAAGAATTTTCTGTGCGTTATTAAGATCCCTGCTTACCTTACTTCTCTTTTTCCAGGGCAAACCGACAAGGGAATCCACATAGTTCCGGACAACTGTAGCCTCCGCAGACATCGGAGACATTAACTTCAACTTTTTTAACTCGGATTTTGCTTTTTCGAGGGCTTCAGAGCTCATTCCTGAATTTAAGATTCTCTTTTCAAGGTCATCAAGTTCGTTATCCTCGCCCTCGCCCAATTCCTTTTGAATAGCTTTAACTTGTTCATTCAGGTAATAGTCTCGCTGGCTTTTTTCCATCTGTCTCTTAACCCGTCCTCGTATTCTCTTTTCAACTTGAAGAATGTCAAGTTCGGTCTCGATATGCTCCAAAATTTTTTCCATTCGTTTGACGACAGAATTAATCTCCAAAATTTCTTGTTTATCCTCAATCTTTAATGGAAGATGGGCAACTATCGTGTCAGAAAGCCTGCTAAATTCTTCGAGCGATGCAACAGAGCTAAATAAATCAGCGGAAATCTTTTTGTTCAATTTAATAAATTGCTCAAACTGACCTAAAATGGTGCGCCGAAGAGCTTCGTGCTCCGGTCCGACAACGGTATCATCTTCTAGTAGTTCACAATTAACAGAAAAATACTCATCATTATTTGATAAGTTTAATATGGTGGCCCTCTGTAACCCTTCGACCAAAACCTTTACGGTCCCATCGGGTAATTTAAGCATCTGTAGTATATTAGCGACACATCCTACCGAATAAAGATCTTCATATGATGGCTCGTTTTGCGATGCATTACGCTGGGTTGCCAACAGTATGTGTTGTCCTTGCTCCATTGACATTTCCATAGCTTTGATCGATTTTGCCCGCCCAACGAACAACGGAATAACCATATGAGGAAAAACCACCACATCTCGCAGCGGCAGTAGTGGCACAGGCGACTTCACATCAATTGACGCAGAGCCATCGGTATTCTCATGTTCAGTCTTATTATCATCTTCCATAAATTCTCACCGCCTAATGTTAGATCGACTATTTATTAAACTATCGGTTCCTGCACTTAATTATTTACTGTTATATATTGAGTTTAAAATTCAGTTTTCAACTGTATTAATCCTAATTTTTACTAACCTTTCTCTTCCTGGGCCTACCCTTATCTTCATAAATAAGAATTGGGTCTATTCCATCCAATATTACGTTTTCCTCTACTACTACTTTTGAAAGATTGGTTAAATCAGGAATTTCGTACATAGTTTTCATCAAACTTGCTTCAAGAATTGACCGCAGCCCCCTGGCACCCGTTCTTCTCTTAACAGCCTTTGACGCAATTGCCTTTAACGCTGAGGCCCTTATTTCGAGGCCTATTCCGTCTAATTTAAACAACGTTTCATACTGTTTTACGAGAGCATTTTTAGGTTCTGTCAATATTTCGATTAATGCCTCCTCATCCAATTCGTCTAAAGTAGCCACCACCGGTAAACGACCAACGAGCTCAGGTATGATACCGAATTTTGTTAAATCAATCGGCTCAACCTCTCTGAAAAGAATTCCTAGTCCCTTTTGATTTTTTGATCTAACATCCGCATCAAATCCAATCGATGTCTTTTCTGTCCTGCCCCGAATAACCTTTTCTAACCCATCAAACGCCCCACCACAGATAAACAAAATATCAGTCGTATCCATTTGAACGAAATCCTGATTAGGGTGTTTTCTACCACCTTGAGGAGGTACCGAAGCGACAGTTCCTTCAATAAGTTTGAGCAAAGCTTGCTGAACTCCCTCCCCAGAGACATCCCGTGTAATAGAGGGGTTGTCAGACTTTCTAGAAATCTTATCTATTTCGTCTATGTACACGATTCCGTGGCGAGCTGCCTCTGTATCGTAGTTACATTTTTGTAACAACTTTTGTACGATATTCTCGACATCCTCGCCCACGTAGCCAGCTTCAGTCAATGTTGTAGCATCAGCTATGACAAAAGGAACGTTTAAAAATCGCGCGAGCGTTTGAGCAAGAAAAGTCTTGCCGGATCCAGTGGGACCAATTAAAAGAATATTGCTTTTGGAAAGCTCTACAGTATCGCCTCCCTTTCTAAGGTTATTCTCTTTTTTTGTCCTAATCCTTTTATAGTGGTTGTAAACCGCAACCGCTAAATTAACTTTAGCTTCTATTTGGCCGATCACATACTGATCTAAAAAACTTGTGATTTCTCTTGGGGTTGGCAGAAAATCTTTTTTATCCCTTTTTTCCCCTTTTTCTCCGAGAGCTTCATCCCTTACAATTTCATTGCAAAGATCGATACATTCGTCGCATATAAATACCGAGGGACCCGCGATTAACTTTTTTACTTCGTGCTGACTCTTTCCGCAAAAAGAGCAATATAGCAATTTATCAGAGGTATTATCTTTAGTAGTCATATCCTATAGCAATTCGTTTATATTTTTTCTCTTTTATCTATAACGTTGTCCACAATTCCATATTTTAATGCATCTTGCGCCGACATAAAATTATCTCTATCGGTATCTTTAGCAATAGTTTTAAGTGTTTGGCCGGTTTTCTCTGACAATATTTTATTGAGTTGACTTTTCAATGCTAGGATCTCTTTCGCATGAATTTCAATATCAGTAGCCTGGCCTGAAACCCCTCCCAACGGCTGGTGTATCATCACTCGACTGTTTGGCAAACAAAGCCTTTTACCTTTAGCTCCAGCAGCGAGCAAGAAAGCGCCCATACTAGCAGCCATACCAATGCACAATGTGCTAACGTCCGGCTTTATAAAATTTATCGTATCAAATATTGCGAGACCCGAGGAAACAGCACCACCGGGCGAGTTTATATAAAGAGAAATATCCTTGTCTGGATTTTCCGATTCTAAAAATAACATTTGAGCAATAACCAAGTTTGCAACATGGTCGTTTAGAGGTCCGACAAGAAAGACAACCCTCTCCTTTAATAGCCGGGAGTATATATCATATGCTCGCTCTCCTCTACCCGATTGCTCAACAACCATGGGGACGAGCCCTAAGCTTTCTACTTGTTTATATTGAATATCATTCATTTTCTACTCGCTTACCTCCCCACCTTTAGCCGCATCGCTTAATAACTCGGCCGCATCAATTTTTTCAACTTCAATAACAGCAGAACTCATTACCCAAGATGCTACGTTACGCTCCAATGCTATTGCCTCAGCCTGGGTTCTTCTCTGCGGATCTTGAAGAAACCATTTTTTAAAAGCCTCTGGATCCTCATATACACCACTCATTTCTTTCACGATCTGAGAAACCTGTTCTTCATTTGGACTTAATTTATTCATTTCAACTACTTTATTCACCAATAAACCCAACTTAACCCTGCGTTTAGCCCTTTCCACGAAAATATCAGAGGGCAAATTAGTCTCATCAGCAAACATCCCTTGCTGTTTCATGGTGGCCTTTGTCCTTTCCGCGAGCCTGTCACTCTCTATCTTAACCATTACCTCAGGAATATCAAACGCGCTTGCCTGCAAAAGTGCCTCAAGCGCTGAATTATTTGTTCTTGATGAGCAGCGAGACTCAACTTCTCTATTCAGATTTTTTTCAACTTCTTTTTCCAACTTATCCAGGCTTCCATCTTCAATACCAAATTCTTTCGCAAAGTTTTCATCTATATCCGGAAGGCGACCCTCTTCCACATTCTTTACCTTGATATCGAACTCAACAACTTTTCCGGAAAGCTCTTTTGCAGGATAATCACTTGGAAAGGTAATAGCGTCGATTTTATTCTCCCCTTTTTTCATCCCAACGACTAATTCGTCAAATTCGGGAATCATCTGACCGGAACCTAAAATATATTTCACGTCCTGGGCTTGTCCCCCTTTAAAAGTTTTACCGTCTAATTTTCCTAAAAAATCTATGGAAACTCTATCTTGCATTTTGGCTCCCTTTTCCACCTCTGAATAAATCATTTTCTGTTTTTGTAATCTTTCTATCGTTTTTTCTACGTCTTCCTTTGATATCTCGGAGACTGATTTTTTTACAACAAGTCCTTTAAGGTCGGGGATTTTGATTTCCGGAAGTACTTCAATTTCCGCACGAAATACGAGCTTTTCCGAACTTTGAACTGAGTTGTTACCATCCGATAGCGGTTCGATATTTGGAGGACCTGCTGGTTTGTAATTTTGTGATTTAACTGCCTCAGAATATTTTTTATTTATAACCTCGTTTATCGCCTCCGATTCAACATCGATTCCGTGGGTTTGCTTTACAATTTCGATAGGAACCTTTCCAGGTCTAAATCCAGGCGCTTTCATTGTTTTGGAAATTTTCCTAATCTTACTGTCAATGATTGGCTGGGTATCTGAGGTTAACACTTCTAAATCAAAATACCTTTTTAATTTATTAGATTCTTTTTTAGTCTTATCACTCAATACACTATTCCTAACGGCTAAAACTCACTATCTTTGGACAATCAAACGAGTCAATAATTGCGGTCAAAATTATCCTCCACTAGTATAGCACTCAAATCAGCCTCTTACCTTCAGAGAAAAATAAAGATTTAATTGGAGAGTATTCCAAAAACACTCTATAGGCGTTTAAGTTAAAAAGATCGTTATTAATCAGAAACTATGTGCGAAGGGGGGGACTCGAACCCCCACACCTTGCGGCGCCAGGACCTAAACCTGGTGCGTCTACCAATTTCGCCACCTTCGCGTTATGCTTACCAAGTATAATACCGATGAGTAGCGTATTAATAAAATTTTGCGGAGTTTGTCTGTATGCCACTACAGCCTAATTACCTGAATTCTGTAAACCATTACGAAAACTTTCCTGTAGGCTCCCTACTGCTACCGAGAAAGATCCGGTCAAAAATAATACCGTTCTACAACTTTGCAAGAACTGCTGATGACATAGCTGATTCTAATTTTTTAAATAGTGAAAAAAAAATTATGTTGCTCAATATGTTTGAGGATGAAATTACACAAAGTGCTAACTGCAGAAAAGCAAAGGACTCTATGGAAGTGCAAGTTAAATTAATTTCAAAAAAATTAGTTACGGTTCTTGAAGATTTTCAGATTAATCCACATTCAGTTTGCGAACTTCTCAACGCATTTAGGTTGGATTCTCAATTTCGACCATTTTGTACCTGGTCTGAACTCTTAAAATACTGTAGCTATTCAGCGAATCCGGTAGGTAGATTTTTATTAGCTATAGTAGGACTAGATACAAAAGTTAGTTTCGATAAAAAAGTCGAACTTATAAGATTATCCGATAAGATTTGTACCGGTTTGCAATTAATAAATTTTGCCCAGGATATTAAAGAGGATGCCGAAAATAATAGATGCTATGTTCCAAAATGCGGATGGCCTAAACCATTAAAAGAAGCTAATTTGACCAATATTTGTACACTAACGCAAGAGAATAAAAATCGGCTTGTTCAAGAGCTACTAAAGGAGGGTGAACAAAATCTCTTAGCCGGAATGGATTTACCGAAAAAGGTTAGAAAATCCAATCTACAACACGCAATCAGGTTCTCGCTGGAAATCGCGCTGATAATAGAATGTGGAAAAAATATAGTTAAGCAAATTAAACAGAACCCATCCTCGGTCTGGTCTCGGGCACCAGTTCTAGAAATAAAAAAACTTCCTATTTTTTTATATAATGCTATTTTGAATATTTGAGAGTAAAATGAGCCCTGCTGAATTTTGTCGCGATAAAGTTGTTAGGAGCAAATCTAATTTTACCATCGCTTTTGCTCTTCTTAATGGTGAGAAACGCGAGGCTATGGAGACTTTGTATGCATATTGCCGAGAAATAGATGATATCGCTGACTCCTGTTTAGACCCAAAAATTGCGAAGGAAAAACTCAATTGGTGGGAGGACGAAATACGAAATGTTTTTGTATCTCCGACTCA
Source organism: uncultured beta proteobacterium (assembly GCA_902625535.1). Lineage (GTDB taxonomy): Bacteria > Pseudomonadota > Gammaproteobacteria > Burkholderiales > Burkholderiaceae_A > UBA7377. Next base: position 68,660 of record CACOBT010000003.1, on the reverse strand, counting down.
TCCTATTTCCATTGCATTACAAAAACAAGTTGCTAACTATTCCCTACCGATTAGCGATCTGCTGAAAATAATTTTTGGGGTAAGTCAGGACTTGGATCATAAGCCGTTTTGTTCTTTTGTTGATTTGGAAAATTATAGCGATTGTGTTGCCGGCGCAGTAGGGCGTCTCGCCGCAAGAATTTTTGGCAAGGTCATTAATACAAAGGTATTGAACTATGCAACTGAGTTAGGAATCGCATGCCAATTTACCAACATATTAAGGGACATTTCAGAAGACAGGGAAAATTCCCGGGTTTATATCCCACTTGAATTACTCCAAAAATACAATTTAAGGTTTGATCAGAACAGCAGTGTTGATAAAAAAAAAACCGAACCAATGTTTGAGGAATTTTATGTTCTGACAAAGGAAAAATATAAAAATGCTTTTTTGTCGCTCCCAAAAGAAAATTATAAAGAACAGAGACCGGGGATTGTTATGGGTGTAATTTATATGAGTCTTCTAAAAAAAATAAAGAAGTTAAAATTTAACGTTTTGGAAAGAAAAATCTCATTGAATACAATAGAGAAGTTATGGGCCGCTTCCAACGGTGCCTGGGGTAAAATCCCGGGCCTGGATTTATGAAGGTTGCGATAATTGGTTCAGGAGTATCAGGTCTTTCTGCGGCCAGTAGACTTTTGGAGAGAAATAATTGCTCAACTATTGATGTTTATGAAGCAGCGTCGAAATCAGGAGGACGAATTTCATCATTCAATTGGCAACTCAAAAATAATGAAGAATTTCCTTGTGATACTGGTCAGCACTTTAGTATCGGGGCGTATAAAAATTTTATTGAATTATTAGAAAGGTGTGATGCACTAAAATATTGGACTCGGCACAGCTTTGAGTGGAATCTGTTAAAGCTAAGAGAAAATGAAATACAGAAACTTCTTCATTTTGAAATTAGTGAAATAACGTTTTTCAAAAAAGTTCTTCTCCCATACATAAAATTTGTCAAAGTTCCCACAAAATTTTTCTTTTTAAAGTTTTATTTTTCTATCTTTCTTTTGAGAACTAAATTATTTAATGCAAATGCGCTCTGTGAACTATACGATAAATTTTATTTTAGCGATGTAAGTCTTGATCTGTTTTGGAATGCATTTGCCGAAAATTCCATGAATACTGAATATGAAAATGCAGATTTAAACACTCTGTCTTTTTTAGTAAATGAATGTATGAAGGATGTACCTGGCTGTATTGATATCTTATTACCCAAATCTGATTATTATTCGTGTGCTATTAGCCCCATTGAAAAAAATCTACGGAGTAATGGTGTAAACTTTTTCTTTAATTCTCTAATAGAAAACATCCAACCTTCCAGAAGATTGAAATACCGAGGAATGTTGTCACAATCATATGACAAAATTGTGTTGGCGGTTCCCGGATATACCGCGTCAAAAATTTGGATGAGAAGTGGTTTCTCTATAACGAAAGAATCCTTGCAGTGGGAAAATCAAAAATATCGTCATATCTTGAATCTCTGGGTTATTGCTCACCCCATTGCAAATGAGAGTAAGGACAATAAACATAAAAGTACTTTTTTCTCGTGGAATCCAATTGAATTTAACGGTTCATTTTATGTTGTTGTGATTCAAAAAAGCCGAGAACGACCAAACCTACTGTCCATCATAAAAAGTGCATGTAACAATGATAATTTAGTTAATGAAGAAAAAAATTTGATGAATTTCGCAAGTTTATTTTTACAAGCAAGGTATGCTATTCGCCTGGAAGATTGCGAATATAAACTGATAAGAGCAAAGCGAGCAACAATCGCATGTACCGCTGATCAAGGTAAAAATTCAGCATTATGGTCGGGAATAGAGACCGGCATAAGTGGAATTTTTAAGTGTTCCGACGAAGCAAGCTTAAACTTTCCCTCAACGATAGAGGGAGCAGTTAAATCAGGCTATCTTGCGGCAGAAAGTATCTGATAACCCACGATTTTCCATACAAATTCAGGTTATTACACGTGTGACTCGATTGGTTATTCCGGTAAATAATTCGTAGCATAGCCTGCCACTAGATTGCGCTACCTCTAATATAGGTAAATCTTTCCCCCAACACTCCACCATACTACCCACGCTCGCTTCGGGGCATGTAGTCAAATCAATGTGAATCAAGTCCATAGAAACCACACCAATTATTTGACAACGCTTTCCCTGAACAATGCAATGCGTCCCCTGTTTAATACTTCTCGGATAACCATCCGCATACCCAATTGCTGCAATTCCTACCAACATATCTTTTGAAGCAATATGAGTTTTTCCGTAACCTATCCCTTCCCCGGTTTTGACTGTTTGAATTGCGATTACTTGTGTTTGTAAAGTTTGACAAGGGTTTAATAATTTAAGAAATTTATCCATTTTACCTTTCGGATCTAACGACGTTGGAGCTCCATACAGTAATATGCCAGGTCTCACCCAATCTGAAGAAAATTTAGGATTAAAAATTATCGCATCCGAATTACTATAACTTACGCTTTCTCCTTGCCTAAAGCCCAACAATGAAATTGTTTTTAAAAACTCATCCTCCTGCTCAAGACAGCATTTTGCCGACCCTCCTATCGCAAAATGCGTCATCCAACCTAACTCACCGTTATTTAACGATTGATTTCTTAATCTATCCAATATTTGGTTGATATCGTCTATGTTGGACAAAGAAGTCCGTTTCAATCCTAAACGGTTCATCCCTGAATTAATCTTAATCCAAATTTTTCGAAAAGATTTTTCTGCCTTAAGACACCAAATTATTTGCTCTAGGTTGTGGACTACAATCTGTAAGTCCAGGGAGGATATTTCATCTAATTCATGTCGGTCAAATATTCCCTCAAGTAATAATATAGGTTTTTCCCATCCTAATTTTCGTGCTTCTCGTGCTTCATGAACTTCAAGAACCGCCAGACCATCGGCATCTTTTAAGCCCTTAACAATACTTTCTATACCATGGCCATAAGCACTAGCTTTGACGCACGCCCAAATCCTCGCACTCGCAGAACTTTCTCTCAACACATTGAGATTGTGTTTAAAAGAATTTGTGTGAATAATTAGCTTTGCTGGTCTACTCATCACTAAATTGTAATAAGTTTCATGATTTAATGTTAAATAAAATGAAAAAAGGTTTTTACACTATAATACTCGCCCAATTTTTCTCTTCTTTGGCAGACAACGCCCTGCTGATAGTTGCTATATCCGTTTTAGTCGAAATGTTAGCACCTACTTGGATGAGCCCCCTATTAAAATTATTTTTTACAATTTCTTACGTTCTTTTAGCGCCATTCGTCGGTCCATTTGCTGACTCAATTGAAAAAGGTAAAGTAATGTTTACGACAAACGGTATAAAAATATTCGGTTGTATTCTTTTCTTCTTTCATGTTCATCCACTCATTGCCTACACGGTAGTTGGACTCGGAGCCGCATCTTATGCCCCAGCTAAATACGGAATCCTTACCGAACTACTTCCGCCAGAAGAATTAGTCTTCGCAAATAGTTGGCTCGAATCTACAACTGTTGTTTCTATTTTGCTCGGCACACTACTCGGAGGATTTCTAATATCCAATATTTTCTCAACTTTTTTCATGTCACTTCCGGTTGCAGCTATTTTTAAGATTTCGAACCCCTCTGAAGCTGCTTTAATCGTTATAGTGTCGATTTATATGCTTGCCTCGCTATTTAACTTATTCATACCAAGAACAAATGCCAAATATGCAGTTTTACCAAAAAATCCAGTTTTTCTCGCAAAACGATTCTTAGCGAGTAATCGTATTCTTTGGGGTGATAAAGTTGGACAAATTTCTTTGGCTGTAACCACATTGTTTTGGGGAGCAGGTGCAACACTACAATTTATAATTCTTTTGTGGGCTCAAGAGCACTTGAATATGACGTTGGACCGAGCAGCGATGTTGCAGGGAATCGTAGCGGTCGGTATTATCATCGGCTCCATTGTCGCTGGAAAATTAGTTAGCCTTCAAAATTCAATTAAAGTACTCCCTTTGGGCATTTTTATGGGGATCGTTGTCCCCATGATTACTTTAACCACAACCTTAAGCATAGCCAGTGTACTACTTATAATTGTCGGGATGCTAGCTGGCTTATTTGTCGTTCCTATGAATGCGTTGTTGCAACATCGTGGATATGTAACGTTGACTGCGGGACAGTCAATTGCTGTTCAAAATTTCAATGAAAATCTTAATGTTCTACTTATGTTAGGCATCTACGCTACATTGCTTTATTTAGATATTTCAATAAATGTGATTGTCTCACTCTTTGGGGTATTTGTAGCAGTCACGATGTCCGCTGTGACAATAAAATGTATTCAAAATAAAAAGAAGGTAAACTTTGGTACTTTGATTGGTGACAAACGACAGGCCATACGGCAAAAGTAGTCAATAATTTTTAACGGGATTTTCCATTAAAAAACAAGACAATTCAGTCCAGATTTGTTTTTTTAAGCTTGGCCGATTTAAAATTTTATCTGGGCTTGGCAACCTAATGATATTGTCAGCGGAGGAAATTAGCCCGACAAAATCTAATACGGTATCACTCTCTTTAGCCCAATGGGGCATTGATTCTACTATGAATGTTTGATTTTTACCAAATTTCCAATTGATCGAAAAACAAATTCTTTTCACCAAATACAACTCATCATTTGTCAGATCTCCAACTAGAACGATAAGACGACCACCAATGTTTTTTCTCCTAACCCACATTGGATTAAGTCCTAAAATTCGGAGCCTATATGAATCCAGCTCTTTTATCAATTTAGTATCCTTCTCTTCATTACTAGTGCGTCTTCCCTTCCTTCTTTTTCCGGATAATAATTTTTTCTTCTTCCAATTATTGAAAAACCAAATTTTGCGTATAGAGAAATAGCTGTGTCATTACTGGGTCTAACCTCTAAGTAGATTGCTTCAATACTCCTAGTTTTTACGGATTCTATTAGTTGGGACAACATCCAATTTCCTAACCCTTTACGTTGCCTCTCACTAGCAATAGTAAAATTTAACAAATGACACTCATTCAACACTTTTTGCCAAAAATAATAACCCACCATAACTGAATTGTTAATTAATGCTTTGGCAACATAATCTTCGTTTAACGCATCAAGAAAATTCCCCTCAGACCAGCCAAATTCATACGCTTGATCCTCAATTTGTTTTAAAAGAGAAATATCTCTTATGGACAAACCTCTGATATGTAATGGCGGTTCAAATCTCCTCTCCAAACTGGACTGGGCAACTTTATTTTTAACGTACAAAGGGAAAACCTCACCAGGTTCATGCCATTTCTTTGTAACCATTAATTGGTACAGAACTGCTATGACCGAAAACGATACTTTATTAACATTTAAGTTAAGATAGTCAAAAGCTCCTGACCAACAAAAATCTGTTAGTTTGGGGCAAAATATAGTATGTTCTCGCGACTTCCAGCTAGAAACTTCGTCACTGGTCTTAACAGTGGGCGGTTCTTTCAAATCTATCCACCATGGAAAAAATTTTCCTGTTTTATGTTTGTCCGTTTGTTCACATTTAACTAGTCCGCAAAAGTACTCCCCTAATCGCGAATTTAGGACAATGTTTAAATGAAGACTGTCGGATTTGATTGATTTTGATCTACTTTTTTTAATTAACCACGCAAATGCAAATAACTCAAATAGGCTTACCGATACGACCTTTCCCCCTAAACCGAAAGCTAATCCATGGATCATGCTATTAGCAACTCGCAGGCCTGTAAATGACCCTGGTCCATTAATTAGCACAAACTTTCTTATTTTTTGCAATTTCCCAACACTTGTTTCTGATATCTTTTCAACAAATGGAACCAAACTGTCCGTATGTTCCGCTCGCGATTCGATATTCTCTGTTTTTATTTGCAGCTGGTCGTTTTTTTCAAAAACAACTGCTAGAGAAGCGTTCTTTCCAATTGATTCAATGCAAAGCCAGGGGAGCGAATCTAAGATTTTGTTTATGTCCCTGATTTCACCCATTACTTACAACAAAGAGAGGCTGCAGCCAATGCGGCAATTCCCTCTTTCCTTCCTATACTTCCCAATGTTTCAGTTGTTGTTGCTTTGACATTAACAAGATTACACTGTGTGTCTTTAATCAGTATCTTCTTAATTTTCTCTTTATGTGGTGTTATTTTAGGAACTTCGCAAATGACCGTAGCGTCAATTTGAAAAATGAACATATCCCTTTCGTTAATTGCGGAAACAATTTTTTTCAGAATTTTTCGACTGTCTATATCTTTGTACTTCAACTCATTATCTGGAAACCAATCGCCAATATCTCCAAGTCCGGCTGCTCCCAAAAGGGCGTCACAAATCGCATGTATTAAAACATCAGCATCGGAATGACCGACCAGTCCGTTAGAATGCTCAATTTTCACACCTCCTAGAATCACGAAGTTACCATCTTTACCAAATTTGTGAATATCAAAACCCTGCCCAAATCGCATCATGTTACTTACCGTAGTCCTTTCTTTTTTCCGCTTCCAGTTTTTTATTATTTCAAAATCTTCAGGTGTAGTTATTTTGATGTTCTGTTTCTCTCCTAAAACTAATCGTGGTCTCTTTCCCAAACTTTCTATAGCAGAAGCTTCATCGGTAAATGTAAAATTTTTCTTAGCAAAGACCTCTAAAAGCTGATTAAGCTTAAACATTTGGGGGGTCTGTGCAAGCCAGAAAGTCTCCCTATCCACGGTTTTTTTTATACGAAAGCATTCCACTTCTTTTTCATGGCTCGGCTTCGAAATAGATTTCAAAGTCTCAGAGACAGGGATGCCTAATATTGCACCATCGTCGTCCATACTTCCAATGTCCCATAACCGTGATAGAGCCTCATGCGAGACGCATGGACGAACGGCATCATGAATAACTACCCAATCTTCCGGAGAAGCCAAATTTCCTAAAAAATTTACCCCTGCGCTGACAGATTCACTACGAGTATCTCCTCCACATCGCAATGCTATCGTGGGCGATATTCCACTTGATGCATTTGGCTCAATCGTAGAATTTAAATATTGGCAGAATTTATCCTCTTTTGAAATGATAATAATGATACACATTAGTGAGGCTCTTCGTGGCAATCTTTGTAAGGATTCCGCGCTCCACTCTAAAACAGTTTTTCCATCAAAACGCTTATACTGTTTAGGAGTATTGCTTTTAAATCTTCTCCCTGAGCCTCCAGCGGGTATAATACCCCATGTCCCATTAATCGATCGGGCTTTATTCGTTGCGAATAATGTTTTTTTTAAAAACTTCTCTGCAGAGTGAAAGTCATCGAATATATGCATAGTTTTGATAAAGTTTAATTAAATGTTTACCAACCCAAATCTGCAAAACCAGAACGAGACTTTCACATTTAACCAGTTAGAACAAAAGCGGAGTTCATCAAGATCCTCCATTCCAGACTCCTTAATTTTAGCAAAACTACTATCTGAGGAGAAAAAAAATACAAGCAAGGGAGTAGGCGCGTTAATTATAACTGATAGTCAAGAGAACGCTGAACGAATATCTACTGAAATTAACTTTTTTGAAGAAAATCTAAATATCAAACTTTTTCCAGACTGGGAAATTCTCCCATATGAACCGTTTTCTCCTCATGAGGATCTTATATCTGATCGTTTGCTTACATTGTATGAGGCAATCAAAGGTGACACAGATGCTATAATTTTGAGCGCTCAAACAGCTCTAATGAGATTACCTCCGGTGGACTTCGTTGCTGGAAACACGTTCTTTTTAAAAAAAGGGCAAGAGATAAGAATTGAAGCTTTGATAGACCAATTAAACGTTGCCGGTTATTCCAGAAACACGCATGTTGTTTCCCCGCGAGAATACGCCGTTAGGGGAAGCATAATCGATCTTTTTCCTATGGGTTCCCATACCCCATATCGATTAGAACTTATTGACAAGGAAATCGAAACTATAAAAATATTTGATCCAGATACACAACGAACAGTATTTGAGACGAATGAAATACGTATACTTCCTAGTCGAGAATTTACAATCGGTAAAAGCACCGCCGACTCTTTTCGCATTAATTGGAGAAGAAATTTCGCAGGCGATCCTTCAAAAAGTTCTATGTACAAGGATGTTAGTAAACAAATTTTCGGAGCCGGCATTGAGTTCTACTTACCATTTCTTCACAAAGAACTCCATACTATCTTCTCATATTTAAAAGTTAATGGAAAAATATTCGAAATAGGTGAAGTTTCGAAAGCAGTCGATAAACAAAATTGGGAAATAACCAATAGATATAATTATCTCAAACACGATTTAGAGAGGCCGATATGTCCTCCGGTTGCGATATCAATGGAACCAGAAGAGTTTAACGTTGAAAAACAAAAATTCAGGATTATTGATGTTCCTGAAATAGCGAAATCGTTAGAAATTTCCCAATTGCCAAATATTGGAATGGAAACGGAGGTTGGCAACAATTTAAACAATTTCAAGTTAGCTCTTGAAAATGATAATCTCGGAACAAATATTTTAATAGTTGCTAACAATGCGGGTAGGGCCGAAACTATCAAGGCGTTATTAAAAAAAATTGGAATTGTCAGCGATGTGGTAGATTCTTTTCAACAATTTATAAATAAGTCAAAAAATATCGGATTAGGATTAAATATATCAATCGTAAAAGGTTTACTGGTTCATGGTTTTAAAGAGCCGCAATTGACCGTAATCACAGAATTTGATTTATTCGGAGGACTTCATCCTTCATCTAAGAAAAACGAAAAAAGAAATGAACGTAATGTGGAAAATTTTGTTAAAAATCTTTCTGAATTACAGATAGGTGCGCCAGTTGTGCATATTGACCATGGAATTGGGAGATACAAAGGACTAAAAGATGTTGATGTTGGGGAAGAAGTCAATGAATTCCTTCATCTTGAATATGCTAACTCGGCTAATTTATATGTCCCAGTCTCCCAACTAGCTTCTATAAATAGATATTGCGGTAGCGACCCAGAAAATGCACCTTTGCATGTCCTTGGTTCTGAACGTTGGAACAAAGAAAAAACTAAGGCTATCAAACAAGTTAGAGATACGGCTGCAAAATTATTAGAATTGTATGCTGAACGTGCCTCAAAAAAAGGATTCTCTTTTCAATTTAACCGAAGCGAATTTGAAGAATTTAGTAACGGTTTCGAATATATTGAGACAAAAGACCAAACAGCGGCTATCCAAGCGGTTATCCAAGACATGATTAGCGATAAACCGATGGACAGACTTATTTGCGGCGATGTTGGCTTTGGAAAAACTGAAGTTGCACTTAGAGCAAGCTTTCTTGCTATCTCCTCGGGGAAGCAAGTTGCTGTTCTTACCCCAACGACCTTATTAGCGGAACAGCATTTTCAAACTTTCAAAGATCGTTTTGCATCTTTTCCCGTTGAGATACGTGAATTATCAAGGTTCAGAAAAAAATCTGAAAATGATAAGAGTATAAGGGAGATTGAGAATGGGATTGTCGATATAGTAATTGGAACGCATAAATTAATCACAGGTGACATAAAGTTCAAAAACCTTGGATTAATAGTCATCGATGAAGAACATCGATTTGGTGTGCGTCAAAAGGAAAAATTTAGAGAAATTCGGTCCGAAATTGACACTATCGCAATGACGGCAACTCCAATTCCGAGGACTCTCTCCATGAGTATGGAGGGAATTCGGGACTTTTCCATTATAGCTAGCGCACCTCAGAAAAGGTTGTCGATCAAAACATTTGTCAGGCACGAGGATGATTTTTTCGTAAAGGAAGCTCTTATACGTGAACTCAGGCGGGGAGGACAAGCATATATAATTCATAACGAAGTCAAAACAATCCACCATAAGTTGAATAAATTACAGAAGCTTGTTCCTGAGGCGAGGATTGGAATAGCGCATGGCCAGATGGTTGAGAAAGATTTAGAGTCAGTAATGCGGAATTTTACTCAAAAAAAATTTAATGTTTTATTATCCTCAACTATTATAGAAACCGGTATTGACATCCCATCGGCTAACACCATAATTATTTACAGAGCCGATAAGTTTGGATTAGCGCAGTTACATCAATTAAGAGGAAGGGTCGGTAGATCTCATCATCAAGCATATGCATACCTTCTTACTCCCGAAGAGCATATAAACAAAAACGCAAAAAAAAGATTGGAAGCAATCCAATCGATGGAAGAATTGGGGTCAGGGTTTTTCCTCGCTATGCACGACCTGGAAATAAGAGGGGCGGGAGAGGTTTTGGGCGAAAATCAATCAGGTAACATTACCGAAATAGGGTTTTCTTTATATGCAGAAATGTTAGACAACGCTATAAGATTTCTTAAGGAAAACAAATCAGGTAACTATCAACTTCTTGATACGCAAACTATTAAAATCAAGCTACACATCCCTACTCTCTTACCGAAAACCTATTGTCCGGATGTCAATGAAAGATTGATTCTATATAAAAAATTAGCAGAGTCAAAGTCTGCGCTGGAACTTCTTAGAATAGAGGAGGAATTGATCGACCGATTCGGATTGTTACCTAATGAAGCCAAAACTTTACTGCTAACCCATCAGATACGAATCAAAGCGAAAGAAATAGATTTAATAAAATTAGATGCAACTGAAAATTCCATCAGTATCACTCTGGACAAAAAGCCCAGAATTGATGTCGAAAATTTACTCGTAAAAGTTCGAGAAAACAAATCACTAAAACTTACTGGTGAAAATAAAATAAAATTTGAAGTCATTAGCCACAGTATTCAAGACTTTAAAAAAAATATAGAAGAAATTTTCTACACAATCTCAAATAAAAAAATATGCTTAGATACTTAGTGATTCTTAACGACGATTTTAGGAAACTTTGCCGAGCTGTCTTTCTTAAGCATAGCTATATTTCGAGCTAGTTCAGAAGAAACTTCTTTGTAAATCTTTACAACCGCAGGATTCCTTTCCGAGGCAACGGAAGGAATCCCGTTATCTGAATCTTCTCGTATACATGTGATCAATGGCAAGGAACCCAAAAAGTTTGTGTTATATTTTTCCGCGGTTTTTAGTCCTCCCCCAGAACCGAAGATCTCCTCAACGTTACCACACCTGGGACAAGCGTAAGTTGCCATATTCTCAATGATCCCTAGTATTGGAACTGAAACTTTTTCAAACATCTTGATACCTTTTCTAGCGTCCAAAAGAGCAATTTCCTGGGGTGTAGTAACGATCACTGCACCAGTAAGGGGAACTTTCTGCGCTAAAGTAAGGTGTATGTCTCCAGTCCCTGGTGGAAGATCAATTAGTAAATAGTCTAATTTATCCCACACAGTTTGCCGTAATAATTGTTCTAGTGCCTGAGTCACCATCGGACCCCTCCAGACCATCGCTTCATCCTTAGGAATCAAAAAACCTATGCTATTCGTTTGCACCCCATGACCCATCATTGGAAGAATAGTCTTACCGTCTGGAGACTCAGGTTTTCCAGAAACCCCTAGTAAAGCCGGAATACTCGGTCCATATATATCCCCATCCAAAATCCCCACCTTCGCACCCTCGGCATGCAACGATAAAGCTAAATTCACCGTTGTAGTTGACTTACCAACTCCACCTTTTCCAGACGCTATCGCTATAATATTTTTTACACCAGGTATCAACTGGGTTCCTTTTTCGATGGCGTGAGCTACTATATCTGTTTCCATTACCACCTTAACATTTTTTAATTTAAACAAATGCCTCAAATGAGAAACGACTTTTTCTCTTATATTCTGCTCCTTACTTTTTATAGGATAACCAAATTTAATTTTAAAACTTAAATCATCCCCAACTTGATCGACGTCAGTTATCATTTCTTTCAAAATGCGGTCTTTGCCAATTTGACTCAAAAAGCTTGTTTCAGAAAAAGCCGCTTCAATTTTTTCCGAATTAATATTCAATTTACAATCTCCCAGTTCAATGAAGCCCATCAAAAATTAAAACGTCCACGTTTTCACCTGCTTCATAATTTTCCGCATCATGCTCTAATATGATCAAACAATCAGCCTCGCTCATAGACCTGAGTATACCTGACCCTTGATTTTTCTGAGGCTCAACATAAATCTCATCGTTCAATCTTATTAAATTTCCTCTCCTAAATTCAGTACGCCCTTTTTTTTTCTTTACCGATGTGTGCAAAGGTAATTGGATTTTATTATGTGAAAATGTTATATTGCCGCACATTCTTTGGATCGCTGGTAGTACAAAAATAAAAAATGTCACCATCACAGCCACCGGATTGCCCGGCAATCCGAATAAGATAGCTTGACCAATATCCTGAGAGTCAGACTTTTCTATAGTGCCGACCGCCATTGGTCTTCCAGGCCTCATAGCGATTTTCCAAAATTCAACGTTCCCAATAGACTTCATTACCTGTTTTGTATAATCAGACTCCCCAACGCTGACCCCTCCACTTGTCACTATTAGGTCAGTCTTTGAAGCCGCATTTTTTAATGACTTTTCTAAGAGTAATGGGTCATCTTCAACAATGCCAAAATCTAATACGTTAACAGGTAATCGTTCTAGCATCGCTGATATCGTATAGCTGTTGCTATCATAAATACAACCTTCATCCAATTTTTGCCCAGGACTTCTAAGTTCATTTCCAGTAGAAAAATAACCAACGCACAATTTTTTAAAAACTTGGATATCGGATATACCTAACGAGGCAATTAACCCTACATCTGAAGAACTTATAAGTCTACCGCGGCGCAAAGCAGATTTTCCGAGTCTTAAATCTTCACCTCTCTTTCTACGGTTATCCCCTTGTTTCACAATGTCTGAATTGAAACAGGCTACACCGTCAACTATCGATACAAATTCCTGGGGAATGACAGTGTCACATTCCCTCGGCATCTTTGCGCCCGTCATTATTCTTACACAATCCCCTTCCTGGATCTCTCTAGTTACAAGTTCGCCTGCAGTAATACTTTCACGAATTCTTAGCTGCGTCGTTTTATCATTCCCGTTTAATGACGCATAGGAGAATGCGTAACCATCCATGGCAGCGTTATCCTGTGCCGGCACATCAATTGTCGAGATCAAATCATCGTATAGAATCCTACCCGGCGCATCCTTAAGACAGACGTTTTCTGAACAAACACCCTTACTGTATTTTTCTGTTAATTCGAAAATTATATTTAAAGCTTCGCTAACTGATATTGAATTAGGGTCATAACCTGATAGGCATGAAATAATATGATCTATTGATTTATAATTATCACTCACGGCTAACAATTTACTTTCGTTGCTAGATATTCATCATAAGTTCCGCTAAAATCATGAATCTTATTTTGGTCAATATCAATTATCCAGATTCTCTTTGCGATTGAATTTACGAACTCTCTATCATGAGATACAACTAAGACTGTTCCATCAAATTTCTCAAGTGCCAACTGTAAAGATTCTATGGATTCCATGTCAAGATGATTAGTTGGTTCATCCAACAACAATACATTCGCTTTCAAAAGCATCAATTTTCCAAAATACATTCGGTGTTTCTCACCACCCGATATAACAGAGGTCGATTTACCTACATTACGTCCCGAAAAAAGAAGTTTTCCTAAGGTAGCTCGGATAGCTTGATCGTCATCCTCATCTCCAGCGTATTGTGCTAACCAATCATTTAAGGACTTTTCCGTTTCAAATTCGGGATAAACGTCCTGCATCATATATCCTAATTCTGCATTTTCAGCCCACTTGCAGACTCCTGAATCCGTTCTAAACCCACCTTTATCAGGTCCAACAATCAGATTCAATAATGTTGATTTCCCAGCTCCGTTGGGACCTATGATTGCAATCTTCTCTCCCGGCTCTACTATAGCCGAAAAGGATTCGATAATATTTCCCTTTTCTTTGTTGAAAGCTTTGCTTAAGCTCTGTAGATGAACCGCTTGACGATAGAGCTTTTTGCTTTGATTGAATCTAATGTATGGGTTTTGCCGTGAGGAGGGACGAACAGACACTGCATCCGCTTGTAGCTTATCAATCAGTTTCCGTCTTGAGGTGGCCTGTTTAGCCTTGGATTTGTTTGCGGCAAATCTTCTTATAAATTCCTGTAATTCAGATATCTTTTCTTTACTCTTCGTGTTTTCAGCCATCAATCTTGCTCTAGCCTCTGATGAGGCGAGCATATAATCATCGTAATTGCCCGGATAAATTTTAATTTCTCCATAGTCTAGATCGGCCATATGTGTACAAACAGAATTCAGAAAATGCCGGTCGTGTGAAATTATAATCATTGTGCAATTTTTACCATCCAGCACGCCCTCAAGCCACCTAATTGTATCAATATCTAGATTATTAGTTGGCTCATCTAGAAGCAAAACATCTGGGTCCGAAAACAAGGCTTGCGCAAGTAATACTCTAACTTTCCACCCTGGCGGAACATTTCTCATTGGCCCTTTATGCAAATCCAATTCTATTCCCGCGCCAATCAGTAATTCCCCAGCCCTTGCCTCAGAGGAATAACCGCCGTATTCTGCATACTTACTCTCAAGATCCGCAGCCCGAATGTAGTCGTCATTTGTCGCATTAACGTTCGCGTATATTGTATCTCGCTCTTTCATTGCAGCCCACATTTCCTCATGGCCCATCATTACTACATCTAAAACAGTTGTCTCTTCGTAAGCAAACTGATCTTGTCCAAGTTTTCCCAGCCTCGTGTTGCTATCAACACTAACTTCACCTGACGTTGCTTCTTGTTCACCGCTTAGAATTTTCATGAAAGTTGATTTCCCACAACCATTCGCCCCTATCAAACCATACCTGTTACCATCAGAAAATTTAATGGAGACATTTTCAAATAGTGGCTTCTCTCCGAATTGGACTGTTAAATTTACTGTTGAAATCATTTGTTCTTAATCCATCTATAAATATTTTCAAAAATTAGTGCCCACGGAGAAAAATCACCTGCGCCACTCCAAATTTTTGGCTTCCACGAAAATAAATTTCCTCTAAAATTTCTTTCGGGGTGAGGCATCATCATAAGAATCCTGCCATCAGTTGAGGAAAATCCAGTTAACCCAGCGACAGATCCATTAGGATTAAAAGGGTAAGACTCCGTCGGACTACCTTGCAAGTCCACAAATCTTAGTGCCGAGCGCACAGTCCCTCCTGTCCCATTAAAATCCTCAACTTTACCATATCCATGAGCGACACTTACAGGAAGTATAAGATTTTCTAACCCCCTGAAATATATTGGATTACCAGGAAGAATCTCGACCAGTGATTGACGAGCCTCAAATCGTCCTGAAAAATTCTGAGAAAATTTAGGCCAGTCTCTATCTTCGCCCGGTAATATTTCTGATAACTCACTTATGAACTGACAACCATTGCAAACCCCAAAAACAAATTTTTCTGGGTTAGAAAAAAAAGAAGAAAACGATTCCCTTAAAAGGTTATTTGCAAGTACAACCTGCGCCCATCCTCTTCCTGCCCCAAGAACGTCTCCATAAGAAAAGCCACCACTTATAGCTAACCCATCAAAATGAGATAAATCAACAGCTTTGGAAAGTAAGTCTTGCATATGCACATCGACACAATTGAATCCTACCTGATAGAATGCTGCTGCCATCTCACGGTGACCATTGACCCCTTGTTCTCTCAGAATTGCTACTTTAGGCATCCTGCCTAACGATGAACGACCCCGTTCCATTTTTTCCCTAGTCAACTCGAGCTTCCGAAAACGAGCAAAAAGATTTGACGACTTTTCTCTAAATCGTGTTGATATAACCTCATCGGGTGATGTGAGGTCTTTAACACTATTAATTTCCTCTTTCACACAGTTTTCATTATCTCTATTTTTCGCTAGTTCAACGGAATTTCGAGACCAAATTTTCTGGAGATATTCTCTATCTTGCCTGAAAATACATTTGGCATCTCTATAAAGGATTATTTCGTCTGACTTATTGAGGCCACCCACTTCGTAGACGTTTTTCCCTAATCCAAACGATCGAAATATATCAAATAACTCAGAGCGCCTCGTCTTACTTGTCTGTAGAATTACCCCAAGTTCCTCATTGAATAACGTCGAAAGGGTGATACTATCCCTTCTCTCAGAGACCTGATCAGTTCTGATTTTAAAATCTCCCCAATCTTTAGCAACACTATCAATTGTCAGAAGATCTAAATTAACCGTTATTCCCACTCTACCGGCAAATGACATCTCACAGAGAGTAACTAGTAGCCCGCCATCAGAACGATCATGGTAGGCATAAATAAGTTTTGTATCGTTTGTTTTCTCATAAAGTCTAATCTCGGAACATGCTTCCAAAAATGCTTTTATTGGTTCTAAACTATCAACATTAGGACAAGCACCGGAGGAGATAGAAAATACTGATTGAAAAATTGAGCCTCTCATTCTTTTTTTTCCTTCCGCAAGGTCAACGAATATTAAGCATGAGTCGTCTAAATCGCGATCCAAACAGGGAGTCCATATTTTGTCTGTATCCGTAAGCTTACATATTCCAGAGAGGTTCAATGATATCGGTGATACCACTTTTTCGGAATTCCCATGTTCCAATTTCATCGCACTCATAGAAAGAGAGTCTTTACCAACCGGAACGCTAACGTTACACTCAACGCAAATATTCTTTAGCGCGCTTACAGCTAAATAAAGGTCATGATTACTATATTCATCATCCATAGCTCCCATCCAGTTAGCACTCAATTTAATATCTGAAATTTTCCTAACTGGTGCCGACAAGATATTCGTAATTACTTCTCCGAAACACATTCGCACAGAGGCAATAACATCAAAAACTGCCACTGGCGGCCTCTCACCCAAAGCCATCGCAACGCCCTTTTTGCTCCAAAAAGACGTTAACACTACAGAACAATCCGCTACAGGAGTCTGCCACGGTCCTACCATCTGATCGCGACAAGTACGGCCACCGACCGTACGATCTCCTATGGTGATTAAAAAGCTTTTTGAAGCAACCGTTGGATGTTTTAAAACCTCGGTAATACTCTGCGCTAAATCGATATTGTGAGAATCATCTTCTTCGCCTAGAAAAATTTTCCGGTCAACGCAGTTCCTTACGGAATCATTTTTTACATTTAAAAGAAAATCCAAAGATACATCCATAGGAAAAATATTTATATTAGAAAACTTCTGGGACTCAAGTATGAGATCCGGTTTTTCAATAAACTGTCCGATAACTGCGTAAGGAGTCTTTTCTCTATCACAGAGTTCTATTAGCTCAGGTAAGCTTTTTCCTTTAATCGCTAAAACAAAACGTTCTTGCGATTCGTTAGTCCAGATTTCTAATGGATTCATAGAGTTATCTGAGGACGGTATTGAATCAAGGTCAACTCGAACACCTAGAGAGGCCTCATGTGCTAATTCTGGAATAGCGTTAGACAGACCACCTGCTCCTACGTCGTGAATAGATACAATTAAATTTGCATTTTCTCCTGACATGGCGCAAGAATTTATAACCTCTTGTACTCTCCTCTGCATCTCCGGATTTCCTCTTTGAACTGATTCAAAGTCTAAATCGTAGTTGTTTAGTCCTGAACAAACGGACGATGCCGCTCCACCACCGATGCCGATTTTAAATCCCGGGCCACCGAGGACAATCAATAAATCTCCATGCTCAATTTTTTGTTTCTCTATATTATTCGAGCTAATGAGTCCAACCCCGCCCGCTAACATTATAGGCTTTCTAAATCCCCAGGTAATACCGTGATGTTTTTCTTCGAAGACTCTAAAGTATCCACCTACGGTAGGTCTTCCAAATTCATTGTTAAACTCTGAACTGCCGAGGGGACCGTTGATCATGATACCCAAACCAGTAGCACGACCGTGCTCAGAAAAACTATCAGCGAAATCCAATTTTGAAATAGTAAAACCGACAAAACCAGCAATTGGCATCCCTCCTCGTCCTGTTGCTGCCTCATCTCTCATCTCTCCGCCTGCACCAGTTGCAGCCCCCGGAAATGGCGAAATTCCTGTAGGGTGATTATGTGTTTCCGCTTTGAAAGTAAAATCTAATTTGTCGTCCCGCAATCTATAGCCCCAATTTTGTAATTTGGACGTAACAAAATTTTTTTCATCAAAACCCGAAATAACCGCAGCATTATCATGATATGCACTCTTTACTCCATCTGGATGATTTTTAAATGTCTGTTTTATTAACTGGAAAGGCGTTTCTTCCGTCTTTTCATTTAAACGAAAATTAGAGTTGAATATTTTGTGTCTGCAATGTTCAGAGTTCACCTGTGCAAACATCATTAATTCAAGATCGCTTATCCCTCTCCCTTTCGTTGTGTAGTAATCCGAAATATAGATTATCTCGTCGGGTGTAAGCCCTAACCCTTTTTTAGAATTTTGCCTCGTAATTGCTACAACATTATTATCAATTAATTGTGTCTCTCGACAAGTTTTCCCAGTAAAAATATCGATTGGGAGTTCGTTAAAAAATAGTTCCTCTAAAAGAGGGTCAAAAAACTTTTGTTGAATTAAAAAATCTTTCAACAGCAAAATATTTTGTTTACTTGTGCTCCCGGCCTGTTCATTTATTACAAAAAGAAAAATGTGACACAATTCGACCCGATCGACAACATCTTTATAGGTATTATCTAAAATGTTTTGTGCCTTACTTGCCCACGGAGAAACCGTTCCCATTCTGGGTAAAACGAACAAAAAAGAGCTGCCAACGTTCCCTTCAGAGACTGGTCCTGTGGACATCTCCTCACACGTAATATCAAATAGCTTGAAAAATGATTCTCTACCTATTTCATAAAAATGTTGATAATGAAGACGAGTGTAAAATGCAATTATTTCAAAGGACCCAATAAATTTATAACGTAAATTTTCTTTACCAGGGATTTTTTCCTCTATGTTATTTTTTGGGGTACAATCGCGCCCTTTTAAAAAAAAAGTATTCATTCAAAGATGCATCCTTCCCGCCAAGAGGTTAAGAGTGCTATTACATCTCTCGGCAAGGAGCCTATCATGTGTGACAATCACCAATGTTGTTTTATTGGTTTCGTTCAATTTAAATAGTAAATCTTCAACAACTTTTCCATTAGCATTATCTAGGCTCCCAGTTGGCTCGTCTGCAAATATAAATTGAGGTTCTGTGGAGAAAGCTCTCGCAAGAGCAACACGTTGTTTTTCTCCGCCTGATAGCGTTTTTGGCATATGATTGGTTCTGTCAATCAAATCTACGGTCTCCAACTGTTTTTCAGCGATTTTTTTTGCGCCTCTTCCGAATGTGATTTCCAGTGGCAACATCACATTTTCTAGAACTGTTAAATGATCAATCAAATGAAAATCCTGAAACACAAAGCCTAATCTACCATTTCGAAGATTGGCGCGATTTTCCTCATTCAAAACAGAAATATTCTCCCCATTCCAAAAAACACTCCCCTCCGTTGGAACATCCAAACCTGCAATTATGTTCAGCAAAGTGGATTTACCACAACCAGAAGGCCCTACAACTGCCATGGACTTACCGTGTTTTAAGTTAAACGAAATATCGTGTAAAATCTTGAGGTCTTCTGACCCACTTTGAACTACCTTCGAAACGCAGTCCACGGAAAGAGCTATGTCGTTTTTTACTATTGATTCCACAATTTATGTTAAAACTCCAAAAATCTAAAATTATCCAGCTACTCATTAGTGTCCTTTCCGTACTTTTTTGTTCAACTTCATTTGCAAAGCACACAATTTTGGTATTTGGCGACAGTCTCTCCAATTCTTATGGAATTGAAAAAAAAGCTGGTTGGGTAACCCTACTCAAAAACCGGATTAAATCACGAAATATTGTAGCAGGAGTAATAAATAAAAGTATATCAGGAGAAACAAGTGCCGGTGGTTTGAGGAGGATAGAAACAATCCTTGAAGCTATCAAACCAACAATTGTAATTTTAGAATTGGGCGCAAACGATGGTTTACGTGGGTTATCACTTGATAGCATGTATTCCAATTTAGAAAAAATCGTCAAGTTGTCACAAAGTTATGGTGCGAAATGCCTGATAATCGGTATGCGCATCCCTCCCAATTATGGAGCACAGTATACAAAACAATTTCATGAAATTTTTATTAAGCTATCATCAAAAACTGACTCAAATATAGTGCCTTTCATGCTTGAGGGTTTTGAATTGAACGAGGATTTTTTCCTATCAGATCTAATCCATCCAAATGAAAAAGCGCAAAAAATTATCTTAGAAACGATTTGGGAGGAATTGGAAACGCTGTTGAGTTTCTAATGTTTTTGAAAGGTTTTACCAGATGAGAACACAAAATTCCTTTCTTGAAACCTGGAAATTTTTTGCAATTGCTGCCTTTCCTGCTTTTTTATCAAATTTTTGGATTATTATTCGATCCCCTGACTTTTTAAACGCAAAAGATTTTATTGAATGGGCGGTCCTTACTTCATCTGGGATATTAGTTTGCTGCTTGAGTCAACTCGGAATCAAACCAGGTTATATGCAAGAAGTAACAGACAAAGGGGTTGAAAATAGGTATCCAGCGTTGACATCATCATTACTCCTTCTTTCGACCACAGGACTATTAGCAGGATTTTTCATTGCCTTCCTGTTTATCATATTGAACTATTACCATCTTTGGGAAAATACAATTGTGCTTTATTCATTGCCTCTCTTCTGCTTGACTTCAAATCTCTATGTAATTTTTCAAACGGATATGAGAATTCGACAGAGGGCTCAACAGTTAGCTAGGCTATCGATAATTCAGACGTTTCTTTCGTTAATAGTATTTGAGAGTATGCTACTGTTTAGCTTTGATTTTTTACTTTGTGTCTTTCTATCGAGTGGAATCAGTACCGGTATTATTTGCATTTTTTTATATCTAAACATCAGCATACCTCGAAATTCAGTTATCGACACAATATTTTTGAAAAAAGCTTTAAACATCGGAAGTTTTTTTTTATTTTCCTTGTTGTGCAGATATGCCGCTGATTCCATTGTTTTTAGTAGCTTTAAATGGATTCCCCCGGAAACGATCGGAGGTTATTTAGGTGTTAGCATCAAATTGTGTGAGCCTGTTTCAATTTTATACGTGTCCGCCTTACAAATGGCATGGGGAAGTCATGTTTACGATTGGATAAAAAATTCTATTGAGAATCTTCCCAATCTTTCAGCATGGGCATCAAAATTATTATTTTATGGATTTGCCTTAGGGAATCTGGTTGCTATTTTAATGTGGTTTTTTTTATTTTCAGATATATCATTTGTTAGTCTTTTCCCTTTTATATTAATGACTCTGTCCCGTATAACAGCTTTTGGTGTTTTGACAACAGTTGGTTACGGACAGACGATTAAACGAAGCTATAAAACTGGGTTTAAAATAAATTTTGTAGAGCTTATTCTCACCATTCTTTTAGTCCCACTCTCTCTAGTCTATCTACACTGGTCATTTTGTTTGCTTATTTGTGGGGTTTTACCCTGGATTAGCGTGGCGAGAGTTTATTTGAATTCTAACTCAGTGATTATTTTAAATACGTTAAATAAAAAATCAGATCCAACGACGGACGTTTTTTGAATACTCTATATACGAGTTTCCAAATTCTTTTTCCAAAATTTTCTCCTCGTAAAGTATCTGCTTCTGAGTGATATAAATAACAAAAGCAGGAATTAGAACAATGGAAATAAAGGCGCCGAGATAAATACCAAAAGCCACTTGAATAGATGATAGGCCGAGATACATTGGGTTCCTTGTAAACGTAAAGATTCCAGACGTAATCAACCTAGTAGTCTCATGTGCTTTGAATGGATGGATTGTTGTATTATTTCGTCGGAAGAGGTTTATCGCCAGTAAAATTATAACTATTCCTTCCATCCCTATTAGAAAACTCAGTATTGTTTGTCCAGTAAACTGAAATTTCGGGATTAACAAAGTCGAAAGGGAAAAAAGTATAATATTCATCAAGGCAATTACGGGTGGGGGTATTCTATTCATGGGTTGACTATCTGATTCCGAACTTACACCTAACGATCATTTTGGACAAGGCAGACTATGGTGCAAACCTGACAAAATTATAATACAGACTGATGTCCGAAAGATTAACATATATTTACGCAATTAATCGGAGGTGAGTGCTCCAACCGATTTCCTTGACATATTTATGAACATGGAAACCAGGTTGCTCATTAGTTGGCGTCTTCCGATCTCCAGTCATATATATTGGATATTGAAATACAACGCTGGGACAAAAAGCGACCTGAATTCCTGCAAAAGAGGAAAAAATTGTTCTATGAACATGCCCACAAACAATTAATCGCACATTTCTGTATGAAAGAAGAAGGTCTTCCAGATCTTCCGGATTTTTTAAAGCAATTGTATCCATAACTTGACTTAAACTCGGGACCGGGGGATGATGCAGTGCAAGTATATTTGTATCAGTTGCCGAATCACTTAATATTTTTTCTAACCAATCCAAAGTGCTCTTAGAAACTTCCCCCCAACCAGTTTCCTTGATGGAACTATCTAAGACTATGAGTTTGGCAACGTGAAAATCAATACAGTAATTTAACCCAGATTCTTTATCGGAACAACTTAAGATAACTGCAGATGATTCTTTTAGCAAATCTGGAAAATAGTTGGGGAAGACCTGAAAAAAAGACTCCATATCATCATGATTTCCGAGGCAAAATAAAACAGGTATATTCTGATTAAGACGCTTTAAGATTTGTTTCAAATGAGAATATTCTTCCTGTGTTCCCCTTTCAACCATGTCTCCTGATAAAAGGAGACAATCGATTTTATATTCCTCAATATTAAGCTGATTAATTGCACGTTCAAGAGCATGATTACTGTCAAACTTATTTTTAAGAAGTTGCCCCGGGGGACACACATGAGTGTCCGATATCTGCACGATACATAGTTCATCCATGATGACAGCCGAATATTGGAACTCCTAATTTCGCGCTACACAAAGATGATAATCCCCAAGCCGACTAAAACTAGCAATAATGCAAACTTCATTCTTTACTTAATAGGTATAAAACTTACCCTTCCTCCTTGTTTAGTAGCCTTCATCATTTCCGGAACAACGAGAAACTTGCCATCAGAAGTAACATCAATGTCCGCAGGATTTGTGAACCCCTCCTTTACAATTTCAGGAGTTTGTCCTGGTGATGTCAAATCAAGGCTCCATATTTTTCCGCCCTTCCAGTCAGATATGTATAATTTGGTTCCAGAAAAGGCCAATCCATCACCTCCTCCAAAACCTTCAGCCATTTTCTCAACGGAAAAATCACGAAGCCTAATACGCGATAATACTCCAGTGGTAAAATCGGCCACCATCAAATGGCCTCTTTGAAAAGCCAAAAGCCCGTTTGGAGCCTGGATATCAGAATCATTAGCACTATCAACCAAAAGTGAAATTTTACCAGTGGAGGATATCCTGTACACCGCTCCACCGCGTCTTTCTCCTCGCACAACTTTTCCACTATCTGAAACGTAAATAATGGTATTTCGATCGATAGTCAGATCGTTTAAAAATGAAATTTTTCGCGGGAAGTTCTTAGGTCCCAGCCAAGAACTAACCTTTCCGTCCATTGACACTTTTTTAATTTCATCAATATCCGTCACATAGATCGTATTGCCTTCAACTAACAAGCCTTTAGGATCATTCAACCCGGAGGCAATAACTTTTTTTTCCCCACTTGTGAAAATTTCCAAAATTCTCCCATCACCTTTTTTTCCCACTTGACCAATCTCACTTAGAAAAACTCTACCGTCGCGTGTCGTAAATGCAGATTCTGGATGAATAATCCCATCAATAGTCACGGCTTTAGCCGGAAGAGCCAGAAAGAAAAAACATGCCATGCGTCCGAGAACAATTAAGCTTTTTTTTAATATCGTTTGGGTAACCGGATTTGTATTTCTTAAAGAATTAAAAAAAGTTCGGTACAAATCAATGTCTTGCATAATATAAACTCCCACTTAGAATCAGTATACGGTAACACAGATGCCTTTCACTAGACTAGTTTTTCTTGGCCGCACTTCCCACTCGAAACAGCAATTTCCGAGCAAAAAAACCCAACTGTAGTTTTAACCAAATGAAATTCCCTACCAATTCCTATAGTTTTTTGAGTTAACGTAACACGCTCTGTGAAATACGAAACTTTAGTTTTATCGACTCATTTTAGGAATTTAAACTTATCGAAAAAAGTTAATTTTTTTAGGTAGTTTTCTGGAAATCTCTTCCCACCCATACCAGAACCAAAATCTGCCTCTAAGTTAAAAACTTTTTCCCTGTAAATAGATGTAATATCTCTTACTTCAAAGTGCGGCTCTAAAATCAATTCATAATCTCGTTGGTTTATCCAATCTTTACCTTGTTGTGATTCTTTATGGTGTAATTTAAATAATTTATCAATTTCTTTACTAGTTCCAAAGCGATAATCTTTCCATTTGTTTCCATCATTACTGTATTGATAATGTGACCCTTTCCCTTTGGTGGTTTCCCAGCAATTATAATAAAAATCAAGGACTTTAAATCCACAACAATGAAAAATCCATAAGTGTTTTGGTTTTCCTAATAACGTTTTTATCCTTTCCTCTGAGTGTTTGCTCGATACAAGCGCGGAAACATCGCCTTTTCGGAACCTTGCATACCGAAGATGTAATGCTAGTTCAACATGTGAATAATAGAAAGATACTCCCTCCATTCCCTTTTTTGGTTGATTATGGTGTAACAGAAAGAAATTTCGCATAGTCATGGTCCGATTGATTGAGCAACGTTGTTCTAAAACAATGAATATTGCTCGAGTCTAAGATAGATTTCATTTACGGTTTCTTTCTATTATTAGTTACCCAAACTCAAGTTTCAAGAATTTTTTCCTTTAGCTGGAATATAAATTTGTTACTTTGCTGACGACATTAAAAAAAATCAGAACGCGGTTTGTACCGAATAGGATTCTTATTGAATTGGGAAATTTCTTCATAAGAATCACCACCAACGTAAGACGCAAGGGGGATAAGTTGGTACGCGTTTGTTTGAATAAATTTGAACACCTATCGGCCCAAAACAAATCTGGCACGCTCGTAACGACTAACATTAAGATAATTATTACTTAAAAATTAAATTTTATTGGTTGATTGCTGCTTAATCTAAATTCAAATGCCCGAATTATCGGGAATAGGATTCATAAGGTAAGTTAACCGTTTACCGCACAACGCAAACTTATTATTGTAAGATACTAAATTTTGCGTTTAAGAAGGGGAGCATCTGTATCACGTTTGTGAACTTTATTACATTGTTTGTTGTCTCATATTGCTAAGTTAAACGTTTGAGAGAATTAAATGAATGGAAACCTCCACGTAATTAGTTTTTTGGAAAAAAGACGGTCTATTGCTGTAAGGCAGATGTCGCCCGGAAAAGTCGATGATGTTCACCTTGAACAAATACTTAACGCTGGAATTAGGGTGCCAGATCACGGCGCTTTAAAACCCTGGCGACTTGTTGTTATTACCGGAGAATCAAAAAAAAGAATCGACGAAGATGTAATTTTTTCTGAGTTTCAATCCGAAAATCCATCAGCCACCGATGATGTACAAGTAAGAGAGAAAACACGACTCCAACGTGCTGAGGTGGTCATTGCTGTTATTTCGTCACCCAAGGAGAGTAAAAAAATTCCGGAATGGGAAATGCAACTATCTGCCGGAGCTGTCTGTACGACGCTACTCTATGCGGCACAGTCATTAAATTATGCTGCTCAGTGGCTTACCGAATGGTATGCTTACAACGATAAAGTGCTTAGCGAATTGGGTGGTATTCCAGGAAGAGACAAAATAGCGGGGTTTATCTATATAGGGGAAAAGATCTCCGACCCGTTCGAGCGACCTCGCCCTAAACCGGAAACCGTAATTTCTTTTCTCTAGCAATTAAAAAAAACTAGGCTAGATGCTAAATTGTTAATACAGTGACTATGGTGTTGTCTCTAGCAGGTAAGGGAACAAACTTTGACCATATATTAGTAAAAACTCTTTATGCTACGGCGGAGGGTGTGAGATTCGAACTCACGGAGAGGTTGCCCCCTCGCTGGTTTTCAAGACCAGTGCAATCGACCACTCTGCCAACCCTCCTAAATTCTAGTATACCGCAGGAATTCCAACAAGTTTACTCTAGAATAATTTCTATCTTCTCTCGCCAGATAATTCATGGAATTTCTTAATACCCTTGCTGCCAAATACTTTGTACAGTTGAACTAAAAACAATCCTTGTTTTCGAATAGAATCCCGAGAATCCTGTATTACTGGACAATGAAAAACTACGAAAAATGTCACGATTACGCCCAACAGAAAAGCACTAAGAAGACACATGTTGACGTCTTTTTTTAAATTTTTACTAATCATCGGTATAACTGTTTTCAATTTCTCTTACTTTGGTTTACTGTCGTTTTCACTTTCAGTATTACTATCTTCCTGCTTATTTTGAATAGTTTTTGAAATCTCAGGATTGTTTTCGTTAGACAGTTTTGTCTCTTTCTCACTAGAAATTTTAGGTGTAGACTTATTCAAGTCAAATTTTTGAACTAGATACTCATCAAGTCGTTTTGTAGCTGATCGTACATCTTTTTCTCTTTGCAGATTGTGCTCCGTCAAGTCCGAAATAGGCTCCTTTTTATTCATCCTAGTCAACATCCCTTTCCCACTCAATTTTGACAGTTCTATCCCTAATACGCAAAAGCCAAAACGCGAGAGCAATTGTCTTTGCGTCAATTATCTCTAAAGTTTGCACTTTTAATAGAAAGTCTTCAACAGTAATATCCACTAGATTTATTACTTCCCCAGGATCTGTGTTTTGATCACACTTACGTATTAAGTCTTTTGCTCCAAACAAAAATATTTTTTCGTCAGAGTAGGCCGGAACAGGAAACATCTCGCCCAGTTTGCACCAGCTCCTTGCGACATATCCTGTCTCCTCGAGAAGCTCTCTTTTTGCCGCTATTAAAGGCCTCTCACCCCTATCAATCTTTCCTGCTGGAAATTCCAAAATTTCTTGTTTAATTGGATATCTCCATTGTTTCTCAATCAACAGTTTTTTTTCGTTGAAAAACGGAAGTATGGCAACTGCACCGGGGTGTTTGAAGTATTCTCTTGTACTTTTTTGATTATCAGCGGTTAAAACCTCGTCCTTATGTAAGTTCAAAAAAATACCCGTAAAAATCTTAGTGCTGTTAATTGTTTTTTCCTCCAAAGTACTTTGCTTAGTCTTAATGTTCATATCTTTATCGCCCATTAGTTTCTACCTTAGTTTAATAAAAAGAAAGTTGTACCAACCTCGATACAGGATCGAATACCATGTCTGGAAAAAGTCCGAAAATCAAGATCAAAGAACCATTAAGAACTAAAAGGCTGTACGACAACTTACTAAGCCGAACTTCATTTACCGATTCGGCCACATACATACCGTCAAATAAAATAACTTTAACAATACGTAGATAGTAAAAGGCTCCTACAACAGAGAGCAAAACAGCAAAAACAGCTAACCAAACTAGATCAGAGTCGACCATCGATTCAAGAATAGCGAACTTGGCATAGAACCCAATGGTAGGAGGAATTCCCGCCATCGAAAGCATAAATAAAACCATGCACCATGCTATTACAGGATTAGCTTTAAACATAAACTTCAAATCTGAGATCAAATCAGTCGAGACCCTTTCCTCTTTTGCGAGAAGCAAAACACACCCTAACGCACCTAAAAAAGCTAATAAATAAATAAATGTGTAAGAAAAAAGCCCGATGACTGCCGAAATCTCTAATCCAGGATTGTCGGTTAACTCATAGTCCACAGAAGCAATTGCCGCTACTAAAAATCCCACATGACCGATAGTAGAGTACCCCATCAATCTCTTGAAACTTTTTTGCAATACCGCAACTAAATTTCCTAATCCTAGTGACAGTAATGCTAGAATAACAAACATCCCCTGCCAATCCTCCATTAGAGGGTAGAAACCTTCAAATAGGACTCGATAGGTCATTAATATGGCAGCAACCTTAGGAGTAGACCCGACTAGCAAGGTTGACGGTAATACAGCCCCTTGATAAATATCCGGAATCCACATGTGGAAGGGTACAGCCCCTATTTTAAATGCGAGTCCGCAAACAACAAAAACTAAACCAAAAACTACAATTATAGGATTAGCTCCGTCAGATAATATTTGGTCCGCGATTTCAGCCAACTGAAAGGTTCCAGTTGCGCCATAAATCATAGAAATACCGTAAAGAAGGAACCCCGATGCCAATGCTGCCAAAACAAAAAACTTTATTGCTGCCTCAATGGACGCACTACTTTCCCTATTGAGGGCAACTAATGATATTAGTGATAGCGAGAGTAATTCTATTCCCAAATAGATTGTCAAAAGATGACTGGCTGACATCATTATGAACTGTCCTAGGAGGCCAAAACTAGACAAGAGAAAAAACTCTGACCGTGGAATTTTAATTGACACTAAAAATTGTTCGCAATAAAGAAGTGCTATCGAAAAAGTTATACAAATAAAACCTTTAGAAAATAAAGATAGTGGATCAATAACATACATCCCATAGAATCCGTTCTGAGTAATTGGGTTTAGAAAAGATTCAATAACTAAATAAAAACCCAATGCAAACAAAGAAACTAAAAATATTCTCGACAGGATATCCTCTGTCTTTTTTCCGATGAGCAACGAGGACAAAAGATAGAGAATTATTAAGCCGAATAATATCATCTCAGGGCTAGCTATCATTATGTTAAGGCTATTAAATGTATGCATATTGTTTGATTCGTAGAAACTAAATTAGTACGCCTTACCGCGTCCAACGTGATTGACCAAGTTGCTCACACTTGCCTCGGTCAGATCGGTAATTAAGTCAGGTTTCACTCCCAACAACAGGATAAATAAAGAAAAAATTATAAGTAGTGTGACTTCTCTCGTGTTAACGTCAGCAAGATTGACTACATCTTTATTTGTGATTTCACCATAAAAAACTTTTTTTACTAGGAAAAGGGAGTAACCTGCGCCAAAAATTAAGGTCAACGTAGCAAAAAGACCCATCACAAAATTTTCTTTTACTGCAGCTAGTATCACAAAAAATTCGCCCACAAACCCACTTGTTGATGGTAAACCACAATTTGCTAACGCAAAAAAAATAAAAAACGCGGAAAAAACAGGCATCGTACTACAAACGCCCCCATAGTCTGCGATCTTTCTGCTGTGCATTCGGTCGTACAATACCCCGATTGAAAAGAACATGGCACCTGAAATGAATCCGTGAGAGATCATCTGAAAAATAGCGCCTTGTAGTCCAAGTGAAGAAAAAAGAAATGTTCCTAATGTAACAAAACCCATGTGAGCTATCGACGAATATGCAATTAACTTTTTCATATCCTCCTGAACCAGAGCAACTAAAGCGATATAACTAATAGCCACTAAGGACAACACGATAATAAAGGGAGATAGGAAAACAGAAGCGTCCGGGAGTATTGGTAGACTTAGTCTTAAAAATCCATAGCCCCCTAACTTCAACATTATCGCAGCTAATACTATTGATCCTCCAGTAGGCGCTTCAACGTGAGCATCTGGTAACCAGGTATGAACAGGCCACATCGGTATTTTGACAGCGAAAGCAAGAAACAATGCAACAAATAGATAAATCTGCACGGGCAAATCAAGGGCAAATTTATGCCAGTCTAAAATAGAAAAAGATTTTGTTAGCAAATATAGATATATTAGAGCTACCAGAGCTAGCAGAGATCCAAAAAGAGTGTACAGAAAGAATTTAACCGCAGCATATATCCTGTTTTGACCACCCCAAATGCCGATAATGAAATACATTGGTATCAGAGTAGCCTCGAAAAATACATAAAATAATATACCGTCCAAGGCGCAAAAAACCCCAATTAGAAGTCCAGACATAATCAAAAAGTTTCCGAGATATAACGATACATTTTTCTGAATAACCTCCCACGCTGAAATAATTACAATTAAGGTTACAAGCGAAGTGAGCGGAAGAAAAAATATTGATATACCGTCAACACCTAAAAAATAGTTGATGTCAAAATCTGTTATCCACACCATTTTTTCGACAAACTGCATATCATAAACCGACCGTTCGAAATAAACTAGGGGAATAAAGCTCAGAACAAGAGAGGAAAAAGCTACACATAAGGCAACAAGCTTAAATCCGATCACCGGAATTTTTTTTGAAAAAAGTCCAAATAACAAAATTAAGAAGCCGCCGATTATCGGAAACCACAAGGCAAGGGACAAAATTGGCAGATTGATCATTTTCAGTTCTTAATTGATTCCTGGAGTGGGAATAAACCACCACAAGAATATTGCTATTCCAAAAATCATCCCTATAGCATAATGAAAAACAAATCCTGTTTGCGAAGTCCTTATCGTGGTAGCCAGCCTTCTTGTAAGATTGACCATACCATGGACCATAAACTTGTCTATAAATATTCTTTCAGAAACGGCATACAACTTTTCACCTGCTCTAACTATATTTTTGACTAATATTTCTACGTAAAACTTGTCAAAATAATATTTCTCCCGAAATAATTTGAAAAAGTAATTATCACTGTCATTACAATCATTTGAGAAAGAAGGGTAGATCTTATATACACCTATTGCGCCAAGCGTACCAACAACAACCAGAACAATCGGCAAAGAAAAAAATCCGTGAAGACCAAAATCAACAGCTGAGGAAAAGTTATCCAATATTTCCGGCACCACATTATTTCCTTGCATGATAAAAATTTCTCGTTTGAGGAAATTATCCATGACTAAGGGTTTAAGCAGCAATGCCCCGAGAAATATCGAAGGAATGGCTAGCATCACAAGAGGAAACCCTACAACGAATGGCGACTCTTTCGGGACGAGCTTATCAATATCAAACCGTGGGCTGCCGTGGAATACAAGCAACAAAAGCCTCACGCTATAAAAAGCTGTAATAATTACGCCGATGTTTAAAAACCAATAAATGAGTTCAGAAAAATTGGTATCTTTTGCCTGTGTTGCCAACAAAATCAAATCTTTCGAATAAAATCCAGATAAGAATGGGATTCCCATAAGTGATAGAGAACCAATAAGCATGAGAGTGTACGTTAATGGCATGTATCTGAGTAATCCACCCATTTTTCTAATGTCCTGTTCGTGATGCATTCCTATAATTACTGAACCAGCACCAAGAAAAAGTAACGCCTTGAAAAAAGCATGTGTTACTAAGTGAAAAATTGCGATACTGTACGCTGAACAACCCAGGGCGACCGTCATGTAACCGAGTTGCGATAACGTCGAATAAGCAACAATTCTTTTAATATCATTTTGGAACATTCCCAGGATTCCAGTAAAAAATGCCGTAACGCCTCCGATAACAAAAATCAAAGAAAGGGCGCTCTGCGATAATTCAAATATCGGTGATAGTCTTACAACCATAAAAATACCGGCTGTAACCATTGTTGCCGCATGTATAAGAGCCGAGATGGGAGTCGGACCCTCCATTGAATCTGGCAGCCATACATGCAAAGGAACCTGCGCAGATTTCCCCATCGCACCAATAAAAAGGCAAAAGCATATCAAAAACAATAAATCTATTTTAAATCCGAACAAGTTAATATTTGTATTTGTCAAGGTTCCGACGCCAGCAAACACTTCTGAGAAATCGAGCGAGCCCGTATAGGCCACAACTAGACCTATACCGAGTAAGAAACCAAAATCCCCAACTCTGTTAACTAAAAAAGCTTTTAAGTTTGCGTGTACTGCTGA
Source organism: uncultured beta proteobacterium (assembly GCA_902625535.1). Taxonomy (GTDB): domain Bacteria; phylum Pseudomonadota; class Gammaproteobacteria; order Burkholderiales; family Burkholderiaceae_A; genus UBA7377. Next base: position 36,904 of record CACOBT010000003.1, on the reverse strand, counting down.
TTTTTTCTTGAAATAGAATCCGATAAGTAAGTAAGAAACAACACCAACCGCTTCCCAACCAAAAAATAGCTGTAATAAATTATTGCTCATCACCAACATATGCATAGCAAAAGTGAATAGTGAAATATAGCAAAAAAATCTCTTATAGCCGTCATCCCCAGACATATAACCTATTGTGTAAATATGCACCATAAGTGATACAAAATTTACCACCACCAACATAACAGCCGTCAATTTATCTATTAAAAATCCAACTTCAAAACTCAAGGAGTCAATTACTGCCCAGTTATATACAGTGTAGTTATGAACAGCCCCGCCCAAAGATTCTATAAGCACGCCAAAAGAAAAAATAAGTGACAACAAAACAGCGAAAATAGTCAGTCTATGAGCAAATTTTTCTGAAAAAAATCTTCCAAAAAGACCGACGACTAGAGACGCTACCATTGGTAAGAGAGGTACTGCCAAATGTTCTAAAACCAAAATTCGTCAACCTTTCAACTTGTTTAACTTATCTACTCTAATGGTATCAAGCTTTCTAAATAAAATTACTAGAATAGCTAAACCAATTGCAGCTTCCGCCGCAGCAACTGTCAAAACAAAAAACACGAAAATCTGTCCTTGTAAATCACCCAGAAAACTCGAAAACGCAATAAAGTTGATATTTACTGCAAGTAACATAAGCTCAATTGCCATCAGCAGAATAATCGTGTTTTGACGATTTATGAAAATCCCAAGTACAGATATAGCAAATAAAATGGAACCGAGAAACAAGAAATGGATTAGGCTCATAATAATTTATGGTAGGTAAATTTTGACATTACGATTTTTCTTTCACGTCAACCTTGACCAGACTAAGTCTTTCAGATGGGTCCACAACTACTTGCTCTGAGGGATTTTGGCCTTTAACGTCCGGTTTCCTACCTTTCAATGTAATCGCAATTGCGGCAATCATTGCAACCAATAAAATGACCGCAGCTATTTGAAATGCTAAAAAATACTCAGTATATAGGCGCATTCCAATTTGGTAAGTGTTGCTAGATGAAGACACTTTTTTTAGATTGTCTGCATAGTCAGTAAATCCGTACGTGATTATCGCAAACATTTCAAATAGTAGTATCCCACCAACAGGCAAAGCAACTGACAAGTGGGTTAGAAAATTTTTTTTTAACTCTGCCAAGTCTAGTCGAGCCATCATTATTACAAAAAGAAAAAGAACCATTACGGCACCTACATAAACCAAAACAAGAGTTAGTGCCAAAAACTCAGCTCCTAGTAAGATCCAAATTGCTGATGCAGAGAAAAAGGATAATATTAAAAACAGAGCAGCATGAACCGGATTTTTTACAGAGATAACGGCTATGGCCGCCCCCAACAAAATAGTTGCAAACATATAAAATAAAAGAACGGTAGGCTCCATACTACCTGTATTTTGCGTCCTTCTCGCGATCAGCAGCTATTTGGGCTTCATACCGATCTCCAACAGCGAGAAGCATTTCCTTTGTGAAATACAAATCGCCTCTTTGCTCTCCATGGTATTCGTGTATATTCGTTTCCACTATTGAATCTACAGGACAACTTTCTTCGCAAAATCCACAGTAAATGCACTTCGTCATATCTATCTCATAACGAGTTGTCCTGCGCGTATTATCTTCACGCTCCTCTGTTTCAATTGTTATTGCTAAGGCCGGACATACAGCCTCACATAGTTTACAACCGATACACCTCTCTTCGCCGTTGGGATACCGTCTCAGGGCGTGCAATCCTCTAAATCTCGGCGATAAAGGAGTTTTTTCCTCGGGATACTGAATCGTTGTTTTACGTTTAAACAAGTTAACTAAAGTAACTTTTAAACCGGACAGTAACTCTAGTAATAAAAAAGACTTAAAAAAATCAAATATGCGCCGCATAATTTAACTCAATCCCAAATTGTGATTGGACTCTTCATCCAAAAAGCAACAACCACGAGCCAAAATAAAGTTACAGGAATAAAAACCTTCCAACCGAGTCTCATAATCTGATCATAACGATACCTCGGAAACGAAGCTCTAAACCAAATAAAAAATGTGAACAAGATAAACGTTTTCAGGCCCAGCCAAATCCAGCCAGGCACGAATTGTAGAATATCGATTGGAGCATCCCAACCACCGAAAAAAAGTATAGAAGCAAGAACCGAAATCAGAATCATATTTGCGTATTCGGCTAAAAAGAATACCGCAAACGCCATCCCAGAATACTCAACCATATGCCCTGCGACGATTTCTGACTCGCCCTCAACAACGTCAAACGGATGCCGATTAGTCTCGGCAACTCCCGATATAAAGTAAACAACAAGAATTGGAAAAAGAGGTAACCAGTTCCAAGACAGAAAGTTTACCCCCATGCTCGCAAACATACCCCGCTGCTGCACAGAAACAATTTCTGTTAGGTTTAAGCTCCCCGAAATCATCAGCACGACAACCAGCGCGAAACCGATTGCGAGCTCATATGAAACCATTTGAGCAGATGCTCTCATCGCAGCCAGAAAAGCATACTTAGAATTTGATGCCCAACCCGCTAAAATCACGCCGTACACTTCAAGCGAGGTAGCTGCAATAAGAAACAAAAGCCCAGCGTTAATGTTGGAAAGCACTATATCCGGACTAAAGGGGACAACCGCCCATGCTGCAAGCGAGGGCGCTATCGTTAAAACAGGAGCCAGCAAGTATAAGGCTTTGTCAGATTTTGCCGGAAGAATTATTTCTTTTGAAATAAGCTTTAAGGAATCCGCTATGGGTTGTAGTAAGCCAATCGGTCCAACTCTATTAGGACCTAACCTTGCATGCATCCAACCAATGAGTTTCCGTTCATACAGTGTGGCATACGCAACCGCCCCGAGAATTGGCAGTACGATCAGACCTATTTTTACAAGAGTCCAGACGATATTCCATCCAACCGGACCGAAAAATTGCTGGCCTACTGACTCGATTTGCAATATATAAAATTCCAAAATTAATTCCGTAATTTTTCAAAACCAGTTATCACACCACCAACATTTGGTGATTTTAAACTACCGACCGCGACCGCTATTACCCCTCTTGCCACTTTTGCATCAGAAACTGCTTCCAAAATAAATTCATTATGGATTTGCTCCTTACCAAATATCAACTTTATGTCCTCGCCATCACTCAACCTTGCCTCGCTAAAATCGGTGGGATTGAAAATGGCTACTGGCTTTCTCGCTTGCTTAGTTTTTTGAAGTGAATAGGCTCTTCTTACAACAGGGTCTGTTGAATATATCGGGAAAAAGTGAAAAAGTTGTAGCTGATTGTCACGATGACGATCCATATTTCTTGAACCTGTTTTGTTACCGTTAATGCTTACAGGGGGTATCTTTATAATTTCGTCTGTGTTTAAGTTTGGTAAAAATTTATCTCTGACGTCTTCCAAAGAATCAAACTCGAGATTTTTTAAACCCAACACTGACGACAACACTCGTAACACTCTCCATAGTTCTTTACTGTTGCCTGGAGGTGTCACGACCTGCGCAGATATTTGGACTCTTCCCTCAAGATTTATAAAAGATCCCTCAGTTTCAAAACAAGACGACACAGGAAAAACTACATCGGCATAATCATCAACTGCAGATTTAAAACTTGAAAATGCAATTAGCTTGTTCTGTTTAAAAGATTCTTTTAACCTATTTTCTGTAAGAAAGTCGGCATCAATGTCGAGACCAGAAACGAAATAACAAATATTTTTCTCGTTTTCCATTGCACTTCTTAATATTCCACCGCTTCTCTTCGGTAGACACTCAGTTAAATAACCCCCCACAAAATTTCCCCCAGGAGGCAAAAACCCCAATTTACAATTAAATCTTTTGGTAATGAGAAGGCAAAGTTTGATTATTAAAGAGGCTCTCTCATGGGCTAGAATTGAGGGCCCAAGAAGAAATAAATTACTTTGGTTACCTTCCTGATTTTTAAAATCTAACAAAAATTCATCAAAATTCCAACTATTAGAGGGGTCGTCGGAGGTGTTACCGTCAAGTTGTTTCAAAAGGGACTCAAAAAATACAACGTATTTATCGGGAGATACGTGGTAAGACCCCCGTTCTCTGATGAATAAATCTTGCACATACGCTCCCAACTGCCATACATTTGTACCCTTCTCATTTGCCCCTAGCCTTACTTTTTGGGCTAGAAGGGGACAATCATCTCTCAAACGACTGCCGATAACAAAAATGGTGTCCAACTCAGGAACATCTCGGAATGGTACTCCAAGAGATGGGATACCATCGATCACTTCATCGAAATCGGGGTCCGTTAACCAATGTCGAAAGTCAACAGTACTCTCCCCTAATTCTTCAAGCATTCCTGCAAATAAACCCATTTCTTCCAGCGATGAGTTACTGGAAATCACGCCATTGAATTTTTTACTTGAACATATTAATTCTTTACTTTTCTGAACAGCCACTTCCCAACTTGTCTCACATAATTTTCCTTCTGCATCCCTCACTAATGGATTGACCAACCTGTCATCAGAATCCAAAGCCTCGTAAGAGAATCTATCTCTGTCAGATATCCAGCAATCATTAACTTGTTCGTTAACAAATGGGACAACTCTCTTAACACTGTTTTTTATGCATTGAACATTAAGGTTAGCTCCTATGCCGTCGTGGCTACTTACTGCCCTGATTTTGTCAAGCTCCCAGCTTCTTGCAGAATAACGAAAGGGCTTGCTAGTTAAAGCCCCGACCGGACATATATCAATCATATTACCTGAGAGCTCGCTCTCTATCGCACCGTTTAGGTAAGATGTGATTTCCGAATGCTCACCTCGTCCCGGCATACCCAATTCTTTAATGCCTGCAATTTCTTCTCCAAATCTTACGCATCGTGTGCAATGTATACACCTAGACATTTCCTCAGCAGATATTAAATCTCCAAGGGGTTTGTGAAAAACCACTCTTTTTTCTTCTTTGAAGCTTGAGTTTGACCTTCCGTAGCCAACGGAAAGATCTTGTAATTGACATTCCCCTCCCTGATCACAAATCGGACAATCCAACGGATGGTTAATGAGCAAAAACTCCATCACACCCTCTTGCGCTTCTTTTGCAACCTTAGAGTCTGTGTAAACTCTCATACCCTGAGTGACCGGCGTGGCACAGGCCGGAAGGGGTTTTCTGGACTTCTCGACCTCCACAAGACACATTCGGCAGTTTGCCGCTATGGATAATTTTTTGTGATAACAAAAATGCGGAATGAATACACCGCTTTTTTCTGCGGCCTCCATAATTGTGGATCCCTCTTTAACTGAAATATCCGAATCGTTTATCTGAAGTTCGATCATTGTGGATCATCCACCATACATTTTTTATGGGTTATATGGTGAATGAATTCATCTTTAAAGTTTTTGACGAAGGCCCTAACAGGCATTGCTGCTGCATCACCCAAAGCACAAATTGTTCTTCCTTGAATCCGATCCGCAAGATTCAATAACTGATCAAGATCCTCCGATGTACCTTCGCCATTCTCAATTCGATTCACGATCCTCCAAAGCCACCCTGTTCCCTCGCGACACGGTGTGCACTGTCCACAGGATTCCTCATAATAAAAATATGATAGTCGTAACAAGCTTCGTACCATGCACCTGGCATCGCTCATCACTATCACACCCCCCGATCCGAGGAATGATCCTGCTTTCGCAATAGCATCAAAACTCATATCCGTTTCCATCATTATTTCGCCGGGAATTACAGGCATAGACGAGCCCCCTGGTATCACAGCCTTAAGTCCTCGCCCCCCAGAAACTCCACCAGCTAATTCGAGTAAAGTACTAAATGGGGTACCTAAAGGAATCTCATAATTTCCCGGAAGCTCTACATCACCAGAGACGGAGAAAATTTTCGTCCCTCCGTTATTCGGAACCCCTGCCTTGAGGAACGCTTCACCCCCATTTCGAATGATCCATGGGACCGCAGCAAATGTCTCCGCGTTATTGATAGTAGTTGGTTTTCCATAAAGTCCGTAACTTGCGGGAAACGGCGGTTTAAATCGAGGTTGGCCTTTTTTACCTTCCAAAGATTCCAATAACGCTGTTTCTTCCCCGCAAATATATGCTCCGAATCCGTGAGAGGCATGCAATTCAAAACTAAACCCAGAGCCTAAAATATTTTTCCCGAGGTACCCCTTCTCACGTGCCTCCTCTAATGCCTCCTCAAACCTTTTATATACCTCCCAAATCTCCCCATGAATGTAGTTATACCCGGCAGTGATTTCCATAGCATAGGCAGCGATCAGCATTCCCTCAATAATTATATGTGGGTTGTAACGCAGGATGTCCCTGTCTTTAAACGTACCTGGCTCGCTTTCGTCAGAATTGCAAATAAGATATTTCTGCACAGGAAGCTTTGAAGGCATAAACCCCCACTTAAGTCCTGTAGGAAACCCCGCACCTCCTCTGCCTCTAAGAGCTGAATCTTTAATTTCCGCAATAACAGCCTCTGGCTCAACTTTTTTATGCCCGGATATCCCAAGAATCTTTTTTAAAGCTAGGTACCCTCCCCTTTTTTCATAGTCCTCAATCTTCCAATTTTCCCCAGTCAAACCAGCAAGGATTTGTGGCTCAATATGCCGGTCATGAATACATGACTCCACTGCAAAAACTTCAGGCGCCCCCATTATTCAACCAACCTTTCTTCTTTCAAATTGGATATTAGTGTTTTACACTTCGTCTCATCCATCCAACTGTGCATTTCATCATTATTTAACAGCAAAACGGGCGCATCAGCGCAGGCACCAAAACATTCTCCCTCCAATAAGGTGAATAATCCGTCTTTTGTTGTCTCGCCGACTTCGATCTCGAGGAATTCCTTTAAAAAATTGACGGTGTACCGAGAGTTCCTAAGAGCACATGGTAAATTGGTACAAACAGCGATTTTGTATTTTCCAGTGTTTTCTTTATTGAACATATTGTAAAAAGTAAGAATCTCACGAACGGAAATTTCCTCCATTTCAAGATAAGAAGCAATCTCGCTCTCAATGCTATGGTCTACGAAGCCTTTTTCTCGTTGCGCAATTGCCAGTGCAGCGATCACGGCAGACTTTTTTTGCCCCTCTGGATATTTCGCAATTTCTTTATCTATTAACCTGTAAGCTTCATCACTTAAACAACGTTTATCATCTCCATTCTTTTTCATCGGTCTATCTCTCCAAAAACTATATCTTGAGTTCCGATAATAGTTACTACATCAGCGATCATGTGTCCTCTACTCATTTCATCAAGACCCTGTAAGTGAGCAAAACCTGGGGCTCGAATTTTCATTCTGTAAGGTTTGTTTGCTCCATCTGAAACTAAATAAATTCCAAATTCCCCCTTAGGGTGTTCAACAGCGCTATAACATTCCCCTGCAGGCACATGAAACCCCTCAGTAAACAACTTAAAATGATGAATTAATTCCTCCATGTTTGCTTTCATGTCTATCCTAGGCGGAGGAGCTATTTTATGGTTATCAACCATAACTGGCCCGGGGTGTTCCTTTAACCAACTGACACACTGCTTGATCAATTTGTTACTCTCCCTTAACTCCGCCATGCGTACAAGATAGCGGTCGTAAGAGTCGCCTTCCTTGCCTACCGGCACATTAAATTCAAGCCTATCGTAAACCTCATAAGGTTGAGCATCCCTCAAATCCCAGGCCACGCCAGACCCTCTGAGCATCGGTCCAGTAAACCCGAGCGCCTTAGCTCGTTCTGGGGTTACAACACCAATTCCAACAAGCCTTTGTTTCCAGATTCGATTATCAGTTAATAATGTCTCATATTCATCAACACACGCGTCGAACCTTTTCGTAAAATCATCAATAAAATCCAAAAGCGAACCATCGCGGTTTTCATTAAGTTTAGACAGAGAAGATTTACTCCTAATTCTAGTTTCTGAATATTTTGGCATTTCCTCAGGCAAATCCCTGTATACCCCTCCAGGCCTATAATACGCAGCATGGAGTCTGGCCCCAGAAACCGCCTCGTAACAATCCATAAGATCTTCACGTTCACGAAATGCGTAGAGGAATACAGCCATCGCACCAACATCCAAACCGTGAGCACCCAACCACAGCAGATGATTAAGAATTCTCGTAATTTCATCAAACATGACTCTTATGTACTGGGCACGCATTGGTACTTTTATCCCCATTAACTTTTCTACTGCCAGCACATAGGCGTGCTCATTGCACATCATTGAGACGTAATCCAGCCTGTCCATGTAAGGCAATGTCTGCAAAAAAGTCCGAGTCTCCGCCAGTTTCTCAGTACCTCGATGAAGTAAACCGATATGCGGATCAGCCCTTTTAACAACTTCCCCGTCTAACTCTAGTATTAAACGCAGGACACCATGAGCTGCGGGATGCTGCGGACCGAAGTTCAAGCTGTAATTCTTGATATCTGCCATATTAATCCCCCAACCCGTATCCATCTTCTCGAACCACCCTGGGAACAATTTCCCTAGGTTCAATGGTTACAGGCTGATAAACAACTCTCTTCTCCTGGGGGTCATACATAACTTCCGTGTGACCGGAGACTGGAAAGTCTTTTCTAAACGGGTGACCAACAAATCCATAATCTGTCAAAATTCTTCGTAAGTCTGGATTCCCCGGAAATTGAATGCCAAACAAGTCAAACGCCTCTCTCTCAAACCACTGCGCAGATGGCCAAATTTCAATAACGGACTGCGTTTTTGGGGACCCTTCGTTAGAGCAAAATATTTTTACCCGTAATCTATGGTTTTTTGTTGTAGATAGCAGATGATAAACGACGCAAAACCGCGCTCCGTACTTCTCTGACGTCTCCCTTAAACCAGAACAATCCAATCCGCACAAGTCAATTAACGTATCAAACGCAAACTCTTTACGATCTCTCAAAAGCAACAATGCTTCCGTAGCGGTTTTTTCTTTCAGCACTACCGTCAATTCGCCAACACTGTTGGCAACATCCAAAATTTTCTCGGGTAAAATATCCTCCAAATTGTTAAGTAAGAAATCATTACCCTCACCAAAACTGCTCTCCAGACTACCCATCAACCTATCCCCGATAAATTTCCTTGGACCCGCGTATTTTGGTTTGAAGCTGCATTATTCCGTATATTAGAGCTTCAGCTGTCGGCGGGCATCCTGGAACGTATACATCAACAGGAACTATCCTGTCACAACCTCTCACGACTGAATATGAATAATGGTAATATCCCCCGCCATTTGCACAGGAGCCCATAGAGATCACCCACTTCGGATCGGGCATCTGATCATAAACCTTCCTTAGCGCAGGGGCCATCTTATTACATAGCGTCCCAGCCACAATCATCAGATCAGATTGCCGAGGACTCGGACGGAAGACGACACCAAATCGATCCAAGTCGTACCTTGAGGCCCCTGCATGCATCATCTCAACTGCGCAACATGCTAAACCAAAGGTCATAGGCCACAAAGAACCAGCCCTCGTCCAATTAAGCACCTGTTCCAAGTTAGTAGTAATAAAGCCATCCTTTTGAAAGTTTTGTCCAACCTCCAAATTTTCCACCACCGCTGCCATTTCACTCACTCCCAATCAAGCGCGCCTTTTGCCCACTCATAAATGAATCCCACAACCAAAATAGCTAGAAAAACCATCATCGACATAAGTCCAAAATAATCTAAATCTTTAAAAGCAACCGCCCAAGGAAATAAAAAAGCGATTTCCAAATCAAACAAAATAAACAAAATCGTGACCAAATAGTACCTTATATCAAACTGCATTCGTGCATCATCAAATGGCTCAAATCCACATTCGTAAGTCGAAAGTTTTTCCGCATCAGGCAAACTTGGCGAAAGAACTTTCCCTATCAACATAGGAACAACTCCAACTAATACTCCAATCACTAGAAACAGTAAGATCGGTAAATATTCAAGTAGGTTCAAAACAACCTCACAATAAATGAGAGTTAATCAAAAATAACGAACATGTCTTTGTAACACTATATAATAGCGCGTTTCAGGCTTTGCGTCTGTTATTTGACGCAATGCACAAAAAAATCCGGTTATATGAACTGGTAAGAATATGAATGAACCATTATTACTCCTACAAAATAATCGCAGTACTTACCATAGACCAGGTATCAATGCCGTTTTTGGATTAATCTACAGAAAAATACCCAGCGACAACGGTACAAACTTAGCAGCACGAACATAGCCTATCTTGAACTTGAAAAACTTTAATAAGTTTTGTGAATATATAAAATATGTTTTTTTTCAATCACTTAGATATGGTATTTAACTACGAATTTATATATTTTTCCGAAACTATACTCTGCTAAGAAGCAATCTCATAAGTTTTGTACAAGATCAAAAGATAACAACTTACTTTTCCCTGAAGGACTCTTGCAACGTTTTCGTGATTGGAGAGAATATATACTCTAATGGAGATCTCTTACCTGTAATTATATCGACTTGCGCCGTCATGCCAGGAATGACCTTTAATGATTTATTTTTAACCGCCAAAAAATCCTGGTCTAAGTCGATTTTTACCACATAGAAATTTTCTCCGTTTTCATCTGTTATCGTATCCGCCCCCACTACACTTACTGAACCATTTAACGCACCAAAGACTGAAAAATCATAGGCGGTAATTTTGACCTGGGCCCTTTGCTCTTTCGTAACGAAACCAATATCGGACGGTAATACATTAGCCTCTACTACTATCGTTTGATCAGCTGGTACAACTTCCACTACTGTTTCCCCCGGTTTAACTACGCTACCCCTCGTTGAAATTAATACTCGATTTACAATGCCGTCAATTGGAGCTCTAATTTGTGTCCTGTCCGCTTTGTCTGCTGCAACTCTTATACCTTCATACGCCGCTAGATATTCAGATTTTACCTCTGAGAGTTCAGCCAGTACTTTAGCTTGTCGATCTAACATTAACGAATTCAGTTCTAGTTTAGCTTTGTTTAATTCCTGCTCTGCAATTTGCCTGCTGGCGACCGATTCTGAAAACGCCCTATCGGATTTTATTTTTGACAGTCTGCTTTCTAATCCTTTTTCAAAGAGTTTAGTAACAACTTCAAACTCTTCAGATGCTGCGTTAAACGCAGCTTCAGCGGCATCATATCTAGCGGAAGCCATTTGAATGTTGTTTTGACTTTTCAAAATTTCCTCATCAAAAAGCGCTTTTCTCTTCAAAAAAAGTGCATATTCGTTATCAAAAATTTGTATATATTTTTCTTTAATATCTTCGCTGATAGAGAACTGGTTTTTGGTTAGATACTCAGCCTCTAACCTCGCCTTCTTGATAAGAAGTAAAGCTATATTTGCCTTTTGAATATTAAAATCACTGTCTGCGGAAAGCGGGCTTAGCGATACTAATAACTGATTTTTACGAACTGCCTCTCCTCTTTTAACGTGAATCTTATCCAATAGCCCACCTTCGTAGTGTTCTATCTCTTGTAACCTCGAGAACGGGAAAACCTTACCCTCGGCAGTGATGACTTGATCAAACTTCGCAAAATATGCCCATAAAACGAATCCTCCGAATAACAGCAAAATCAGGTACATCAAACCTGAACCACCTTGCGTGTCTCTTCCCCCCTTTTCGTATGAAAACATATGTTGAAGAATGATAAAAAATTTCCCCACAAAACCAAGGAAACCAGTCGTATTGGATATCAGTTTTCTTCTTGTCGCAAAAGGTAGTTTTTTGAAAATGTATATTATTGGAGAAAAAACTATCTTAAGGGGAAATAAAAGGACTTGCAAAACTCTTTTCATTTTTCTACCTTAATTACGAAGTTATAGGATCAGTAATCACTGATCCAGTAGTCGAAGATTTATTTTTTGAGGATTCATTGTTTCCAGATTTAGTAGCTTTAAGAAAACCTTCGACAGAACCACTACCCACAATTTTGCCCTGATCAATAACGATTACTTTATCAACAAGGGTGAGCAATGAGGTCCGATGCGTAATTAGCAGCAGTGTTGCATCAGGATTATACTGCTTGAAGTTTTCAATAAATTTTTTTTCAGTTTTCGCATCCATAGAGCTGGTTGGTTCGTCAAAAATAAAAATTGGAGGCTTCTTCACCAGTGCTCTTGCTACTGTGAGAGCTTGTTTTTGCCCCCCTGAAAGACCTTCTCCCCTTTCATCCAAAATCTGCTTGAAACCCTTCGTATGTTTATTGATAAATTCGGTAGCGGTGGCAATATCTGCTGCCTCAATTATTGCCTCACTTTTTATATCTGTAGCGCCTAAAGAAATGTTTTGCTCTATTGTACCCGCGATTAACCAAGGATCCTGAGATACATACCCGATATTTTCTCTAATTTCTGAAGGATCTAATTGCCTAATATCAATACCATCTATTGAAATACTTCCTGTCTGGGGTAAAAAAAGCTTGGTTATTAATTTACCTATAGTTGTCTTCCCAGAGCCAACTCTTCCTACCAAACCAATCCGTTCCCCTTTCCCAATTTTAAAAGAGATGTTTTCGATTGCATTTGAATCCTGATTCGGGTAGCTATAATTGACATTATCAAATATGATTTCCCCATCATACTGATCCCTGCGCATAAACTCGTTACCTTTAGCATGCTCTGTGGGTTGTTTCATCAACGCGTCCAGTGATTTATACCCCGAAACTATCTGATTCAATCTCGATAACAACTGAGCAAGTTGAACGAAGGGTAAAAGAGCTTTACCAGAGAGAATTGTGCACGCAATAATGGCCCCATAACCATATTCCCCCGTTGTTACCGTAATCGCTCCGACTGTAACGACAGAAATTTGAACAGCTTGCTGAATTTCAGTTGTTAAATTAGTAGAGAAAAAAGTATGTTTTTTAGTCTCGTCCGCACTTTTCGCTTGTTGTGTAACCACACTTTTAAAACGCTTACGAAGTAACCCACCTGCGCCCAAAAGCTTCACGGTCTCTAGACCTGACAATGTTTCAACTAAAACAGAATGTTTATCGTGCGCCTCTTCCTGGGCACTTTCTGATAACTTCTTTAGCCGAGGCTGCATCAATAATGTGATACCAATTAGGAGGATGATACCGACAATTACTGGTATCACCATATGACCCCCGACATACCAAATGAAAAACAAAAAGATGCAGGCAAAAGGCATGTCAATAATGGATACAAGCGTAGCGGAGGTAAAGAACTCCCTGATTTGCTCATATTCTTTCAAAATACTAGCCAAAGTTCCGACTGAACCCTTTTTAGTATCGTGCCTCATATCAATAATTTGGCCAAAGAGCCGATCTGCAATCACTATATCTGATTCCAATCCTGCGACACCCAAGAGTCGTGACCTCACGGTTTTAATAACGTAATCGGCAGAAAGTAAAATTACCATCCCAATGACTAACACATAAAGGGAGGCCATTGCATTTGCCGGTATTATCCTGTTGTAAACTATCAACGCAAACAAGGAAGTTCCGACCGCAAAAACGTTTGTTAAAAGTGAGGCTAAACCCGCTTGCAATAAAAATTTTCTGTTTTTCCAAAGTGGCGCATAGAACCAATGAGATTCGATTCCAGGTATTACAGCGACCTCTTCTTTTTCACGCTCAAAAAAACGATAAACGATTTGATTGTCATAGATCTTAAGCATGGGAACAATTTCAATGTAACTTCCTGAGAGATCTCCCCCTATTTGATTGAAATGCACCTGCTGACGCAACTCGTCAAAAGAAAAAATAAAACTTCTATCTGCAACAAAAACAATCCCTACGCCCCTAAAACGCTCAAAATCGATATCCTGAATTCTTTCAATTTTCTCATTGTCAATAGCACAATCGCCCAAACAATCAATTAGCCAATTGACATCTTTTTTTTCTTCAGTTGTTCCGGAAAGAGCACGCGCTTCTGCGGGAGTAATGGAAGCATCAAAACGTAAGGTGATCTGATAAATTAACTCATCAAAATCGATGTTCATTTAAGCGCCCAAATCAAACATTGGTAATAAAAGTCCGAAATTGGCTAGCATTTGATAGAAAGACAGATTCTTGTCAACCATAGCATCAACTAAATTTTTCGCAGCAGAAATATATTCTTCTTGCGAACGGAATAAATCGTTTATGGATGTTTTATTTAGTTCAAAAAGTTCCTTATTAACCTTATTTGATAACTTTGCCCCAGTTACTAATTCAGCTCTTGATAAAACCGAGGCAGCCTGCGCATCATAACTATTAATGCTCTGTCGCAACTGAGTCTCAAGCTCTCTTTTTTGTCTTTCTCTTTCAAACTCCAAGGCACTAACTCGATAACTAGCCTGATTAATTTTTGACGATCTCTCAAATCCTGTAAAGATATCGATTTGATAGGTTAAAAGTAAACTCGATTGCTCCTGGGGCGACAAAAGATTTGTGTCTGTATTTTGATATGCTGCCTGTAAATTAAACCGGCCAAATGAACTATTCTTTTCTGCTTCAAATTGTAATACCGCAGCATTCAACTGATTATCAAGCTCCTTTATTACATAATTTTTTTGCACGGTATCATTTGTAATCGATAGCTTTTCTGGATTGATGGGCGGCAATCTAGTTAACTCGAGATTAAGGTCTGTGTTTTCGAAAAATTCTAGCAGTTTTGCTCGTGAATCCTTAAGCACCTTTACCTGAACAGGTATCTTGTCCAGTGCCTCTGACAACTTAGTCTCTGCCCGAATTACATCAGCATTACTGGCACCCCCTAGTTCTTCTCTTTGCTTTGTTGATTCTAAAAAGCCTCTCCTTGTATCTACAAAACCCTGTGACAAAAGTAACTGCGTTTCAGCCCGATATACCTCATGGATTGCAGTAATGATCGCTAACAATAAGTCTGTTCTTTGCCCTTCCACTTTTGACTGACTTGCCAAAGCCTCTTTCTCAGCAGCATTCAACTGTTTCCCTGTTACACCGAAATCATAAACTAATTGAGTTACATTTAAATTCCTACTTTGCGAATTGCCGTCGTTATTCAAACCTCCGCTTTTAATTCCCCCTCCAACTGAAGACGTCACACGAGGGAGGAAACGAGAAAAAACTTCGTTTTTCTTTTCCTCAGCAAGTTTTAAACTTTCCAACGTTTGTAAAAACAAAGGAGTAGAGTTAAATGGCACAGAAACAACTTCTTTAAGTCTTTTAAATTCACGAAGTTTGTCTTGATTTTTTGCCTGGCCAACAATACTCTCAACCGTAACATTAAGGTCCTCTTTTGGCTTCTTAACCAATCCAGATTCAATTTCCTGAGCCCCTATTGAAAAAGAAAACAACAAACAAAAAAGTATTTTATATTTTATGAATCGCATCATTCATTACATCCATATCAGAAGAGTCGAAGGTTCCATATTCGGCCATTAAAATTGCAGCAGTATACAACTTTTCCTGATCATCATCTTCGACAAGTAATAAAGCCCAATCTTCATCAGCATGTAAAGAATGATTTGCATCGTCGGAAAACCCAGAAAGGACAATTGAATCTTCATTACCCTCACCAGTAACACTAAAATCCTCTATGGTTCCAGCAAGGGCTACATCATTTGTGTCAATTGCCTCCCTAGTTAGTAAATTTTCAAGTCTGTCATTCATATCCTGTTTTGCCTCATCTGCCGGGACATCCATAACCGCCTCATTTGATTCGTTACCTCCGTGGATAACAAAAACATCATCACCCATTCCCCCACTTACGGTGTCTTCAGTACTGTCGCTCGCATGATCAATGTAAATAATATCTCTATACGCTCCACCGGACACGTCATCAAAACCCTCTACCCCATGAACAAGGTTTCCGGTTTCATTCTCGTGATCAGATTTAGCAAAAATGAAATCCTTTCCCTGCGTACCTATGATCACACTGGTATCATAATCAATCTCTGCACCATCCAAGGCATCATCAGTAGATAGAACCGAACCAAATTCAGGGTCAACAAAAGTAATATCGTCACTTTCCCCAAATTCTGAAAAATCTGGTTTTTGACCATCAAAATCAGAAAACCCCACCATTGTTTCTCTATATCCGTTATCGTTTTTAATCTTTGAGGCATCAGGTACTACAGTTATTTCTTCAATTAATTCAAAACTTCCCATATCGATCGTATCAGTACCGAGTACCCTATCCTCAACCTGAACTGTCAACTGTGCCTCTAGTGCCTCTGTTGGAATGTAACCCATCAACTGCCCATCAGAATTATTATTATCGGCATCATAGAAAGCGTTTACTATTTCAACAAAGTCAACAGAATAATCTATTACCAAATTCCCATCATCAAACTCTGTATTATAGATAGTGGTAGTTCCTTGCTGGATTGATAATTCGGCATGCTTTATTTCAGAATTTTGTCCTTGTGGAGAAAGTTCAAAATAAACTGTTGAGCCGTCCCCAACAAATTTAATATTTTTTAAGTCCAAATCATTCGAAATTTCGGTATCACGAATTTGAACGTTAGGTGCGTCAACCACCGGAGAAAAGAAAACATTCGAAGTATAAACTTGCTCGCTAAAATCAATATTGTCACCAACCCTGAAATCAATAAATTCTGCTCCATTGATATCTTTGTTCGGACTCAAAATCAGATCAGCTTCAGTACCATCGATCATAAATCTGATAAATCCCTCATCATAGTCAAGAGAAATGATATCTCCATTTTTTATTACCTCAGAAATTTCTTGACCAATGTTATTTTGTATGTAACTCAGACTTACGTCCTCACTTACAGAAACAACTTGAATATTACTGAATAAGTCATTGTCGGCATCAAAATAAAATTCCAGCCCGAAATCCTGGGGTGTTAAAACTAAATCTTCATCCTCTACCCCAGACTGATTCAATACAGGAGAAGGTAATATTCCATCTACGGGGAGACCGTTGGGATCAATTAGCGACGGTAAACTATTTGCCTGAATATCAATCGATATATTTTGTGTACTCGTACTTTCTTCTTCAGATGCCTCTGGTATATCAAAAACTTTTACCACATAGTTTGATTCCAATGTCTCGCCAGGTTCCAGTCCGTTAAATATTTCTGTTAGATCCGAAACGGTCCACGCAAATTCGTAATCACCTGCAACGAGATCAGGTCCTGTTACTTCAAATGATGTAACTCCAGCATCCATATTTTCTAATCCTGGACCGCCTGGAGTGTACTCCCAAACTAAATCATTGGTCTCAATGTTTTTTACCTTAAAGTCAATCGGAACGTAAATTGAATCGTTCTCTATTAATTGAGAATCATCCCTTATAAAACTTTGAGGGATTTCCAAAGCTATTGAAATATGATCATTAATATCTCTCTCTGAGATTAATAGTTCACCATTCGCAGTATTATTTCTTCCTTCACGTAGTAACACATCAATATCATCTATTGTTTCAACAATAATTTCAGGTTGATCATCAGTTCCGATTATTTCCAAATTAATATCGAACTGAGTAACATCATCCTCCACAAAATTAACGAAGTTCTCACTTAATTCAACCGAATAAGTTTCTAGTAAAGCATCACCTTCAGAGAGATACTCAATACTCTCCGCTAAAACACTGTACACCCAATCAACTTTTTGGATCGAAGGATCAACAGTACTGTTGATCTCAACGTCGAGATTTCCAATTGCATTGTTAAAATTACCACTTACATCGAAAAGATAAGTGCTGTGAATATCATTTTCTAAAAAAACCGAACCCTCTGCAATGATCAAATTATCTGTGCCCCTGGGATCAGTGTCTTGTAATTCCTTAACTTTCCCATTAAATTTTGAACTCTCTGCTAAAGTATTGAGTGCCTGATCAACACGAATTCCTCTTGTTTCTAATTCTTTAATTTGCAAGTTAGATAAGTTGTCATCCCTAGTTAGAACACTCGATAAATCAACGCCTTGAATGAGAGATAATTGCGTAGCGATATTTGCAGGAACAAAAGATCCCTCGACCTCAACACGTTTTGAACTCAAATCAGCACCTAAACTATCTAAGTCCAGGGCCTGGATCGGACCGAGTACAGCCTCATCAATTGTAAAAATTTTTTCTGTCCCTGTACCATCAAATATCACCTCAGCCCTTTTCAACGCATCCACATTATCGATTGAAATACTCAGCAGTGTATCTCCCCTTTCAATTCCTAACCCCGAGATATCGAAACCTTGAAATTTCAATAATTCCACAGCTTGCAAAACATTCGCATTTTCTCCGGCAACAATATGATGACCACTCAAATCAAGCCGAGCGCCTCCGAGCACTAATGCTTCCTGGACCGTTAAGCCTAAATCGGTAATGACTGTCGTTGGATTGATTTGATCAAAAAGGGCAACACCGTTTTGAGCCAAAGTTACCAATGACGCCGCGTCAGCTTGAATTAGACCAGTTTCATTTTTCAGTAATACTCCATCAATAGGAATCGTTGCTGCTTCTACGAGCTCAATACCTTGTGAAACAGAATCAACACGTCCGTTTATCACCGCGGTATCTAAAAAGGTTGTCCGATCATGAATTTGAAGAAAATCATCTGGACTGATCGTCGTGTCCGAAAGTTTTATACTGTTAAGGTTTAATCTTTCCGAATCAACCTCAACTAATTTTTTTACGGAATTCAAATCAGCTGTGGTGCCATCTTCTAATGTAACACCGTCAATTAGATTAGCATTTCCACTATTCACTAAACTTAATAAATCGCTTAATTCGCCAACCCCTTTTACCTTCGCGCTATTTAAAACTAACGTAGTGTTATCGATGAGCTTCACAGATGATTTTGGATTAATTTCACCGGCGACCTCCTCAAAACCGAGCTCAGTCAACCTAGAAACTATGTTACTCGTTAAATCGTCACTTGTTGTAAAACCAATCTGAACTGGTACAGACTCATTCAGAGATACAAATGCGTTTGCTTCCTCACTGAGACCGGTACCTAAATCTCTGTTTAGCAATCTCAAAACCTGATTTGCGCTAATAGCCTCATCACCTTGTTTGTTTGATAAATCAATTGAGGCTGCCTCCAAGGAACCTTTAAAACGATTGAGAGCAAAATCTAAAGTTACCGTTGAGTCTCTGAGAGTTACATCGTTCGGTAACCCTAGGCCTGCTTCAGCTAGAGGTCTTAGATAACTCAACGTATTTTGCTCAGAATTGGAAACACTTGCAACCTTTCCCCCCTCGAACGTAAAGCCGCTATCGACTAAAACTTCTGCATTTTCGACCGCAATCTCCTTTCCGAATAAATTTAATTTCTCTACTCCGGAGGAAAAAATATCTCCTGCATTCGCAGTGACACTATCAATTTCACTTTGTTCGATTTTTAACGTTATCTTCCCCGTACTACCTGACAATATATTGAAAGCATCTTCGACCTTACTCACCCTTTGAAACGCAAGGCCATTTGCGCCTGCGAGTTGAACCTGTGTTAATGATGGTGAGAGATTACCTTGAATGGCAATATTTTGAATGCCCAATTGCAGTAGAGTGGAGGTTTCAGAGGCAAGGTCGGATGAGATAAGACCTAACTCCTGATTATTTTTAGCTGTTACGAAAGACTGTGTAAACTTTGGCAGTGCACTGCTATCACCAAAATTTTCAGAGTTTGCAAAATTATTAAGGTCTTTCAAAGATAAAAAGACATTCGAAAAAGAAACCTCAGCGCGACCCTCTTCCTGCAATGATTCCGCTTCAGTTGACTGAAGTTTGACCTTGTATCCATCCCGTATCATGGCAATCATATTTTCTGAATCTGTCTGAGCATTTCCAGTCAGGGCGATATCTAATGAGGGTTTAAAATTCGGAGATACCGGCATTCCTTTCTGTTTGAGTGCAGCTAAAACGTTTTTTAATTGATCGTCCTGCACCCCTTCGGAACCAGTTATAAAACCGTTTGAAAACGTTATTTGATTCGACACCTGAACAATATTGTGGGCATCCAAAGCATTTACTTCCACCCCATCGTTAAATGTTATTTCCCTAACACCGAGAGAAATCAGATCATTTAAAAACGATGGAACGTCACCTAGATTATCATCCGAAGTTATTAAAAGCTTTGGTTGATTCAAAAAATTAATATTCGTACTTGTCGAAGCCTCTACAAAAATCTTCGCAACACTAACAGGTATTTGCAATCCTTCCAAATCGAGTGACGAAACACCCATCGAACCTAAGGAATCTATCTGGCGTGCCAGACTCTCCAGTTGCGAAACTGAAGAGGCCTTGACGGTAGCACCTCTATTCGAAATGATGCTACCATCACTGGAGATCAATTCGAACCCCAATCCGGCACTTAATAATAATTTTGCCTGGCCAAAAGAGGGAATAATCGTTTCTGGCGTTTGAATATGGGTAATACCGTGATTGTCTGTACTTGCAACTTTCACAGCAGCAGAAACTAGTTGCATTTTATTGGAAACCTGGATTTTCGAATTTGAAAAATCGAATCCTCTTGAATTCAAAAGTTCAAACACATCTTGACTTACAGTAACATTATTTAGGTTTAATAAATCAGACGATACATTTTGTAATAAAAACCCTTTTTCTAAAAGTTTTTGAAAATATACTACTTGTAAACTTTCGCTCCCTGCATTCGTTAAAGTGCCACTACTCTGACCTGTAAAATCCAGCGGCGTGTTTTCCGTGAATGAAACGTTTGCCTGAGCAAGAGCAATTGCTTCATTTGGACCGAGCGATTCTCCCTCTTGTAATCCAATTTTAATTCCCTTACTGTACGAGCCACCGCTATCAATATATTCTCGTACTTCTGTTAAAGAGGGGGAATAAGAATCCGAAAGTTTTAGTCCCGCTCTTCCCAGCCTATCTAACACTTGACCGACACCTGATGTGAGCCCACCAGCTCCCGTTATGATACCTCCATCAAATATCCTAGTTGTGGCACTGTTTGAGTCCCCAGCAAGATTGTCGTAAGCATCGGAAAAAACTTTCCAAACATCTGCTGTCGCAGAAGTGCCGGTTGCCACACCAAAACCAGATACCCCGGCATCAAAGATATCACGATCAAAAGTTTGTTGAAGTAGCGCAGATGCATCAGAAACATTATCGTTACTGATCAAAAGCTGGGCGTTTTGGAGAACTGGAGCACTTTCACTTAAAAAATTTTGTATCTGAGAAACACTTAAAGGAACGCCGAGAACATCGACAACATCTACACCAGAGTTTTTCAGACTCGCAGCATTTACAGCATCTAGGTCCGTCGAGCTAGAAATTCTAACACTAATATCGGTACTGAGTTCAGAGAATCCTGTCGATGATTTTGATACCCTTACAAGGGAGACAGAAGACGCGCCTGCGGAGTCGCGAATCAAATTTAAATCAGCTAACGTTTTTAGTTGGCTGTAAACAGGCGTCACCGAGAGAGGAACGGCAAACTTTGAAAATTGAGTCTGACTTTCCCAAAAAGATTGATTAGTGGTAAGGTCACCGAAAGCAGAAAGAAAATCCGATGAACGAGTCAATACTAAAGATGCATTTTCTAAATCCACGTACTCCTTCAATGCATTCCACTCGGTTGGACGAATATACAGCGGGTCACTACTGGAACCTGAAATGGTTATTTTTTGACCATCCGATGCAACTGGTCTCAGCCCTGCCGATATCAAATTCGAAACAGCAGTTAAATTTTCCGCCTCCGTAATGGAGCCATCTTTTGTGAAGGAAACATTGAATAAACCTTGGAATTTCACTCCCGCATTGACTAATGTATTTGCATCACTTTGACTAATCGTTGTTTCCGTTGTCGTTTGTAAAATGATACCCTGGGGAAAAGTGATTCCCAGTTGCACAAGGGCGAGTGCATCAGCGTATTCCGGAACGAAAGTTGTATCAAGACCTAATCCTTCCGCAAGAAAATCAGATAATGATTGTAAGCTTGCACTACCTAGGTTACTCAGTACACCTTCACCTGAAAAAATAACATCCGTATAAGACGTTCCCTGCTCAATTGTAAGATCTTTCGCGTCTAATATTGTTCGTGCATCTGCAGTAGAAACCGAAACACCGGAGGAAAAATTAAATTTCCTAACTCCAGCAGATAACAGCTCAAAAGCATTATTTACAATCGTCGTTACGTCACTGCTACTAGTAACGTTTACCACTGCATCGTTAAAAGTAATACCAGCATTCACCAGAAAGCTAACATCTGAGGCGTTAATTTTTGGATTACCCAGAGATGTACCGTTAGAGGCCTTACCAAGACTCCACGAAGATACATTATCAGTATCAAAAACAATATTTGATTTTGCAGCGTCTAAAAGTTGCGCCTGTAAAACGTTGAATGATCCTTTGAGATCATCCTGCGTCAAGGTAATCGTTCCCCCGTCAAAAGACACACCTCTTGCAGCTAAGTCTTTAATCGTTGCGAAAGTCGAGCGACTATCTCCATCAGGTATCGAAACCGAAACCTCACTTGAATCGGTAAGTTTCAATCCGGAATTAAGTAAGGTAAATATTTCATCAAACGTTAAGCTATCGGCGCTAGAGGCACTAAACCGTACCAACCCTGAAGCAAATTCGAAACCTAAAGATTGAAGATTTCTTACTTGCGCTAACGTTAGCGACAGTGTGCCCTCTACAGGTTTTATCACATCAATTCCCGCAGCATTTAATGCTGTTGCATTGGCAACTACATTAGCCACCTGCGCATCAGAAATTTTTAACGTAACAGTATAATTAGTCGCAAATAATCCATCATCAACTGACGACTCATCAACAAGAGTTGTGCTTACATCGTCGACTGTCGCGTCATCATTCAATGATGCCAAAACGGCATTGCTAACATTGCCCATACTAATCTCAACTGCAGTATTAGAACCGAGAAGTCTTACATGACTCACACCTAACTGGGAAAGTTGCTCCAATGAAAGGGAGTTGATAGAGGATGACAAATCAACTACATCACGAATAGTACTGCCGGTTTGTTCCAAAAGTTTTGTAACAATAAATGCCGGGTTCCCGAACTCAGACAAACCGCTCGATCCGTCTCCGGCTTCTGCTGTTAAAAGTGTTCCAAAAACAGCACTGTTTTCAGCAATAACTGAATTTAAAGAGGTGCTAAAAGCAGAGGAATCTAAACTGCCTGAAGTTAGTGACGTCTCGATTGTAGATAATAGCGTATCCTGAGATGCAGCTGCCGTAGCCCGAGCATTTGATAACAGTGTAATGGAGTCCTCATTAGAAGGATCAGAAAGGGCAAGCGCCATTCCGTTGTAACCCTCTGCAATTTTTTGATTCGTCGTTTGTACAATTGAGGCAAAGCTTGAGGCAAGGCTTGAGAAACCTGACGCATTTGCAACTGCTGATATTGCCGATGTCGTTATACCGTCGATGGTTAGCGCCGTCCCATTTTCTAATGCAGTTTTCATTGCATCGCCAACCGCTTGCACACTTACCTCCAATGCGGAAAGCCCGGCAGCCTCCCCTGCAATCTTTGATCCAGCCTGTATAATTGAGAAAAGCTGCTGCTGTATGGTGAATACATATTCTGCAAGGCTGTTATTATTACCGGCCTGCATTTCACTGACTGGGTCGTAAAAGGCCAGGCCTTTTTCCTCTACTCCCGTCATGCCAAGCTGAGCAATTAGATCGGCCTCAACAATATCTGAGTTTTGGGCAAGAATCAGCGTTAGGGGTGAGCTAATTGCTGCCTGTGCATCCGGTGAATCAGGATCACTCAAAATCGGATTTCCATCAGCATCCTTTGGGACATTTACCTGCATTGCGCCAATCTTATGACCTGTGTTCGTATCGACTCCACCCGGTAAAACAACTACGGATCCACCTTGATCGGCAGCACTAAAATCAGGTAATTGAAAGTTTCCTTCAGCATCTGTTACCCCAATGAAATTCGACTCACTATCATCTAATATTCCATTATTATTTTCATCGTAAAAAACTGTTGCTCCTACAACGTAGCCATCCACAACTCTCCCTTGAAAAGCCTTAACTGGTTCGGGCGCAGCAGCTATCACGGGCTGATTAGGAGACTCAATAATTATGGGTTGAATCGGCTGTTCTGGCTCTTCTACCACAGGAGTTTCCGGCTCCGGTGTCACTACAGGAGGTAGTATTGAATCAACAGCCTTAATCGGCGAGTCGCCACTTCTGGTAACTTCCTTAATCATTTGTTGTAAACCAACTGCAGCAACCGGCATCATTGCGACAGAGCCAAAAATGGAACCAGGTCCAGTTGCTGCAGCCTCTGCTCCCGAAGAAGGAGAAGATGATTGATTTGATGAAGAACCCTCTTCTGGCTTCGAAGTCTCTGCCTGTGCTAGATCAATACGCTCATCGTTGACAGTCTGTTCTGCAACGTTAGTCTGTCCCCTGGAATTCTCTTCGCTATCTGAATTTCCTTCGCTGGAATTTTCGTTCGTATTTTCCGCGGGAAAAACTTTTGAATTTAGCTCCGCTGTTTGCACAACATCAGCTTCTTTTTGCACCGATTGATCAGCTTCTAACTCTTCAGCTTCTAATCCCTTTCTAAAGGTGTCTAAAATTTCCTGATACGTTGGCTCACCAGACTCGTCACCCGATGCTTTCTCAATTTCATCGGCTCTTTTTGGCACTGAATCGTCTTGCCGTGCACTTTTTGAATTTCTCTCTTCGGTTGTCTCTTCGCTCTGTGCCAACCTCGGGTTGATTACCGTGTCCGACTGCATAGCCGCTAGACTATTTTTTGCATGATCTGTTAGGCTGACACTTGATGAGGGAACCGCAAAAACTTTTGCAAGGTTGCCGAGTTGACTTGTATAAAACCCTTTTGAATAATCTGAATAATCTTCTTTTTCCAGCTTTAATATGTAGTCACTTACAGAAGTTGAAAGACGTTCAACACTGGAAATAGATTTTAACTTTTCTGCATACAGACTTCCTGAAATTTCATTCTTACTTTCAGGAATCGGGGGTTGATTTAAAACACTATTGGGTTCTAACTTTTTATTAAGACTGGGAACATCGTTTTGAATGACTAGCTTTTTTGAATATAGACCAGCCAAAGCCCCAACAATGAAAAGATCCAGTGAATTTATACCCTTTTGTTCAACTGAACCCCTCAGTTTTGTTAACCGGTCTATCCGATTCTTTAAGTTTGCCATTTTGTGTATTACTACTTCCTATCTAAAAAGAAAGCAAACTAACCGTAAATGTTTGGCCTATCCCATTATTCCTGGGCGATTCCGAGCTGATCATCAATGTTGGATGTATCTGTGATACCTAGTAAGGCAATACTGATACCATCTGCATTATTGGTAACCTCAACATAATCGTCACTTGCATCGTCCGGCGTACCGCCATCTTGAACGGTTGCCGACAAATCGGTACCAAAGGATGTCAAGTCGATTGTATCGGACGCATCAAAACCGTCGACTAAAATCTCGGACCCATCAGTAGCACCCGCGATTACATAAGAGTCGGATTCTGCTTCTGAACCAATTAAGATACCCTTACCGGTGTTAGAAACATCGGCTACAATGTGAGTCTCTGTAATACGACCTCCCTCACGAACAGCCTCTGCTGTACTCAAACTCCAGTATTCACTACTACCATCCGTACCACTAATTTCCAAGGTCTCGACAGCAAAACGATCTGTCAATGCATCAAACTGCTTGAAGATATTAATCTCACTTTTATTTGATGCAACTTCCACATCATTTTCATCCAAACCTCTTACAGTAGTGCTAATCTTCAAAGAGTTAAATCCTTCCCGACCAATTTGTTGCCTATCAAAATCAACTGCTCCAATACCATCAACACCCTCTAGGTAGACTATGTCGCCCAATGCATCCAGATTGACTTGAGCGGTTTGGTCCGCAGAAGAGCCGTCACCCATACCCATTGTTCCACCAGCAGAGCTTCCATCGCCATGACCAACCCCGTCATCACGACTATCCAAATCAACAATCACATCGCGACCAGCATCCTGGTTCGCGAGCTCTTGATCGTTTCCGTCGACGAAAATCTGTGGCACAACTTCAAATCGGTCATCGGCACCCGATGTACTAATGACTACATCATCTGCATTACTTAGCACCACGATTGCCTCGGGGGCAGGCTCCTCTGCCACTTCCGGTGCGCGGTCGACAATTGTTGTAACACTCAGTAAGTCCTCTCGCAACTGATCGGCTGCTTGCTGATCCGTCGCTTCGAGAGCTTTAATTTGCTCTATCGCCGAATCACGGTCCTCAATCACCTCCGTACGAACCGTACCTTCTCTTATTTCTTCAACAGCCAATGGAACAAACAAAGATGTATCCATATCAGTGGCAGCTAAAGCTACATCCACTGCGTCATCAATCACCTCTTCTACTGCGGCAATCACATCTGCAGTTGTTGTCGCACCAACTTGAGAGATTAACGCATCACGAACAGCTTGCGCTGCTTCAAATGTCTCAGCTGTTAACTCCGCATCAATGGCAGCAATAACAGCTCCAACATCACCACCAGCATCTTCGGCATCTTCCCCAGCAGCCACCGCACGCTCTAAAGCCGCCAACTGGGAGGCAGTCAATGAATCCATTCCAAAAAATTGCTCTAATACATGCGCATTAGTAGAAGTTGTCGACTCAAACCCTGCCAAAATATCTTCTAACTGTGATTTCATTTTTACAGCATTATAATTTCCAGAGCCGGTTCCAGCCTCTAGGAAAGAAATAGTGCCGAGATCAGTTGCCTGACCATCATTATTTCCATCAATCGATAAACGAATTTCATTGTATGCCTGGCCGCTCACTACATCGCTAGCAACCACTTCAACCTCTAAATCCTTCACGAAGTTGCGCCACTTATCTGTAAAATCTGGCTTACCACTCACGAGTTCATAAATTTGCTGCAAACCAAATCCAGCAGCAGCTAAGGATGCGGCAGTCACCTGAACAAACACAATGTCGTTTGCCTGATTAGCCCTGCCTGATAACCCAGTTCCATCAGGAGACAAATCAAAATCCATCACCTTCGTACCCTGACCAACTACAAAGGTGTCATCACTTCTTGCAGTAACATCACCACTTCCATCTCCAAATATCGAATCACCGCCTTCGATATCAATCAGGATATCTTCACCAGCTCCACCATACACACTATCGGCACCAGCTCCACCAGAGATCAAGTCTTGACCGACTCCACCAGAGATATAGTCACCGCCATCTCCACCATGAAGAATATTACGTCCACTATCTCCAGTTATCGAATCACCCTGAGAAGTTCCAAAGACACCCTCTGCTCCATCCACATAAGCAACCGTTCCAGCCATACTCGTTGCTGTCACATCATAATTGGCATCCACTTGAGACAAATCAATATTGACACCTGAATCTAGTCCATCAAAACTAATTACGTCCCAGTCCTCAACAGCACCTGTTGACTCACCAAACTCAATGGAACGCGTACCACTACCAACACTACCCTCAAGGACTACTACCTCTGAATCATCGGTATACGCCGAGTCATAACTAAAGCCAAAGAAATCAAACTCAGACGAGGCATCTAAGAAGAAGGTATTTTCACTTCCATCAAAATCAATATTTGAGGTACCACCATCTGCCTCATAAACAATCGCTCCTCCAAAAGAACGATCCACATAGGCATAATCACCAGCTCCAGGTTGAGCTTCGACAAGAGCGACACTTGTCAATGACGCCTGATCAACATGGACCGTATCAGTGCCGGTCGCAACAGCATCGGCGATGAGCATATCTTTTAAGTTTTGCTCAGAGAACGGTGTCACTGGCGTGCCAGCATCACCTGAAGGTGGCGCCCCAGCATCACCTGAAGGTGGCGTGCCAGCATCACCTGAAGGTGGCGTGCCAGCATCACCTTCAGGTGCCGTTATACTTCCATCCTCTGGAGACGGCATTGGAACATAACCCAGACTAGTAAGAGTCACCCAACTATCATCTGAATTTGTTTGAATGTATTCTTCTCTAATGAGCGAGCTCACCATACTCTCAGGCGACATAGACCCATCAGTGTAACTATTTGGCAAATCCATAAATTTCAAAGTAACTACTGGGCCACCATCCCAGCCGCTGGTGGTGGCTAGGGAGTCCATTACAACAGAACTAGAACCACCCCTGACAGCACCGTCATCAAGTGGTATCACCGGGCTGGTGCTTCCGTTAATTGTCACCCCGTCTAAAGGAGTAATTAGACCAACTCCCGTACCTACACCATCCAGATCAAGATGAAGACCCGATAAATTATTAATTCCCGGTCCAAGAATCACATCCATTGAAACGGTATTTATATACGTCGCAGGCAGAGGACCAGACTCCACGCTGGATACAACATTTGTAAATCTAACCTCTTCAGAAGGGTTTGCAGACCCCCCACTTGAATCCGTGTTTCCATCATCTCCAGGAGGGGTGCCACTAGTATCTCCGGGAGGAGGATTCGGGCCAGCCGGACCAGCGTTGTTCAGGCCAATCACCATATCCCCATTATTCTGGTTGCCATCATAACTAGATCCGCTCAAGTTATGGTAGGTATCGGTTACACTATCATGGAATTCCACAACCGCACTAACTGCGATGAAGTCGGTATTCGCAACGTCTTCCAACATAATAGAATATTCATGAGGAGTACCTGGGGAAGTATGAATTAATAGTGGCCCAGTTGGAACCGCAGCCTCTAAAGGATCTGCATCTGATACGTCGAAAAACTTAAAAGTCGCATTCAAACTGCTAGATGTACCACCCAGAACGGAAGAATCGGTATAATAAAAATTATTAGCATCATCAAGAATAACATCCGCCGTAGTAGGGTCGAAATCGTGATCGACAGCAATACTACCCACAACCCTATAGACATCGCCCTCTACAAAAGTCTCGCTATATATACGAGGTCCATCCGAAGGATCCGAAGGACCCATGTTCACTAAGTCCGCACCATTCTTAACTAAGCTAGTTGTATATACAACGGAATTACCATCAAACTCACCTTCACCACCCGGCGATTCTCCACCAGGATCTGTAGGATCTATCGGATCTGTAGGATCTATCGGATCTGTAGGATCAGTAGGGTCCGTAGGTGGCGGCATCGCACCTGCAGCCATCAGCGGATTCGCAGTATCGCCCGCACCAAAATCACTTACTGGGATAGTCAATCCAGTATCAAGGTACCATTCGTACTCGGTACTATCCGCCATCCAACTACCCGAATCCCAAGTTGCTGAAACATAAAATCCTTGATCAACCATGCTCTGGTCAACCATAACGGATGAACTATCAGACATAATTAGCGTACCATCACCTAGATACCAATTAACTTCAAATTCTGAAGTATCATACTGGTATGTGTAATCATAACGAATACCACTCTCGAAATAAGTATAAGTTAGCGTATCTGTACCGCCAAACGTTAGCGTGTCCCCTTGTGCAAAGGTAAGTGAATCAACATGATCAGGTCGATCACCTCCCATTGCTCCAGCACCGTCCGTGTAATAAAATTCAGAAGGGTTCGCACTACTGTAAATGAAAAAGCCTTCGCCCTGGCTTTCAGCGGGTCCATCAGCAGGCATAAGTGGGCTTGAGATAGGCTGCCACGTCGACCCAGCACCAAAATCAAAACCCATTACAGACTCTGAGGAAGCATCAGGTCCGTAATAAAAACTATTATTGCCAAATTTAGAAGAGTAAGATGAATCTAGACTTGTTGTAACATAAAATCCTTGATCAACCATGCTCTGGTCAACCATAACGGATGAACTATCAGACATAATTTGTGAGCCATCACCCGTATACCAGTCAACATTCAACTCATACTCATAGGCAGTTCTCGACTCCCAGCCGTAGCCGTAGTCGTTTAAAAAATAGAATGTCCCATCTCCACCAAAAGACAATGTGTCACCAACCCCAAAGGTAAGCTGGTCTACGGAATCCGTTCGATCTCCGTCATTAGAACCTGCCCCGTCAGTGTACAAGCGGCTTTCACTGTCAAAGTCGCTGCGGATGTAGAAATCTGTTGTGGCTGATGCGTGAGGCATAACATTTCCTTAAATCAACGTTAGCTAAATTATGTTTAGCAACTGATCTTTTACGCGGATAAAAGACCCAAATAAATTTGTTGTATTTTTACATCTCTAATACTATGCCGCTTTAATAGATGAAGCAACCTTTTTGTCTGAAAATTACGAAAAAGTTGTAACTCAATTTCATTTAGCTACAAAACCCCAAAAAAACCACTTTTTTTTCAGGGTTAACCCTAGCAGGTTTCAATTCGGTATCCATGTTTTGCGCAAACATGGATTTGAAAAGCGAGTATCATTAATAGCTATTTCATCCATCAAGCTCGGAGTATTCTTGCAAACAATCTTGATCTTTTCTGCGTATTCTTGTGGCTCTTCTGCTCTAGCTGGATTTTTTGAGCGCTGTGGAGCGCATAGTTGCCCGCCTCACGCCTGGTCAAATGATGAGCGAACGAAAATCTCCTTTGAGAATATTCACTTAAAACGAATTCTCGAAACCATGTTTCCTTTGAAAAAAGATGAAGGAAAAGAAGAGAACTTTTTTAAGCAAAAAAAAGATGCACAAGAGCTTATTAAATTCTTTCCTGGCTGGATTCAAACGCACATGCAAATCGCTGCTGGCATAGGCAAAAAAGTCATCGTGATAAAGCACCCCTTAACCATGTTTGTAATTAACGAGATCGAACCTTTTCTCACAAACCCCCGTTACATTGTTTTAAAAAGACCATTGGAAGAAATCGAGAACTCACGGCTTCGAAGAAAATGGCAACCTGTTTATGGAAAAGAAGGGGCAAAAGTTATTTATGATAAAATTGCAAATGCAACAGAGCAACTAAAGCTTTCTACATTTGAAATCACGTATGATGATTTTCGAAAAAACGAAAACGCACGCCTTGATATGATCAACTATTGCAAACTGGAAATGGATGACAAAAAAATGCAGGATGCGAAAAACTGGATCCGTTAATCAGCGAGTTCGCCACTCTCTCTTTTTTTTATTCACACACGCAACTAGGAATCAAACCTTAGAAAAACCATTTTAAAAAATCGAAGTCTGATAATTTACACACAGTCTTGCAATCTTTTGCGAAACTTCTCTCTTAAAACTTCTTTTAATTTTTCATCCGAACACTTATTAATGGATTGCGCCATAAAATCCAAAAGTGGGAAACTTTGATTTAACACACTTTCAAATCTTCTCATTTTTTTATTCACGAATGTTTCCCCATCCATAAACGGGTGAACGATAAATTTTCCTTTAACATCTTTTAGATCCTGCTCTAAAAAATATACATTAGGGTCAACGGAAAACAGTAAAAAATTAAAAGAAGAAAGTTTATCCATCGGCGCACAACGCAACCCAAGTCTTGCGCCAACAGTAGATACAAAAATCTCATCATTTGGATACTGCGATGGCGGAATTTTCTCTTTATAAAATTTTTCCGAAAGATTTTGCCTGGTATTAACCAGTTTATGAATTGCCGCCGGGTTCATGCGCGTTATTCCAAAAAGACAAGACATCGGAGGCGAGTCTAAAACTCTTGCAGTTGAATAAAAAGGAAGCGTCTCTAAAGCCCTTCCAAATTTTGGCGCTAAAAAATCTGCCTCTTGAGTCTCAAAATCTTCGAAAAACGTCTCAGCCGTATCACAACAAAACTTAATATCTGGCTCTATTAACCAAAAATACGCATACCCACTCAACGCATTAAACATCGCATAGTAACAATAGTCTCCGCATTTCCAGGCAACATCTTGCGGCCAATACAACTGCTCGCGAGAAAGGATTGTCTCGTGATTAAAAATGATGTGATTATATCCTTCGGGAACCTTGACTGTCGCGGGGTCGACATTCATCACAAAAAATGTATTTTCTTTTCCAAAATATTCTGCCACAAAAGAGTAGAGTTTTTTTTCTGCCTCTCCGATTTGGTGACATCGAATTGCAACTGCGTTCTTTTTTTTCTCAGCCATAGAGAACTTAATTGGTTGCCTGGTCGCGCTTCTTAATTACACCTTTTTCTTCTAATTGAGCAACCACCCTGCCCATTGCCTGATGCATACGCAAAAACGTGTTGATTGTCACAGTAATTCGCTCACTTACTTCAAACTCTAGTTTTTTTTTCTCCTGATTAAAATCTTTTCTCTGGGTCATTTCGATATGCACAAGACCCTCACCTGAGGCTATTCCTCCAACAGAATCATAAAATGTATTTTTTACCGCCATTACCTTCTCCATAAAAGAGTTATCAATAAGTTAGTGTACCTTGTTTTGAAAAAGATTATAGAAAAAAGGTTTCGAAGGAATTTAGGTTCTCGCCCAATTTTCGTAAAAATAAAACAGAGCGTCTCAAAAACTGTCAGTTCACAAATTTTTTTATTTTTAAATACTTAAATATTGCTAATGCACATTCGGCAGAACTTTGCTTTTCTGTATCTACTATCAATTCTGGATTTTCAGGTTCTTCATAAGGGCTATCAATCCCCGTGAAATTTTTTATTTCCCCATTTCTTGCTCTTTTATACAAACCCTTCGGGTCTCTTTTTTCTGCAATTTCAAGAGAGGTTTTTATAAACACTTCGATGTAATACTCTCCTAATAAATCTCTTGCTTTTTTTCGATCTGCTGTAAATGGAGAAATAAACGTAACAATCGAAATAATCCCTGCATCACAAAACATCTGTGCAACATATTTAATTCTTCTAAGGTTTTCCTCTCGATCTTTTTTATTAAAAAAAAGATCCGAGCTTAACCCGGCCCTGACAATGTCTCCATCTAAAATATAACTATGATTCTTATTTGCAATAAGCAATTGATCTAACTCGTTTGCAATCGTTGTCTTTCCTGCACCAGACAAACCAGTAAACCAAAGTACTACACCTCTTTGATTTTTTTGCTTGTCTCTAAACTTTTTTGTTATAGAAAAATTCATGTCCGAAATCACTACGATCGTTGAAATCTATAATGAACCAAAAAACAGTTCTTAATTGTATTGCAAACGAAAAGCAAAAAAAAAACCGCCACATGGGCGGTTTCTTTCAATTCGTAAAATTGAAATTACTTAGCGGCGATATACATTGTAACTTCAAAACCGAAACGAAGATCTGTTGCTGTTGGCTTGGTCCACATAATATTTCTCCTGAAATTTAAGTTTTACTAGGTTTAGAATACCAATAGGTTAGATTCTCAGTATCGGGTAAAAGATGAAAAAGCACTAAGGAAAATCATTACTCGCAATTGCCTCTGGATAAGTAGACCAACCCCCTAAACAGAGATTAAGTAACGACATCATCAGGTATTCGAGCTAAAACACCAGTTTTAGTCCAAAGGTGCCCCGTACCCTCGCCTTTTTCGTACTATTCGCTTCTCCCCAGTCCTTCCAAAACCCCGGGGACCCTGAGTACTTTTGTTAGGACCGCTATAACGATCATAAATAAAAGAAGAACCCGAACGTAAGCCTCTAAAAAAGATAAAGGCAAATATTACAATTAATCCTATTAAAACGCCTTGTACCATTTCCTCTCCACGGTTAAATCTCTGACTGTACTCCAATAAGCTGATCATCAATGCTTGTCTCAGAACCTAGCCCGATCAGTGTGACAACCACTCCATTAGCATCACTTACTTCCACATCACTTCCATTGACAGTTGTTGTTAGATCATCACCAAAAGAAGTTAAATTAATCGTGTCCGTAGCATCAAAACCAACCACCTTAATCTGAGCAGCATCCCCATCACCTGTCACCACATACGTATCCGCCTCAGCATCTGATCCAATCAAAATACCCTTACCCGTATTCGATACATCGGTAACAATATACGTATCAGTAATCCTTCCTCCAGAACGATCAGTTTCAGCTGTACTCAAACTCCAGTACTCACTCGTACCATCAGTAGTACTGATCTCCAAAGTCTCCACAGCAAAACGATCAGTCAATGCATCAAACTGCTTAAAGACCGTAACCTCTCCAGCATTCCTGGCTACTTCAACAGTATTACCATCTTCATCTACATCTTCTGCTGTCACCGTTGCACTGATCTTCAAAGAATTCTCACCTTCACGACCAACCTGGAACCTCTCAAAGTTCACTCCATCAATCCCACTTACACCTTCAAGATAGACCACATCACCTAATGCACCTACATCAATCTGCGAACTCTGATCTGCTGAAGAACCGTCTCCAATACCAGAAGTCTCGCCAGCAGAAGACCCACCATCTCCATAACCACTGCTACCTTCATCACGCGAGGCCAAATCCACAATCACATTTTGCCCAAAACTCTGCATCGTCTCTGCAACAAGATCATCAATCTCTTCTTGAGTCTTACCATCCGTTTGCTCAGCAGTTAAATCACTCTCGTCATACTGCACACCATCACTGCCCACAAACACCTGCGGGATCACCTCAAAACGATCATCTGCACCAGAAGTACTAATCACCTTATCGTCCGCATTACTCAACACAACAATTGCCTCAGGTGCAGGCTCATCTGCAACCTCAGGTGCACGATCAACAATCGTGGTCTTACCTAACAAACTATCACGTAATGCAGCCGCTGCATCATCGCCATTGGCAGCAGCCTCTGCTGCAATCAACCCAAGCGCATTATCACGATCCTCAATCACCTCTGTCCGAACGGTTCCTTCTCGAATCTCCTCAACTGCAATGGGTACAAACAAAGATGTATCCATATTCGTTGCAGCTAACGCCACATCCACTGCATCATCTATCACCTCTTCTACTGCAGCGATTACCTCAGAAGTAGTAGCAGCACCCACCTGCGAAGTCAGTGCATCACGAACCATCTGCGCTGCATCAAACATCTCACTTGTTAATTCCGCATCAATCGCTGCAATCACAGCTGCAACATCACCACCTGCTGCCTCTACATCCTCACCAGAATCCACTGCACGATCCAACGCTGTCAACTGAGCAGCAGTTAACGTATCCATGCCAAAGAACTGCTCCAAGACATGCGCATTATCCGAAGTAGTTGACTCAAAACCTGCCAAAATATCTTCTAACTGCGTTTTCATTTTTACTGCATTGTAATTGCCTGACCCAGTACCAGCCTCTAAAAACGATACCGCCCCAATATCGGTTGCCTGACCATCATTATTACCATCAATCGATAAACGAATCTCGTTATACGAATTGCCCGTCGTAGTATCGGGTACCACTTCCACTTCCAAATCTTTTACAAAGGTGCGCCACTGATCCGTATACTGCTCATCACCACTGACTAACTCATAAATCTCATTTAAGGTAAAACCAGCTGCTGCCAAAGATGCTGCTGTTACCTGAACAAACACCACATCATTAATCTGATTACTCCTACCAGATAACCCAGCTCCATCAGGAGATAAATCAAAATCCTGAATCGTTGTACCCTGACCAACTACAAAAGAATCATTCTCAGTAGTACCCGAGCCGGCATCACCCCAAATCTTACCCCCACCTTCGAGATCAATTAAGACATCTTCACCAGATCCACCGTAAAGATGATCTGAACCAGCTCCACCAGCGATCAAGTCCTGATTGTCTCCACCTGCAAGATAATCCGTACCATCTCCACCATGTATAATATTACGTGCAGCATCACCATTGACAATATCGCCAAAAGCAGTACCAAAAACACCCTCAGCTCCATCAACATATGCAACCGTCAGTCCATCACTGGTTGCAGTTGCATCATAATTGGCATCTACCGTCGACAGATCAAGAGTAATACCTGAGTCAAGACCATCAAAACTTACTACATCCCAATCCTCTGCAGCATCTGTTGCCTCACCAAACTCAATTGAACGCGTACCACCACCAACACTACCCTGTAAAACAACTACCTCTGAATCATCGGTATACGCCGGGTCATAGCTATAACCAAAGAAATCGAACTCTGAGGACGCATCCAACACAAAGGTATTCTCATTGCCTACAAAATCTATGTTCGAAGTCGTACCATCTGCATCATAAACAACCGCACCACCAAAAGAACGATCCACATAAGCATAATCACCACTGGCTCCACCCAATGAGATATCCTGAGATACGGACTCCAACTTGACCGCATTAATCACTTCCTGATCTATCGCTGCGGCCTGTGAATCTATAACAGCTCCCGACATAATTGGATTAGTAGACGAACCCGCACCAAAGTCCCAGCCATCAAGTGGGACCTGCATTGACCCATCAAGATACCATGTGTTGTCATGCCACCATACGCCTGATTCAAGATTCGTTTGAAGATAGAACCCTTGATCAAGAATATCCTGAGTGACAGTAATAGCATTGGAGTTTGACTCAATTAAGGTATCACTATTGCCCAAATACCAGTTGTAATCTAGCTGATCGCCTGGCCCCACATGAATAGAATAAGAAACCGCTGAACCCTCTATATTGTTGTAAATCGGTTGAACATAACCGTCAAAATATAAAGTATCACCCACTTCAAATGAGAGGGCATCGACTGAATCGCCTGCCGGTGGATTGCCACCTGGGGTGGCTCGGGCTCCTCCATTTTCTCCGAACCCGTCGGTGTAGTAATACTCTGAAGCGTTAGAGTCGCTGTAAATGTAAAACTGCGTACTAGCAGGGTTTGCACTAGTCTCCGTGGCAGCACTTGCACCCATACCAGGATGCAGCTCACAGTAGTAATGCAAATCCGGTGCACCTTCTACAACAGTTATCGTAGTCGTAAAGGCAGCAGGATCTACAACAACACCTTCTACATACTCCACTCCACCACCGTGAGTACCATCAGGAGTTGTCGATAACCTAAACGGATGACCACTTACTCCAGACCAGTCAAAAACATAGGTCTCACCTTCTACAAGATTTAACGCATCCTGCTGAATGCCATCAATCACATACTTATTACCCGTACCATCATTGATAACAGTCACAATACTCGGGTCAGGTATATCCTCGCCATTAAGTCTGAATGTTAAATCTGCAGTGGTGGCCATCCTAGTATCCTAATTAATCTT
>CACOBT010000002.1 GCA_902625535.1 uncultured beta proteobacterium | reverse complement strand
CGGACTGATAAAACCCTGGACCATTTGGACCTCTGGCTAAATAGTAATAAGAGTCATTAGTTTCACTAGGCAAACAATTCTCCTGTATAACCTCTTAAAATAACACTTAGGCAAAAATTAAGAAAGGAAAAAACTAAGTCTAAAAAACTAAAATTGAACAGAGCAGAGTTAAGCCACTTTTTTCTGCTAAAGCCAGTGGTGGCCGAGGTCAAAAAAGTTGCCTGTGGTGGCCGAGCACTTTTCCCTTTCATTCCCGTAATTCTTTAATTTCTTGAAAAAACTTTATAAATACAGTAACCCATGAGTATACTTACGGGTTTAGTCAGGAAGTAACGGGAAAGTACAGAAAGAAATAAAAAAGGCCTTAAATTATTGATTTTACGACCCTTTCCCGTCATATTGGTGTCGATGGGGAGACTTGAACTCCCACGGCTTGCGCCACTACCCCCTCAAGATAGCGTGTCTACCAATTCCACCACATCGACTTGTCCGCAAATCATTTCTAATCAGGTATTTTCGACGCACCGCCATCTGTGCTTTCCTCAACAGCCGTGTCGTCCGGCACACCAGCAGGTTTATCTTCTGCTGCATTCTCGGGAATGGCCTCCATTATCCCCACAGGAGTACTGGATTCAATATTTGGCCCTTTGTTGGTATAGGCAAGCGCTAACGTAGTTAGAAAAAAAACCGTTGCCGCAACTGCAGTCGTTCGCGAAAGAAAATTTGCAGAGCCGGCTGCACCGAAAACAGAACCTGCACTTCCGGAACCAAATGCTGCGCCCATGTCTGCGCCTTTACCTTGCTGTAAAAGAACTAACACAACAATCGAAATTGCCGATAAAACTTGTATAGTCATTAAAACCGAATATAAAACTGGCATTTAAATATTCCTCTTACTTTTTTACTACTGATGATTACCGGAAACATTTTGTAGTAGTTTACCAAAGGTTTCCATAGAAACAGAAGCCCCTCCTACAAGAACTCCATCCACATTTTCAGTTTGAACAATTGAAATAACGTTCTTATCGCTAACGCTGCCCCCATACAGCAATGGAATATCGTGCGCTGCATTTTCGTCAATAAAACTTTCCAAAAAATTTCTCAGAACCTCATGCATTTCTTTAATATCACTCTCTGCGGCAACCTTGCCTGAACCAATTGCCCAAATGGGTTCGTAAGCAAAAATACATTTTTTGATTTTTTCCGGCCCGATAAGCGAGCAGATTTGTTCTACTTGTTGCGTAACAAATTCTACTGCTGCATCGTTTTCTCTTTCCTGCTGGTCCTCTCCAACACATACGAGCGGGACAATACCGCAGTCCAGGAGATGGTTAGCTTTTGTAGCAACGATTTCATTCGTTTCCTCAAAATATTTTCTACGCTCTGAATGACCAACGATCGAAAACTTACAATCAAACTCTAAGAGCATTTTCGCATTTATTTCACCGGTGTAGGCCCCAAAGTCACTCCATTGCGCCACATTCTGTGCTCCTAGGTGAAATGACCCTAAATCCGATCTCGAACTAAATTGAAATAAGTATATTGACGGAATGGCGATCCCACACTCATAGTCACCGCTGGAAATATCCTCCATCGTAGAAAGCAGCTCCTCTAAAAATACTTCATTATTTTGGACCGAGCCGTGCATCTTCCAGTTGCCAATTACAATTGTTTTTTTTTTTTGAAACATTACAGTAATAAATCTATCTGTCTGTTGGCTCTGAGGCCTCTACCTCTTTATTTTCAGAATCAGTCTGCTTACCTTCTTGCTCATTCAATAGCGCTTTCATCGACAATCTTAACCGACCTTTGTCATCTGCCTCAATAACCTTCACCCTCACATCCTGACCCTCTTTCACATAATCAGATACCTGATTTACCCTCTCGTTAGCTAATTGGGAAATGTGCAACAAGCCATCTTTCCCGGGTAGAACAGAGACAATCGCGCCAAATTCTAATAACCGTAAAACTTTACCTTCATAAACGTTCCCAACGACTACTTCGGCTGTTAAGTCCTCAATTTTCTTGATTGCTATTCTTGCTGCTTCAGCATCAGTTGCTGCAATTGTGACATTACCCTCATCTGTGATATCTATTGTGGTTCCAGTCTCTTCAGTCAAAGCCCTTATGGTCGCACCACCCTTACCTATGACATCTCTTATTCGCTCAGGGTTGATCTTCATCGTATACAGCCGAGGAGCATATTCAGAAAGTTCATCTCTGTGGGAGCCAACTGCCTCTTTCATTTTACTTAATATCTCAAGCCTTGCATCTCTAGCTTGGGAAAGAGCAACCTCCATTATTTCCTTT
The DNA here is from genome assembly GCA_902625535.1 of uncultured beta proteobacterium. GTDB lineage: Bacteria > Pseudomonadota > Gammaproteobacteria > Burkholderiales > Burkholderiaceae_A > UBA7377. The sequence continues at coordinate 159,186 of CACOBT010000002.1, read as the reverse complement.
GTTATGCCCTGAATTTTAATATCCATCTGTAAAGCGGTAACACCAATTTCAGAACCGGCGACTTTGAAATCCATGTCTCCTAAATGATCTTCATCACCTAAAATATCAGTTAATACTGAGAATTTATTACCATCTTTTATGAGACCCATGGCAATTCCGGCAACGTGATTAGACAAAGGCACACCTGCATCCATCATAGCTAGACAACCACCGCAAACTGAAGCCATAGAAGACGAGCCATTGGACTCAGTAATCTCACTGACTACACGAATAGAATAGGCGAATTCTTCAGCACTCGGCAGCGTATTCACCAACGCCCGTTTAGCAAGCTTGCCATGGCCTATTTCTCTTCTTTTCGGACTACCAACCCTTCCACATTCTCCAGTTGCATAAGGAGGCATATTGTAATGAAGCATAAATCTGTCTCTGTATTCTCCCTCCAAAGCATCAATTATCTGCTCATCTTTAGTTGTTCCGAGAGTGGCAACGACCAATGCCTGCGTTTCACCCCTCGTAAACAAAGCCGACCCGTGTGCCCTCGGCAGGACGCCAGTTCTAATTGATATTGGTCTTACTTTTCGCGTATCCCTTCCATCAATTCGAGGCTCTCCGTTCAGTATTCTCGACCTTACTATATTTGATTCGAGCTTGTGAAGTATATCCGAAATCGATGCTTCGTCATATCCATCTTCGGCACCATCTTCCGAAGCCTCACCGGTCAGCTGTTCTATAGTTTGAGCATAAACTTCTTTAATTCTTCCAGACCGCTCTTGTTTGTTATGTAACTTGTAGGCCTCTTCAAGATGATCAGTAGCATGCGAACGAACCTTTTCCTCCAGTGCTTCACTAACTTTTTGAGGGGTCCAACTCCACTCCTCTTTTCCGGCTCTTTCAACCAATTTGCAGATTGAGTCGATAGCAATTTGCATTTGCTCGTGTCCAAAAACTACAGCTCCCAACATCTGCTCTTCGGTTAACTGCCTAGCTTCAGACTCAACCATCAAAACCGCTCCCTCAGTACCAGCGACGACAAGATCCAACAATGAATCTTCGAGTTCTGAAACAAGCGGGTTAAGTTTATATTCGCCATTTATGAACCCTACTCTGGCAGCACCTATAGGACCATTAAATGGCACCCCAGAAAGTGAAAGCGCGGCTGAAACTCCAATCATGGCAACGATGTCCGGGTCACACTCGGGATCCAGAGACATGACAGTGCAAACAACTTGAACTTCATTCAAAAAGCCATCCGGAAACAAAGGACGAATGGGTCGATCAATTAATCGACAGGTCAGAGTTTCCTTCTCGCTTGGCCTACCTTCTCGCTTGAAAAAACCACCTGGTATTTTTCCAGCAGCATAAGTTTTTTCCATATAATCGACCGTGAGTGGGAAAAAATCTTGCCCCGGTCTCGCCTCTTTTGCTGCGACAACCGTACATAAAACTGTCGTATCCCCCATACTGGCCATGACTGCTGCCGTAGCTTGTCTCGCGAACTCACCCGTTTCGAGTGTGACCTCTCTATCCCCGTAATTAAATATTTCTTTTTCTATTCTAAACACAAAAAATCCCCGTAATTATTTTCTAATACCTAACTTTTCTATTAAAGACTTGTAATCATCAAATTTTTTTCTCTTCAAATAGTCCAGCAACTTTCTTCTTCTACTGACGAGCCGCAACAAGCCCCTACGAGAGTGATGATCTTTCGCATGCTCTCTGAAATGACCAGTCAATTCATTTATACGTTTGGTGAGAATTGCAACTTGTACCTCCGGTGAACCAGTATCTTTACTGGACCTACCAAATTCCGTTTTAATACCTTTCTTCTCTTCTGCACTAAGGGTCATAAAATCCTCCTTCATTGACCAAATACGGGCGTCAGCGTTTGCAGAACTAAAACACGACGTGAAAGGACAACTCTATTCTTTTTCCTGCTCTTAATCAACAAAAATTTAATTATTATGGCTGCTGAAGGTTTATTCTTGGCTGGCTCTCAAGCCGATTCAATGCGTTAAGGTAAGCTTTAGCTGATGCCACGACAATGTCGGGGTCGGAGCCCACACCGTTTACAACTCGTCCTTTCAGAGAGAGTCGCATTGTAACTTCACCCTGGGCTTGCGTTCCATCGGTAATGGCATTAACGGAAAAAAGTAGCAATTGAGACTTACTATTAACTATCGATTCAATAGCGTTTACGGTTGCATCCACAGGCCCATTACCTTTTCCAAAACCTATTACCTTTTCTTTGTCTCGGAAAAAGGTAACTGACGCAGTCGGTTTTCCACCCGTTTTTGACTCCTGCGACAGAGATTCAAGTCTATAATATTCGCTATGCTTGTTTTTACCAGAGACCAGTGATTGAATATCTTCGTCAAAAATTTCTGTCTTCTTGTCAGCTAATTCTTTGAATTTTTGAAAAAGAATTCCGAGCTCTTCGTCGGACGCTACATCCATTCCTAACTTTTCTAATCTTTGCTTGAACGCGTTTCTGCCCGATAATTTTCCTAATACAATTCTATTCGTAGCCCAACCCACATCTTGGGGGGCCATAATTTCATATGTTTCTCGGTGTTTCAAAACACCGTCCTGGTGAATGCCCGATTCGTGCGCAAAAGCATTCGCTCCAACAATTGCTTTGTTCGGTTGAACCTGATACCCCGTAATTTGAGAAATTAGTCGAGATGTTTGGAGGATCTGTTTTGTATCAACTCGGGTTTCACAGTTATAAAGATCTTTCCTGACTTTTAAACCCATAACAATTTCTTCTAAGCTTGCATTACCGGCTCTTTCCCCAATACCGTTGATAGTGCACTCCACTTGCCTCACCCCTGAAGATACCGCAGCTAGCGAATTAGCAACTGCCATTCCCAAATCATTATGACAATGCGTAGACCAAATAACAGAATCACCATCCCTTGTATTTTGTATCAGATTAGAAATTTTCTTTCCCCAATCCGACGGCATACTGTACCCGACTGTATCTGGTACATTGAGCGTTTTCGCACCAGCCTTAATAACGGCTTCAAAAATCTCTATCAGAAAATCAAGATCAGATCGAACGGCGTCCTCAGCTGAAAATTCAACGTCATCAGTGTAATTTTGAGCCAACTCAACAGCTTCCACCGCTGCACTAATAACCTCGTTTGGACTCATCCTTAGCTTTTTTTCCATATGGATCGGGCTAGTCGCGATAAACGTGTGAATTCTACTATTTCGAGCATACGAGATAGCCTCCCCAGCGGCTTTTATGTCCCTGGGAATGGCACGAGCAAGGGAACACACAGTACTGTTCTTAATGTTTTTGGCAACCTCTGATACTGCAGCGTGATCGCCAGCACTCGCGGCAGCAAATCCTGCCTCTATAATGTCAACGCGAAGTTTTTCTAACTGCTTTGCAATCATAACTTTTTTCTTCAACCGTCATTGAGGCTCCAGGACTTTGTTCCCCATCTCGTAAAGTGGTATCAAAAATTTTTACAATTTCAGACATTACGAACTCCGACTATAAAATTATTCTTCAAAAACACCTACATGGTCGCCCTTACGTGATCTCAGCAAATAGACCACAAAACCTGAAAAACTGTAGAATAAAAACATCAAAAACAAAATAGTAGAGGGGTCCTGCGAAACTACAGCGATCAATACGGCAATGATCAAGAGTACTGCAAATGAAACACTTTTCCTGGTCTTAATATCTTTAAAGCTATAATAAGGCAAAAGACTTACCATACAAAACCCACAAAAGATAAAAACAAACCATAAAATCCAAATTAACCAGGTCTCTAGTAAAACAATCGAGCCCGTAAAGTAGATGGTATCAAAATCCCCAAAGTCGATAATTGTCCATATAAAGGTAGCTACGAGCATGGCGGCCGCCGGACAAGGTAATCCATAAAAGAAACCGCTATTTGTTTTTGGCGCAAGTATGTTAAATCTGGCGAGCCTCAACGCAGCTGCGGCGACGTATAAAAAAACTGCAAACCAACCTAACTTTCCAAGGTCCTTCAAAAGCCATAAGTACCCTACAACTGCCGGAGCAATGCCGAAAGCGACTACATCAGCGAGGCTATCGTAATGAGCGCCAAAGTCGGAGGTCGTGTTTGTAAGGCGCGCAACGCGGCCATCAAGACTATCTAATACAGCGGCGACAAAAATAGCTATCGCCGCTCCCTCAAACTCTTGATCAATAGCCATGATGATCGCGTAAAAACCTGCAAAAAGGCAACCCGTTGTAAATAAGTTCGGCAACAGGTAAATACTAGTTTTTTTTATTCCGAGGCGTTTCAATATTGGAAGTCTTAGCTCTATGGCCAGTTAGCTATGGCAGTTGAATGAGCAAAAATCTTATCACCGACAGTGACTAAAGGCCGTGAATCGACAGGCAAATAAACATCCACCCTAGAGCCGAATCGAATAAAACCAAAACGTGCTCCCCTTTGAACTGCGTCACCAGGGTTTACGTAGCAACAAATTCTTCTAGCAACTAAGCCAGCAATTTGAGTACAGGTCAATTTCCTCCCATTTTTATCAACAAAAAGTACGGAGTTTCTTTCATTTTGTTCAGAAGCTTTATCCAAATCAGCATTAAAAAAACTGCCTGACCGATAATCTACCGATTTGATAGTGCCCTCAATAGGTGATCTATTGGAGTGAACATTGAAGACATTCATAAAAACACTTATTTTAAGAGCCTCAATATTTTGCAGTGGATCAAGACATTTACCAATGAAAATCACCCTGCCGTCAGCAGGACTGGTTATAGCACTATCATCTTTTGGTCCATCACGCTTTGGATCCCTGAAAAACTGAAATGTAAAAAGGGACAGTAATAATGCAAGAAAGGCCCCAACGAATAAATCTAACAAAACTAACGTAATAAAAACCACTATACTAATCGCTATAAAGGGCCACCCCTCCTTCGCAAAAAAAGGATAGGGGTAGCTTTGAATATCAATCGTAGACATCTACTCTCCTAGTTTTTTTCCTGGTCAACTAACTTGTTGGCTGCAATCCATGGCATCATACCCCTCAATTTACTGCCTATTTGCTCTATTGGATGCTCGGCCATCAACCGTCTTTTCGAAATCATGGTAGGAGCGCCCGCCTGATTTTCTAAAATGAACTGTTTTGCGTATTCACCACTCTGGATTTTTTCTAATGCCTCTTGCATTGCAATTTTTGACTCAACATTGATAACACTGGGTCCTGTAACGTACTCCCCAAATTCAGCATTATTTGAAATTGAGTAATTCATATTTGCAATTCCACCTTCATAAATTAAATCAACAATCAACTTCATTTCATGGAGACATTCAAAGTATGCCATCTCAGGTGCATAGCCCGCATCTATCAACGTTTCGTAGCCAGCCTTGATAAGTTCGACGACTCCCCCGCACAATACGGCTTGCTCGCCGAATAAGTCTGTTTCGGTCTCGTCTCTGAACGTCGTTTCAATTATACCTGCCTTACCTCCACCGATTGCGCATGCATAAGAGATTGCAACATCTCTGGCAGTCCCCGAAGCATCATGGCTCACCGCCGTCAAGCAAGGCACACCTCCTCCAGCTTGATAAGTGGACCTAACCGTGTGACCAGGAGCCTTTGGTGCCACCATCATAACATCTAGGTCACTACGAGGAATAACTTGACCATAGTGTATGTTAAAACCGTGGGCAAAACCTAAACATGCTCCTTGCTTCATTTCTGACTCAATCTGGTTCATATAAACTTTAGAAATAGTCTCATCGGGCATTAAAAGCATAACAATATCAGCGTCTATTACAGCTTCACCAACCTCTTTGACAAGCAACCCTGCCTTTTCTGCTTTTACCCATGACCCTCCATTTTTTCGCAGACCAACGCAAACATTGACACCAGATTCAGAGAGATTCAAAGCATGCGCATGGCCCTGTGACCCATATCCTATGATCGCAACCTTTTTCTCTTTGATAAGACCCTCTTTCGCATCGCGGTCATAAAGAACATTCATAAATTTCTCCTCAAATGATTTTATAGACTTAAACTTCTTTCTCCCCTGGCTAGGCCGGAGGACCCTGTGCGGACCACCTCAATAATCGATTCTTCATCGATTGCAGATAAGAAAGCTAAAAATTTATTTTCGTTTCCTGTCAACTCAATCGTATATGTTTTATCCGTCACATCTACTATGCTACCTCTAAATATCTCGGCCATTCTTTTCATTTCTTCCCTATTTTTTCCCGTAGCTCTCACTTTCACAAGTATCAACTCTCTCTCAATGAACTCGTTATCTGTTAAGTTAACCACCTTAACAACATCAATTAATCGATTGAGGTGTTTTGTAATTTGTTCCACCACGTCGTTTGAACCAGTTGTTTTAATCGTCATTCTCGACAACGAAGGGTCTTGTGTTGTCGAAACGCTCAGAGACTCTATGTTGTAACCTCGAGCAGAAAACAGAGCAACGACACGAGAAAGGGCACCAGGTTCATTTTCTAAAAGAATCGATATAAGATTTTTCATGCAAAGAGCTTCACAAATCTTCAGACCCCAGAATCATCTCCGACAAACCCTTTCCTGCTTGAACCATCGGCCAAACATTTTCTTCCTGGTCTGTAATAAAATCGATAAAAACGAGTTTATCTTTTAACTCGAAAGCTTCTTTTAAAACTGGCTCCACTTCTGCTGGTTTCTCAACTTTAAAACCCACATGTCCGTAACTCTCGGCGAGCTTTACAAAGTCCGGTAAGGATTCCATGTAAGACTCAGAGTATCTACTGCCATATTCAATTTCTTGCCACTGTCGCACCATGCCTAGGTAGCGATTATTTAGGTTAATCACTTTGAGAGGCAAGCGATACTGGTGGCACGTAGAGAGCTCCTGAATGCACATTTGAATGGACGCCTCCCCTGTGATACATGCCACGTCAGCATCTGGATTAGCAAACTTTACGCCCATAGCGTATGGCAACCCAACTCCCATGGTACCTAACCCGCCCGAATTAATCCATTTGCGCGGATAGTCAAATTTGTAATACTGAGCTGCCCACATCTGATGCTGACCAACATCGGATGTCACGAATGCCTCTCCTCTGGTGACCTCAAATAATTTCTCAACTACATATTGCGGCTTGATAACAACATTAGAATTTTTATAGTGAAGGCATTCTTTCTTCCTCCACAAATTAATTTCATCCCACCATTTTTGTAAGGCCACTTCATCTGTCTTCAGGCCCTTATCTTCGTGCCCTGAGATCTCAGCAATTAACTCACGGGTTACATCTTCGATATTTCCGACGATGGGCATATCAACTTTAACTCTTTTTGAAATTGAGGACGGATCGATATCAATGTGGATTATTTTTTTTGGGTTTTGACTAAAATGTGCTGGGTTACCTATAACCCTATCATCGAATCTAGCCCCAATAGCCAGCAGCACGTCACAATTTTGCATAGCCATGTTGCACTCGTAGGTACCATGCATTCCCGGCATACCCAGAAATTGATTATCCGTAGCTGGAAATGAGCCCAAACCCATGAGAGTGTTCGTACAGGGAGCCTTTAATTTTTTAATCAATTCTGTAACAATTGGACTAGAATTTCCGAGAATCACACCACCCCCGGTGTAAACCATCAATCTTTTAGCGTCTAAGATGGCCCTTGCAGCTTTTTTTATTTGTCCTGTATGACCAATAAGAGTTGGATTATAAGACCGCATCTTGATTTCATTCGGGTATTCAAACTTGCATTTTTGCCTGGTGATATCTTTGGGAATATCAACCAAAACCGGTCCGGGTCTTCCACTTTTAGCAATATGAAAAGCCTTTTTCATGATCACTGCAAGATCTCCGACATTCTTAACAAGAAAGTTATGCTTAACACAAGGTCTCGTAATTCCAACAGTGTCACACTCTTGAAAAGCATCTAGTCCAATCGCGTGTGTCGGAACTTGTCCCGTTAATACAACCATGGGAACAGAATCCATATACGCAGTGGCAATTCCCGTTACGGCATTCGTTACCCCAGGCCCGCTCGTGACTAAACAGACTCCAACCTTTTCACTAGATCTTGAATAAGCGTCTGCAGCATGGACCGCCGCTTGCTCATGCCTTACCAAAACATGCTTGAATTTATGTTGCTTGAAAATTTCATCGTAAATGTAAAGAACGGCGCCTCCGGGATATCCGAAGACGTGCTCGACTTGCTCCTCTTGCAAGCACTTTACAACAATTTCTGCTCCTGTAAATTCCATATACCTAGCCCTATCCAATCCCCAGTGTTCAGCCACCGTATGCTGACTGACCTTTGAGCCGAAAGACTTACCTTCCACTTGCCTTTTGAGTAAGCTCCAGTATGTTTCTTGTAATTAATCCGTTAATATATCATGTTTACTAACCAGTGAACATGTTTTTGTGCGTCGAAAGGAAAACCCTATTTTGAAAAATTATGACAAAAAGTTCAAGACGGCATCGACCTGGATTAGATTCATGGTGATGGTATACGAGGGCATTCTTCTAATCGGACCCATATTCTTCTCAATACTTATTTGCTCCCTAATTAAGGCCAATATTTTTGGCGACGGTTCCGAAGGCGCATTGCATCCATTTTTTGTTCAATCACTGGTTCTTGTCTTAACAGCAGGATACTTTGTTTGGGGCTGGAGCAATAACCGGGTTACGCTACCCATGAAAACTTTGAATTTGAGCGTGGTCTCAGCCTCAGGTAGTCCCGTAACAATCGGCAGCGCTTTGATTCGATTTTCAATAGCGGTGCCTGCCATAGTAACTGGGCTTTGGCTCGTAGTCGCTATCCTCAGAAAGGACAGTTTGTGCCCGCAAGATCTTCTGTCTGGTACAGTTCTAATACAAAAAGTTAATGAATCGACCTCTTAAAACTTATCTCTCCATTTTTCGCTTCGATAGGGACTGAGTCTCCAGAGCAAATTTCGCCTTTGAGTACCATTTTTGCTAAAGGGTTTTCAATGAATGTCTGCACGGCTCTTTTCAGTGGCCTCGCCCCAAATGCAGGCTCAAATCCTTTTGAAACTAGGAAATCAAGTACACTCGGGTTAAGATCAATAGCTATATCGCGAGCCTCTAGTCTTTTTTCTAAGATTTTCAACTGAGTTTTGGCTATTTCTTTAATTTGATCACGCGAAAGTCCGTGAAAAATTACTATTTCATCGATACGATTGACGAATTCCGGCCTGAAAGTTTTTAAAAGCTCTGCTTTTAGAATCTGTTTCTCCGTAGCGTCGATTTTTTCACCAAAACTTTGAATCTCGGAGCTTCCCAGATTTGACGTCATAACTATTATTGTGTTCTTAAAATTAACGGTACGACCCTGACTATCAGTAAGTCTTCCATCATCCAAAACCTGAAGCAAAAGGTTAAAAACATCGGGATGAGCCTTTTCAATCTCGTCAAATAAAATAACGCAATACGGTTGCCTACGCACCGCCTCGGTCAAAGAACCACCTTGATCATAACCGACATAACCTGGAGGAGCACCAACAAGTTTAGCTACGGAGTGTTTCTCCATATACTCACTCATATCGACCCTAACCAAATGAGTCTCAGAATCAAACAAAAATCCAGCTAACGCTTTGCAGAGCTCGGTTTTTCCTACACCAGTCGGTCCTAAAAATAAAAACGAGCCACAAGGCTTCCCGGGATCAGCAAGTCCAGCCCTTGAACGACGAATTGTATCGCAAACTAAATTTACGGCTTCCTCTTGACCCACGATTCTTTTATGAAGAAGATTTTCCATTTTAAGTAGTTTTTCTTTCTCCCCTTCCATCATTTTTGAAATCGGAATTCCAGTAGCTCTTGAGACAACCTCAGCTATTTCTTCGACACCTACCTCTGTGCGCAGTAGCTTTAGTTTATTTTCATTTTTTCCGGTATCTTTTCCTTTAGACTCATCCAGCATTTTCAAATGATTTTCTAGAATCGGTAATTCCCCATACTGCAACTCCGACACTCTTTGCCAATCTCCTTGCCGTGTAGCTTTCTCTATTTCGAGTTTTATTTTTTCGATCTTTTCTTTTATATCCGTAGAGCCTTGAACATCAGCCTTTTCATTTCTCCAAATTTCCTCAAGATTCGATAAATCTCTTGTCAATTTACTAATGTCTTCCTCAATGATCTTTAACCTTTTGACGGATGCAGCGTCTTTTTCCTTTTTCACAGCTTCTCTCTCTATTTTTAGCTGAATCATCTTTCTATCTATCACATCGATAGCCTCGGGTTTTGAATCTATTTCAATTTTTACTTTGCTCGCAGCCTCATCAATTAGGTCGATAGCTTTATCGGGTAAAAAACGATCGCTAATGTAACGATTCGAAAGCTCGGCTGCAGCAACAATGGCAGGGTCTGTTATATCAACACCATGATGTAATTCGTACTTCTCTTGTAAACCGCGTAATATTGCTACCGTGGCCTCTACACTGGGTTCACCAACTATAACTTTTTGAAAACGCCTCTCCAAAGCAGCATCTTTTTCAATATACTTGCGATATTCGTCGAGAGTTGTTGCCCCTATGCAATGTAATTCTCCTCTCGATAACGCCGGTTTGAGCATATTTCCTGCGTCCAAAGCTCCGTCACTTTTTCCCGCTCCAACCATTGTGTGAAGCTCATCAATAAACACTATTGGATGACCTGCCTCTGAATTCTCGGACATCTTGGATAAGCTTTTAAGAACTGACTTTAGTCTCTCCTCAAATTCTCCCCTAAACTTGGCTCCTGCCAACAAGGCGGCAAGATCTAGTGCTAACACTCTTTTTCCTTTCAATCCTTCGGGTACTTCAAGATTTTGAATTCTTTGCGCTAATCCCTCAACAATAGCTGTCTTCCCAACTCCTGGTTCACCTATGAGAACTGGATTGTTTTTGGTCCTCCTTTGCAAAATCTGAATGCATCTTCTTATCTCGTCATCTCTGCCGATAACTGGATCCAATCTACCCGTTTCCGCTTTCTCGGTAACATCAATCATGTATTTTTTGATGTCATCACTATCTTGCTTTTGTTCCGGGGAATTTTGAGATTTCCCTCCCCTAACGATGTCAAGAGTCGCCCCTATGTTATTTTTTGACAGACCTGTTTGCTGCATGAGTTTCCCTGCAGTGCATTTGTCCTCGCTTAAAACATATAAGAAAAGATCGCTTGCTATAAATTCGTCCCCCCTTTTTTGCGCTTCTTTGTCTGTCAAATTAAAGACTCTTTGTAAGTCTGAACTTGCACTCAATTCCCCGTTTGGATTACTAAGCTTTGGTAATTTCTCAACAGCCTCATTAACAAGTTGAGACAGCTTGTTAACATTTCCTCCGGAGCGAAGCATTAGCGATTTAGCGCCGAACTCGTCTTCGCCAATTAACGCAAGAAGCAAGTGTAAGGGATCCAAACCAGCATTATCTTTTCCAATAGCAATACTTTGTGCGTCGCCCAAAGCCTGTTGAAACGAGGTTGTTAATTTATCTAATCTCATACTTATTTAAATTGAGATTGAATTTTATTTTTCAAGTTATTTTTCTGACCATTTGTCTCTGGCAATATAATCCTCTTCCCTTGTTTTAACCCATCTTTCTCCGCCAGCACTAGTTTCTTTTTTCCAAAAAGGTGCCTCCGTCTTTAAAAAATCCATTACATAAGAACATGCCTCAAATGCCTCTTTCCTGTGCCTACTGGAGACACCGACAAAAACGATCAACTCGCCAGGTGTCAGGTTTCCTATTCTATGTACGACTGTGCATCCATTGATTTGGAACTTTTCAAACGCATCATGAGCAATTTTTTCAATTTTTTTTTCTGTCATAACCGGATAGTGTTCCAAAAATAGTTCGTCAACTAAACCCGCTTCTTGATTACGTCTAACCCTTCCGATAAAAGTCGCAATTGCACCGATCTCATTTTCTTGCTCAGACGATTTTGTTAAATTTTCAATTAAAGTTTTAACATCAAAGTTTTTTTCTTGAACTTTAACTAGAATATGTTGACCCATTTAATCTCTTCTTAAATTTTAACCGCCAGTAACAGGGGGGAAAAAAGCAACTTCATCACCATCCCTCAATGCAGTATTCAAACCGCAATATTCATGATTGACTGCTATTTTAATTACTTTGCCCTCCAGAAAACAGCCCCTCAATGTTTCGTATTTTTCTTCAAGTCTTTTTTGCAATTCATGAACATTTCTGACATCATCAAAATTTTCTTCAATAAACTCTGTCCCCATTTTCACCCTAAGCTCCGCAAAAAAGAAAATTTTAAAACGCATAGTGGATCTATCCAATTGACGAAAAGTTATAAAAGTTTACTAAGTCACCCACGTTCAATGATTGATATGGTTCTACTTCAACTAATCCGTCACAAAAACATATTGAAGATAATATCTGAGAGTTCTGCCTTTCATATATATTGACCATGCCCCCCCGAATTGACATTAACCCTCAAAAACTCCCTTCTTGAGGTCAAATTTTCGTAATTAGAGCCTATTTGAGCCTTAATTAAGACAGGCTTCGGGTCGTTCACCCCACTTAATTTTAAAAGAAAAGGACGACACAATAAGGAGAATGTCACCCATGCGGATACTGGATTGCCAGGAAGTCCTAGATAAGCGCTTTTCCCCAAATTCCCAAATGCAAAAGGTTTTCCAGGTTTCATATTGATTTTCCACAGCTTAAGGTCACCTAGTTGTTCCACAGCAGTCCTTAAATGATCCTCTTCTCCAACAGAAACACCTCCGCAAGTAATTAATGCATCCACTTTTTTTCTCGCACTCTCAATGGCTGAAATTGTTGTATCTAATCTGTCAGGTAGTGAACCAAAATCAATACAATTTAGCCCCAAGTTTTTGACACAGTTGATAATCATGGGTCTGTTACTATCAAAAAGCTGGCCGCGCTCTAACTTTTCCCCAGGTTGTCTGAGCTCGTCACCAGTCGAAAAAACACCTACGGTAATTTTTTCAAAAACCTGCAGAGAAACTTTACCTACAGATGCACAAAGACCTATATCAGCAGGTGACAATTGTCTTCCTTTGTTAAAAAACAGTTGTCCAGTTTTTAGATCGCAAGCTCTGCGTCGTATGTTTTCTCCGATATCTGCCGTTTTTAAAAATTGTATTTTTTGATCACCGATTAGCTTTGTATCCTCTTGCATAACGATACAGTCGGACCCTTCGGGCGGCTCTGCTCCGGTAAAAATTCTTGCCACCGTATTTTTTTTCAAACTAGTTGGACGTGAGCCTGCCGGAATTCTTTGCGAGATTTCAAACTCTTTCCCCCTTTTAACTTCGTCGGATCGAGCTGCGTAGCCATCCACCTGACTGTTGTTAAACCCTGGAATGTCTATCAACGAGGTGACATCCTCTGCTAAAATACGACCTGCACAAGACGAGAGGGCAACGGTAATTTTTGTTGGTTCGCGCATTGTCGATGCTAACAATTCAGTCAATGCTTGATCAAATTCAATTAATGTCTGCATTTTTGATTATGTAATTTTTTAAATCGGAAATTGTTCCGTCAGTTTCGTAAAATCTTCTCGCTCTTTCTTCGATATTTTTAAAACAATCTATTCTTTCTGGCACAAAACCAAGCGCCTCTTGAACAGTTTCTTCAAACTTCGTAGGCAAAGCTGTTTCCAAACATATCATGGGACAATTCTCTTCAAGATATTTGTCCCCTATGTAGATACCATCAGCAGTGTGTGGATCAATGACCAATTCATTTAATTCGTATATTTTTCTTATCGTATTAATCCGATTATTATGGTTTGAGGAACCCGAAACAATCCCGCTCTCCTTTATCAGTTTTTGAAATTTATTTTTATCAATAGTAAACGATTGTTTTTCTGTTAGCTCATTCCATAAGAAAGAAACATAATTACTGTCACGATCACTTATCTCGTAAATAAATCGTTCGAAATTTGAAGCTTTCGAAATATCCATGGAAGGAGAAGATGTTATTAAAGTTTCTTTTGGATTTCTAACTCGGTATACACCACTTTTGAAAAAATCGTCGAGAATATTATTTTCGTTGGTTGCTAAAACTAAGTTTTTTATTGGTAAACCCATTTCCTTTGCTACAAAACCCGAAAGAATATTTCCAAAATTTCCCGAGGGAACTGCAAAAGAAACTGGATGCATTAAACTCTTATTTGCTTTTTGTAAAACTCTAAAATATCCAAAAAAATAATAAACAACTTGTGCTGATATCCTACCCCAATTAATAGAATTAACCGAACCGATAGAGTATGTTTTTTTGAATCGTAAATCATTCGAAATATCTTTTACAAGGTCTTGACAATTGTCAAAGGAACCCGGCACAACGATATTATGAATGTTTTTTTCCCTTAAACTATACATTTGACTTTTTTGAAACTCACTCATTCTGTCTTTAGGAGATAGCATGAAAACCGAAATTGAACCCCGTCCCATCATCGCATACTCCGCTGCACTTCCAGTATCCCCCGAGGTTGCTCCTAGTATATTTAGTTTTAACCCACGTTCCCTCAGAATTTCGTCAAATAGCTTTCCTAGGAACTGCATAGCCATGTCCTTAAATGCAAGTGTAGGACCGTTAGAAACACCGAGGATATACAACCCCCCTTTCCGATTCAAATTTACTGTTTTAACGCTGACAATATCTTTACCAAATTTTGACTTTGTATAAACCTCATGACACATTTCGCGGACTCTATCTTTGCTCAAATCAGTTGCAAAACAGGCAATTACCTCGCAAGCTAAATCTGGATAAGAGAGATCCTGCCATTCCGCGAGGCGTTCTTTAGAAATCATCTCATAATTTTTGGGCACTAAAAGCCCTCCATCCGATGCCAGTCCTTCTAAAATAGCGTCAGTAAATGTTCCCGACGCTCTCCCTCTGGTAGATTCATACTCAATCATGCTTTTTCTTCAACACGGAATATCACGGGATCACCTTTTACGTCTTCTAAATTTTTTAGCATGTTAAGACACTCAATGATCTTTCCGTAGTTACACCTGTGGGTTAACACGATTATTTCAGCATCAGAGTTTTCACTGTTTTTTTGAAAGAAGCGATTAATTGATACATTTTTACTTGCCAATACCCCGGTGACTTCAGATAAAACACCCGGTTTATCTGAGACCTTTAACCTTATGTAGTGTCCGGACATAACCTCCTCTTTTTTCGTCATTTTGTGGTTTGCATATTCGTGGTTTCTTTTTCCAGTATTGAACTTTCCCGCGCCCTGACCATTGTTTCTGAAGAACGATCCACACACTTCTATGATGTCAGCAACGACAGCACTTGCCGTCGGGTGTGAACCTGCTCCCTGACCATAATAGAGCGTATGTCCAACAAAGTTTCCCTCAACTGAAACAGCATTCATTGGCCCATCAACATTTGCCATCAAAATATTAGCTGGGATCAGGGTTGGTTCAACCGATACTTCTATTGCTGAGTTTTCGACTCTTGCGAAGGCTAATAATTTTATCTGGTAACCGAATTCCCTTGCGAAGCTAACATCCTTAACATCAATACCTCGGATTCCACGTGTTGGGACTGCATTAAATTCAAAATTTATCCCAAATGCTAATGAAGCTAGTAAAAATATCTTATGCGCAGAATCATGACCGTCTACATCAAGAGTCGGGTCTTGTTCTGCATACCCTTGAGATTTTGCTTCATCCAACGCTTCATCAAATGCCAAACCTCTTTTGTCCATTTCCGATAGTATATAATTTGTTGTTCCATTTATTATTCCGGAAATCCACAAAATTTCATTCGCCGCCAGGCCTTCATTGATAATCTTGACAATCGGAATTCCGCCAGCAATTGCAGCTTCATAGAAAACCTCCACTCCATTTTCTTCCGCTAGAGTAGAAATCTCTTTCCCATGTTTCGCAAGTAACGCCTTATTTGCTGTGACTACGAATTTCCTTTCTCTGATGGCGGCTAAAACGAACTCCTTCGCCAAAGTCTCACCGCCAATTAGCTCTACTACAATCTCTATCGATTCGTTTTTTAATAATTCAAAGGCATCGGAATAAATCTCACACTCAGAATTAATCTGAACTCCGTCGAACTTCTTCTTGTCGGGATCCGCTATGCCGACAACAGAAATTTTAGTTTTTGCAGACCTTTGAACTTTTTCTTTATTTCGCTCTAATAATTCCCATGTTCCTCTGCCAACGGTTCCAAATCCTGCCAAACCGATTTTGATATTTCTCATCATTTGCTTCCTCAAGATTATTTTATTGAAATTCCGTCTGTTCTAAACATCTCACGAATTCCACGAATCGCTTGCTTTATCCTCTGGTTATTTTCTATTAACGCAAACCGCACATGACCTTCTCCATACTCTCCAAACCCGATCCCAGGAGATACTGCAACTTTGGCATCTTTTAAAAGCCTCTCAGCGAAATAAAGAGAACCTTTAGATCTGTACGCTGACGGGATCTTAGCCCACAAATACATCGTAGCCTTAGGTAATTCATTTTCCCATCCAATACTATTTAGCCCATTTACTAACGTATCCCGCCGACACTGATATAGCTCACAAATGTTCTTCACGATACATGGACTCGATTCAAGTGCCACTACTGAAGCTACCTGAATCGGAGTGAAGGTACCATAATCGAAGTAACTTTTTATTTTCGCAAGTGCAGAGACCATATCAACATTACCCACCATGAATCCTACTCTCCATCCGGCCATATTATAGGACTTGCTCATAGAAAAAAACTCGACTGCACACTCTTTTGCTCCCTTAACCTGCATGATCGAAGGGGCCTGGTAATTATCATAACAAACATCAGCATAAGCTAAATCATGTACCACTAAAATATCGAAGCGTTTTGCTAAAGCAACAACTTTTTCGAAAAATTTAATATCGACACATTCCCCTGTAGGGTTACTAGGAAATCCAAATATCATCATTTTCGGCTTTGGAATCGACTCTCTTATTGCCCTTTCCAATTCTTCAAAAAATTCTTCCCCAGTTGTCATGCGTACCGATCTTACGTCAGCACCTGCTATTATTGCCCCATAAATGTGAATCGGATAACTTGGATTAGGGACGAGAACGGTATCCCCCCTATCCAAAATTGCTAACATTAAATGAGCGAGTCCCTCTTTTGAGCCTATCGTAACTATTGACTCAGAGTCCTCATCTAACTCTACTCCGTATCTCTGTCGATACCAATTACAAATTGCATTGCGAAGTCGTTTAATTCCTTTCGACGCTGAATATCCATGCGTATGACCTCTCATCGAAACCTCATTTAATTTGTCAATAATATGCTTTGGGGTAGGCTGATCCGGGTTTCCCATACTCATATCCACTACATCCTCCCCAGCCAAACGAGCTTTAACTTTCAATTCACCGATAACAGAGAAAACATAAGGGGGTAACCTCGATATTCTAGGAAAGATTTTTTGTTTCATACTAGCAAATAGAAAAAAGTCTATGGTACATTAATTGATATTGACTTACACTTCAAATATGAGTTCAGGGCTACAACCAGAAATAATCCGAGGTAGGTATTCAGTAACTAGCTATGGTAAAACGTTCATTGAAGTAAATAAAATTTTAATCGAAAATTCTTGCATTATATCAACAGATAATGAACCAATACCGTGGGAAATAACGGATGTTGCCCAGTTATCGAAGCTTGAGGTAGACAAACTCTTTAAAAACCAACCAGATGTTGTCTTGATAGGTACTGGGGTTACGCAAATCATGTTAGATTCAGACTTACTTGAGTTTAAAGGAAAAATTGGAAATAACCCGTTGGAATTTTTAAACAGTAATAGATCTAGAATGAGTATAGCCGCTGACTGTATGTCTACGCACGCCGCATGCCGAACCTTTAATTTACTTGTTGCAGAGGGACGTTCAGTGGTAGCCGGGTTAATACTCGACAAATTTTCCAAGGATAAATGATATGCACGATAATAAAAATCAGGACGGTGGGGTTATTCAAACGCTACCAAACTTAGACATACTCACATTGTTCGGGGCTGGGAAATTGACTGATTTTTTAGGTAATAAATTGGTCATTTTTTTCTATCCGAAAGATAACACGCCAGGTTGTACCTCGCAGGCAATTTTATTTACAAAATACCATAATGATTTTTTACAGATGAATACTCAGATTGTCGGCGTGTCCCGCGACCCTATAAAATCTCATCTAAAATTCGCAACTAAATTTCAGTTATCAATCAACCTAATTTCCGACGAGAGCGAAGAATTGTGTACCACATTTGATGTTTTGAAAAACAAAAATATGTACGGGAAGGTCGTGCGGGGGATTGAACGGAGTACTTTTCTTTATGACAAACATGGGAAATTAGTAAAAGAATGGCGCAAAGTCTCTGCCGAACAAAATCCATCCGAAGTAATAAATTTCGTAAAAACAACGAAGATTGTTTAGCGCAGAGGAAATTGCTATGCCATTACCCAAAGCTCCCATAAAATTGGGAGGAGTTGTTAAAAAGGTACCTGAAAGAAAGAGTTCAAAAACAATCAAAGGAAAACGTAGTTCCTCAGGTCTCTCTAAAATAAAAAAACAAGAACAGGTTGATGTAGAAAAAATTGTTGCACTAGCAAAAAAACCAACGAAAAAACGCCAGACACTGGTGAAAACAAAAAAAGAAAATACTTTTAAATCAAAACAAGAAAAAAAACTTTTTGTGCTTGATACGAACGTGTTGATGCACGATCCGACTAGTTTGTTTAGATTTCAGGAGCACGATGTTTATATACCATTAGTAACCCTTGAAGAATTAGATTTGCATAAAACAGGTATGTCAGAAGTATCTCGAAATGTGAGGCAGACCACCAGAGAGATTGACTCATTAATTAAAACGTCTGCTAAGAGCGATCGTCCCCAATTATATGAAGGCATACCGTTAAACTTGAATGGACATTCGGATTCAACAGGGTTCTTATATTTTCAAACCGAGCCTTTGGACCTAAAAAAGAATTTTGGGTTTGGGGACGAGAAACCAGATAATCAAATTCTATCAGTGGTTCAACATCTAAAAACCAAATTTAAACGACGTGAAGTGATTTTGGTATCAAAGGACATAAACATAAGAATCAAAGCAACTGCATTGATGCTCATAGCTGAGGATTATTATAACGACAGCGTTATCGACGATGCAGACATTCTTTACAGTGGTGTGACCAAACTAGACAAACAATTTTGGGAGCAAATTGGAGATTCCTTAGAGTCATGGCAACAAGGGGGGAGCATTTTTTACCGCTTCGCCTCAAGTTTTTTGGAAAAGATACATTTAAATCAGTTTATTTATTATCAGGAAGAAAATTTGTCGGCTCGAGTAGAAGAGGTGGCCAAAGATTTTGTCCTTTTAAAAACCCTTAAAGATTTTTCGCACAGTAAGAACTCCGTTTGGGGCATTACTTCGAGAAATCCGGAACAAAATTTTGCCCTTAACCTACTATTAGACCCTGAAGTCGATTTTGTGACCCTCTTGGGTCAAGCAGGAACAGGAAAAACTTTACTTACTTTAGCCGCAGGACTCGCACAAACGTTGGAAACTAGGACTTATTCCGAAATAATCATGACCAGAGCCACCGTTCCCCTTGGAGATGATATTGGCTATTTACCTGGAACCGAGGAAGAAAAAATGATTCCCTGGATGGGTGCGATGGAGGATAACCTTGAGGTGCTAAACAGAGGTGTCGAAGGAGGTGGTGATTGGAGTCGATCAGCGGCCATAGATTTGATGAAAAGCAGAATAAGAATTAAATCACTGAGTTTCATGCGGGGAAGAACTTTTCTGAGCAAATTTCTAATTATCGATGAAGCTCAGAATCTAACACCAAAAGAAATGAAGGCCCTTATCACTCGGGCCGGACCAGGCACAAAGGTTGTTTGTCTTGGCAATGTCGCTCAAATCGATTCTCCATATTTAACCGAGTCCTCATCTGGATTGTCCTACGTGGTGGACAAATTCAAAGGCTGGAGACATGGTGGTCACATTACCTTACAGCGCGGCGAACGCTCGAGATTAGCTGATTTTGCCAGCGATACACTTTAACGTCGAGTACTAATTTCTTTGGGAATTTCAGTAGGTAAAAAACCGCCACTCTGTAAATTCCAAAGTCTGGAGTATAGCCCCCGTTCCAACAGCAACCCCTGGTGTGTTCCTTCTTCAACAATTTTTCCATCGTTTAAAACGATCAATCTATCCAATTCTGAGATAGTACTCAGCCTGTGCGCTATTGCTAAAACCGTTTTACCCTTCATAACTGTCTTCAGGCTTTTTTGTATTACCGCTTCGACCTCACTATCAAGTGCACTCGTAGCCTCATCTAAAAGGAGAATGGGTGCATCCTTCAAAATAACTCGAGCAATTGCAATCCTTTGTCGTTGACCACCGCTCAATTTTACACCCCGTTCTCCAACATGAGCATCGAACCCTCGTCGACCTGCACTATCTTTCAAATTTCCAATGAAACCCGTGACCTCAGCCATATTCGCTGCTTTTAACATTTCTTCTTCTGATGCAGTCGGGTTTCCGTATTTAATATTATCCCTCACTGACCGGTGAAGAAGGGCTGCATCTTGAGTAACCATAGCTATATTTTTTCGCAACGAATTTTGCTTTACCCCTGCTATATCAATACCGTTGATTAATATTCTTCCTCTCGTTAAATCAAAAAATCTTAGTAACAAATTCATTGTCGTTGTCTTGCCGCCACCTGAAGGACCAACTAGTCCTACTCTTTCCCCGTGGTTAATTTTTAGATTGAGCTTTTTAATGACATTCTTGTCACTACCGTAAGAGAATGATATGTTCTCAAAAATTATTTCACCACTTGATACAACCAACGGCGCAGCATCTTTTTTATCTTGTACCGATAGCCTTTGAGACAGGATTCTGATTCCATCTCTCACTGTACCAATATTTTCAAACAACGATGCCATTTCATACATTATCCAGTGCGATAGTCCCATTAATCTAAATGACATTGCGAAAGCGGCTGCAACTGAACCGACTGACGCAAGGTCCTCCGTCCACAAAACTAAGACTGTGCCACCAGTGAACAAAATTAAAAGTGTGCTGAGAGCGTGATTTACGATTTCAAATAAACTGGTGAGTCTATTGTGAGGGTAAACATGTTGCATACACTCCTTCATCGATTCTTTTAAATACTTCGCTTCTCGTTGCGAATGCGAGAATAATTTTACAGTGGCGATATTAGAATAAGCGTCCGTTATCTTGCCAGACATTAGGCTAATGGCATCGGCCCTATTTTTCGAAAGCGTACTTATTTTTGGCACAAAATATCGTACAGCAAATATATAACAGGCAACCCATATTAAAAACGGGAACAATAATATTACGCTATAGCTTCCTATGATGAGCACCATTGTTAAAAAATAAATGAAGATAAAAACGAAAATATCCCCGATGGTAATATAGACAGATCGTATTGCTAACGCGGTTTGCATAACCTTGGTAGAGATTCTTCCTGAAAATTCGTCGTTAAAGAACGACATGCTCTGAGAAAGCATCAATCTGTGGAAGTTCCACCTCATCAGCATTGGAAAATTTCCATAAATTGTCTGATACTTTAAGATATCGGCAATTATCACGAGAGGAATCCCGCTAAGTAAAAATATTACCAATATTATTACTTCGAACTTTTTTTCATAAAAAAACGAACTTGTTGAGGAAGAAGCTAACCAGTTTGTGATGTCACCTAACATCCCGAAAAGGATAGCCTCAAAAGCTCCTATCATCGCTGTGAGTACAGTCAAGATAATGAAGTAGAGACGGTATCCCTCCGACATTGACCAGAGAAAGGAACTCAAATTCCTCGGCGGTGTTGCCGGTGACGACTTTGGATAGCTATAAATAAGTGATTCGAAAAACTTAAACAATTTTTTAAAGGCAGAAAAATAAATGGAAAATGAAATTCAACTAAGAACAGAGTCCCCGATTGCTATTCTCGCACAAAGACTTGCAAATATTAAACAAAGGCTCACAAAATACAAGCCAATAGCAGGCGAAATACTACATGAAATAGACTCTGTAATTGATATGATGGAGGGATTTGAGCGATATGCGGATGAATGCACCTCGTTAGAGTCACAACAGTTATCGAACTTAAATAAAATCACTATGCAAACCGATTGGAACAGGATATTCATCGAAAAGAAATCAAAGGTAAAACTGATGACACAAATGATGAGTAGTAAAGTTTCCGGCCAATTATTAAAGATGTTAGTATCTATATCAAGATCAAAGGAAATCCTGGAACTGGGATTATTTTCTGGTTATTCTGCACTCGCAATGGCTGAGGGACTCCCGGAGGACGGGAATTTGATTAGTTGTGAAATTGATCCGTACGCAGCTGATTTTGCGCGCCAGTATTTAGATACGACATCATATGGAAAAAAGATTCAAATTAGAGTGGGTGATGCTTTAAATTTACTTGATGATTTTGCTTTTGAGGGAAAATCATTCGACTTTATTTTTATTGATGCAAAAAAAACTGAATACAAAAAATACATTGATAAAATTGTCGATAAACAGCTAATTGACCAACGGTCTATAATATGTGTAGACAATGTATTTATGAAAGGAGCGTGTTTTTCAAATGCGGAAAAACAAACAAAGGGAAGCGAAGCCGTAAAAAAGATGAATCAATTACTAAAGTCAGAAAAGTTTTTTACAGTCATGATACCGATTCGGGATGGTATGACGATCGCAAAATTACGTTAAATTCGACAAGTAATGTGATTGGTACTTCATCTGCATTAATCTCCCAGATCTAAATTATGGTTTATTCTTTTCGTCTCACTGGAAATCGCTCTTATCCTGTCGAATAAAAAATTTTGTTTGCTACGCTTCTTGTGTTTTTCTAATGCAACATTAATCATGGTGTCCATCAAGCCTGGGTCGTCTTCATACTCAACCCTTGTTGAACTTTCAAACGCAAAAATGGTAGCATTTTCGCGACCCTTGTTGTAATCCCTGTCAACGTTTGATAGGTCCAGAGCGGCAAACTTTGAATTTACTCGATTATCAAGTATGGGGCCAGTTCGCCTCTCGCTTACCGCGTCGGAAACATCCCCTGTAACCTCAGTGGCTTTTTCTGTTTTTCCCGATTTGAAGACTTCATTCATTCCCATAAGCACCTTCCTTTAAAGCGAGAATCGGCATCCTAACCCAGTTCTTTAAAAGTATTGACAAAATTACTGGCAAGAACGCAACAACAAATTAGATTTCATATTTCTTACAGACTGAATGGGTCCTGCGCACTAGTATATTCATACCATATTCTTAAAAAATTTTTTCCATAATTTTAGAGGGGAATTATTAAATATCAATTTCAATTTTGGATGGATAAAGAGAGGAGGAGCGAACACGCTTGATAATTTGATCGACCTCTGCACGATGCCTATTCCACTCCGTCAACATTATTTTCTTTATCTCCCTGATTGTTTGAATAGTTTCTTCTTTAAACTCAATCTTTTGAATAATCATCACAGTCTTCCAGTTATAACACGGAAACATAAAGCAGGTTCCGTACCATTTTAAAAAACAGTGAAACTTAAATTTTTGGTTTTAACTTAACTGGCCCGAACCCAGCAGGATGCAATGGCCTAGCATCTTTATAGAACGCCTGAGCAAATTTCATTATTTTGTCGTCGGAAAGAGATGCTGATACTTTACGACTAAATGCTAAGTTTTTTCGTTGATAATCCAACCTACCAAAAACAATAGGCACGTTAGCCTTTCGAGCTATATATATAAAACCTGATTTCCAATAATCTGATCTTGCTCGGGTGCCTTCTGGAGGTATGATTAGTATGCACTTCTTCCTCGAAATAATTTCCTCAGAGAGTGAAGTAACATAGTCATTTTTTTTTTCTCGATTCACCGGTATCCCGCCCAACTTCCTCATAACGATGCCCACTGGACCTACGAAAAGAGTATGTTTTCCGAGCCAATGGTATCGTAAATTTAACTTGAATCCATATGCAAGCATCATTGGAAAATCCCAGTTACTTGTATGCGGAGCGGCAATCAACACGCATTTGTCCAATGGAGGGCTATCTGACTTGAAAGACCAACCAAAAAATTTTAAAAAAAAATTCGATATTCTAGACATAGAAAACAGATATGGCAATCAAAAAGTCAGAAAATTAGAAATAGCGAAGAACTGAACCAAAAGGTTTCTTAAAAACCGAGAACGATGACAGTACCAACCTGCTCGAGTCCTAAGTGTAAAAATTCCGGAGTCCTGCCGATTCCGAACTAGCTTTTGTTTGGCGTCCCCAAGGGGATTCGAACCCCTGTACCCACCGTGAAAGGGTGGTGTCCTAGGCCTCTAGACGATGGGGACTTTCTAATTTCACGTTATATAGTAAACTAATTCATTGAAATTTTGTCAATCCTAATATAATTGGTGGAGCTAAGCGGGATCGAACCGCTGACCTCTTGCATGCCATGCAAGCGCTCTCCCAGCTGAGCTATAGCCCCGTAATGCCGTAAGTCTAACATAAAGAGGAATGCAAACAATGTCGCGTGATGCTTTTTTTTGTAAAGAATGGTTGCCAAATTACAAGCTCCTCAATTCGAAAAAAATTGACGAACTTATCTCAGAAACGATAAGTAATGCCAATCTGGTGCTAAGTAAAATATGCAATGAAGAGAAACCCCGAAATTGGGATAATACTGTCCAGCCAATTAGCGAAAATATTGAAAAAATACATCGCATATGGGGCGCTGCAAACCACCTTGCGAGCGTAGCCGACACGCCTGAAATAAGAAACATTATTAACAAAAACCTCGATAAAGTTACCAACTTTTGGACTGATTTTTCACAAAATAAAGCTTTGTACAAAATTCTTACCAACCTGAGACGGGGCGTATCAAAGACTGCCCATCCTCAGCAGCATAAAGTTCTGAGCGATTATGTCCGAGATTTTGAACTTGCTGGGGCTCACCTAGCTGATGATGATCAAGACACCTTTAGACGAAACAACATTGAGCTGAGCAGGTTAGCCCAAAAATTTTCTGAAAATCTGCTGGACAGTACAAAAGCAACAACCATTACTATCGGCTCTAGTGAGGAGGGCGGCCCCGTGAAATCATTGGAGGGAGTTCCTGAACATGTTCTTGAATTGTCAAAAAAAGAGGCGAAAAAAAGGGGTGTAAATGGGTATGTGTTTACCCTTCAACCTCCCATATATTCGCCTGTAATGGAATGTAGCACGAACCGAGCTTTTAGGTTTGACATGTATTCTAAGTATGCGAGGAGAAGCTCTGATATTGCGGATGAAGGCGGATCGTTTGATAACAGTCTTGTTATTGCGAAAATTTTAAAACTAAGATATCAGCAAGCTAAAATTTTGGGTTTTTCAAATCCCGCTGAATTATCACTAGTTTCAAAGATGGCAAGTTCTCCCGAAGAGGTCGTAATGTTTCTTAAGGATTTAGCCATGAGAGCAAGACCATTCGCGGAAAAAGAGCTAGAACAAATAAATCAGTATGCCGAACAAGTTGATTCGATAAGAAAAATAGAAGCATGGGATATTGCTTTTGTGAGTGAAAAATTAAAAAGAAATAAATTTTCAATTGACAGTGAAGAACTACGGAATTACTTTCCGTTGAGCAAAGTATTAGTAGGATTATTCAGAACTGTTAAAGATCTTTTTGGTTGCGACATTTTCGAGGAACATGGTGATCGGTTTGATATCGCATGGGATAAGTCAGTTCGAGTTTTTAAAGTTGTGAATGAGGACCAGATAACAGGGTATTTCTTTTTTGACCTCTTCTCCCGCGAAGAAAAGCGAGGAGGCGCATGGATGGATGAATGCAGATCGAGAGTTAAACACAGTACTGGTATCCAATCGCCCATTGCACTAATGAACTGCAATTTTTCCCAACCCACTCAAGGAAAAGATGTGTATCTAACTCATGATGAGGTAGTGACTCTTTTTCATGAGTTTGGACACGGATTACATCATTTATTAACGGAAATAGATTACCTCGAAATTTCTGGAATTAGTGGAGTGGAGTGGGATGCTGTTGAACTCCCTAGTCAGTTTTTAGAAAACTTTGCATGGGAATATGACACTCTCAGCAAAATCAGTAAACATAGGGAAACTGGTCTTTCAATAAATCGTGAAACATATGATAAAATCCATGCAGCTAAAAACTTTAATAGCGGTCTTCAAATGCTTAGGCAAATTGAATTTTCCTTATTCGATATACTTATTCACAAAGATTTAGAAAATTGCGAAATTATGAATAATTCCCAAATTTATAGAAAAGTTCTCGACATATTGGCCGACGTCAGAAAAGAAATAAGTATCATTGAGCAACCCAGTTTTGTTCTTTTCCCTAATTCCTTCTCTCATATTTTTGATGGTGGTTACGCCGCGGGATACTACAGTTATAAATGGGCAGAAGTGTTGTCTTCCGATTGCTATGCTCGTTTTGAGGGAAAAGACAAACGAGAAAAAGCTAAATTAGGAAGTTCCTTTAGGCAAGAAATATTATCAAAAGGTGGCTCGCGAGAAGCAATTGTTTCTTTTCGGGCATTTATGAAAAGGGAACCAAAGCCAGATGCGATGTTAAAACACCTGGGGCTTATGGAAGCCTAAACATGATAGTTAAAGTTGCAAGTTGGAACATCAACTCCCTCCGAGCGCGTCAGGATTCTTTTCAGAAATGGATTAGTGACGCCAAACCGGACATAGTTGGACTGCAGGAAACTAAAGTAACTGACGATCAATTTCCGGCTGACATATTTTTCGAAAATGGATTTGATGTGTTTTTTTTTGGACAAAAAAGTTATAACGGAGTTTGCATAGCCTTCAAGAAAATTAGTTCTATAAAATGTGAGAACGTGGTGATGAACATCCCTGGTTGGAAGGATGATCAGGCTAGGGTGATTATGTGTTCTCTATCACTAGCGAATTCCTTTAGATTCAACGTTGTATCAGTTTATGTTCCAAATGGAAATTCACTTGGAGATCCAAAATTCACTTATAAATTATCATTCTTACAAAATCTCAAGAGGTTTACGCAACAACTGCTGAAGGAAAACGAGTCGTTGTGTTTAATGGGCGACTTCAATATTGCGCCTACTGATCTTGATGTTCACGATCCTGATTTATGGCGGGAAAAAATACTTTGCTCATCCAAAGAAAGGGAGTGTTTTAAGCAGTTTGAAAAGTTATTTTTATCCGATTCGTTCAGGCTAAAAAATAACGAACCAAATCAATACAGTTGGTGGGATTACAGGCAAGGAGCATTCCGAAGGAATGCAGGACTTAGAATTGATCACATTCTTTTATCGAAATCCCTTACAGATAGATGTACAGAAGTGGGTATTTCCTCCGATGTACGAAAACATGAAAAACCATCCGACCACGCCCCTGTGTGGGTTAATTTGGATTTGTAAAATTAAAATGGTAGGTCAAAATCTTGAATTTTTTTTGTCACGGTATTACGACCAACATTTAGTATTTTAGCGCAAGCAACTCTTCTACCCTTAGTCACTTTAAGAGCTTCTGCATAAACGGTTCTTTCAAAGTCATTCAATAGGTCCTGGTAACAATTATTAGAAACATTGCCCTGACTTTCAAGCTTTTTTTTAACCACAGTACTCAACAACGATGTCCATGATTCAGTTTCGTTCTTTGAACTCCCTTCTAATTGCCGATTAGTGTCGGTATTACGTTCCGAAAAGCGCGCCGGAGACCTGACTTCGTCAGGCATATCAGTTAGTGAGATCCTATTTCCTGGAGCCATTACCGTAAGCCAATGACAAAAGTTTTCTAACTGCCTAACATTGCCAGGGAACCAAAACTCTTTGAAAGCATTGAGAGATTCGGGAGAGAGTACTTTCTTTTCAAAACCCAATTTTTTGCTGAATCTATCTAGAAAAAACTCAGCCAAATACTCTATGTCTTCGCTTCTTTCTCTTAATGGGGGAATTTTTATCCTGATAACGTTTATTCTATGAAATAAATCTTCCCTAAACTGATTTTTTGCCACTCTTTCTTCAAGGTTTTGGTGTGTCGCGGCAATCACACGCACATTAACATTAATTGGCATTACCCCTCCAACTCGATAAAACTTCCCCTCCGACAAAACCCTTAAAAGTCTGGTTTGTAACTCAAAAGGCATATCCCCAATTTCATCCAGGAAGAGTGTCCCTCCATCAGCCTGTTCAAATCTTCCTTTTCGTGATATTTGAGCTCCAGTAAAAGCACCTCTCTCATGACCAAACAGTTCAGATTCCAACAGATCTCTAGGAATAGCTGCCATGTTTAGAGCTACAAAAGGCCTTTCTGACCTTGGGCTATGCTGGTGCAACGCTCTCGCAACTAATTCTTTGCCCGTTCCTGTTTCCCCATTCACCAAAACTGTGGTTGCTGATTTAGATAATCTTCCAATAACGCGATAAATTTCCTGCATTTTAGGGGCGGAACCAAGCAGGTTGCCCATGCTTACTCTATTTGTTAACTCATTCAAACCTTTGATTTTTTTAGGTTCCCCCATTGCCCTACTAATTAATTCAACAGCAGACTCTATATCAAAAGGTTTCGGCAAATAGTCGAATGCTCCCTTTTGGAAAGAGGATACAGCGCTGTCCAAGTCAGAAAAGGCTGTCATTATAATGACGGGTAACTGTGGATACTCATTCTTAATTTTTTCTAATAAAACCAATCCAGAATCCCCATGCATTCTTATATCAGAGACTAGAACATTGGGTTGACAGTCGCGAAGAGCTCCCAAAACATCGTCCGCACATGAAAAAAGTTTGCACGACATGTCCTCCCGAGTAAGCGCTTTTTCTAAAACCCATCGTATTGAGGCATCATCATCAACTATCCATACTGAATTCATTTACTCTCTCTGATTTACTTAATGGTATGTGAATTGTAAAACTGGTCGAACCTTTCTCACTGTCAAAATCTATAAGGCCTCCATGAGCATGAATAATTTCCTGTGCCAAAGTTAACCCAATACCCTGTCCATTTGGGTGACTAGACACCAGCGGGTAAAAGATCTGGTCTTGAATAAAATCAGGAATCCCTGGTCCATTATCTTTTATTTCTAACGAAACAGCTAAAGTGTGTTTTTTACGCCTTAAAGTTGTTTGTCTAGCTATTCTAGATTTGATAGTAATTTTTGGACTATCAACATGGTGGTTTGCCAGAGCTTCTGCAGCATTCCGACAAACATTTAAAATTACTTGGACCATTTGCGTCAAATCGCATTCTAGCTCAGGGATACTCACGTCGTAGTCACAATCAATGGTGATCTCTTTGTACTCGGATTCAATGAGGGTTTTTACTCTTTCAGTCAACTCATGGATATTTACGCGGTCGTATTTTATTTCACGTTTTGAAGAAACCAGCATCTTATCTACGAGATCGCGAAGTCTGTCGGCCTCTTTGATGATCACATCGGTATATTCAATGAGTTCGTTATCAAGCAGTTCGTCTTTCAGTAGTTGGGCTGCCCCTCGTATCCCTCCTAGCGGATTTTTAATTTCGTGGCCCAAATTCTTCAAGATCATTTTGTTAACCTTGACAAGATCTGCCCTTCTTTCTTCTTTATTAACTTTAATACTTCTCAAGTCAGTTCTCAGCTCTATAACACATGATGGGTACACCATCCCGGTTTGAGTTATCATCGTATCGAGTTTAGTATTTCTGTCACCTGCAAGATTCCATGCAAGTTTGGTTTGTATATGGGACGATTCCTCTTCATTCTCATTACAAAAATCACGAAACTCTTCAAAGCTGGTTGATAGATCCTCAACTTTAAGTTTTGAAAGTTGACTCTTTGATAAGCCAAAGAGGGTCTCTGCCGATGTATTGGCAAAAAGAATACGACCAGAAGCATCAAGACAAAGAATACTCGCGGTTATTAAATCAACTATGTCCAAGTTTATAAGATCAAATGACTGAACTTGCCTCATTTTCCGGCCTGCATCTTTTTAAACGGTCGTTAATGTTATCAAACGGAGTAGTACATATCGAACTCAACCGGATGTGTAGTCATTCTCAACCTTGTTACATCTTCCATTTTCAATTCAATATACGCTTCAATCATATCTGAACTAAATACATCTCCCTTCAACAAAAACTCTTTATCATTGTCAAGAGATTCCAGTGCTTGTTCCAATGAGGAACAAATGGTTGGAATTTGAGAATCTTCTTCAGGAGGAAGGTCATAGAGGTTTTTGTCGAGTGGATTCCCCGGATGAATCTTATTTTGAACTCCATCAAGTCCAGCCATAAGAAAAGCTGCAAAAGCAAAATAAGGGTTTGCAGTAGGGTCTGCAAATCTAACTTCAATGCGCCTTGCTTTTGGGCTAGCCACATAGGGAATCCTAACTGAAGCAGACCTGTTCCTAGCGGAGTAAGCTAACTTAACTGGCGCCTCAAATCCCGGTACCAATCGTTTATACGAATTTGTGGACGGGTTTGTGAAAGCATTTAATGCTCGTGCGTGTTTTATAATGCCACCGATGTAATGAAGCGCAAATTCAGACAAGCCTGCATAATCTTCGCCTGCAAATAAATTTACCCCGTCTTTCCAAACGGATTGGTGGACATGCATGCCCGAACCATTATCATCAACTACAGGCTTCGGCATGAAGGTCGCAGTCTTACCGTAGCTTGCGGCAACGTTATGTACCACATATTTCAGCTTCTGGATCCAATCTGCACGTTGAGTTAGAGGAGCAAATTTTGTTCCTATCTCACATTGCCCAGAGCCTCCCACTTCGTGATGATGAACCTCGCAAGGGATGCCTAATTGCTCTAACAACAAACACATTTCAGATCTTATATCTTGCAAAGAATCGACTGGCGGAACAGGAAAATATCCTCCCTTAACAGCCGGTCGATGCGCCAGGTTGCCCTGCTCTAAGTCTAAACCGCTAGACCACGAAGCCTCCTCGGAATTAATTTTGTAAAAGCTACCACCCATGCCAGTGTTCCACGTAACGCTGTCAAAAACAAAAAATTCTGGCTCAGGTCCGAAAAAGGCTTGATCACCTATGCCTGATGATTTCATAAAGGCCTCTGCCCGCAGCGCTAGCGATCTCGGATCCCTGTCGTAGCCCTTCCCATCAGACGGTTCTATTACGTCACAAGTTAGCAAAAGTGTTTGCTCCTCTCTGAATGGATCCATTACGGCAGTTGACGGATCTGGAATAAGCAACATATCAGAGGCCTGGATTCCTTTCCAGCCAGCGATAGATGACCCATCAAAGGGATGTCCTTCCTCAAATTTAGATTCACTAAACGCAGAGGTAGGCACTGAAACGTGCTGTTCTTTACCTCTTGTGTCTGTAAATCGCAAATCAACGAATTTACAATCGTTGTCATTCATCATTTTCATTACATCTTTGGGGCTATTCATACGTTCTCCATTTTCCTGATTTTTTGTGTGTTTCCTACAGTGCGAAATCCGTGCCTAAAGAAAAAAAAAAAAAAGACTGTCTATTCATATACTTAAAACCATGAGGAAGAAAAAAAATAAAATTAACCGCACTGAAGTGAATCATTTTGCACTAATAACAGTCATAAATCCATAATTTTGTGCATTTGTGCCTGCTAAGCGGTTTGCTCGACCGGTAGGAAAATTTCCTGTAAATTAGTAAGGAAGTTTAAACCCAAGCTTGTTGGTATTACTTTACCTGAGTTTATTTTGATAAGTCCCTTGTCATGAGCTAAACAAAACTTTTCCATTTCTCTTGAAAAATCCAAACCAGTTCTTTCCTCAAAATCCAAAATTTTAAAACCTTCTGTTAGGCGACTAGCGTTTAAAATGTACTCAAATAGCACCTCTGCTCCTGGGGTCATTTTTGTTCTGTTGAAAAAACTACTTTTCGAAGTCATTTTTTTTACGTAATTAAATGGATTAGAAAGAACAATTCGCCGCTCCACGAAATCACATGTAGTAATTTTTGAGTGTGCGCCTGCACCTATACCAATGTAATCCCCAAATTCCCAATAATTTACATTATGTTTGCATGCCATCCCTTCCCTGGAATAGGCAGATACCTCATATCTTGAGTAACTATGTCTCAAAAGCTCCTCGACAATGACTCTATACATGTCCCAAATTATATCCTCGCCAGGTAGCCTTGGTCGCCTGGAATAAAACATAGTTCCTGGTTCAATTGTCAATTGATAGTAGGAGATGTGCGGTGCCTCAAATCGTTTAACCAAATTCATATCCTCTATGACTTTTGCTTTCGTTTGACCCGGCAACCCATACATTAAATCTACATTCACATTGGTAAAAATTTTTCCTATCACAGATAAAAACAATTCGATTTCCTCAGAGTCATGAACTCTTCCTATATTTTGTAACAACATATTGTCGAATGACTGAACTCCTACTGATAACCTATTTACACCAAGACTCTTTAAACCTAAAAAGTAATCTCTAGTTGAGAATTCTTTTTTTAAAAGTACGGGATTAACTTCAAAAGTAATCTCTAGGTTGTCCTCAAGATCCATGGCCAGATAAATTTCTTTCATAACGAGCTCTATCAAATTTATTGGAAATAAATTTGGAGTCCCACCCCCAAAATAAATCGTCTTAATTTTTCTATCTCCAACTAATGAAGACCAATCCGATAACTGAAGTGTGAGGGCATTCGCGTAGTCTTTATACTGATGCGGATCACGCAGCAAATGGGAGTTAAAGTCGCAGTAAGGACACTTCTTTTCGCACCAAGGTAAATGGATATAAAGACTCAGGGGTATTTCGTTCACTCTAAACATTTTTTAATTCTTGAACTTTTTAAACAGTTCAAAACTGATTTTTTTCAAGGCTTTGCCTCTATGACTTAGGACTGTTTTCTCACTCAACGATAGTTGTGCAGCAGTTCTTTTCTTTTCACTTACATAAAAGATGGGATCATACCCAAAGCCTTCTTTCCCTCGGGGTTCAAAGGCAACCAAACCTTCCCAAACACCGCGAGAAATTAAAGGATCTGGATCATCATGACTTTTTATGGCGACTATCGTTGTTACAAACCTACAACATCGTTGGCTCAAATCTTTAGCAGAGCTCATACACGAAAGTAGTTTTCTAACATTCGCTTCATCCTGTTGTATTTTTTTTTCGGAAGAAATATCTGCAAATCGAGCCGATCTCACGCCCGGAAGCCCGCGAAGGTAATCGACCACGAGGCCAGAATCGTCCGCAATCGAAGGAAGTTTTGACACCAAACTTGCGTATCGTGCCTTTTCTAAGGCATTCTCTAAAAAAGTTTCGTACGGTTCCGCGGGAGATTGTTTCTCGAAAGATTTGAACGACTCTAATACAACCTTACCTTCGAAAAAACTTTCGAACTCTAAAAGTTTACCCTCATTATTAGTCGCTACCATCCACCTAGATGTCACTACTTGTCAACCTCTTAAGAGAGATTTTTTCAGACATAATTCTTTGCATTTCGAAAAGTACTGCTAGCCCCTTCTCAGCAACAGTTATCATATCAACGAGTTCAATTTTGCTAAATGTTGTTTTCTCCCCTGTTCCTTGAATTTCAACTAGGCTCAAATCCGATTTCATTACAATGTTAAGGTCAACTCCACACGTGGCATCTTCTTCATAATCGAGGTCTAGCGCCATTCTTTGGTCAATAACTCCAACCGAGATAGCTCCAACTCTTTGAATAGAATTTAAACGTCCATCCTTTAGTAAATTACTTTCTTTTTTTTGTAATGCATCGAATAGCGCTAGCCAACTTCCAGTTATTGCGGCGCAGCGAGTACCTCCATCCGCTTGTATAACATCACAGTCGAGTATTATAGTTTTTTCAGGGATAACACACAAATCTAAGGAAGATCTCAAACTACGACCAATGAGTCTTTGTATCTCTGAAGTGCGTCCTGACTGTTTTCCTTTTACAACTTCCCGACTGACGCGACTGCTCGCACTGCCAGGGAGCATTGAATATTCGGCTGTAACCCAACCTTTATTCAACCCCTTAATCCAGGGAGGGACCTTATTCTCGATATTTGCGGTACACAACACGCGCGTATTACCCTGAGAGATCAGAACAGATCCGTCACTATTTGAAACAAAATCGCGTTCAAATGTAACCTTTCTAATTTGATCAACTAATCTTCCATTTTTCCTTTTATAATCATTCATACTATTTAATAAATCGAGATGATATGGTAGCCAGAAGTATGACCGGTTATGGAGAAGTTTCACGCTTGACTGAATTCGGAGTAATTGTAGCAGAAATCCGGTCAAGTAATAATAGGTTTCTTGATATTACTATCAAATTACCTGAGCAGCTAAAAAAATTTGAAAATAAGTTAAGAGAGATAGTATCCATGCATGCATCTCGAGGAAAAATTGAAGTTCGGCTTAGTTTACAGCCTATAAGGAATGACGGTAGCGGACTAAAGCTAAATAAATTAAAAGTTGACGAGCTTATCGATTTACAAAACGAGGTGTTGGCTTCATTTGAAAACTTAGAAAAATTAGGAGTAAGCGATGTATTGAAATGGCCGGGGGTTATTCAAGATTCTTTTCTGAGTGAGAATATCGATCAACAGAAGTTAACAGAAATTTGTGAATCTGTTTCAAAAGAATTTCAGAATTTTACGGAAAGGGAGGGTTTGCAACTTATAAAGCAGATAATAAGTTGTGCCGACGAAATAGATACGCTTATCCAAAAAGCGGAGAAGATTGCGCCATTAGCCGCTGAAGCAATGGTAACCAAAATTTCCACACGACTATCAGATGCGTTAAAAGAAATAAATTTAAAGAAACCAGTGAGTGCAATGGGAAATCAGCCTTCAGAAAGGAGTAATCAAAATGGGGATAATGAGTTTATCGTAGCTATTCATGAAAGAATTCGATTAGAGGCATCGATGAGTGCAATTAAGGTTGATGTATCCGAAGAATTAGAGAGAATTAAATCTCACATGGTTGAGCTGAGAAACGTATTAAGTAACGATAATGTTTTAAAAGGAAAGAGATTAGATTTTCTGTCCCAGGAATTGCACAGAGAGGCAAATACATTAGGGTCAAAATCATTTAATCAAGACCTGAATATGATTTCTCTGGATTTGCGAGTTTGTATAGAGCAAATCAGAGAGCAGGTGCAAAATCTTCAATAAATATTAATCAAGATGACTAGAGGACATTTGTTTGTTATATCCGCGCCTTCAGGAACTGGAAAAACGAGTCTTGTAAAAGCTCTCATCGAAAAGGACCCGACCATTATGCTGTCGATATCAACTACTACTAGAGAGCCTCGAGCTGGGGAAGTGGATGGTAAAGACTACTTTTTTGTTAAAAAGGAAGATTTTGATAAGCAAAAAGATAATGATGAGTTTCTTGAATGGGCTTTCGTTTACGGAAATTTTTACGGAACGTCTGCCTCTTTAGTTAATGCCAGTATAAATCAGGGTAAAAAAGTCCTGTTAGAAATTGATTGGCAAGGTGCATTTCAGATTAAAGAGAAGTATAGTAAGAATCAGTTGACCCTGATATTCATAGTGCCTCCATCTCTCGAACATTTAAAAAAAAGGCTCCAGGAACGAGGGCAGGACAAAAACAATGTCGTTTTAGAAAGATTAGCACTCGCCGAAGAAGAAATGGAAAAATCAACTGATTTTGATTATATTATTATGAATGATGATTTTGATTCAGCGGTACGCGAACTTCATCAGATAGTGAACCGGAGTATTTGAAAGGAGAACCTGCTAATGGCTAGAATAACAATTGAGGATTGCTTAGAACAAATACCAAACAGATTTGATTTGGCCTTGTCCGCAACATATAGAGCTAGGCAGTTAGCGCAAGGATCTGTCCCAAAAATCGAAACTAAAGATAAACCGACAGTCGCAGCTTTGCGAGAAATTGCCGGAGGCCACGTTGGAATCGAGATGCTTAGGAAGGTTCCACTCTAGGGAATTAATTGCCAATATTTAAAAGAAAAATCTCTGACGAACTCCTTAAAGCAACCTACTATTTATCCAGGTCCGACAGAGCAAAATT
The DNA here is from genome assembly GCA_902625535.1 of uncultured beta proteobacterium. GTDB lineage: Bacteria > Pseudomonadota > Gammaproteobacteria > Burkholderiales > Burkholderiaceae_A > UBA7377. The sequence goes on along the minus strand of CACOBT010000002.1, from coordinate 123,173 downwards.
AAAAAGAGCGATCTCGTTTTGTGAGAGCGCTCACGTGGGCCAGTTTCGAAAGACAGGTGAGCCATATTCGAACCACCCAATAAATGTTGCGCTTATTTGTGCAGGTTGGAAACTCGATGTTGAAGCTTTGGTAGCCGGACTTTTACACGATACCGTTGAAGACACAGCAACGAGCTTGCAAAGTATCTCAAACTTCTATGGGGACAAGATCGCTGAACTTGTAGATGGCTTATCAAAAGTGGATAGACTTGTCTACAAAAGCTATGAAGAAAAAACTGCAGAAAATTTTCGAAAAATGCTTTTGGCTACGGCTGCAGATGCTCGAGTTATCTTGATAAAACTTGCCGATAGATTACACAACATGCAAACTTTAAGTGCGTTATCTGAGAAAAAAAAACGTAGGATTTCAAAAGAGACGCTCGAAATATTTGCTCCAATCGCCCATCGACTCGGTTTTAATGAAGTGTATCGCAAGTTGGAAGATCTTTGTTTTGCAAATCTGTACCCAAAACGATACGGGGTACTCAATAAAGCAATTTCTAAAGCTAGAGGGAATCGTAAAGAAATTATCACAGAACTTCAAAAAAAAATCATACATCATATCCCTAGCTTCGGTGTAAAAGGCAAAGTGTTTGGAAGGGAAAAATCGTTATACTCGGTTTACTTAAAGATGAAAGAAAAAAGAGTCAGCTTCGCAGAAGTATTTGATATTCATGGGTTTAGAATTGTTGTTAATAATTTAACCGAATGTTATTTATGCCTCGGAGCCTTGCACAAACTGTTCAAGCCCATACCTGGGAGATTTAAGGACTATATCGCGCTTCCCAAGTCAAACGGGTATCAATCCTTACATACCGTTGTAATGGGACCTTACGGTACTCCTTTAGAATTGCAAATTAGAACGGAGAGAATGCACAGTTTATCTGAAGTAGGGATTGCTTCACACTGGCTATACAAAAAAAAGGAAAAAGATACATCTCCATTGCAGTTTAAGACGCATGAGTGGATGAAATCTCTTCTCTCAGTGCATAAACAAACAGCTGCTCCCTCAGAATTTATAGATTACTTGAAAATAGATTTATTTCCGGATGTTATTTACGTCTTTACTCCTCAAGGAGAAATTATTGAACTGCCTAGAGGATCGACACCAGTTGATTTCGCCTACTCCATCCATAGTGATGTTGGAAAAAATTGTACAGGTGCGAGAATCAATAATCAGAATTCTCCACTCGATACAAAATTAAAAAATGGAGATGTTATATCCGTTCTGCAAAACTTAAATGCAAAACCTGATCCATCATGGCTTACCTTTGTGAGGACCTCAAAAGCTCGCGCTGCCATAAGAAATACTTTGAAGAAAGAAACTCATGAACGTGTCATTGCTTTTGGGAAGAAACTTATGTTGCATGCGATCAATGAAATGAATGAGAAAATAGTTTTTGATAAGGACGTTCCGTGGAAATCATTGTTATTTGAATTAAATTTGAAAAGTAGAGACGAGCTATTTGAAAAAATTGGGCTCGGCTATCTCTATGCCGACGCGGTTTTACAACGGGTTCTAATAATCCGTAAATCAAAATCCCTACCCTCAGTATTTTCATCCGATGCCAAACAAAAAATTGAGCTTTCTATGCAGCATTTAACGGATGCTGCAAGATCAATATCTATTAACGGCAATGAGGGTCCAGCAGTTAATTACGCGGCTTGTTGCTTTCCGATTCCAGGGGATGCTGCTCACGGTTATCTTTCAGGAGGGAAGGGTTTAATAATACATAGAAAAATTTGTGCTGGTTCCGTCAAGCAGAGGGCGAATGACCCAGCGAGATGGATAGATATCATTTGGGAGGAAATACATGATACACAGTTTACTTGTTATCTTTCCCTCCAGGTCGAGGAGTCTCCCGGTGTTCTAGCAAAAATCGCCTCTGCTATTTCCATCACTAAAAGTAACATTGTTGATGTGTCAATCAACCGTCATAAAGGTTCTCACTTTTGCACACTGAAGATAGGTCTAGAGATTACGCACCGAGTTCATCTTGCCGAAGTTTTGCGCAATATCAGAAAAGTCAGTGCACTAGCTAAAGTTACAAGGCTTACTAAATCATAATTACTTTTTTTTGGGTCTAAATGATTTGCAAACATCCGCGTTTGTTATTATAACCGGGCCTCCGATGAGCTCAATACCATAGGGCACTGCTGCAAAAATGCCTGGAACTTCCAGTTTTCCGGTCTTACTTCTTACACCCTCAAGCGTTTCTTGAATAGCCCTAGGTTGACCAGGTAGATTGATTATCAAAGAGGATTTTCTAGTGACAGCAACTTGCCGGGAAAGAATTGCTGTTGGTACGAAGTTTAATGATATCTGTCTCATCTGCTCTCCAAATCCTGGTAAAACTTTTTCACCAATTTCAAGCGTAGCGTCTGGAGTTACATCCCTAGGAGCTGGCCCAGTGCCTCCGGTGGTAAGCACTAAATCACATTTCTCCTTGTCCACTAATTCAATAAGAGTGTCTTTTATCAACACTTTTTCATCAGGAATGAGCCTTTCGACTATTTTAAACGGGCTGGTAACAGCACGTTCCAACCATGACTTCAGGCAAGGAATACCCAAATCCTCATAAACGTTGTTACTAGCACGATCACTTATCGAAACAAGACCTGCTTTTAATTCTGACAAATTTCCTGGTTTCACCATTATAATTTACATATGAATACAGAGCAAAAATCGAAGTTTATCTATACTTCTTCAGAGCTGAAAATGATAGCACAGAATATGCTCGACTTTGCACATAAGTCTGGGGCAGTTCAGGCGAGTGTTGATATTACAGAAGATTATGGGTTTTCAGCGCAAGTTCGACTGGGTCAGCTTGAAACTAGCGAAAGTAGTAGAGAAAAGTCGGCTAGTGTAACAATTTATAATTCGGGCAGAAAAGGCTTTGCCGAAACGTCTAATTTTGAACTTGATGCAATTAGACAAACTGTTTTGAAAGCCAAAGATATTGCAAACTTTACTAAACCGGATAAATTTTCGGGATTGCCAGATAAAAAGGACTTGGAGTTCAGACCGAGAAATGATCTTCAACTCTATTACCCGTGGAATATTACTATAAAAGATGCGATAAATATAGCTGCTAGGTGTGAAGACAGCGCTTTAAAGACTGACAAACACATAAAAAATTCCGAAGGAGCGGCGATCACGATTCATCACAGCAATTTTTTTTCTGCAAACTCTTTAGGATTTGAGGGCGGTTATAAACAGAGCCGACACACCATCTCCATTGCACCAATCGCAGCTAGAAATGGGGAAATGGAACGTGATTATTGGTATTCATCGGACCGAAACTATGACAAGCTGGCCAGTCCCGAGGATATCGGTCGCCATGCGGCGCAAAGAGCTCTTTCAAGAATTGGTTCACAGAGAATTTCCACCTGTAAATCGCCAGTCCTCTTTGATGCCCCAATTGCAGCGAGTTTATTGGGTTCTTTTGTACAAGCTATAAGTGGTAGTTCATTGTATAAAAACTTAACTTTTTTAGATAAAAGGTTGGGAACCAAAGTTTTTCCGGAATCTATTTGTATTGATGAAAATCCTTTTTTGACTGGAGAAATGGGTTCAGCACCTTTTGACGATGAGGGTGTTAAAGTCAGACCTCGATTGGTAGTTGAAAATGGAGTAGTGAACGGCTACTTTTTATCAAGTTATAGTGCAAGACGATTAAACATGGAGTCGACTGGTAACGCTGGTGGTTCACATAATTTAAGGATTTTTGACAAAAATAATGTGGACAAACGAACTCTAACTGAGATGTTTAGATTAATGGGAAATGGATTATTTGTAACCGAATTGATGGGTCAAGGTATTAATATGATTACAGGTGATTATTCGAGGGGAGCTTCCGGTTTTTGGATCCAGAATGGAAAAATTGCATTCCCGGTATACGAGATAACAATAGCTGGTAATTTGCTAGAAATGTTCCAAAATATCGTTGCGATTGGGAATGATGAGTACCGAAAGGGCGCAAAAACTACGGGTTCTATATTAATTGAAATAATGACAATTGGCGGCAAGTAATTAATTAGCATTCACTCTACTATTTTTTCTTCTTTCCCCTTCCGTAAGCGAAGACTTACGAATTCTGAGAGATTTTGGAGTTATTTCCAAAAGCTCATCGTCCCCGAGAAGACCAAGACCTTTTTCCAAATTTAGCTCCATCATATTCTTTAATTCAATATGTTCATCCTTACCAGAAGCTCTTATGTTAGTTAATTTTTTACCTTTTATAGGATTTACTATAAGATCGCTCGGCCTAGCATGTATCCCTATTACCATTCCTTCGTAAACCTCAGTCCCCGGAGCAACAAATAACCTGCCCCTTTCCTGTATTTTCCACAAAGCATATGCGTTAATAATACCGGTTTCCTGAGAGACAAGTGCGCCATTTTTTCTCTGGTTTGCGAGAGACGATATTAAATCATATTTTTCAAAACTATGAGAAAAAATTCCCGTCCCTTTAGTAATTGAAGTAAGTTGTCCGTGGAATCCAATTAGAGATTTTGTACTAATGCAATACTCCAGCCTTGTTCTGTGCTCATTAACATTCACTATATTACATAACTTCCCCCCCCTTTCTCCCATACTTTTCATAACAACTCCCTGAAACTCAATATCAATCTCGATAATTAAAGTTTCAAAAGGTTCTAGTAGTTTGCCATCCGACCCCGTTTTATAGACAACTTTTGGCTTAGATACGGACAATTCAAATCCTTCTCTCCTTAAATTTTCAATCAAAATAGTTAGATGCAATTCTCCTCTTCCAAAAACCTCAAAAATTTCTGTTTCATCTTTAAAGTTGACTTTCAACGCTAAGTTTGTAATTAATTCTTTCTTTAACCTCTCTCTAATCTGTCTGCCAGTGACAAATTTCCCTTCCTTACCCGCGAACGGTGAGGAATTAACAAAGAAATTCACACCTAAAGTCGGTTCGTCTACTTTTAAGATTGGAAAAGGTTCTGGATCGCCTGGGTCGCAGAGAGTGGCTCCGATTTTGATATCCTCAATTCCATTAATTATGACTATCTGTCCAGCCTCTGCTTTTTCAACGCTTACCCTATCAAGCCCCTTAAATATCTGTATTGAGCTCACTGTCAATTGTTCGCGGGTCCCAGTCTCGCCTTCGAGAGCAATTAAGTTATCCCGCAAGGATACTTTTCCCCTTGATATTTTTCCAATACCAATTTTGCCTAGATAAGGTGAGTAGTCAATTGCAGAAATTTGCATCTTAAAAGGTCCTTCGACGTCACCACCAGGTTCAGGAATTTTCTGCACGATTTCTCTCAGTAAGTCTCCCATATCATTTTTCTGGATTAACGAATCAACAGTAGCGAATCCCTGTATTGCTGAGGTGTAAATAACCGAAAAATCTAACTGCTGTTCACTCGCACCTAGGTTAGCAAAAAGTTCGAATGTTTGATCTATTACCCAGTCAGGACGGGCCCCGAGTTTATCAATTTTATTTATCACGACGATTGGTCTCAAACCGATCTGAAGAGCCTTGTTTGTCACAAACCGCGTTTGTGGCATTGGTCCTTCGACAGCATCTACTAATAACAACACTCCGTCTACCATTGATAAAATTCGCTCTACCTCCCCGCCAAAATCAGCGTGACCCGGAGTATCGACTATGTTAATGTGAACAGTGTCAAACACAATTGAACAATTTTTCGAAACGATTGTTATTCCTCTTTCCCTTTCCAATTCATTTGAATCCATTACCCTGTCAAGAATAGTTTCGTTATCCCTAAAAACCCCAGTTTGCTTTAAAAGCTGATCCACAAGCGTCGTTTTTCCATGGTCCACGTGCGCGATTATAGCTATATTTCTTTTGTCCATTTACGTTAACTTTCTCATATTTTTTAAACCTATCAATCTTTTAGGAAATATTTTGTTTCCCTTTGTTTCCGCTAACCCTATAAATTTTTTTTCATCGTCATACAATCTCAAGACTATATTATCCGCAACCTTTTCGAATTCAAATGGAGCTTCAATCTCCACACCATTAACGATTTTTCCCAACTGCTTTTCAGACAAGTAAAGGCTTCTAAAATCCTTTAAAAATAAATCAACAGGTCTGATATACTTTTCGTCGAGAATTTTCTTACCAAATCGTTTTAAGTCTTGTGTCATGTTATCTAGTGTGAAAGCATCCCTTAAGGAAAATTCCCCAACTGCACTTCTTTCTAAATTTGTAATATGGGCGCCGCACCCCAGCATTTCGCCAATATCCGTAGCCAACGACCTGATGTATGTTCCTTTTGAGCAAGTAACTTTTAATTCTAAACGTGGACCTGTTAGTGCAACTAGTTTCAGATCAGTGATTTCAACCTGTCTGACAATTTTGTCAGTAGTTATCCCCCTTCGAGCAAGTTTGTACATCGGAACTCCTCTAACTTTAACCGCAGAATATGACGGTACTGTTTGTGAATATTTTCCGGAAAATTTTTTTAACACCTTCAAAATTTCCCCTTTGGTACAATTAATATTTTTCTCTTCCAGGACAGTGCCCGTCTTATCACCGGTATCAGTGGATACTCCCAATAATAACTCCGCATTATAAGTTTTATTTTTTTGCAACGAGAACGACCCGAACTTAGTACCTTCTCCGATTAAAATAGGTAGTACCCCGGTAGCTATTGGGTCTAGGGTTCCGCCATGTCCTACTTTACACTGGACAATCTTTTTTACATCCCTAACTACTCCAGCTGAAGAAATTCCTGCCTTTTTATTAATGAAAATAATACCGTTTAGGCTCATCTATTTCAACAGTAAAACCAAGGTATTCGATTCACTCAGCAATCTTAGCAAGTAGCTCGTTAATCCTACCACCATTTGCGAGAGAGTTATCTAACTTGAAAGTAACGTCTGGAATTCTGTAACATGTAAGCTCTTTCCCCAACTGCCTCCTGATAAATTTTCCCGCAGATTCCAAACCAACCCGAGCTCTGCTAATGTTGTCCTTCGACCATGGATAAACACTATAGTAGATTTTAGCGATAGAAAGATCGTGTGTAATCTCAACATCAGTCACGGTAATTGTCTTTAGTCTTGGATCTTTTACCTTCGCTCTAACAATTTCTGAAACAGCTTTTCGAATATGATCTGCAATTTGAAACCCTCTTTTAGAACGAAAATTGAATTTATTAGAGTGCTCTCGCAATTTCCCTTACCTCAAAGACTTCCAATTGATCTCCCTCTTTGATATCGTTATAGCCACGCAGGGTTAATCCACATTCGTAGCCCTCTTTCACCTCTTTAATATCATCTTTAAACCGTTTCAACGACTCTAACTCTCCCGTCCAGATAACGACATTTTCTCTTAACAATCTGACAGAGGCGCTCCTTTTCACGACTCCTTCAAGTACCATACATCCTGCAATTTTTCCCAGTTTTGAAACCTTAAAAACCTGTCTAATTTCAACTAATCCGGTTACTTCTTCTTTTATCTCGGGAGCAAGCATGCCCTGTAGAGCATCTTTAACATCCTTTACTGCATCGTAAATTACATTGTAATACCTTATATCGATACCGTTTAACTCTGCTAATCGTTTGGAAGTAGAATCAGCTCTAACATTAAATCCTATTATGACAGCCCTGGATGCTATTGCTAGATTAACATCTGATTCGGTTACAGGTCCTACAGCAGCATGCACTAATCTGATCTTAATCTCTTGATTGGAAAGTTTTTGCAGGGATAGCGATACAGCCTCCTGTGAACCATGGACATCTGCTTTAACAATTAACGGAAGATCTTTATTTTCCCCCCCCATATTTTCAAAAACATTCTCCAACTTTGCGGCTTGCTGTTTTGCTAGACGAACGTCACGAAACTTCCCCTGCCTGAACAGAGCAATTTCTCGTGCTTTCTTTTCGTCCCCCAGAACCAGCAGTTCATCACCCGACTGAGGAACGTCAGTCAGACCTAAAATCTCCGCTGGTATTGAAGGCCCTGCTGACTCGATTTGCTTGTTATTCTCATCTAACAAAGCCCTCACTCTACCAAAAGAAGCGCCGGCTAAAACGACATCCCCTTTGTTTAACGTACCGGCTTGAACTAATACAGTCGCCACAGGGCCTCTTCCTTTATCAATGCTAGCTTCAACAATTAGACCTTTCGCCATGGACTCAACTGGTGCTTTTAGCTCGAGAATTTCTGCTTGCAGAAGAATATTTTCCAGTAACTCGTCCAAGCCTTTACCGGTCTTTGCTGAAACCGGAACAAAAGGCGAATCCCCACCAAAGTCTTCAGGAACAACTTCTTCGGCAATTAATTCGCTTCTGACTCGTTCTATATTTGCCTCTGGTTTATCAATTTTATTCACTGCAACAACAATTGGAACCCTGGCGGCTCTTGCGTGAGCGATAGCCTCTTTTGTTTGAGGCATAACTCCATCGTCCGCGGCAACCACCAAAATGACAATATCCGTAGCATTTGCACCCCTAGCTCTCATTGCTGTGAATGCCTCGTGCCCGGGTGTATCAAGGAACGTCACAGTCCCCTTTTTACTGACCACGTGATATGCGCCAATATGTTGGGTGATCCCCCCAGCCTCACTATCAACAACCTTTGTTCTTCTAATCAAATCTAACAACGAGGTTTTCCCATGGTCAACGTGGCCCATAATTGTTACGACCGGCGGTCTCGTCCGCAACTCAACATTTTTCATGGAGCTGTGTTCACTTTCTTCTAAAAATAACTCGGGGTCGTCAAGTTTAGCAGCAATAGCTTTATGACCCATCTCTTCCACCACTATCATAGCGGTCTCCTGATCAAGCACCTGATTAATAGTGACCATTTGTCCCATATTCATGAGCACTTTGACTACTTCACCTCCCTTGAAAGCCATTTTATGAGCTAAATCTGCTACTGAGATAGTTTCAGGCACATTAACTTCACGAACCACGAATTCAACATTGCTATTTTGCTCATCTTGTTTTTGGGAGTTAGTGGTTGGTTTGGGTTTTACCTTATGAGGACGCCAACCTCCTGTACCACCTGACACATCTCCTCGAGTCTTCATTGTTCTTTTCTGTCTCTGTTCTTCCTTCCAGGTAGAAGATAATTTTGTAGCTTTGACAGATTTTTCACTTTTCTTTGCTTTGGCGTTTTGTTTTTCACGATCAACGGGGAGCGTAACCTTTAACGTTGTTTTTTCCTTCCCGGCTTTATTGTCTTTAGTTTCTTTTTCATCATTTTTAGTCTTTTGCTCGCTATCTTTTTCCGAGGTCATGAAAGCATTTATTTCAGCAACCTCCGAATCAACATTAGATCTTCCAACCTCCTCCTCCTGCACGATAGTACCGCTATTCAAATCCTTTTCCCCCTCGCCCGGAACAATGTTAGCAGTTTTACTTTTTGCCAAACCTGTCTTCTTCTCAATTTTTTCAGTAATTCCACGACTCTCAATTTCGGCTTTTTCCTCAAAACTTTCATTTAGTGACTCATCCTCCCCAAAAGCTTCCTGAGCAGAATCATTTGTCAATTCAGTCAAATTGTCTTCATAAGATTTCTTCTTCACAAATACTCTTTTCTTTCTCACCTCAACCTGAATAGTTCGTGATTTTCCCGATGGATCCGCCTGCTTTATCTCCGATGTCGTCCGTTTTGTCAAAGTAATCTTTTTTCTTCTAACGGAACCTGCGGTTTGCGAATGAGCATTTCTAAGTGTTAATAAAAGTTTTTCTTTATCTTCCTCAGATATAGTATCCAGCCCCGACTTTTTGGGTACTCCGGCAAGAGTTAGTTGATCGAGTAATGTATCCACGGGTACTTTCAATTCCGCAGCGAATTCTTTTACGCTTGTATTAACTGACACTCGAACCCTCCCCACTACCGGCGTTGACGTTTTCTCCCTCAGAATCAAACCAATGCGCTCTTGCCTCCATAATTAGGGTACTCCCTTCGTCCCGATTAATGTTTATAAGCTCAACTAACTCATCAACCGATAACTCTGCCAGATCATCCCTAGTAAGAATTTTACAATCAACCAATTTTGCCGCTAACTCATTTGACATTCCAGAAACCTCAAAAAGATCAGTATCCGTAGATTGAAGTTTTTCCTCAGCAACCAACGCTTGTGTTAATAAAAAATTTCTAGCCCTAGTCCTAAGCTCACTAACAGTATCCTCATCAAAAGCTTCTATCCCCAACATCTCAGAAACTGGAACATATGCAATCTCGTCCATACTAGTGAATCCCTCATCTACGAGAACAGAGGCAACCTCTTCATCTACGTCAAGTTTCTCGATAAATAACTGCAAAACATCCTTTCTCTCTAAAGCAGTCTTTTTCTCTGATTCATCAGCAGTAAGAATGTTAATCTGCCAGCCCGTTAGCTCAGATGCAAGCCTGACATTTTGTCCCCCTCTCCCTATCGCAACTGCAAGCTCACTCTCTTCTACAACGACATCCATTGACTTCCCTTCTTCGTCAACCACAATTTGGCTTACATTCGCAGGAGCCAACGCACCAATTACAAACTCAGCCGGGTCCTCTGACCATAAAACGATATCAACACGCTCTCCCGATAACTCATGAGTGACCGCTTGTACACGACTACCACGAACCCCTACACATGTTCCGATAGGATCAATCCTAGAATCTGAGGTATGAACCGCAATTTTTGCCCGTACACCTGGATCTCTGGAAGCGGATTTTATGGTCATTAAGCCCTGCTCAATCTCAGGTACCTCCAGCTCAAACAATTTCATAATTATTTCAGGACATGTCCTGGACAAAATAACTTGCTGTCCACGTTGTGCCCTGTCGACTTTCAACATGTAAGCCCTTACTCTGTCGCCCGGACGGAGATTTTCCTTCGGAATGATTTGATCCTTCGGTAAGCGAGCTTCAATTTTTCCAGCCTCAATAATAATATCACCTCTATCCATTCTTTTTACAGTGCCAGAAACAATTGCTTCACCTCTTTCTAAAAAATCATTTAAAACTTGTTCCCTTTCGGCCTCGCGAATTTTCTGTGTAATAACTTGCTTAGCAGCCTGTGCTCCGATCCTGCCAAATTTTTCAGCTTTAAGCTCTTCCTCAATGTAATCTCCAATTTCGATATCGTCGATTTGCTTTCTTGCTCCATCCAATGTTATTTCTGACTCATCATTTGTGAATTCAGCATCCTCAACAACTCTCCATCGACGAAACGCATCATATTCTCCGTTAGATCTGTCTATTCTCACAATAATGTCGGAATCATGTGGAAATCTTTTTTTTGTCGCAGACGCTAATGCACTTTCCAAAGATTCAAAAACAATTTCTCGTTCAACATTCTTTTCCCTGGCTATTGCGTCTACTAGGATTAAAACTTCTTTACTCATATCTTCTACCTTTAAGGATAGTTTCTCCAACTAGGCGGGCTGATGATAGCTCCCTGATAGAGAAAGCAAGAATAAGATTTTTTTTTGTATCCAACAATTCAAGAGCAAATTTTGAATCCAAATCGTTATCATCTCCACTCATATTATCCTTGATTAAAATGCCTTCAAAATTTTTGATTTTATCAATTGGCTCCTTGAGACAAATCTTTATTTTAGAACCAACAAACCTTTCAAAGTGAGATGGTTTGGTTAACTTCCTGTCAATCCCAGGTGACGATACTTCTAATCTTTCAAAAAGCAGTTTCTCTACAGGCAATTGATACAATAATTGTCGGGTCAGTAACTCGCAGTCCTTCACGCACACATCTCTTTCACTCCCAATGAAATCGATGAAAACACGAACTAATCCGGATTGGCACAGCTCAAGGTCAACGAGCTCATAACCCATTCCAGTTGCAATTTCAGAAACCACAGTGTTCCATCTGTCTAACAACAATAGTTTTCCCCCTAAAATTAAAAAAGGGCAATACGCCCCTTCCTTTATTTTAATTTAAGGTTGAAATTTCAGCAAGATATAGTTAGTGATGTCCCGAGGCCTTAATTTTACGCGAATTCCTACTCGTCCTCCTTTGCCTGTTCGGCGATCTAGATTTTTTGTTTTTCAATGCTCCAGGCACCGTCTCGGTAGAATTTGTGGCAGGGCCCCAAGAGGTTTGTAGAGGATCCGGACGTTGCCCAACACGTTTTGCTTTACGCATTGGGCCACCCAACTTTGATAAATGAGCATCATCGTTTTTTGGTTGCGAATCGTCGTCTCCCGTGCCATAGACCTCTGAATAAGCATTCGATTTTCCAACGTCATTGTAATTGACAGAGTTGGTTTTCTGATAAAAATTCGATTTCCTAGCACCTGACCTCGTGCCTCTAGTTTGCCCTAGCGAGGAGGCCCCAAAGTTTACCCCAGAGCTGTCGGATGATCTTCCTTTCCTCCGGGACATACTTTTTTTCGAACCAACCTGTTTCATACCGACGGTCTTTAATAACGCTTCAATAGCCTTTGTAGATAGTTCAGTTGATCTACCACGCCTAAGATTCTCCGGCAGTGAAACAATTCCGTACCTGATACGAATAAGCCTGCTGACGGTCACATCCACAGCTTCAAATAATCTACGGACTTCTCTTCTCTTGCCTTCAACCATTAACACTCTAACCCAAACATTTGCCCCCCCACCGCCAACGACTTCAAGTTTTTTAAACTGTGCTAACCCTTCTTCAAATTCAATTCCCGCCAAAAGTTTTTCGATTTTTTCACCAGAAATATCTCCGTACAAACGGACAGCATATTCTCTTTCTATCTCATTTCTAGGATGCATGAGGCGATTAGCTAAATCTCCTGAATTGGAGAAAAGGATAAGACCCTCAGTATTAATATCTAACCGTCCAACAGCAATCCAACGGCCTCCTTTAATTCTTGGAAGGTTTTTAAACACTGACGGTCTTTTTTCTGGGTCATCTCGAGAAACTATTTCACCGATAGGTTTATGGTACGCAAGAACCCTTATCGGAGGGGGGTCGATTTTAACTTTTAATAATTTCCCATTTACCCGCACTTGATCATTATGCGTGATTCTCTGACCGATATGGGCCGGTGTTCCATTCACCGATATTCTACCTGAGAGGATAAGATCCTCCATTTCTCTTCTAGAACCCATTCCTCCATCAGCAAGTACCTTGTGTAATTTTGGTGAATCCGTCTCACGCATTTTTTTAAAATTTTTTCTACCGTGCTTTGAATTTCCATTGTCGATTATGATAGAAACCGACTTATCAAATTCAGATAAAAATGGAATTGAATTATCAGGAGTTTCTTCTGTCATATTAGCCTATCGTTTTCTGAATTTTCCTCTGTTTGGATCTCATTTTCAGTTGCTGCCGGTAGGTCCTGTATCGAATGCAATCCGAGGTCTGCTAAAAAACGTTTCGTTGTAGCATACAATAGAGGTCTGCCTAAAACATCTTTTCTTCCAACTGATTCCACCCATCCCTTTTCTTCTAGATTTCTTACTATCTGTGACGACACACTAACTCCTCTTACGGCCTCAATGTCTGCGCGAGTCACAGGCTGTTTATATGCGATAATTGCCAAAGTTTCTAATGTGGCCCTGGAGTATTTTGCCGGACGATCAGAGTACAATTTTTGGATGTAACCTGAAAATTCCTCTTTTGTTTGAAAACGCCAACCTAAAGAAGTAGACACTAACTCCAGCCCCCTTTGTTTCCACTCTTCCTGAAGCTCCGTTAGGCAACTTTCGATCATTCTTATTCCCGGTTCACTATTGAATATAGCATGCGCCTTTTTCAGTGTTAAAGGCGTTTCGCTAGCTAGAAGCAACGCTTCCAGGATAATTTTTACCTGTTTGCTGTCCAACGTTCTTCCATCGACGTCCTCATAACATTCTATTTCCTACTGATTTGTTTCCCAAATTTGTTTAACGTTTCTATATACATCTTGCTTACTGCTGCTATCGCAACGTCATCGTTTTCCTCAGGGGGCGGATCGTTGTTTAAATATTTCCTATAAAAAGCGCCCTTGTATGTAATCTTAATTTTGTCCGAATCAATTTGCTCTACACGCAATCTCCCACTGTAATTATTTACCGGAATAATTCCGGGCTTTTTAAGCCTGTACTTCAACAATTTTTTTTCCGGGTCAAGCGCCAATATTTGAATAACACCGGGTCCACCAGCAAACATCGATACTGGCTGGAGGTCTTCCCCTTTACTCTTTATCGATTTGTATTGCGAATGCCAATCTCCAATTTTAGCCAAATTAGAAATGAGCGACCATGCCTTGCCGGCCTCCCCGTTTATAATAACACTTTCAGACACTTTCTGCCTAGTTGGACCATGTCCAAACAAAAGACCTGGAAATATCAAAAACAGTATCATCTTGAAAAATCTAATTTTGTTCACGCGTTTCCTCCAAATATAGTTAAAACCATTTCATTCCTGAAAAATGAAGTTTCCAAAGTTTCGTGGGTTTTCACCGGTTGACGCAGAGCTCGTAATAGATTGATCACCTTGATCAATAGCAATGATTTCTTCATCAAGCCAGCTCACAAAAATTATATATGAACCATAGGTATTTATTCCTTCAGGAAAACTTCCAGAAGCAAATGTTTTTTCTACAGCTTCAGACTCTGTATTTATTACTGAAATAGAATCAGAATATTGATTTGTCACGAATGCCTTTCGTCCATCATAAGAAAAAGTGATACAGTAAGGTTTTTTACCAACGCTAACTTTTGTTTTTTCACGTCGCTCGTTCAAATCAATAATCGATACATCATTGCTTTGAACATTTGTTACGTACAAATAATCCTCATCGGGGGAAAGTTTTGTACCAAAGGGATGATCGCCAACCAAAATTTCATCAATAACTTTTTCCTCTGATAATGAGATAATAACAACGGAGTTACTGTCTCGATTGGCTACATAGATCTCGCCATTTTTTTTTGAAACCGAAATGCCGGCAGGAGCACGGCCGACATCAACGCATCTTGCATTTTGAGAGTCTAGCTGTATTATAGCGAGGCAGTTATTGAACCAATCTGAAACAAAGAGACGTTTGCCGTCGGGCGATACGGCGACGCCCAAACTGCTACCGTTTAACTTGATTGTTCTTTTTATCTCTAATGCATCCACATCTATAACACTAATTTCTGAACTCTCGGTATTTGAAATATAAACTTCCCTATTTACACTGCTCACGGCGACTCCCGCTGGCGCATTACCAACTTCTATTTCCTTCAAAAAGTCAAATCTGCCGGTAAAACTAAAAACCGATACACTGTCACTACCTTGATTAGTAACGAAAATTTTTACGTCAGCCGCAACTGACCCAAAGAGGACAAAAAGAAGGATGTTGAGTGAAAATTTTATGAGTACCATTCATATTCTAAAAGTGGAACACACGATAGGGGCGAAGACAATTTACCTCGAAAACCTCTCCTCTCCAATAACAACGGACCCATCCGCCATTACCAATGGAACCCCATAACCACTAATTATTCTATTGATATCATCTTGCCTACGAGAGATAAATGCTTCAACCATTTTTTTCCATGCCGGCTCACGATATCGCACAGCCATTGCTATTGAATAGTCAGTTCTCATCTCCTTATCACCAATTAATGGGACAAGCCTAATTTTTCGATCTTTAACCTGGGCGGATGAATATGCTGCGATTGGCCCCCAAGCAATAGCAAAGTCAATTTGGCCCCTGGCCAGATTTTTCTCAATTATCAAACCCGGATACTCATTTGGATCACTTTGCATCCTTACGAAGGGCATCATCTGGCCCGCGAATCCATTTTTTACCACCCAATCAGCCCCAGGAGTTCCCTGGAAAATTCCAAACTTTCTTCCATCAAGGTCTCTTCTATCCATAGCCAGGATATCGTCAGAGGACTTAACGTTTTTAAAAATTGGGGTATCCGGAATTACCATGACCCACGTCGATGTGTAGTAGGTTTTTGTACCCAAGGCACCCTCCGGGTCTGGAGAGGCTCCGATTGCTATGTCGCATGCGTAACCACTCTCGGAACGTGGGTCCTTTGAACGAATCGTATTCCGAAAAAATGCTAACCTTTGGGGAAACCACTTGTAATTAAGTTGCCACCCGAGATCGTTAGCAAATAGCTCCGCGATTTTATTTTCAAAACCTTCCTTCTTAATATTTGAAAGAGGCATACTGTTCGGGTCTGCGCACACTCTTAACGTCGTCCAATTGTCTGGTGTAACATCTTTAGAGTAGGCACTCCCCACAATACCGACAACCAGAGAAAATAAAAATACAGCTTTTGTTGATATCGTCACAAACATACTCTTATTTTTCGAATGATCTCACTCGCCCCTTCGGTACTTTCCCATCCGACCTTCCTTTCAGATAAGAATAAAGAAGTTCGACTTTTTTCTTGCCGGTAGCCTTGTCAATTTTTTCTAAATGCGGGTGTCCGGGCATTCCCCGAGCGGCTCTTCCAACTATTAGAACTGTTTCAAACTCTTTCCACGATAGTACCTTAAGAGATTCAATAAGCGATGGACCAACCAAACCCTGCTGGTTTCTTCCGTGACATCGATCACAAGCGGCTGATCTCCATACTTTGAAGCCTTTCTCTGTCGCCGCATCTACTTTTCCGTCCTTCACCACGTACAAAGGTTTGTCAGCATGAACAATGCTCGTCGATAAAAACGCAACCACCAACCAACCAAACTTATCCATGATTCCTCCTCCTTTTCCCAAGTATCTCATAAAATAAAAAAAAAAGATTTAGAATAAGGCAAATTTAGCGTATTCCCTATATGTTTTTACTCCTCAAACGCTGAGCAAAAACGATTAGTAAACACAGAAAAGCGCACAACGCAAAAACATTGGAAATGTTTGTTTTAAATTTACTCCATGTAGCAAACTTATACTTATCCAATACATCTATCAGTGCTTTCGAAGAACTAAGTTTGTGATAATCCAGACTATGTTCGTTGGCAAGCAACTTCAAATACGTTTCGCGCAATGACGTCATGTGTTCTTTTCCTGGCGTTTTTTGAAGATCTCTTTCTATATTTGGGTCAATTTTGGAGCCTGGTTCATCAACTAAAGTTTCAGAACTATCACTTCCCTTCCTTCCCAAAGAAAATTGATCTAACTGAAAAACATCATCCTCCCCCCAGAAACCAGACCTTTCTCCATCCCTGTTTACCCTAGGAATTCCTACCAGCTTACTTCCTCCAACTCCTATAATAAGACCAGAATTAATGCTATTTTTTTTATCAAACTTAGGACGATATTTAGCAGAAATTGGTGGAGCCTCATGTCCATCGGTAAAAAATACAATATGGCTTTTCCGAGCGATGTTACCGACCAAATTCAAAGAGTTAAAGAGACCTTTTGAAACTTCACTGTCACCCGCCCAGATAACCCCTGTATTCAAGTTTTGTATACTTTTCAGAATGTCAGAAAAATGTTCACAAACCTCTATCGGATCATAGAGTATGGTTGTTTGGTATCCAGCAAAAACGCCAAGACCAACGTATGTTCCGCAGGGTAGGCGGGGGATTGTATCAGACAATATTTTCTTCACAAACTCGAGACGAGAAATTGAATCGATACCGAGTTTTTTATCCTCGGCATTCATGCTCATCGTTACGTCTACGACAAATACAAAATTTTTCAATGGTCTGGGTAGATTCAATTCAATGTTTATCGCCGCGAGACCAAAAAATATCCAGCATAAAAATACAAGCCATTTATTTTTCAAAACGAAAAGCATAACTCAAAAACTTTTTGCAAGTAAGTAGTGAAGTCAAGGCATTCCGATAGCCTGCAACTTCATCGTTGTGACAGCCCTTTCTCCCCTCTCGGGTTTCATCGTATCGTCGTTAATATTAAAGTCCTTCTCGGGGGCCATCTGCAAGGCCCTCTCTAGATTATACCTAGAGGCTCGATGCTCCGGAAAGAGCTCGAGAGCCTTCCTGTAAGTTGATTTTGCAAGCTCGAGATTGGGCACAATTAACTCTTCCTTAAAATTTTCGCTCGCATCAACAGCAGTGCGAAAATATATATTTGCACTATTAAATAGCGCTTTTGCTCTAATTTTATCGGAAACTTTTTCCTGAGATAAATCATTTAAAATCTTTAATGCCATATTTTTTTGGTCTCTTTTTAAATACAACTCTGCCATCGCGAATCTCTCTTCAGGAAAATCAGAATTTTCGGGCACATCACTGATGATGCGGTGATTTGCTTTTAGTATCTCACTCAAATTTAGTCCTTCTGTCGCAATCATAAACAGTAAAGTTAGCAGAATGGCCACAGAGATAAAAGTTAATTTTGTTCGCCTGGTAGTTCCCATCTATTTACCTCAAACATTGAAAGAATTAGAAACGGAGTAAAAAAAATAAACGCTAGCAAAAATGCTGTCTTCGATAATGACTCGGGCGGAATAATTACCTGAAATCTTGTAGGTAGCTTTTGTAGCTTGTCAATTTCTTCCAAAGCATTTTTTAGTTGATCATTATCAGACGCTTCATAGACTTTGTAAGGCACACCGATACTTTGAAAATATTTGTGGAGAAAGAACTCGGGAACCGCACCCGACCCCTCAGAGTCCATCTGACCCTCCGACAAGCCCGGACTGCCCCTACCTCTCAAATAAATCCAATAAATAGAAACCTGATATCTATTTGATAACTCTGTGATTTCTTGCCTGGTTCTTGGATCAATCTGAGCGCCACCATCTGAGATGAGCATTAAAACCCTCGACGCGGTGTACGATCGATTTGCAAAAAAACTCAACCCCTCCAACAATACAGCGGCAATATCCGTCTCCGCTAAACTTTTGCCATGCACCGAAGCATTTATCGCTCCTTGTATTGAATTATGACTTCTAGTAAGTGGAAACAACCTTATCGGCCTTGATGAAAAATTTATCAAACCGAAAAAATCGTCGGGTCTCTTTGAAACGAAGTTCGATAAAACACTTTTGGCCGCTTCTTTTTTAGTCGTCATCTCCCTGGTATTAATGATTAGTGACCGATTCAAATCTACTTTTCCATATGGTTGATCCATACTCCTGCTTCTGTCTAAAAGTAAAACTATCTCTGCACCCAACCCTGTACTGACTGCAGTTCTTTGACCGTAAAATGGTCCGGACAATCCTAACAGACAAAAGATTAAAGTCAGTGTCAAAATCAGGCGCACCAGTAGCTCAATTAAGTTGCTTTCTTTCTCAATAGGTACAATTGGCAAATTTCTAACTTGAATAGGCGTCATCGGTAATTTAAACCACGGCAATATTGCTAAAGGTAGCATACTTAAAACCCACAAATTTTCAAAATAAATCTGCATGTGATCAAGCCAAACCTTTCTCAATCAGTGATAGGTTATCCATCAACTTACAAAACCGCGTTTTCTGCTCCGTTGTATACCTGAATCCTTGCCCCCTGTAAAAATATTTTTGCGAACATAACAAAAAATATTCTAGCTCATCAACCAAAGGCAAAAACTGTGAGTTTTTTTTACAGACTTCTCTAATTTCATCAATGAAGATAGTTTTTTTAAACGTCGTGTTTAAGCAATTATGAAATATTCTCAGGCTCTTTTCTTCAAAATTTTTTTCCTCTGCGTTGACTAAAATTAAGACTTCCTTCCTGCCCAGCGTAAAGGGTAAATTTTTTTTTCTCATTATCCTCTCCCATGGGGCCCAACAGAAGATTAATAAAGAAAAAGGTACGAACGAAAACAACAGATAAATTCTTAACTTATTCTCTGTAAAGGTCGATGAGACCAAACCCAAATCCTCATCAGGTTGTATGTTTTCTAAACCTCCCATATTTGAAACCAGGCGCGGTGTTAGCGGTGCAATTGTCACTAGGAGTTTAGGAATTTTAATATTTTTAGGCTTCCCATCGGCAAAGATATTAACGTTTTGAGATGCTATTTCTACCATTGATGGAACTTTAGGAATATTAATAACCTGATAAGTTAATGAGAACATTGGCTTCCCTAATTTTGTACCTAAATCCTCTAAACTCACAATTGAAAACCATGTATCAATTCTCCCTAACCGAATTTTTTCCTTATCTAGTTCCACATCTTTCATAGATTTAACTATGAAGACCCGTTCAATTTTATCTCCTAAAACGTAGCCGAATTGTCGTGGTTCTGTTATTTCGACAGCCAACTCTGCTTTTGCCGATGAAGCAAAAAATATCAATAATGGAAATAAAAGTCCCTGCAGAGCTACAAAAGAGAAAGACTGATTCATCTTGTCAAACGCCAAAAAAATATTTTGTTAGCTGTTTGGGATCAAAATTCCCCAAAATTTTTAACGGCTTGCAATTGAATTGCTGACAAAGTGAAAATAGCTGTTTATTCCGTTTATTATAATTTTTTTTCAGTGCGTCCCGAAAACTCTGTGTTAGAAGAACAAGTTTTTTTCGATGTGTTTCTGAATCACTTAAAAAACCAAAGCCGAATCGATCATAACCCGACTGCTCGACCTCGTCCTCAAGCATCAACGGAATTACCTGGTGCGACGTTGTACGACTAAGAAAATATGACAATAGGTTAAGTGACAGATGAAAATCCGAAATAAGAAATAATAAGCATTTCTCCTTGGGCAACCAATTTGGCACTTCCAATAATCCTTTATGCCCCCTTTCAGCCCTGTAAAAACTTAGTTTTAACCTTAATTCATCAGCAGTTAATGGAACTCGCTTAGTTGCGTTCAAAAACCAATCTTTTCTAAATTTGTTATCAAAGCCTATCAGACCAAACCGATCGCCATACCGCATTGCGGAATTTTTTACAGATGTAAAAATTTTTACCATCAAGTCTTCGCCATTTTGACGGCCTCTGAAGCTAACAGAAGCTGACAAATCAAAAATAGCATAAATGGAAACTGCTGATCTCTGCTTGAATTCTCTGACTAACCATCTTTCGTATGGATCAGTCACGCTTGCACGCAAATCCAACCTGCGCGGGTCAGGATATTGTTGTAAAGACACAAGCCGGTTATATTCCATACCCGAACCTCTAGACGAGCTTTTGTGGGAACCGGGCCGGGAACTCTTTGAAGAACCAAAAAGTTTGTACTGAAATTCCAGTGAGTTATCCATAACGTTAAGGAGAAGGAACTCTTTTTGTACAACAACTTATTAATTTCTCGACAATTTGCTTATGTTGAAATTCATAGTTAGGGAACAGAACAATCCTATGGGCCATGGTCTCTTGCAACCCCCCATGCAAGTCCTCGGGGATTAAGTCTAACCTGCCTGCGAGCCAGGCATTAACTTTGGCGGCTCGGATTAACATCGCCATACCTCTAGGGCTCGCCCCACTCTCGACAAGTTTATCTACCTTTAGACCGTCTATCTCCCGAACTCCTAAAGTTCCGGGGTCCCGCAGTGCGGTCCACAAACGAATTGCATATTCTTTCATAGGTTCAGATTCCTTCACATTGTCCTGAATTTTGGTCGCTATGTCATTTAATTCGTCGTAAGGAATAACTGCTGACGGCACATTATGAATGAGGGAATCGACGTCATAGAACTTATTGTTAAAAATTAAATCCTTTTGGATCGTGCTTTCTGCCGGCGTTTCAATTGATATTTCCATCAAAAAACGATCTTTTGCCGCAGAGGAAATTTCAAAAGTCTCCTCCTTTTCGATCCTATTTCTATCTGCAAACACCTGGAGATGCGGAAAACGGTGTTCCTTATTAAAAGCAGTTACGCTTCTTTCAGCCATTGCCCGTAACATGAGAGAATGTACCTGCGGACGTGCTCTGTTAATTTCGTTAAAAAAAAAAGTTGATAGCGCATTGCCATGTATCAAAAGGGGGCCGGGATCAACTTTAGGTCTTCCATCCTCGCTGATGTACGTGTGATAAATTAGGTCCGTCGGCATCATGTCGACACTGCCTTCAACTCTTTCATAGGACCCTCCCAACGCTCTCGCTACGGCCCGCAGTAGGGTGGTCTTTCCCACTCCAACATCTCCCTCTAGTAAAACATGCCCACGGGAAAAAATTGCAATAGTTAAAAGGTGAATCGCCTTTTCCTGTCCAACGATGGCAGATTTTATAGCGGTCTCAAACTTGGAAGCTCTTTGTAGCCAATCAGCTAACTTATTCTCAGACAACACTTTCCTTCCATAGATTTTTGCGAACTTAAGGAACAATATGGTTCCATGTAAATCTATAACGTAACAACGTTGAATGTCCTTAGCATGAAGATAACAGTATATTCCTTCCTTTTTTCCCTAGTAACCATAGGGATTTTCCTGATTTTGTTACTGGTTACTACCATTGCGGGGGCCGGTTCAGTCAATTCTACAAGCCCAAAGACAGGACTGAACCCAAAAGCTGAGATTACAAAGCCGGAAAAACTTCTTTTTCTTAAAAATCATTTGCAAGGGTTGCCGGCAAAATCTACTCTGACTTATAAATATTCAGGAGATGGCGAAACCATGAGAAACAAGGGCAAAAAAGTTGAATTGGTCTTTGAAAAAAAGGATAAAAAGATCATGGTTACTGGTTTTACGCAAATCGGAACAAAAATCAAGCCAATTGAAAAAATTTCTAATGCTGTAAGTAATCCTATAATTTTGCAGTTTCTTGAAGCAGACATAATTGAGATGCAGAAGCTTACGAAAGGGCAACCTAACTATTTTCGAAAACGCATCAGGGCAGCTCTTGCCGAGGGACCGTTGATAAAGCAAGGAAAAAAACAATATAAGGGGGAGGCAATTGATGTTTTGCATTTTTCAATTGAACCATACGCCAAAGACCCGTTACGGTTTGAAGCGGGAAGATCAAAATATCGTCGTTATAGTAAAAAGAAATACATATTCTATATTTCAGACAACGTCCCAGGATATGTGCTCGGGATTGATTATGAAATTCCCATGAGAAGAAAGAAAGGAGATGTTCAGAAGTTTTATGGCAGACAACAACTGAGATTACAGTAAAGCAGAAACTCTTTATTTCAACTTAGCGTCATCAGGTGTAAAAGTTGCCGTCTCATCAGCACCACCTTCTGGCTCCTGTTCATCAGGTTTTTCTACGTTAGCGTCAGACACGACAATTGATGGAGCCTTTCCACAAACTATGAGGAAAATTCGTTCACTTACAGGATCTGATTCAATCGACTTCCAATCAAACTGTCCCTCGGTGTTTGCTACTCGCAATCTTCCTTTTGCCATGACGCCGGAATGATGATGTTTCAAAAATATGCGTTTCCGGGAGTTTTCACAATCATAATCCATTTGAGAAGATATTGACTGAGGCGGAACTCGCTTGATTTGGCGAAAATTTGTCAGCTGCCAGACTCTCGCAGTTTGTTCTTCAGATATGACAATTGAGTTTCTATCCAAAAAGTAAACGGCCTCTTTATCGACTGTCACTATTTCCCAATTTTTCTGAAGCTCAGCAATCGCTGAGCTCGACATCCCGAGACAGATAACCATCATCCACCCCACAACCTTATTTTTTATAAAAAACTTAGCCATATCCATGTATCGGTTAAACTAGACTCATCTTTAACAAACTTTTTAAAAAACTGTGAACAATACTACGGATCCCGATCCGAAAATCCTTAACTGTCTAGTAGACAAATTTAAAAATGGAAAATTCAATGAAGTTCTCACAAATGGAGAAGAAATTCTTGTGGATTTTCCAGAAAACGTTTTTGTTATGAATATGCTGGGACTCGCTTGTTTTAACATGGGGAACAAAACCGATGCGGTCACATGGCTCAAACAGGCATATCAAAAATCACCAGCAAATATAGAAACAGCCAGCAATTTAGCATTGATACTTCAAAGTGAGAAAAATTATTCAGAGGCTATACCAATTTATGAAACCATACTTAAAAGCAAGTCAGATGTTCCAGAAATACTGTTTAATTATGCAGTGGCGTTAGACCAAGCAAACTTTTTAGTCAAAGCTGAGACTGCTTATAAAAAAATAATTGATTTGAGAAAAGACTTCGGACCAGCGTTTTATAATATTGGCTTATTAACTAAAAAAAGAGGGAACCTTGAACAAGCCATTAGCTATTTGGAACGAGCGGCTGAACTAATGTCAAATAATGCTGAGGTGCTCGCAGCACTAGGCAGTGTTTTAAAAGAAAATGGCGACTACGAAAAGGCCAAGGAAAACACACTCAGAGCTATAAGTATAAAGAAAGATGCTAGGTTTTACTTTAATCTAGCAACCGTTTTCCGAGACCAAGGAGATCTGGCTTCTGCCAAAGAACAGTACAATTTAGCTTTACATTTTAATAAAAACTTCCCTGAAGCATATAATAACCTGGGAGAAATCTTCAGAGACGAAGGAAAGTCTGAAGAAGCTACAGATTTGTTTGAAAAGGCTCTAAGCATTGATTCATCCTTTGGAAAAGCAAGATATAATCTTGGCATCCTTTTTCAGGAAGAAGGTCGTTTTCTAGAGGCTGCAGATTCATTTTCCAAATCTAAAATCGATGACTGGAAAGCGCGTGTTTGTTATTGTTACTACAAAGGTGGATATTTAAAACAGTACCTTTCAGAGTTCGAAACTACATTCGAATTGCCTCACTGGTCGCCTTTGCTTGCTAGTTTGTCTGCACATCACTCAAAAAGTTATGATATGCCCGACCCGTATAAGTTCTGTTCTGAACCCTTGAATTATGTTCGTAAACAAACCATCGACACGTTAGCTGAACCCAACAGTACGTTTCGAACAGAACTTATTAATCAGCTAAATGAATTAGAGATTGGCTCGAGGAAACAAGGAAGGTTGATAAATGGGGTGCAATCTGCGGGAAATTTATTGAGGAGAAAGGAAGAAATCTTTCGAATTCTTGCAGGGCACATCTTAGTTGAAATTGATAATTATATCGATGGGTTCGATAAAGATTGCGAGTTTTTGAAATCATTTCCCAAAACACCATCATTCCAAAGCTCATGGTTTGTTAAAATGCAAAACCAGGGGCACTTGACATCACATATTCACGAGACTGGTTGGCTTAGCGGCGTTGTTTACTTAAAAATACCTGATAACCAAAATAACGACGATGGTAAAATCCAATTCGGAATTGATGGCGACTCGTACCCCAGCACAAGCGTTGATTACCCAAAAAAAATTATTGACATCAAAGAAGGGGACATTGTGCTATTTCCTTCTTCAGTATTCCACAAAACAATACCATTCAAGTCAAACTTTGAACGAATATGTATTGCCTTCGATATATCACCCCCAAAATAAACCTTATTGGCTTAATTGACAATTTGCGCGCCGAATAATTGTCGGCGAGACCTCGATTTCAATCTTCAAGCTATTTTTTGCAAAAACAAGAGTTTGATTCTCCCCGTCCTTTCCGCGACAATTTTCGCCAGCCCATATCGTCTCCGAATCCTCGTAACAAATATTCCGCTCTGCTCCTAACGTTTCTACTTTGCTAGGAATTTTCATCAGATTTGACTTTTCAAAATAACTTCGATGAATGTAAAGTTTATAGTCATCTAATGTCCCTTTTGAATCTTGACACAAATATTCTTCCGAGGACATCAGAAAGCCTCCGCAGCCACCGAAAAAGGGGAAGGTAAATAAAATAAGACCCAAAAAAGTAGTTCTAGATAGCATATGGACCTCCTAAGAATATCTTAATCCTATCGATAACAAACATTAAAGTTGCTGAGTTCCATCCGATTATAAGCTTATGAAAGAAGAAGTGGAACCCGCTATTGCATTTTGTGAAGTTTTGCGTCAGCAACGAATCACTCGAGGATTAACTCACAAAACCTTAGGCCTGCGGACAGGTTTACCGGGAAAATATATTTATGATTTAGAAAATGGCAATGAGGAACCATTTTTAAAAACAACCCATAAACTGGCTGCTGGGTTGGGCTTTTCGACTTCTGGGTTTCTAAAGATTATTGAGCGCAGAATTTATGGACTTGATAAGGAACACGATTCTAAAGATGTTTAACAATACATTCCTTCCCGCGAAGAAAATAGTCATGACTTCAGCAATTTCCTTTTTGATGAATCCTGCCAATCCCGGGTGGCAACTAGTTGGAGAAACACCAAACTCTCAATATTTTACTGATATGACGACGATTAAGCCTTCTGGGAATAAACGAAGTGTGATGATGTATCAGAACTTGAGGTTTAAAAGAACATCAGATAAAGCGGTCTCTATTGAGGCAAAATTAGAATACGACTGCCGGTACAAAATGCATAGAATGCTTACCGCAACTGCCTATCCTGGTCCAAATCTAATCGGCGACAAGCTTAAATCTAAAAATCCAGGAAATAATTGGAATCCAACATTCAAAATAAGTCGATTCATGTTGAACGCCGTTTGCTCGGTCCCGAGTAGCGGAAAGTTAGAGATCAAGACCTACTGATTCTTTCCTGCTTATTCTTCTTTTGCTTGTCTCGCTTTTTTTCTTTCCACAGCCTAATATCACGCATACTCCACCAATATAAAAAAAGGACTCCGCCGAATGTAATTATTACTTCTATCAAAATTATTGGGAAAAAATCGTTCATATTTTACCTCTTTTCAAGAAATACTCTCGTACAACCATAAGCATAGCGCCTACAACCATAAGCCCGCCAGTTAATAAAATTGGAATGTCATAGCTCCTAAAATACTCTGCTAGAACACCTGTTAAAAAAGGACCAATGATGAGCGCTAGAGCGAAACCGAAAGTGAGCCTTGCCATTTCTTTTGATGCATTAGCTGGATTCAAACGTCCAGCTAAAGTCATAGTCAAACTTACAATGCCAAGATTACTCATACCAAAGAGCAATATTGAAATGAAAAATACCGCAAAATCCTTAAAAATTGCAGATAAGATAAGGGAAGCGGCGTGCATTGTTATTGCAGAAAATAATGCTAAAAACATTGAGAATTTCTTCTCCATAAAATCCCAGAAAAATAGGCTGGGTATACTCACCAGTCCGAAGAGGAGCCATGCTAAAAGGCTGTTTTCTTGAACAAAATCTCGTTCCACTGCTAACGCGATTGCAAAAGTCGCGCTCACCACAAATCCAAGCCCAGCAAAAAAATACATAACTAAAATACAGAAAAATTCAGTAGATAAAGTTCTGTCCTTGCTTTTACTATCGGTTAATACTTGTTTGTTACTAGGGATATCTTTGATAACGGGCCTATATAACCAGGCTGGGCAAAATAAGATTAATGAAAGTACTCCAAAGCCTAGCCAATGTTCATCCCATGAAAAATTATTTCGAGAAAAATAGATACTTGCTATTCCAGATAAGATGATACCGACCCCAATGCCAGAAAAATAGAAGCCTAGTTGTGGAGGGCTATTCGATTTGTCCTGCAACCATCGCATTATGAGACCTGCTCCGATTATTACACCAGCAGATCCGCTAAAACCGGCAACGAATCTTATGGCTGCCCAATATAAAAATGATGTAGTGGTAGCCATCAATACGGTCGATAAAATACTGCTTAGCAAGCCGAACAGCAAAAACCGCTCCTTCTGTTTTATTGTTACCAAAGTGAAAGAGACTACGACCCCAATGAGGTACCCGAGATAGTGGGCTGATGTTAACCAACCTCCTGCGGCAACTCCTAAACCCGCCTCAGACTGCATGATCGGTAAAATTGGGGTAAAGCCGAAACGCGCAATGCCGAGAGTTATTGTGAGAATACAGACACTACTAAGAAAAATTTTCAACATTGTTACAAATATAATTCATATGTACGTAGACCTTAAAATTTGTAAAAATTTAGCTATACATAACTTTTTTAATAATGATTAACCAGCTATACTCATCGGATTATTACCAATATCGCTTTATCCAAGTCCACCTTCATTATATATTTTTTTATTTAGGCACACCTAGCAGGGAACAGTAAATGAAAAAATCAGTAGCATTATCCGGTATTAACGCAGGAAACACTGCTATATGTTCGGTGGGAGAGCAGGCAGATGATTTGTTTTACAGAGGCTACAACATTGAAGATTTAGCAAGAGCCTGTTGCTTTGAAGAGGTTTATTTTTTGTTGTTAAACGGAAAACTACCAACAGAGAGGGAGTTAAATAATTTTTCTGATGAACTGTTTGAATTGAGAACGCTACCGCTAAGCCTGTTACATTCTCTTGAACAAATTCCCAAATCTGCCCATCCAATGAATGTCATGCAAATGATCGTGTCCTTTATGGGATGTATAGAAAATAAAGCGCATGTTTCTGCCAATGCGGAAGAAATAAGAAGACAATCACGCAAACTCATCTCAGTCCTCACACCGGCGTTACTGTATTGGTACCAATTCTCCCAAAAAAAAATCAAGATCTCTCTTAGCTCTACCCAAAAAAGAATTAGTAGCTACTTTTTAGATCTCCTTCATCAGGGCAACTATGACAGAAATTGGATTCGCCCGATGGAAACATCATTGATTCTCTATGCTGAACATGAATTTAATGCTTCCACTTTCGCTAGTAGAGTCATAGCCGGAACAAATTCAGATTTTTTTTCTTGTATTGCAGGTGCGATTGGAGCATTAAGAGGATCAA
Source organism: uncultured beta proteobacterium (assembly GCA_902625535.1). Taxonomy (GTDB): domain Bacteria; phylum Pseudomonadota; class Gammaproteobacteria; order Burkholderiales; family Burkholderiaceae_A; genus UBA7377. Next base: position 94,689 of record CACOBT010000002.1, on the reverse strand, counting down.
AACATGGTGGAGCAAATGAAGAAGCCTTAAAAATTCAAGAACACTATTTCGATAAGGATATTGCTACCAGCAGCATCAAAGATAAATTAGCTAGAAAAGAAATAATAATCGGCTTCGGACACCCAGTTTATACAAAGAGGGACCCGCGCAATCAAATTGTTAAGAGCTTTGCGAAAGAGTTATCGGATAAAGAGATTAATTCGAATTTGTACGAAATTGCTGAAGCTATTGAATCCACGATGCTCCAAGAAAAAAACATGTTTGCAAATCTTGATTGGTACAGCGCTGTTTGTTTTTCGCACTTAAATGTTCCAGTAGAGCTTTTCACTCCAATATTTGTCATTGCACGAACAGCAGGTTGGAGTGCTCATATCATAGAACAAAATGAGGAGAAAAAAATAATTCGACCATCAGCTAACTATACTGGACCAAAACCAAAAAAGTTTATTCCATTAAAGGAGAGATGATTAAGTGAATTCAAAAAATACGTCACAGAGGGAATTTGATACACTTTTGAACGAAATAATAAATTACGTTGGCGAAGAAAAAAAATTTAGTGAGGAAAGCTTACAAACTGCTTCTTACTGTCTAATGGATTCAATTGGATGCGCAATACAAGCACTGGAATACCAGGCCTGCAAAAAAGTTCTAGGTCCTTTTTATGACGACGGCTGCGATAGTGGCGTAAGAATACCGGGAACATCATTTTCAGTAAATCCAATAGAAGGGGCATTCAACATAGCCACGATGATTCGTTGGTTGGATTTTAACGACACATGGTTAGCCAAAGAGTGGGGGCACCCATCAGATAATTTGGGCGCAATATTGTCGTTGATAGACTGGAAGTCGCAGCGAGAAATGAAAATTCCTGCGATATCAATATTAGATAATTTGATCAAAGCACACGAGATTCAAGGTGTAATCGCATTGGAAAACTCATTTAATGCAGTTGGTTTAGATCATGTGATTCTCGTAAAATTAGCCTCAACCGCTGTGGGAGGAAATATTTTAAATCTTTCCTTAGAACAACGATTGAATGCAATTTCCCATGTTTTCCTAGATGGCAATCCACTAAGAACATACAGGCATTTTCCAAATACTGGTTCTAGAAAATCTTGGGCAGCAGGTGATGCGGCGGCACGCTCTGTATTTCTAAATCTGTTATCTGCAAGAGGTGAGATGGGATATCCAACGGTCTTAACCGCCGAAAAATGGGGATTCTTTGATACCTTGTTTGAAGGAAAACAATTTACGGTAAACCAGCCTTTTTCTTCCTATGTAATTGATAATATACTCTTCAAAATCTCATTTCCTGCAGAATTTCATGCTCAAACCGCAGTTGAAGCTGCAATAATACTTCACAATAAATTGAAGGGGGATATTGAGAAAATAGAAAAAGTGACTATCCGTACTCATGAGTCGGCCATGCGAATAATTGACAAATCGGGCCCGCTTAACAATCCTGCCGACAGAGACCATTGCATACAATATATGGTTGCAATCGGACTAATCTATGGCAAGCTAGAAGCTAAGCATTATGAGGATTATTTCGCTGAAGATCATCGGATAGATAAATTAAGAGAGAAGATTGTTTGTATTGAGGACAAAAGATTTTCTCGTGACTATCTTCTCCGCGGTAAGCGCTCGATTGCGAATGGCTTACAGGTTGATTTGACAGGAGGTACAAAATTACCTGAAGTGGTAGTAGAATACCCTTTGGGACACAGAAAAAGGCGTAATGAGGCCATTCCTATTTTAGTTAACAAATTCAGAACTAATATTAGTTTTTTGTATACCGAAGATGAAATTGACTTATTGGTTGATTTCTTCACCAATGTCGAAAATTTTCGAAAATACAAATCTAACTTTTTATTTGAAACATTATGGAAAAGGGGCTCTGCGCCCAAAAATTAATTTGATACAGTCTCCATACGAAATACTAAATAACTATCACAGGCTTTCTATCTCAAGACCAGATGATTTTTGGAGAGAGCAAGCTAAATTAGTAAACTGGTTTGAGTTTCCCAGGAACATTTGTGATTATTCAAATCCTCCCTTTTGCTATTGGTTTACGGATGGAAAAATAAATCTTTGCTTTAATGCTGTTGATAGACACCTTACAAAACGAGGAGAACAAAACGCGATAATTTTCAAGTCGAGTGAAACCAACAGTGAGGAAGTCTACACTTTCAATCAGCTGCATAGCTGTGTACAGCAGTTCTCAAAACTTCTAGTAGCAAATGAAGTTAGGAAAAGCGACCGGGTAATTATTTACATGCCGATGATTCCGGAAGCAATTTTTGCTATGTTAGCGTGCGTAAGGATCGGAGCAATTCATTCCGTTGTTTTCGGCGGCTTTTCGGCGAATGCGCTTGCTCTTCGAATCAAAGATGCAGAACCAACTTTAATAATTACTTGCGATGCGGGCATGCGTAATGGTCGGATAATCAACTACAAGGAAATTGCCGACCATGCACAAATCCAAAACGAGAAAGAAAGAATTAAAACATTAGTTGTGAACAGGAAGTTGGTATCCTTTGAAGAAAAAGAGAACGATTTGATTGTTGAAAGAAACACCGTATCTGAACAATTTAACGATAAGCCTATTGAATGTGTTGAACTGAAATCCACCGACCCCAGCTACATATTATACACATCCGGTACAACGGGTTCTCCAAAAGGCATTCAAAGAGATACCGGAGGATATGCTGTCGCCCTCGCCGCTTCAATGCGTCTCATCTACGGTTGTAGGCCCGGCGAAGTGTTTTTCTGCGCATCTGATATAGGATGGGTTGTTGGACATTCCTACTTAGTTTATGGACCTCTAATAAATGGTTGTTCAACTGTGCTTTATGAGGGACTGCCTACGCAACCTGATTCGAATATATGGTGGGATATTGTCGAAAACTATTCGGTTTCAGTCATGTTTACCTCGCCGACTGCGATCAGAATTTTAAAAAAAGAGAATTCCCATGATGATAAAAAAAGAAATACCAAATCTCTTAGATCACTATTTCTTGCCGGCGAGCCCCTAGATACTGGAACGAGTTCGTGGGTGAATGAAAAACTTCCATTAGTGACATTGATAGATAACTACTGGCAAACCGAAACCGGATGGCCAATATTATCTGCTCAACCTGGGATACAAGAAACGAAGATCAAACCCGGAAGCCCTAGTTTTCCGGTTTTTGGTTATGATCTAATATTTGCTGAGAATGACAAGCGTGCCGCCACGAAAGAAAAAAAGGGTATGCTCTGTCTCAAGGCTCCTTTACCCCCTGGGTCTTTGCAAACCATTTGGAAAGACGATGGTAGATTTTTGGATACATACTTCTTTAAAGAGAAATCTAATTACTTTTATAAGACTTTCGATTTTGCAGAAATAGATGAAGAGGGGTATTACTATATGCTAGGCAGAACAGATGATGTGATCAACGTCGCTGGTCACAGAATCGGAACAAGAGAGATAGAGGAAGCCCTGCAACTTCACGAGCTCGTTGCCGAAACTGCTGTCATCGGTGTCCAAGATAATATTAGAGGCCAGGTGCCTTTAGCTTTTGTTGTAAAAAAAGAGAGTGAAGGTTTTAGCGAGCAAGATGACCATTTAGTAAAAGAGGAATTAGAGGCTTTAATAACTGAGGAATTGGGACGTTTTGCAAAGCCTAAGAAGATGTATTTCGTACCTAATCTTCCCAAAACTAGATCAGGAAAATTACTAAGAAGAGCAATCCAGGCAATAAGTGAGGGTAAAGACCCGGGTGACTTGACCACGATTGAGGACAAAAACGTCCTCGAACCAATAAAAAAAATACTGAATTCATAAATAACTCAAATGCTGAATTAGTTTAGCAATGTTTTGAAGTCTCCGCTACCTGGCTTCTGATATAAACGGAGCCCGAATTCTGGAAGAATCGCAAAGAAATGTTCAAAGATATCACTTTGAATGTTTTCATAGTCTTTCCATTTCGTCGTAGTGGTAAAACAATATACTTCTAGCGGAATGCCTTCCGCTGAAGACTCCATCACTCTTACGATTCTAGTCATATCATCGTGGACCAGCGGATGCTCGTGCAAATAAAGGTCAACATAAGCCCTGAAGGTGCCTAAGTTAGTAAGGGAACGTTGATTTAATCGATCTCTTGATAAACTACCGATGCGAAGATGAACCGCATCGTGGTACAGCTTAATGCTTTCTTCTCTTGATTCAAGGTAGGTTTTAATCTTTTCCGCACGCTTTAATCTTGATAGGTCATTCTCTGACAAAAACCTGACCGAGCTACTGTCGATCACCAGAACTTTCTTGATTCGTCTGCCTCCGGACTCAGCCATTCCTCGCCAATTTTTAAAACTCTCAGACATCAGTCTCCATGTAGGAACTGCAGTAATTGTTTTATCCCAGTTTTGCACTCTAACCGTATGCAAGGCAATCTCAGTTACTTCCCCGTCAGCTCCGACTTGTGGCATTTCAATCCAATCACCAACTCTTAGCATATCAGTAGCCGTTAATTGGATACCAGCTACAAATGATGTCAACGTATCTTTAAAAACTATAAGCAAAACTGCTGACATAGCACCAATACCCGACAGGAAAATCAACGGCGAGCGATCAATCAGCGTTGAAACAATTACAACGGTCCCTAATATTATTAATAGTATTTTCGAAAGCTGAACATAACTCTTTATCGCCTTGGGACGTTTTTCTTTACTTGCGTTTTGAATCTGTAAATTTTCAAAAATATCTAAAAGAGCAAGCGCCACGCGCAAAAGATAGAATAGAGTTACGGAAACGGCTATATTTTTTATTGTTGATGTAACATCTTCTGTTAGATGTGGGATTAAACCAATAGCGATCTGGATGATTAGTGAGGGAGTGATCAATGCCACTTTCCTCGTTAAATTTGTACGAAAAAGCGCTTTGCTCCATTCAGATTCTCCATGTTTGTACCAATTGGTGAAACTCTTGTGAACCAGCCAATTAGTTAACGGAAAAGAAAGATAGGCAGAAATTAATAATAGCGTACCCCCTACTGCCGTTTCAATAACGTGCACTGTATTAAAGTCTGAAACAGATAAAATATCCATTTTATGGGGCCTTCTTATTTAAATCGGTTAGACAAAAAACTTTCGATTACGATTTAATCCGCAAATAAAAGTATAATACGTTTATGAGTATTATAAAAAATTGTTGGGTTATGAATTTCCCTGTAATAGTGCTTACCGTCCTGTTTTTGCCCTTTCATAACACAGTTGCCAAAAATGAACCCGAAAAGAAAATCACTGTATCTAGTGGAAATACTAGCGTCATTAGACCTGGACAAAACGTTATTGCTGTTTATATCGACAGCATTACTAATTCATCTCCTGAAGATATTGCGTTGATAAATGTAACTTCCTCCTTGGCACAAAAAGTGGAAATTCACAGTATGCGAATTGTAGAAAATAGAATGAAAATGACGTTGGAAGAAAAAATTATCATTCCTGCTCTATCAAAAACTTCGCTCCGAAAAGGTAATCCAAACGGGTACCATTTAATGCTCCTGAATATATCTCCTGAAATAAAAAAAAGAACTATGCTTCCTTTGACTTTATCATTTTCAAACGGGCAAAATATATTATGTACTGTCACAGTAAAGAAACATTCTGACAATAAATAGAGACGTCACTAAGACTGATGAGAAAAAACTTTACAATAGGATTTTTAGTCGTAATTTTACTCTTGGTATCTTTGGGATTAATTTATAAGCTTTTTTTGCCAGACATTTTAAAAGCTCATTTGACACGAACGGTTCAGGTCATTGTAAAGAGCAATGTAGAAATTGAAAGAGTAGGTTTTGGGTTAGATGGAAGTCTAAATGTTGAGAACATAAGAATAAAGAATCCCCCTAATTTTTCAAAAAATAATATCATTCAATTAGAAAAATTGTTTATAAAAATTAAACCAGCAACTTTGTTAAGTGATACCCTCTACATTGAGAATATAAATTTCAATAACGTCACGGTTTTAGTGGAGCTAAATCACAAGATCAAGGCGAATACTACAGAATTCGTCAAACAAATAAAGGCTGCAAAAAAAAACCATGATGAAAAAATCGCTAATGATAACGTTGATCAGAAAATAATCATAAAGAGAGTCTCTATTGAGGAACCAACATTGGTGGTAATTTCAAAAAAACTATCGATTAACAAGGAATATCAACTAGAAAATATCGAGATTACCAATATCGGCTCCAAAGAAAATGGCCTATATCCTGAAGAAATTGTGTCTGGATTGTTTGTCCGAATATCAGATGAGGCCAAGCGATATACCATGGGTTTAACGAAAAGGTTTAGATCTAAAATTAAGAAAAAAGGAGAAGAGTTAATAAAAAACATAAAAATAGAAGAGAAAAACCTGAACAACTTAAGAAATGATATCGAAAATAAATTGAAAGAATTTGGTGTTGAATAAAGGCGGAAGCATAATTTTAAGAGCGTTACTGCTTTTTACTGCATTTGCCGAGGCATCAGAACACACGGTTGTTGCACAATTAAGCAAAGTTATTGATGGAGATACTGTTTACGTTGAAACAGAGGCAAATAATCGGCTAAAAATACGTCTTGCATTTATCGATGCGCCTGAACTTAACCAGCCTTTTGGAAAGGATGCAAAAGTATTCCTAAAAAAATTTGAGGGGAAGTATGTAAAAATCAAAGCTATAAGTAGAGATCGTTACAGTAGAAGTGTAGCAATTATTTTCTACAAAGGTGATGATATAAACCTCTTAATGATTAAAAATGGCTATGCATGGGCGTATAAAAAATATCTGAAAAACGCGTCTGTAACAACTAGAGACAAATATCTTCATGAAGAATCTTTAGCAAAAGAAAGTGGTTTAGGGCTATGGCGAGTAGACACTAATATTGCTCCATGGGATTGGAGAAAACAAATTAGGAGAGGATATAAACCAGAGTAACCGCCCTTATCGTAAAATAAATTTTTGGACTTGTCTAAACACATGGAAAAAGAGCTCTAAAAACACTCTATGGTGTCTATTGGGTTGTTCAATTGGTGATTTCGGGACAATTTTCTATTTCCAAATCAATAACCATTCCTACAGCTTGATTCAGATAATGAGTTTAGCAATCGTCAATGGGATGTTTACATCTATCGCCCTTGAGACTCTAATTCTCCTAAAGCAAATCCCTTTCAAAGTTGCTCTAGTAACCGCATTCAAAATGTCTTTCTTATCAATGTTCGCAATGGAATTATCGATGAATTTAGTGGATCTGATTGTTGTTGGTGAGGCCAAACTTACCATTATCTCTATACCTTTTATGCTGATTGCTGGCTTTCTGACCCCTCTTCCGTACAATTACTTTCGTTTGAAATTGTACGGCCGTGCATGTCATTAACGTGCTTATAACAAATCGATACCAAACTCGATACTAGGGAAGATAATTGAAACGTTCTCTGGACTCTCAGAGAAATTTAAAAGAGTTACTGCACGTTCCGTTGAAAAATTTTCAAACTGATCGATATAGTATTTTAATTCAAACTCCTGAGGTTCCCTATTTAATACATTTTGGTACAAGGATCGTATATATTCCTCATCAGACTGGTTTTCTCCATACGTTTTCTTAAATTCTGGAGATAAAAGAAAATTTCTTGCTATGTTAATGAAGTTCAACCCGTCGTTTTCAATATTTCTAACATGGTATCCAACTTCGAATCCATCTGGTGTACGATTAAAAGCAGCCTTGTATAATCGAAATACTGAACCAGATGATTCACCCTGATTGATATCTAAACCAATGATCCTAAACGGAGAGTCTAAATCTCCGACGTATATTCTTTCAACATTAAACAGCTTATCTACACCCTCAGCTCCGAAACTCTTGACCTGAAAACTTTGTTGACCGAGGAAGGTTATATCGAAATCGGAGGCTGTCCTTACCAAAATATCTACGCCGTCTCCCCCATAAATAAAATCATTACCCTCTCCAGCCTCGAAAACATCATTTGCTCCAAATCCATAAAGGTTGTCATTACCCTTACCTCCTGCTAAGAAATTCGGTGCAGAATTACCGTGAATCAAATCATTACCAAAACCTCCAAATGCATTTTCAATAATCACATTATCAGCGATATAAATATTTTTAATTTCCACCAAGTTGGCATCATGCTCGGAATAACCTTTGACTCTTTTCCCAACATAGCTCCCGCTCGCAGAATTCAGCAACAATTCGATTGGTTCACTTCCGCTGTATATAATTTCATCAATCCCACCACTATCCCAAATTGTTTCAAAATATGTTGCAGAATCGTCAAAAAAATAAGATGTATCTCCGGAATTGAAGGAGCTATTCGTTCCATATAAATGTTGTATTGCCCTGATATCCTCGATCATCGGTGTAGTAGGATACGCGGTTAATCCGATAACTTCCGAGTTTAATGATAATGAGTAACTCATAATCGTATTATTAAGTAGATTATCACTAACAGCGAGTACACTAAAATTTCGTGCTGAGGTTTCAAAAGGATGTTTAAGTCCTAAGGCATGACCGATTTCGTGCACCAAAATCGAATACGAAAAAGACGTTTCATTGAACGATGATTCAGAAAAATTCCCAATAAATTTCCCATTAAGAATATCTTTTGTAGTTGTATTGAGCCATATGTCGCCCGCCGTGTCGTTATTTGCTGGAAAAAAAGCAAATGCCGAGGAATTATCAACCAACAAATCAACAGTATTGCTCAAACCAACGCGTATAGTACCTACCGATCCTTCCGTTTCTTTTATCTGACTAAAGTTTATATTTGCAACGTTCGACCATGTTTTAAAAGCACTTGAAATAGCTTTTGCTTGGGTAGGACTTACATGCATTTGGCCTTTAATCAACTCATTGAGGTTATTATTCAGTGTGTAATTTTCCGAAAAATTGGATTCAGGCCCCTCTAAAATGCTGTACGTGATGTTATTTAAGCCCCAGTGAAAACCATATAGTAGAGCATTGTATGTCTCAGAAGTGAGTTGAGAAATCTCAGAATATTGCGTTTTTAGAGACGCACCTGTAAAGGACACTTTATTCATCAATTAGTACCTTTGAATAATAAAAAAATAAAACCCATAAGCGATTAATAACCATAAAAAGATCACAAAAAAGGCCCCTATAAAAATCGTAGGTTCTTTCTTATTTTTTTCAACAAATTGTAAAGCAAGAGCTCTACATCTATCAATTACCCTGACTGGTAACAATTTAACGGCAAAAAAAATAGCGGTCGCAACTATGAGCAAATCATCCAATAGTCCCAGAATTGGTATGAAATCCGGAATAAGATCTATTGGGCTTAGGGCATATGCGACGACGAGCCACAACAATATTGTTACAAAAAAAGGTGTTTCCGGATGTCTCCGGGCAAACCAAAGCGCTAGAGAATCTACCTTTATGATATTGACAAATTTTGAAGTGAGTTTTTTAAATTTTTCTCTCAACTCGGGCATTTAGACAACTTAACTAATTATCCATATCACTGAAAAACTTAACATATCGCGAAAATTAAAAAAAAATCGACCTGCTTAATCGTGGTATAAAAATTTTTTAGCAAGTCGCCGACAATCTATCCAGAACCCTTTGGTCCAAACGAGCCATTGGTTTACCTGCACAATCTAAACCCAGAAAAGCCTGAAAAAAATACAGGAGAGAAAATTTGTCCGAGGAAATAGTTAATACAATATCCGCTAAGCAGCCTCTAATGCCTGATCTAGATCATTAATTAAATCGTCTACATGTTCAATACCGATAGAAAGCCGTACCATATCCTCAGTTACACCTGCCAACTCTAACTCTTCCGGAGCGAGTTGCCGATGTGTCGTACTGGCCGGGTGACATGCAAGCGATTTGCAATCTCCAATGTTGACCAGTCTCGTGAACAGATTCAGAGCGTCCTGAAAAGAAGATCCAGCTGATCTACCTCCCTTCAATCCAAAGTTTAATATTCCACTTGCCTTTCCGGACATATAAGTATTCAGAAGGTTTTGATCAGGGTGATCATTCAATCCTGCGTAATTGACCCAGGCTACTTTTGAATGACTTTTCAAATAATCTGCTATTGCTAGCGAGTTGGAGCAAATTCTTTCCATTCTAAGCGACAGCGTTTCGATACCCTGAATAATCTGGAAAGCGTTAAACGGACTAATGGCCGCACCGGTATTTCTTAAAGGGACAACTCTGGCTCTTCCAATATAGGCCGCTGGTCCTAATGCTTCTGAATAAACAACTCCATGGTAACTAACATCGGGCTCATTCAATCGCTTAAAGCGCCCTTTATGTTCGCCCCATGGAAATTTTCCTGAATCCACGATAATTCCCCCGAGAGTAGTTCCATGTCCACCCATATATTTGGTTAAGCTATGTACGACAATATCGGCGCCATGCTCGAAAGGACGGCAAAGATAAGGAGTGGCCACGGTATTGTCTACAATTAAGGGCACACCATGATCATGTGCAGTTTTTGCAAGTCGTCCAATATCCGTCACATTACCAAGGGGATTGCCTATGCTCTCACAATATACGGCCTTAGTCTTATCATCAATCAGTTCCCCGAACTTTTCTGGTGCCCTATAATCAGCGAACTTAACTTTAATGCCAAATTGTGGAAGAGTATGTGCGAAGAGGTTATAAGTACCCCCATAAAGCGTAGAAACGGATACTATGTTATCCCCCGCTTCTGCAATAGTTTGGATGGAGTAAGTAACGGCGCTTTGCCCAGAAGCCAGCGCTAATCCGGCAATCCCTCCTTCCAAATTGGCTACTCTCTTTTCTAACACGTCTTGAGTTGGGTTCATGATGCGAGTATAAATGTTACCCGCCACTTTTAAATCGAATAAATCTGCCCCATGCTGCGTGTCATCAAATGCATAAGCAACTGTTTGATGAATTGGAACCGCAACTGCTTTAGTTGTAGGGTCAACATCATAACCTGCGTGGATTGCCTGAGTCTCAAACTTCCATGAATCGGATTCTTTCGCCATTTAACCTTACCTCCCTAAAAACACCGAAATTTACAACATGTTTAACAATTTCTTTATATTTAAAAAAAAACCACCTGCCCCACGTAATCGTGGTAACTAACAAATCGCCAATAATTTTTACATTATTTCTCTGCTAATCATTGGCAAAAATTACTGTTAGAGGTCGCTCGCTCTTATAACTCTATTTCCCATTTAAATTTCCAGTGCCAAAACAAGCGTGGTTATTATTAACTAGGAAAATTTCTCCTTCAATAATTTTATCTTGATTAATGAACAAGTCTCGGAAGGAAATTCCTCACTTTTTGCCACAGTCAACCCAAAACAGCGTGGCGAAGAAGATAAATAATCTCCACCTTAAAAGTTATCAAATACATTGTCAGCATACTGTGGTGAGCACAGCTCAAAAAATACAGAAAAACCAGCTATCCTAATAAAAAACGGAAGATCAAGACTTTATCCATGCAAGAATTAAGATGCTAACATTAGCGTGGGGAGTGTTCAAGCCCAGTGTGCAGATAGTTACTCGCTTATTTAGATAAGAATGACCATGACAGAAAAGTTTACAAAAAAATTATTCAAGAAGAAAAGGACAGTTGGAATTTGGGCTACTCTTGGCGCTCCCTGTGTAGCTGAAATTATTTCTAACGTGGGTTTTGATTGGATATTATTTGACTGTGAGCACGGAGTTAATAACCCCAATAACTTAACCGATCAATTAAACGCAGTCAGGTCAATTAACCAGGAAATAGTTTGCCTGGTAAGAGTCGGCTCAAATGACATCGTAGAGATAAAACGTGTTTTAGATATTGGAGTCGACGGCATAATGGTTCCGATGATCAGTTGTAGAGCAGAGGCTGAAGCTGTGGTCAGATACTGCAATTATCCACCGACCGGCGAGAGAGGAGTTACGGGAATCTCCCGTGCAAGCAAATACGGTCTTCGAGAAAATTATTTACAAGAAGCGTCGAACGAAATATCTATCTTAGTCCAGGTTGAAAGTATGAAGGGGCTTCAAAATTTGGCGGCAATCATAGATACCGACGGAGTTGACGGGGTTTTTATTGGCCCTCATGATCTTGCCGCAAGCATGGACAAGTTGGGGGATACGTCAGCAAAAGAAGTTGAGGATCAAATTAAGGGTGCGGTAAAGGTAATATCAGAAAAAGGGAAGCCAGCTGGGACAATAGCTCTAACAAATAAAGAAGGATTAGAGCGTTTTAAGCAAGGCTTTCGCTTCGTTGCCATTGCACACGATGCCAACTTTATCTCTGTACAACTACATTTGCTAAAAACAAATTTTTATGATGATTTAGAGAATCTATAATTACAATCCACCAGAAACATTTTTGTAATCGTCTCTATTTAGGTTGCCCTACTACTCTGGTGTAAGCATTTACCGACTTCCAGCCCTCAGGAAAAAGTTTTTTCGCTTCGTCGTCGCTTACCGAGGCGGCAATGATAACATCCTGTCCAGACCTCCAATTGACAGGAGTTGCCACTTTGTGTCCGGCAGTTAGCTGAATCGAATCTACCACACGCAAGAGTTCTTCCACATCCCGCCCGGTGGTCATAGGATACGCCATCATCATTTTTATCTTCAAGTCGGGACTGATTATGTAAACTGTTCTCACAGTAGCATTGTCAGCTGCAGATCTTTGACCCTCTGTGACAGTATCAGCGGGTAACATATTATATAACTTAGAAACGTAGAGATTTTCATCTGCGATTATTGGAAATTGAATGTTTGCACCGTAGGTCTGCTTCATATCATTCAACCAATCAAAGTGGCTGTCTAAGGAATCAACACTTAAGCCAATTAATTTACAATTACGTTTTGTAAACTCACTTTCAGATGCAGACAAAGTACTAATTTCGGTGGCGCAAACGGGTGTAAAATCTTTGGGATGGGAAAAAAAAAGAGTCCAAGAATCTTTACACCAATCATGAAAATTTATATCGCCTGCCGTTGACTGAGCAGTAAAGTTGGGGGCTTCGTCATTTATCCTCATATTTGATCCTCTATAAAACTAAGTTTTTTTCTTGTCAATCCAGGCCACGATTTTTTGCATATAAGGCCTGATCTTCAAAAACTTAATATATAACATTTCTGCAAGATTTACTATGAATGGATATTTTCCTAAGCGTCCCAACCATTTCCATCCAGGGAGCTCTCTCCACAAATTAAAAAAAGCTTCAGCCCCGCTAAAAATCTCACCATCTTTGCTTTTTACATGAAACCTCTTTGATAGGTCATTCCTCGATATACCAGCTACAGAGGGAGAGCAATCAGATATATCCACCCAACTTATTATCCCGTCCTTATCTAGTTTTTTGTACAAAGAGATCTCCCTTTTGCATAATGGACACGCTCCGTCAAAATACACCTCCGTTTTTACATCCTCAATCATAGTACCTAAAAACCTTTCTCTTGTATCCGCAAACAAACTCAAAAACATCTCTTGCCGGAGTTGCGATTGGAATTCCCACAAAAGCGCGAGGCTCAAATCCTTGCCAGTCATAGACTAGTTCACCTTTGAGATTCCTTTTCGAAAACCCGCGATAGTTAACCAACCTAAAGGTTCCCTTCTTGCAATCATATTCCGTCAATAACTCCATTGACATTGCTCCATCGCTCGTAGCCTTTGAAAAATTCTGTAACTCAATCACTCCTCTTCTGTGACGATTACGAGGAATAATTTGATTTTTAATGAGCAGGGTATCTTCTCGTACGCTAATCCATTCATCCTTTTCGAATTCAACGGCAAGGTTTGTTCCGAAATTAACCATAGAAAAGAAAATAGTAAAAAAACTAGTCATTAGCCGACACCTGAACAATTCTCCTCAATGTTTCCCTACCATTTTTTGCCACCCTCTGCATACTAGCCTCTAAAAGAGCCATCTCCTTCAATGCATTCATAAAAAGATCATATCGGTCGATATTCTTACCCCTCTTCCTTTCCAACTCCGCGCACCTTTTAACACTGTCATGAAGTTCCTCAAATGACCCATGTAATTGCTCTATCAAATCATCATATTGGTCAACAATTACTTTTGACCGGGTACCACCTTTCTCTTTAATTTTATCGGCAGATGCTCTCAGCGTTTTCATTGCTCCAGATTCTCTAGCCGCAACTAGTTCGAGCTCATTACTGCCTGCGCCCTCTGTTTCCATTGGAAAAAGCATTTCTCTCATCTCTCTACACTGACTATCCAACTGCTTTGTTAACACTTTTAAACGATCTCCGACCACCAGTACCTCACTCAATATAACGTCCAAATCTTTAACAACCAAAGCAATTCGATCTAAAAAATGGTTAAGATCATTCGCTAAATCGCCAAACTCATCCTCTGACCTGGTTTTTGTCCGGGGCGAAATGTCCATTAAACCCCTGGCAAGCGATGAAACGGTAGATCTTAAATTCAAAAGCGGCTGCATTCTAATCTTAAGCAGAAAGAATAGTACTAAAGTGTGTATCAATATATTTACCGACAACACCCCCGCCGCAACTCGCACTTCATCTAACCAAACATCGAGTTTACGATCAAAGTAACTGCGAACAGTCACCGTACCTAAAACATCACCAACTTTAGCCTTTATGTGACAACCCAAACAATACTGCTCCGCGGCTATTTCGACCTTAGATTCTGTATGATGTCCGACTGGCCAGACCTGTTGTAAGCCAAACGCGTCCATCCCTTGTGAAACTTTTATCGAATCGACAGTGATTTGAGACGGTTCCACTGCAACCAAAAAACCCAAATCATGATAATTCTTATCTATAATTGGGTAGATCGTTCTTGCTGCAGTTGGCCCACCCGCATTTAACATGATAGATCTAATGTCGTTAGATAAATTGATTGCGACTTGTTGAACTCTGATTGGTTCGTTGTTTTTAAATTCATAAAGGATGGCAATATATCTGAGACCCAATTCCAAAACAGCAACAATTACGAGCAGCAAAAAGAAGTCCCGTATCATACGAAACATGAATGACCGTTCGAAAAACCCCCGCTCTTTAACCATACTCCCCCACCATTTATTTCAGATTATCTGCATGTATCAAAGTTCCATTTTAACCAAATAATTGATACTATCGGGAAACCATTTAATCAACCTGTAAACGCTTTGCCTGGAATTTTATATATTTATATTGCCACGGGAGCGGCGGTAGGCGCGCTGTTAAGGCATTATCTGAACGTTCTTTTTAACCCAACGAACAAACTTTTTTCGTCTGGTATTTTAGTTTCTAATATCCTCGGAGCTTGCCTAATTGGTATCCTTTTAGCTTATATATCGGATAACAATAATTTGGATAACAACACGAAAATAGCGCTCACCACGGGATTTTTGGGCAGTTTAACTACTTTTTCAGCTTTCTCGGCAGAAATTTTTCTTCTTCTAAAAAACTCGCAAATCGTGCTTGCCCTCGCCCTAGTCGGCTCGCACGTTATAGGCTCAATTCTATGTGTGGCCATGTTTTATTACATAACTTTATATTTGCTAAAACTTGGCACCTGAAATTTTTCTGAAAAGCCATATAGACTGGCCTGTAAGTACCGCAGCCCAGCCAACAAAAAGAGTAGCTCCTCCGAAAGGGATTACTGGCGCAAAAAAGCTATAGCCAAAAATATATTTCAGATATATATTTAACGAAAAAACCAATAACCCTAAACAAAACAAATTAGCGGCAAAGTGAAATAGATTTATGCACATTCGTGGCAACAAGGAATACTTGAGTAAATAAATTAGACCTAGAATGGCAATGCAGTGAATCAGTTGAACACCAAAAGCAACAAAGATGGACTTATTATTGTCAAATGAAATACTTTCTGTGTGAGATATATGAAAAAGTACCAGCATGGACCCTAACATATTAAAAAAGATAAAAAAAATATAAACTGTAGGCATCAATTTCCTTTATGAACCGACTTTACCTTATCGCGTTTATAACGTGCGTGTCTTTTTTTAGTTCGTCTCCTGGTTTCGGAGCCAAATACTCTTTCTCCTTGGAAAAGGAAATGCACAAGATACGGATTGAAACAGAAATACACAAAAAACCTTGCTCAGTGTTCAATGCAGTTACGGATTACGATAATTTATCCCGATTTTACTCAAACCTTGAGTATAGTAAAGTTTTAAAAAAATATCATGACTTCGTGGTTGTAGAACAACTCTTCGTAGCAAAAATAATAGGTATAAATGTTAAGCAGCGAGCTACGTTTAGAATCAAACACACAGAAAACAAAATTACTATGGAACAAATAGAGGGCGATTTTGTCCATTATCGCAGTATATGGTTAATTCGCCCTCACAAAAATAATACTATTATGACAATAGACACCGAATTTAAAGTAAATTTTCTAAAAAATTTGTTTATCAAAGAAGCCAGTTTGGAAAAAAAATATACTGCTTTTATAAAAGATATGAATCAGCAGGTGAATTCGGGTCGTTACGAGGATTGCACTCAGTAGCATGAATATTGTTTGGTTAAAAAACGACCTCAGACTTTACGACAACGAAGCGTTAAATTTGGCTGCAAAAGATGGTGTTGTTTTAGGTCTTTTTTCATTAGATGAACTACGTTGGAATACTCCAGACCGAAGTATTCGCCACAAGGTATTTACTCTTAGAGCTCTTTATGAGCTTTCAAAACAATTGATTAAATTCAAAGTACCTGTCTATATTATTAAGGGTAACTTTATCACTACCCTCGATAGATTAAAAAAAGAGTGCGGAGTATTAACCTTGTACAGTCATCAAGAGACAGGAAATTTTTCTTCTTATTCTTTAGATAAAAAAGTTAGAAAATGGTGTGAATTGAATCAGGTTAAGTGGGTAGAAAAGCGTCAAAACAATGTCATCCGAGGATTGAAAAAACGGGACCTGTGGTCAAAAAAATGGAATGAATTTATGGGCAAAGACTGTTTCAAGCAACCCCATTTTGATTATAACGTAGTTATTCCAGAGATAAGAAATAGTCAACTATCGTCTCCAAAAATACCTGACCTCGAATGGAACGACCTTTTGAAATTTTGCGCCATTGATCCTTTGGCTTTAGATTTGGCCTGTAATAGTCTACCAGTTAACCTGAATAAAAGGATGGATACTCTACTCACGTCATTCTTTCGCGAACGTTGCGTCAACTACCGAACCGAAATGAGTAGCCCACTGAAAGCAGAATACGCGTGTTCAAGATTATCTCCATTTCTAACCAATGGCATGTTGTCGATAAGAACTTTGTACAAAGAACTTCTAGCCACCAAAGACGTCTTAAAATCAACAGAAGTCGATCAAACTCAATTAAACAGTCTGCGTAGCTTCGAAAAGAGACTGCATTGGAGATGTCATTTTATACAAAAGCTCGAATTTGAACCTCAATTAGAGTATAGATGTATGCACATTAACTATGAGCATGTGAGAAATCAAAAAACACTAAATGCCCAGGAAGAATATTTACTGAACTTATGGAAAGAGGCGAAGACAGGGTTCCCTCTAATAGATGCCTGCATGAATTACTTAAAAATGACGGGGTGGATAAATTTTAGAATGCGGGCAATGCTAGTATCTTTTGCTAGTAATAATTTATGGTTGCACTGGACACACTCAGGCGAGCATCTTGCCAGACTATTTCTCGACTATGAACCAGGAATACATTGGCCGCAGATGCAAATGCAGAGTGGAACTACTGGGATAAATACCATTAGAATTTACAATCCTGAAAAACAACTTGTAGACCAAGACCCGAATCAAGAATTTACTACGAGATGGAATCCAAACGGTTGGCCACATTCAAAGATCGACCAAATAGTAGATCTGAAAAATAGCACTCAATCGGCAAGAGAGCGACTTTGGACTTTGCGAAAAAGTAAAACATTTGTTGATCTTGCTAAAAAGGTATATCACGAACACGGAAGTCGGATGAGGCAAAATTCTCGCCTAAAGAGACGGTCCTCAAGTAATACTCAGTTGACCCTTCTCGAGGAATAATGAGAAAAATAAAAGACCATAAGATATGTATCGTCTGTCGAAAACCAATGGAATGGCGAAAGTCATGGCGAAACAACTGGGAAGAGGTAAAGTACTGTTCTGAAAGATGCAGGAGAAACAAAAGTACGGTCACAACCAGAGTTTCCCAGGCCTGAATACTGTCGTCAAACTCAAGTGTTTTTGACAGATCAGTGGTCATGTTAGGTAATAGTTTTTTCTATTTTCCTCCAATATTTTGAGAAAGAACGGCAGTACTGTTGCGGATCGACTCCTAATTTTTTAACGGAAATCATGTTTACTTTATCAAATGGAAAGCGTGTAATTTCTTCTAGATGTTGGTTGTACGTAGACCAACATTCGTTAATGTAATTTGCGTCTTCACAAATAAAAATTTCATCACACACTTGCTGCATACTTTTTATGACAAAATCCCACTTTAGGGGACTCCATGGCCATTTCTTATGGAACTCTGTAAAAATAACGCCAATTTTTTTTCTTTGGATATTTGGTTCATCAGAAAATCCGATATTCCATGGGTGTATTAGAAAAAATTTATCCAATTTAGCGTCTTTTATATTGGGAAGATCAAACGGAGGAACAACTGTTAACAACGGAGGTTCGCATGGAATAGGCCCGTTCTTTGTGTCTATTTGATTTCTGATTGTTTTGCTACTAAGCGCTAGATCCGTTAACTCAGAGTAACTTTTATCTAAAGCAGTGCCTCTTACACAGATTGATTTAGGTCCATATTTGTCTACGTTTTCTGCATTGAAAATATAAATATTTGAACGGCTCGTACCAGCAACCCACTGCCACGATAAGTGATTTGATGCTAAATCTCCATCTAGTAAATAGGCGTACAACCAATCAGCTCCCACCTTCCAATAAATTTTTCGATAATGAACGATATAAGAGGCCAACCACATTCGGGCATGATTATGAATATATCCAGTTTCATATAAATTTCTAACAGTTCCATCTATCACGGAGAGGCCAGTCCTCGCATTAATAATGTCATCAGGCAAGTCGAAACTGTAGCAAGACCTTGGAATTGGCTCCTCGTCTAAAGTGACAAATATTTCCTCTCCTTTTTTACTCCATACATGATGAAAAAATTGACGCCACATTAGTTCGTTTACAAATTTATGGTTTGCTGCTAAACCATATTTTCTTTTTAAACTAGTGTAAACTTCGTCAAGAGTGAGAATCCCATGCGTAATATATGGTGAAAGCCCGCTTACGCTCCCTTTGATAAAGTTTCTAGTTCGTTTATACTCTGAAGGGTTGAAGGAATTAAGCTGTTGTAGGGCAGAAGCTCTACCAGGCTCTGCAGTTAAATTCGAATTATTCATAACTATGATGTCATTTCAATATGCAATATTTGCTAGTCTTACGTGGAATGTTACCCCAATAGTTGTGCTGGAAAACAATTGGCCTGTACGATGCGGTATTCATTACTACGATAACATCAAAAACGTTTCTCTCAAATTAGAGAAGTTTGTGAAAAACACAGCTGTTTTGACTTCAATGACTCTGGAAGTTCCTGGAAACTATATAAATTCAGCTAGCCTTAAAACACGAACAGTAAATACAGCAACGCTTTTTCAAGGTCCAGTCAAAAATGATAAGAACTTCTACGTTGAACAAAATTTAGAGCAATCCGATCAAGGTGGACTTCTTTTATTCGAAGTTGCAAATTTTGGAGGAGAGTTGGTTTACAAAATAAACCAGAAGCAGATTAGAGTAAAGCTTCCAGAGCGATTGTCAAGAAACATAACCGGAGCGTATTTAAATTGTGCAGGAGATCTAATCAGACCAGATAACGGATTGTCTTTATATGGGAATACAGAGAAATAAGCGAAACCTTTTTTCTATTGGGCTTTTGAGTTTGATACTTACTAACCAGAGTACAGGTTTTGATATGATAAATAAAAAAAACAAAACAGGTCTTATTTTTGACGATATTTTTCTCAATCCGATTCATGATGATACACATCCGGAAACCCCATGGAGAGTAAAATTAGCGTGGGAAAAAGTTCAAAAGCTAAGTGGATTTAACAAATCGATTATTTTCCTACCTTTGAAAAAGATAAATGACGAGATCATAACGATGATTCACTCTGAGCAGCATCTCAAACAAATCTCAGATAGATATAATTCCAAAGTAGTGGATATCGCAAAATCAGCAGTCGGGGGAGTCATAACAGCTTGTAACGCTGTACACGAAAAAAAAGTACAAAACGCCTTTGTTGCCGCCCGGCCACCAGGCCATCACGCTAGAAATTATGGGCGGGAGGAAGGGTTTTGTTTTTTTAATAACATTGCGATTGCTGCAAAATATCTCCAACATTTTTTGGGATACAAACGAATTCTTATTGTCGACTGGGATTATCATCACGGAGATGGAACTGAATTTTTTTTCTATGATGACTCCTCTGTACTATTCTTCTCTTTGCATGATTGGCATGCATACCCAGGTACGGGGGACCCTGCACGAAAAGGAGAAGGTAATGGATACGGATACAACATAAATGTCCACCTTGATTGTGGCGCAACAGATCTTGAGTTAAGAAAAAGTCTAGTTGGTCATCTAGTTCCGGTAGCAAATGAGTTTCGTCCTGACTTCGTTTTAATCTCAGCCGGATTTGATTCCAGAAAAGATGATTTGTTAGGGTGTTTTAATTTTTCTGATTCAGGGTTCTATGATGCTACGAAAATAGTTTTAGGTATTGCCAACGAACACGCCGGTGGAAGATTAGTTTCATTATTAGAGGGAGGATATTCCCCAGATGGCGTCGCAAATGGTATTAATACGCACTTAGTATCACTCTCTGAAAATAATTAGAATAATAGAAAACAAAAAGCTCATAACAACGATCAGCGTTAGGCGAAGCCGAAGTGGAAGAAACCAATTTGGCACAATTTGTTGTCGGAACAAAATACTATCAATAACGTAAACAAAGATGAAACTTGAACCTATAATTAATAGACGATCAATTTCACTGACCGTTATAGAAAAAAAAGCTATTAAAGAGGGAATGACCCCGATTACAAGTCTTCCAGCCAAATTTTTAGTTTTACCTTTGTCTGCTATTGCTAAAATATACCCCCAGTGTGGCGCACCCAAAAAACTTAAAATGATGCACCCGTAAAAATAGATTAAGTTAAGTCCATTTTGCGTAGGTTCATAACCTTGCCACTGCAGCATTACAAGAAATATAAAAGGGAGCGCTCCAGCATATCCTAGGGCGAAAGCGGTCCCTGAAATTTTATCTAATTTCTCTACACCAAAAAAAAATTTATTCATTGTTTTCAAAATTCGGATCCTCACCACACTGGTTATCCACCCACTCAGCATATGGACCATACGCATAGACTATTGGTAGACTTATAATTTCGGGTAAGTCATACGGATGTACTTCTAAAAGCTTTTCCTCTACATACTCGTAGTTGTCGGCAACCGTTTTAATACTTATTCTAAATTCAAGATTTTCATCAACCTCGCCTTCCCATTCAAAGAGACTGCGAACCTGATCAATTTGAATACAAGCTGCTAAATTTTCCTCTACTAGTATCTTAGAAATACTCCTAGCCTCCTTAATAGAATCAACCGTAGTGCAAACAACGATCAAATCCCTTTTAATATTCATATTTTTCCTAACTACTGCCCTCTAAACCTTCAACAATCAAAAGATATCCCTCTGCATTATGCAATCTCCCGTGTACTATTTCTTGGTATTCCGGTGAGAAATACCATGCTTTAGCGGTATCAATGCTGGGAAATTCGATTATCACGTTTCTTTTTCCTTTCGGCTCTCCATCCAAAAGAACCGTATCCCCACCTCGGGCTATAAAACGACCACCGTGCGCTTTAATTGTTTCGGGTACTTTTTTCGCGTAATCACTATACCCATCTTTATTTAATATTGTATTATTTCCAACTACGTAAGCTTTGGCCAAAGTAAACCTCCGTTTTCCTTATAACTAATTTTTCTAACGTTAAAAAAAAAAAATATTTCTAAAAAAAGCGTGTTCAACGTACAGTATAGGCTACTTTTATACAAACATTTTCCAAACTATGTATCAACCGAATACTTTTGACCTGTCTAGACTCAAAGAAAGAGCCATCCAATTCGAAAATCAGCTGAAACGACATAACGCGGGCGTTACAACAGCAGAAGAATTTCGTCCGCTTAGATTACAGAATGGATTGTACATTCAACGACACGCACCAATGCTTAGGATTGCTATAGCCTACGGTATGTTAAATACTCGTCAGTTAAAAGTTTTGGCTAATATTACTAAGAAATATGATCGGGGGTACGGTCATTTGACAACAAGGCAGAACATGCAACTTAATTGGATAAAAGTAAACGACGTGCCAAAAGCTCTCAAAGAACTAGCTGAGGTTGGTCTGCACGGAATTCAATCAAGTGGAAACTGCTTAAGAAATATAACAAGCGATGCGTTAGCAGGAATCTGTGAAAATGAAATCGTTGATCCGAGGCCGTATGCTGAAATTCTTCGGCAATGGAGTACATTTCACCCTGAACTCTCTTTTCTACCGCGAAAATTTAAGGTTGCTTTTACGGGATCCATTGATGATCGAGCACTCGTTCAAGTGCATGACCTGGCATTTGAAGCAATTACTCCTGAACCTGATGTCACCTTTAGGGTACGCGCTGGAGGTGGTCTGGGCAGAACACCCGTATTAGGTCCGGTCATACATGAAAATCTGCATTGGACAAATATTACACTCTATACCCACGCGTTAATGCGACTTTACAACCGATTAGGAAGACGCGATAACATGACAAAAGCGAGAATAAAAATTCTTATTAGATCGGTCGGCGTTGATGAATTTAAAAAACTATTAAATGAGGAATTCAAAGAAATAGAACAAAATTTTAGGAAGTTGGGTTCGCACGATCTAGATAACGTCAAACAACAATTCATGGAGGAAAAAAAGATCGTTGAAAAAGTCTCGAACTCAGGAGAAATAGTTTGTTCTTTCGTTGATAAAGAACGTGACAATGATGAATTTTCTACATGGAAAAACAGATGCGTAGTCAATCATAAGTTCCACGGATTAAGTATCGTAAAGATTCCAGTAAAAGGACAAGGCCGAGCTCCTGGAGATGTTACAGCAGAGGAAATGCTGTCCTTGTGCGAAATTGCCGACGAGTTTAGCGCATCGCTGATAAGGGTAACACATGCCCAAAATTTTGTTATGCCATACGTTGCGACTTCAAATTTACCTGCCCTATATCTAAAACTACGAGAATTAAACCTCGCACGGCCCGTAAGTGGACTGTTAACCGATATGGTTTGCTGTCCCGGTGGGGACTTTTGTTCGCTGGCGAACGCGAGGTCGATTACCGTGGCAGAAGACATAAATCAAAGGTATCAGGCCCTTAATAAGTTAGAAAGTCTTGGCGAAGTGGACTTAAGAATTTCAGGATGTATGAACAGTTGCGGACATCATCACATCGGAAATATCGGCATTTTAGGCGTTGATAAGGACGGAAAAGCATTTTACCAGGTTTTACTTGGTGGTAACACGGGAGAGAAAGGTGAAGCAAGCCTAGGGAAAATTATCACCAAAGCATTTGCAGAGGATGAAATTAGCGATGCTGTAGAAAATATTTTGCAACACTACGTGAGCAACAGAAACAAAAACGAGAGCTTCCGAAATACCGTGGCGAGGATAGGCAATCCGTCATTTGCGGATGCCGCTAATAGAGCTAGAAAGTCCTGATTATGATTTTAAATGATACAAAGATAATCAGTATAAGTTTGATTACTGGAGAGATCGTAGAGACGAACATACCTACTAAAATTCTAGATCCCGATGAGATTGGTATAGCGAGCAGTGAAATCGTTAAAGAGATTTCAGGACAGAAAACCGTTGCTATTTCGTTCAAGAAAATGGTCGATGGGAGTGCGTACTCGTTGGCAGCAAAAATAAAAGAGATAGCTGATGATGTTGAATTGCACGCAGTCGGGAAAATTAATTTAGAAATCTGTTATTTTCTAAAGAGATCAGGATTTAGAATAGCTCATTTCGATATTTTTTCTGAGGAATCAGTTTTTGTAAAAGAACCTAGAGAAATGGCGTCGATTCTAAACCCTTTTGATGAGCACTACCAGTCTGGAAACGATAATTCTAAAGGGATTTATTAAAATGATTACTGTAGATAACCCAATATTTTTTGTTGGAGCCGGACCAGGAAATCCGGATCTACTCACTGTCAAGGGAATGAAAATTTTACAAAATGCCGACATCATCTTATACGACGCACTAATTGACTTTGAAGGGTTTGAAAAGCTGAATCAATCAGCCGATTGGATTTTTGTTGGAAAAAGAGCGGGAAAAGTATCAATTGATCAAAAATTAATTGGGAAATTACTAGTAAACTACCATCAGCGTGACAAAAAAGTTGTTAGGCTCAAAGGCGGAGATCCGACTATTTTTGGAAGACTTACAGAGGAATTGACAGTACTGAACGAGAAAGATATCCAATTCGAGATCATTCCCGGTATCTCGGCAGGTCTAGCTTGCGCGGCAGAGTTGAATACCAGTTTAACCATGAGAAATGTTTCGCGATCTGTATGTTTCGTTACGCCGGCTTTTGCAGAAAAAGATAATCAAAGCTGGATCAAGTCTGTCATCAATTGCGACACCGCCGTTATCTATATGGGGGGGAAAGAGTTGGAAAAGATTAGCTCGTCACTCCTCGATAATAATTTGCCTGCGGATATGCCTGTTGCAATAGTGGAAAACGCTACTTTGAAGTCACGGAAAACACTGACGACACTCAATAAACTAAAAAACTATGACTTGAAAACTGATGGTCCTGTGTGCCTGATCATCGGAAACATATTTGATCTTACAAATACCACATTGTTTAGAGATTTAGTTGAAAACTATAAGCACTCTAAGGATGAAAAAATTTCATATGTTGCTTAAAGAAAATATAACTGCAATTGTTTTGCTTGCTCACGGCTCCAGCGATCCAAATTGGAAAAACCCTTTTATAAAATTGACTAAAGAAGCGTTGCAAAAAAATAACTTTAGAAAAATCAGTTTAGCATTTTTTGAATTAGAGAAGCCTTCTTTAGAGGATGTTATTTCGCAGTTACATATTGAAGGGGAAAAAAATATCTTTGTTTTTCCTGTACTTTTAGCTAATGGTTATCATTTAAAAATTGATTTGCCACGACGCCTCGCAGATTTGCGTGAAAAGTATCCTGATTTAGAATTTGCTACCGGTCCTGCTTTAATTGAACAGGTTAGCGTAAGGAATTCTATATCCGACGTAATAAAAGAACTTAGTTTTTCATGATCGCCAGTATAGTTAATCAATCGTTAGCTATCCAGGGGAGGACCTTCTGTAGAAAAAGAACTGTAACGTAGTGCAAAAGCGAAAGGGAGAGAAAACGGTGGTTAGGAGATTAATTAAATGATTAAGAGCGTGACTTAGATGCAAAATAATTTCTTAGATTCTGCCTACATTGAACAGTTGGAGAATGAAGCGATTTATATTCTAAGAGAGGTTGCAGCAACTGCAAAAAAATCTGCGCTTCTTTTTTCGGGAGGCAAAGACTCCGTTGTTCTATTAAGACTTGCGGAAAAAGCATTCCGACCTATGAAATTCCCTTTTCCGCTTCTGCATATAGATACAGGCCACAATTTTCCGGAGGTCATTTCTTTCAGGAATAAAAAGGCCAAAGAATTGGATGAACAACTTGTGGTAGGTTATGTTGAAGATTCTATCGATAGGGGGTCCGTAACCCTTAAAAGCAAGGATGACTCCAGAAACGCAGCCCAATCTGTTACGCTTCTTGAGATGGTCGAGCAATTCCAATTTGATGCACTAATTGGGGGTGCCAGACGAGATGAAGAAAAAGCCCGGGCAAAAGAGAGAATCTTTTCTTTCAGAGATGAGTTTGGTCAATGGGACCCCAAAAACCAACGTCCTGAGTTATGGGAGCTTTTTAATACTCACATAGAAAAAGGGCAACATATGCGAGTGTTTCCTATATCTAATTGGACTGAGTTAGATGTTTGGCACTATATCATGATTGAAAAACTTGAACTTCCATCAATATACTTCACTCACGAAAGAGAAGTTTTTTCAAAGAATGATCTCCTTGTACCAGTAACGGAATACACGCAACCTCCGAGCAACGTTGTTGTTGAAAAAAGAAACGTGAGATTTAGAACGGTTGGAGATATCTCATGCACTTGCCCTGTCCCAAGCTCTGCTAAAAATCCTGAAGAAATAATTTTGGAAACAGCTTCCTCTTGTCTTAGTGAAAGAGGTGCTACAAGACTAGACGATCAAACAAATGAAGCGTCTATGGAACGCAGAAAAAAAGAGGGATATTTTTAAAAATGGAGAAACGTGGATTAATACGGTTTATTACTGCTGGAAGTGTAGACGATGGAAAAAGTACACTAATTGGAAGATTGTTATATGATTCAAAACTGGTTCTATCAGATCAACTAAATAATCTTGTAAACGCGAAGAGTAGCAGAGCTTCGGATAATGAAATTGATTTCTCATTCTTAACGGACGGTCTCGAATCTGAACGTGAGCAAGGAATTACAATAGATGTAGCTTACCGGTATTTTTCGACAAAAAAGAATAAATTTATAATTGCCGACTGCCCAGGACACACACAGTACACGCGAAATATGATTACAGGAGCATCCAATGCTGATTGTGTCGTTTTGTTAGTAGATGTAACCAAAGCAATTGATGGAGAGCTACTAGAACAGACAAAGAGACATGCTTTAGTCTCTTCCATATTAAATATCCCGAATGTAATACTGGCGGTGAATAAAATGGACCTTGTCAGTTTTGACGAAAGTATATTTCAAAAAGTTAATGAGTCATTCAAGAAATTTACAGAAATCTTAAATTGGAAACCAAATTATAAAGCTATCCCAATATCTGCCCTTAAGGGAGATAACATTGTAGCAAAATCGAAACAAATGAGATGGTACAAAAAAGGAACTCTAATACAAATCTTAGAGGACATGGCTCCCAGTTATAGTAAGCCTTCCCCCGAAATTAAATTCCCCATTCAATATGTAATGCGCTGGGACGGTGAAAAACAGAAAGCCCAGAGAGCTTACTGCGGGAAAATTGAAGAAGGAACACTAGAACTAGGACAGAAACTTAAAATCTCAGGAACAGACCAGATCGTCACTGTCAAAAAAATAGTTTATGCCGGATGTGAAGTATCTCTTGCTAAAAAAAGTAACTGTATAATGATTTGGCTTACCGATGAGGTGGATCTCTCTAGGGGTAATGTCTTATTAAACAAAGATAGTCGCTTAGAAGTTTCCTCAAATTTGTTCGTAGATATTGCATGGCTAGACAGAAATGAGTTTAATCCGAAGAAAAAATATATTTTGCGACAAGGCACTACCGAGACATTCGCGAAAGTAAGGATTGATTCAAAAATAGATTTAGTTACACTTAAAAGCTATCAATCGTCTTCTATTCAAATGAATGAAATTGGTACCGCAACAATTAGATTAGCTAGTCCAGTTTTGAATGATGAGTACAGATACACTAACAAATTAGGTGCTCTGGTATTAATAGATCCGATTACTCATCATACTTCTGGCGCCTTAATGATTAAAAAATAATTTACCTTGTTATGAAAATACGAGACCCTGATCTTAGTAATGATCCTCTACAGAAAGAACATGTAGAAGTTGGTTTGCCTCAACTTGAATCTGGTACGTTTCAGGGAGAGAAACATCCTTTTCTTTTTCTTTTCTGCTGGATTGCTGGGTTTTGTATGTTAACTGTTTTAGTATTCTTGCTTTCTAAATTTATACAATCAAATGGTACTGACTCTTTCTCAACATTAATAAGAATTTTTGCTAACCCAGAATTTTGGAAAGCTTTGATCATAGGCTTTCTGGCGCAAGTAATCGATGGAGCTCTGGGAATGGCATACGGTATTTCGGCAACATCCTTTCTCTTATCAACTGGTTCATCTCCAGCTGTCGCTAGTGCTAGTGTTCACATTGCTGCTGTTTTTACAACGGGTTTATCCGGAATCTCTCATGTAAATTTAGGCAATGTATCCAAGGCTCTATTTATTAGGCTATTAATTCCAGGCATTATTGGCGCACTATTTGGTGTACTCTTGGTCACCCAAGTCGATATGGATATTTTCAAACCAATCATGTGCGCTTATCTTCTTGTGATGGGCCTAATAATTGTCAAAAAAGCATTTAAGAAAAAGAACCAGAATTCGTTGAGTAATACTTCAAATATCGGAAAGCTCGCGTTGTTTGGGGGATTTTTTGATTCTGCAGGGGGTGGGGGATGGGGACCAATCGTGACTACTAACTTGATTGGGAAAGGACAAGATCCACGTTCTACAATTGGTTCCGTTAATTTTGCGGAATTTTTTTTAACTCTCTCCACAGCTGGTTTTTTTACAATTTTTGTCACTGCAAGTCCATGGGTAAGTGTGGCAGGTCTAGTAGTTGGTGGACTTTTTGCTGCACCGTTCGCTGCCCTACTTTGCAGAAGAATTGCCCCAAAAATTTTGATGATCGTTGTTGGACTAGTAGTTTGTGGTGTTAGTTTATTTACAATATTTCAAATGCTTTAAATTACTGTATCATTGACTTAACGACACTGAGTGAGAAAAATATGAATGATTTATCATCACCATTCAATGCTGACGATGTACAAAATAACATAATCAATAATCCTGATATTCCAACTTCGGAAACGTTTCTGACTTTAGCGGAAGAACAAGAACATAGAAAAAAAAGGCTCATTGTCAGCTTGAAACTTTTTTCTTCTTGCGGTTTTGACGAAGGCGTTGCAGGCCATATTACCGTTCGTGACCCCATTGACCCCGAAAGCTTTTGGGTTAATCCTTTTGGTATTCATTTCAGTCAAGTTGAGATTCCGGATCTTATCCGGGTTACGCATGACGGAAGAATCGTTGAAGGAAGTAATCCCGTAAATGCAGCTGCATTTGCAATTCATTCACGAATCCATATGGCTCATCCGAATATAAATGCGGCTTGCCATGCACATTCTATTTATGGAAAAACATGGTCTGCGTTTGGACAGTGCTTAGACCCTATTACTCAGGATTCTTGCGCATTTTATAATCACCATGACGTCTTCAAACATTATTCAGGACTAGTCCTTGAAACAAGCGAAGGTGATGAAATTGCAAAATTACTACATAATAGAAAAGCTTTAATTTTACAGAACCATGGTTTGTTGACAGTTGGAAAGTTTGTTGAGTCTGCAGCATGGTGGTTTATTACCATGGAAAGGAGCTGTCAGGCACAACTTCTGGCACACTCTGTAAAAGGAAGGGACATCATAAAAATTTCTAGCGTCGCCGCTAAGCAGGCGTTTGATATTATTGGAAATGAAGAAGCTGGTTGGTTCGGTTTCCAACCGTTACTCCAAAAGGTGATCAAGAACTATCCGGAGTTGAAGTAGCATTTTATTGTGAACTTTGAACAAGAGTTCCAAAGTCCTTTCTGGTTGTATAACGGTCACCTGCAGACAATATGGCCTGCTGTAGTCGGTAGGCTTATCTTGCAAAAAAAAGTTGAGCCCACATATATTAGAAAAAGATGGGTTACCCCTGATGACGATTTTATTGAGATAGATTCGGACATGAGCTTTTTTAATGGAAAAGGGCCAGTGGTCGTCCTATTTCATGGTCTAGAAGGTTCCTCCTCAAGCTACTACGCTCAGGCATTTTATCAAGCATGCAAAGAACAAAATTTTTCGCTTTCAATCCCTCATTTTAGAGGTTGTTCCGGTATAGATAACAAACAGGCACGTTCATACCACGCTGGGGACAGCGAAGAAGTAAACTGGATTATTCATAAGTACTCGAAGATATGTACCAGCCAACAACGAGATCTACATATTTTGGGTATTTCATTAGGCGGAAATGCTTTGTTACATTGGGCAGGAAACTATCTATCTGATTCCAAAATTTTCCCGAATTTACGTTCTATCATTTCGATATCTGCTCCGATTAACCTGCGGGAATCAAGTATCAAAATAGATAGAGGTTTTAATAGACTCATTTATGCTAATCACTTTCTCCGATCAATGAAAAAGAAAGCAAAAAAAAAATGGATTCAGTTCCCGAATGAACTGTCAATAAGTGATATTCAACGAGCTAGAACAATTAGTGATTTTGATGATGCATATACTGCACCCGTACACGGATTTTCGGACGTTAAAGATTACTGGAACCGAGCTTCCTCGTCGAGAGTTATCGACAAGATAAAAATCAAAACCCTTCTAATACATTCGAAAAATGACCCTATCGTTCCTTTTCTATCTCTCCCTCACAGGATTATTTCCAGAAATCCGTTTATCGAATCATGGTTTCCCGAATCGGGTGGGCACGCATCCTTTCTGCACTCATCCGACCCAACTTCCTTTTGGGTAAACCACGTCTTTTTTCCCAAAGTAGTACTAAATTGGTGTAAGAATTTGACTTAGTGCTTGTATGTAACATCATTTAATTTGGTACAATAAGTGACACGGAAAAAAAATGAACCCAATAGTAATAATTATAATTCTCGCGCCTGCAGCTATAACGCTGTTGCTACTTCTATCTCAACCTGCCATTTCCTAAAGTTTGGTGGTAATAAAGTTTGAAATGTCGGTTAATTCCTGCATACTCACCGAATGACCGAGATTAGGATAGCAATGCCAGTCTACTAAGTATCCTTTCTGATTTAAATCAGAATAGGCCTTCAATCCCCATTCTTTTTTGACAATATCGTCCTCGTTACCATGACAAAGCAAAATTGGTTGGCTGAGTGTGTGTTGATGTTTAAGTGCTGAGTCTAATAGAGCGTTTTTTAAGAGATATCCTGAACAACAAATTATTCCTGACAAACGGATATTTGTTCGCGCAGCAACCAATAACGCAAGAGATCCACCCTGAGAAAATCCTCCAACAAAAACTTTAACTGCTTCGGAAGTCATTTGAATTTCTGACTTTATAATTTCTTCTATTTCTGAGGCTGAGTGAAGGGCTCCATTTATATCCTGCGGTGAGTCTTTATCTAACCCAACAATGTCATACCATGCCGGCATCATCATCCCATTATTCAATGTCACACTTAGAAGGGGAGCCTGAGGTAGAATGTATTTGACTCCCAAATTCTCTGGCAACATCAAGTCATCTGGTAAATGCTTAAAGTCATCTGCAGTGGCGCCCAAACCATGCAACCAAATAATAATGACCGAGTATCTGTCAGTTTTACTTTGCAAATTTTCTATTTTTTCCAGCATTTAACTTATTTAACAACACTACTCTGATGGCATAACCCGCCTGTAATTTCAATTGTCGTTCCATTAATTGCCTCATTTTCTACAATATGTTCAATTAAAATTGCAATTTCTTTTGGTTCGATAAGGCGTTGTAAATGTACATCTTTTATCAATTTTTCCAATATGCTTTGATTCATTTTTTCCAGCATTGGAGTCTTTGTATAACCAGGAGCAATCCCAACAACTCTAATATTATTTATCTTTTTGAGTAAAAACTCTCCCACCAGAATTTTAGGAAATAAAGAAATAGCGACTTTTGAGGATGAATAATTTATCTGGCCAATCTGCCCCGCCTTATTTACTGATGCAATTGGAACAATTAAGGATGGCCAACCCCCATTTGCCATGGCCTCTGCACAGTCCCTAATCGTCAAAAAAGAGCCTGTTAAATTTACATTCACTACACTACTCCAATCTTTCAAAGAAAGTTTTTTTTTCACCTTTCTGGTTTCTTTGTCTATACTGATGGTCAAACCATCCCTTATTAAACCTGCACAAGGTATTACAACGTTAATCTTCTCGAACTTGCGGAGTGCGGAATCAACCATTTCCTGAGAGTCCCGCTCGTCAGCAACATCACCACAGAACGTTTCAAAGTCTGTTATTTCTTTTGATTTTAAGCCTTCAGCGGTTCTTTGCACCGCCTCTGAATCACGGTCCGCTAAAAAAAGTCGCGAACCCTTTTGCCCAAAATGTTCCGCAAGACTTTCTCCAATACCACTTCCTGCTCCTGTGATCAATACAACAGATTTTTTTAAATTCATACATGTTACTTTCAGAATACTTATCATCCTATTATATTGCATTGCACAAATTTTTACACGAAAATAAAAAAATTTTATAGTACGAGTGGCAATTTGTAGTTATAGTAAACTTATCGTCTATAATTTGAAACCAAGCTAACAACTCCTAGTAGGGATTCGGACGGAATTTTCAGGATGTCTTCAAGAATAATCACAAACCTTACAAATCTAACTGCAACTGGTGTTTCCCTTTGGATAACTAGCGCGTTATTCGACGGATTCTCATTCAACAATTTTGAAGCTCTAGTCATAACCACCGTGTTGTTGACATTGATAAATATATTCGTAAAACCCATCATATTGATATTAACTCTTCCATTGGCTATCGTCTCACTGGGGTTAATCATTCCAATCATTAATGGAGCCGTATTGCTTGGATTGGCAGAGATTATTCCAGACTTTGGGATAACATCTTTTTTCCAAGCTATTTTTGCAGCACTATTGGTTTCAATTATATCCACCCTTATTTATATCGCTATTGGGAGCAACAAAACAATCGTCTCAGTTAAAAATTCAAAAGACTTTACTCGTGGTACCCAGCGATTTAATAGACGAGACGAGCACTTTTCGACAGAAAAAAAAACGACAATAGATGTTGATGTTCGCGAGAAAAAATAATTACGTCTGAATGTAAGAAAGAACTCTAGACAGCCCATTCCTTTCTGCCGTAACTGTAGCACTAGCGGCAGAGCACCTAGACAGCTGTAGTTCCATATTTTTGCGAAAGAATTTATCGAAAAAAAAGGCTTGTAACTTTTTCGTAACATCTTTTTTCGACCCACATGTATGCAAACCAATATAGTCCGCGCCCAACAAAGAAATGTGACATGAGATATCGCTGGCAATAATCGGTACTCCAGCATTTTGGGCTTCCTGAATCACAAGTGAACCACCTTCAATAAATGATGAATGAAGTAATAAGTCGTAGCTTGCAAAAACAGCTCTAAGCCTCTCTCTTTCCATGGCGCCCAGAAATTTAATATCGCGTACTTCCTCTAAATCATTTTTAATTTTTCGAAAATAACTCTGGTCCAGGATATCTCCGATATGTTCAAGAGAAAATTCGTGCTTATCATCAATGCTCTTGTGAAAATCAAGGAATCCAGAAATGGCAACTTCAATACCTTTTTCTTGTCTTATATTCCCTAATATTAAAATTCTATAGCTTTTTTTAACTTCAAAAAAAATCTTTCTTCTCACAAAGCTTTCCACCGATTGTAGAATAACAAAAATTCGCTCTCGTGGAATCGAAATAATCTTTAATAAATCAAATACCGCATTTTTATGCAGAACAATAATAGCCGAGGCCGAACGTATTGACTCAAGGCAATTGTCTCTAATGCATCTGTTTTGTGATTTAATGTCTCTATACAAGTCAGTACCAGTGAGAATCAGAACAATAGGGACTCGATTAGCCGTCATTTTTTTTACTATCTGACGACCTTTTTCAGCATGGAGTACAAATGCACAATCAATCTTTTCGACACCTAACTTTTTCTGTGAGGTGCTACAGATTTCTGTACTGTATCCTAACTTTTGCAAATGAAGCGCGTACCTATTTGCAGTTACATGATTTCCTGTAATCTTCCCTTCTTTTAAGGGTGAAAATATCTTAATCACGCTCCTTAGCTATTTACAAAAATATTAATATCTGACTTCTCCACAACATCTCCAATTATTGATGCATCATAACCCTGTTCAATAAAGAGATCCAACACAAACTTTGACTGATGATTTTTTACTGCGACAAGAAGTCCTCCACTTGTTTGGGGATCCGTGAGTAAAACTTTATCAATATCTGAGATTGTCGAGTCAAACTTTATATCGTTCTTGATTGCTAATAAGTTTCTTTCAGATGCACCAGTTTTGAAGCCTTTGTTTATTAATGTTTTTACCCCATCGTGCACTAAGATATTTTTTGAGTAAATAATGGAAGATGTTCTTGAACCAATATTCATCTCATTTAAATGACCTAATAATCCAAATCCCGTTACATCCGTCATTGCTGTTACTGAATCTAAGGTTCCCAACTCTATACCAATTTTATTTAACTGAGTCGTGCTTTTGACGAACGAATCATACCACTTCTTTCCGAGCGACCCATCTTTTATTGCCGCTGAATAAACTCCCACTCCCAGTTTTTTCCCGAGAATAAGCTTGTCTCCCACACAAGCAGTAGAATTTTTTCGCAAATATTTGATATTTACTAAGCCAGTAACAACCAGACCATAGATCGGCTCTAAACTGTCTATTGTATGACCGCCTGCGACTACTATACCTGCCTTTTCGCACATATCACTTCCTCCCCTCAGAATCTTTGAAATCGTTTGAGGTGATAAAACATTTATTGGCATTCCCACAACTGCTAGTGCGAATAACGGCTTCCCTCCCATAGCATAAATGTCAGATATAGCGTTCGTAGCAGAAATGGCGCCAAAATGAGTGGGATTATCAACAATAGGCATAAAAAAATCAGTGGTGGACACTATGGCTTTGGACTCGTCAATCTTATACACAGCAGCATCGTCGGATGTCCCACGGCCTACCAATAATTCCGCAGGAGTTGAGATGCTTCCTGATTTTCCTAGAATATCTGATAAAATTTCGGGAGAGACTTTGCATCCGCAACCTCCACCATGAGCAAGAGATGTTAATTTAGGTTCAGTCATAATTTGTGCCAAAATGATGAGTATAGCAAACAAAAACTTTAGAGATTTCAACTCAGCTGAATTTATTAACTGTTTCCTAAAGACTAGACGGGAGACAATTCAAATGCTCAAAACTTTTCAAAATGTCCTAGGTTCGGAATTAAGAGTCCCAAACTTACCTGAACTCAATTTACCAATCTGGGAATTTTGCCACGTAGGTTGGTTTTATGAACGGTGGATTAGCCGAAATGAACGTCGCGTATTTGATCGAGAATGTGATTCCGCTGTCGACTGGAATGCTTTTTGCGCTGAAAATACTTACTTTGAAAGGGCAGATACACTTTTTGACTCGAGCCAAATACACCACGACGCTAGGTGGAAGTGCACCCTTCCCACATATCAACAAACACTTAATTATCTAGAAAGTACATCCGAAGACATTGTGAGGGAATTTGAAACAAAGCCTCCTCAAACGAAGCAAGACTTTTATTTTTTTAAGTTAAGTCTTGCTCACGAAATGATGCATTTGGAAGCTTTTAAAATGACTGCCCAACGATTAAAATTCGAAATTCCAGGCTTGAAACAAAAGTTTTTTAATTATGATAGTAAATCTGAAAAAAATTTCTTACCTTTCAGTGAACAAATAATCTCTCCTTTCTACGAAGGTTATGAATTTCATTTTGATAATGAAATTCACAATCAAGCTGTTACCATAAAGCCATTTAAAATCCAGGCATCCTGCGTTACATTAGGTGACTTTTTAGAATTTTTACTTTCCGATGACTTTTTAGATCCCAGATTTTGGTCAATTAAAGGTCAAAAATGGCTAGCTGTAAACTTTCATAAGAATTCGTTTTACAAAGATCTTAAAAAGAAATTTTTAGCATTTAAAAATATTAAACAGGATTTCGTTGAAATTAGTTGGTTTGCTAATAAAGAAAAAATGGCATTAAATCTGCCAGCTTTACATATTTCCTATTTTGAGGCTGAGGCATATGCTAAATGGTTTGGAATGCGCCTTCCTACTGAATTTGAATGGCTTGTCGCATCACATAGCAAAAGTTTCTACTGGGGAAGTGTTTGGGAATGGACTGCGGACTCATTTTACGCTTTTCCTACCTTTGTCCCACATCCTTACAAGGATTATTCTAAACCGTGGTTTGACGGAAACCATATGATCTTAAAAGGAGCGAGCTTCGCTTCTTGCGAAGACTTTCGTAACATACATTTTAGAAATTTTTATACACCTAATAGAAATGATATTTTTTCCGGATTTAGGATAGCTTGTTCCCTTTAGCAACAAAAATTGCGTATCTCTTGCTCGGATGCGGAAAATCGACGATATCACTGTAGCCTGAATCTAATAGTAAATCTTTAAACGTTTCTACGGAATATTTGTGTGAATTCTCAGTGTGGATTGACTCTCCCTGGTTAAATAATCGCGCCCCAAAAGGCGATTTTACTTCGTGAGTATTTTTGGCTACCAGATGCATTTCAATCCTGGATTCCAAAGAATTAAAGATTGCTCTATGTTCCCAATTACTAACTTCAAAATCAGTATCTAATAATTCATTAGCATTTAATAATGCATTCTTGTTGAATGCCGCTGTGATTCCCAGGCAGTCGTCATAAGCGTTAATCATTTCATGTTCTGGCTTTATTAGATCAACTCCTAGAATGATAAAATCATGTTCAATACTCAAAAGAAATTTTTTCGCTTCTTCTGGAGAATAATTCCCTATAGTTGATCCTGGGAAAAATATTACTGTTGAGCACGTACTAATGTCAGCGCCAACGATCTCGGTTATCTCAGACATCAGAAGTCCCACTGTAAAATCCTTCTCCAATGCAAAAATCTTTTGATTTTCAAAAGATTTCGTTAGGGTTGCTACTGATTGTCTAAAAAATGCAGAAGGTAAATCAACTGCTAAAAAAATTTCTGGACGTAATGTTGGTATTACCTTTTCTGCCTTTGAACAGTTCCCTGCACCTAAATCAATCAAGCAAATACGAGGCGGTAGAATTCTCTTAATATCTAACAAGTTACTTTCAAAAATCGATAATTCATCATTTGTTGGTGTATATTCCTTTAGCTTCGTGATAGCTTCAAACAGGGTTCCTCCAAGGCTATTGTAAAAAAACCGCGGAGGAAGAAATGCCTGTGAGCTTTCCATCAATTCTTTTAAAACTTTTTTATCTTCGTCCTTCATTTAATAGATCCTTTTCCGGAGGGAATAACTGATTCCGTCAACTATAATTATTAGTAAAAGCATTGCAATGATTACTGTGCAGGCTTTATCCATCAAAAAAAGTCCAAGATTAAAGCTCAATAATTGACCAAGACCGCCAGCACCAACCAACCCCAAAACTGACGCCACTCTGATATTATTTTCCCACCGATAAAGGACATAGCTTAGAAACTGAACGGCTAATTGCGGAATTTTGCTGTAAAAGAAAATGTTAAAACTACTCACTCCATTAATCTTAAGTACTTGTGGTGGCTCCGAAGGAACATTTTCCAGCGCATCAGAAAACAGTCGGCCTAAAACTCCGGTCGTGTGGAAAATAATCGCTAGACAACCGGAAAATGGACCTAAGCCAGCACTTATTATCAATAATGCCGCCCAAACCAACTCTGGAATTGATCGAAGAATGTTTAAACCGAGTCTAGCAGAACGATTAAGAATTTTACCAAAAAAGGTATCATCGAATTCGGTACTCATGTACGCCAAAAATAAACCAAAAATCGCCGCTAGTACAGTGCCCAGGACTGAGATTGCCAAAGTTTCCCAAAGGGCAATAATAACCAATTTTAGAAATTGAATCTCTTTATGAGGAGGAAAAAATTCAGCAAAAAAACTAATCATACTTTTCAAGTTGTCCTGTTCAAAAAGCATAGATAACTGAAGATCTACCAGTAAAAAACTAAAAACAAGTAGAAAAAGAATCAGTGCAAATATTAAGATCTTATTCACGATACCGTCTTTCTTATAAATTTACTTAAGCAATCAGACATCCAAACTAAAAAAATGAATGCACATAAAATAGTCAAGACCTCATCACCAGCAAACATCTTTAATGCACTTTCTAATTGAAAACCGAGCCCTCCAGCCCCAACAAAACCCATTATTACAGTTGATCTAATCGCACACTCCCATCGATACACCGTGTAGGATACAAGTTCTAATAAATTCTGAGGAATAAGAAAAAACAAAAGTACTTGCAACCTGCTGCAACCAATCTGTATACCGTATTTACCAGGAGGGTTATCCCCACTTTCCAATATTTCTGCGTACACTTTTCCAAGCATTCCTCCATATGTAAGAGAAATAGCTAGTATTCCTGCCGTGGGGCCAAGACCGACAACTCTTACAAAAATTAATGCCCAAACAATTTCAGGGATACTCCGTAATAAGATAAGCAGAGCCCTAATAACGTATCGAAATGAAATTGGAATTATAGTATTGCTATTTTCACACGATGAAACTGACATTGCATTTGTGATCAATAAAGCAGATGGTACCCCTATTAAAAGAGCGAAAAATAAACCTACCGTAGCAATTGCAATTGTTTGAATAGTACTTTCCAATACATCCGATAAAAATGATCCAGACAAATTGGGAGGGAAAAAAGTTGATAAAAAATTAAATGTAATTTTTATATTTTTTTCTCCAAATAAAACCCATGGATAGAATTCAACAGCTTTAACCAACGGAAAAAATAAAACTATCACGACTACGATGTAAGTGAAATTACTTCGTGCCACTGAGTCTCTAAATTCAGAAGCTATCAATTTCCCGCCTCTTGTAAGTACTTTCTAACAGAGAAGAAGTGACTTCTTCAACCGGAAGATCAAACGCTATCTTTCCCTCTTTAATACCCACTATTCTTGGGAAATACGCTAGCGCGAATTCTACGTGGTGCAGGGTGCACACAAAAGTAATCCTCTTCATTTTTGCATTTTCACATAGTGTACGCATTACAATTTCAGCTAGATTTGGATCTAATCCGGAAAGCGGTTCATCTATGGCCCAAAAAGAAGCATTGGATATTAAAGCTCTCGCCAATGAGACTCTTTGTCTTTCACCCCCAGATAACTGATCCACCCTACTCCCAATTTTGTCACTCAGTTGTACCTTGCGCAAAACTTCTGTTACGTCATTTACCGACAATGGTTGCACCATGGACTGAACCGAGTTAAAAAAATTCATGGTGGGTAAACGGCCCACTAAGATGGCATGATAGACACTCTGACGTAGTGGAAACGGCGGTTCTTGCGGCACAAAACTTACAAATTTTCTGAGTTTGTGGCGTGCTCGCTTTGATACCGCCCATGGGTTTATTTTATTAAAAATCATCTGGCCGGACGATGGTTTCAGGGCAAAAATCAAAGCCTTTAATAGCGACGTTTTGCCGGCACCAGAAGAACCAACTATTGCGACCTGTTCACCCTTAGAAACTCTAAAATCAATACTATTCAAAACTGTTTTGACTTTTTTGTTAGGGGTTATAACTCTTTGGCAATAACTTTTTAGTAATACGGAGCTCAAAAGAAAGTATTATTTTAAAAGTCCTGCATTCCTAGCAGCCTTCTCAATATCTTCATAATTTTCAGCATTTGTTGGGATGAACCTTGATGCTCTCTGCAGTTCCAAAATACGTTTGCCAACATCTGTCTCTTCCGTGAGCATCAAAAAAGCATTTGCAATTTTCTTTCGTGTAACTTCAGGAATCTCCTGATGCACAGTCCAGTTGTAATCGTAATAATACGGGGTGGTATAGAAAACTCTGGTACCTTCTGGAACCTTGCCCTCTTGGGATAACTTCTCCCAAACTTTTATATTTAATGCACCGGCTTGCACCTTCCCAGAACCCACTGACGCAACTGTTGCATCATGAGCACCGCTGTATGCGGTGCGCTTAAAATTTTCTTCCGGAATTATTCCTGCGTTCGCTAAAAAAGTTCTGGGCATCAAGTGTCCACTTGTTGAACTCTGTGAACCGAAAGAGAACGTCACGCCTTTTAAATCCTCCAAACCTTTTATGGTTGAATCTGAGGTTATAAAAACAGATTGAAATTTTTCATCTTCCGCCCTTTGAATGATGGGTATAACTTTGTCATTTGATCTGATCTTCGCTTGCACAAAAGTAAAACCACCATACCAGGCCATATCAACCTTTCGATTAACAAGCGCCTCTACTGCCGCAGCGTAATCCGTGACAGGAATAAATTCGATATCCAAGCCAGTCTGTTTCTCTAAGTGCTCTATAAGCGGCTCAGCTTTCATAAGTAACTCTGTAGGGGCCTCGTCGGGGATCGCCGTAATTCTAAAAGTAGCATCGGATCTTTCACCGGTGCCGCAGGATACTATTAAAACACTGAATAATAACGAAATGAAAAATTTAATCGGACTCATAATTACCAACCCAAAAAAATATTTATTGTAACAGACGTTAAGCTTTATGTACTAATGACGATGATATTTGAGCCCTAAAATTCAATCTCTTAAGAGATCAACAAACTCATCCTTATCTAGCCACTCAGAAAAAATAAAAGGATCCTTACCAGGGCGTAGTAATATATTCAGCGGAACGCCAATTCTTCCGTATTTTTTTATTTCATTTTCAATTTCCTTATTTTGCTTTGTCCAATCAGCTCGGATAAGCTTGATTTTTTTTTCAAACAATAAATTAATAACCTGGTTATCCTCCAGAACCCTCACTTTATTGACTTGACAGGTTATGCACCATGTCGCTGTAAAATCCAATAAAACCGTATCCCCTTTTTGGAGAAACTTCTCAGGCAAACCGACCTTCCAGTTGACCCATTCGATATTTTGCAGCTTAGCATCGATTGTTTCATTACTTAACTTTCTTTCGAAATGAGATCCAAAAACATGGTAAGTGCTGATCGCTATCGTAACTAACAGTATCAACCCGATAATACTAGTCCGTTGAAACACTCTAACTCCCATTTTTCCAGTTTTTGGAAAATTCTTCTTGTGCCAGAAAAATAGGGTAATAAGGGACAGAATTAAAAATATTTGGAATATAGATCCAGTACCCTCTAGCTCAACATAAACGAGAAGAAGCCAGCCAACGGATATCAGCATCGGGAAGCCTAAGAACTCACGTAGCAAGATCATCCAGTTCCCCGGTTTTGGCAACAAATTAATTAACCGTGGATTGATAGTTAAAAAAGCATATGGAAATGCAATACCTAAACCCAAACTTAAAAATACAAAGATCAATTCAGCATTGGATGCACTAACGGCATATCCTAAAGCACTTCCCATAAAAGGAGCAGTACATGGGGTAGCTACGAGCACCGTCAATGCTCCGCTGACAAAACTTCCTATAAATCCAGAAAAACGATCATACGAGGAAAGTGAAGTTAGGCTCGTGCCGAACTCAAAAAATCCAAATAAGTTTAATGCTAATAAAAAAAATAGAAAGATTAGACATAGAACAAATGACGAATTCTGGAGCTGAAATCCCCATCCAACGCTAGTGCCTGAATTTCTTAAAATGATAAAGAGAACAGAAAAAATTAACATAAATGTCAAAATACCAAAAGAAAACCCAATGATGTTAATTTTTC
The DNA here is from genome assembly GCA_902625535.1 of uncultured beta proteobacterium. Classification (GTDB taxonomy): domain Bacteria; phylum Pseudomonadota; class Gammaproteobacteria; order Burkholderiales; family Burkholderiaceae_A; genus UBA7377. The sequence continues at coordinate 53,267 of CACOBT010000002.1, read as the reverse complement.
CAGAAAGAGTATCGCTACTTGTTTTAATTAGGCTTAAAATCTTTATGCCAATTACGGGAAAAACACATGGCATCAAATTTAAAATTAAACCTCCAAAAAAAGCAAACATAAGACTTACTAAAAAGCCTGTGTCAGGTTCAGGAAAATAATCATTATTGGTACCACTATTAGCTTTTTTTTCTACCAGAAAGCCTGTATCAAAAACCTCTAAATTTTTTTTATCAAGATTCCGGTAGGCTATATTTATATACTTTGCGGACCCATCGGAAAATTTCAGCAAACCCTCTAATGAATCTATGCCAATTTTCGTTACTTCTGGCACCTCTGTATTTAATCTGGATTCTAACCACCAACCTACCGTGTTAGTCCTAATATCCCTAAAACTTCGAAACGATTGCATCGCTGCTGGGATAATTAATCCTTTTTTCAGTGGAAAGAACTCAGGATCATTTATTAATTCTTCAGAACTATAGATATAAACTTTTTCATAATTTTCATCATGTGACCAAAACAATTTACTGGAAAAAAAAGAATCTTCTTTCGGATTATTTTTTTTTACACTCTCTATCAACGGAGAATCAGCAGACTGTTGAACTTCAGCATCTTCCTCAACGGGCAGTCTAATGGACAGAATCTTGTTCCCAGGTATGCATACATCTTCGCAAACTAGCCAGGCGACATTGACATCAATTTTTACCGAATCTGTTACTATGTCCCCAGGGACAACTATATCCTGCAACAAAACTAAATTATTTCCATACCCATAATTTGCCAGCGGGCCAATAATAAATTTTGTTGGTGTTGGCCATTGGATGGGCCCAACCTTCCAAAGATCATTTGCAACCGAGAAATTGTAAGCAATTTTTGTCGGAAGACCAGTATCGCCAGGGTTTTGCCAATAAGTATGCCACCCAGGATCATGCTCAATTTGAACACCGATGGTAAATTTTGTTCCAGGCTTGATTGCCAATCTATCTGAAACCAAACCAATCTGTATGTTTCCTTCTCGTGTTAACCCTTCAATAGTTTTAGTAGTATTAAATAATGACGATAAGTTTTGCGCAAAAAGAAACTGAGTTTGAAAACAAATTAAGCTGGTTGTCAGAATAAAAGCAACCCTGAATAACTTTAATTTGGCGAAACCTGTTGTTGTCATAAATCTAAAAAACGATATTTTAAAAATTTGAAAAATACTTGCTCTCATGTTGCCCCGAGTATCATGGAGTTCTTCATACGCTTAATTTTTCCACTAAAATTTTAGATTTCTCCCGTGCTCAAAAGTACCTTTCTCGGAAAACGATGGATTAAACCTTTAGACATCGCTGTCATAAGTCCATTAATTGAAAGTTAGTTGGCAAGGCAAACTTTGGGCACGCATACGTATACTTCAATAAATCATCGCTACTTTTCGTTGAGATTGACAGGCCCATTAAAAACCCTATCACCGGGAAGATAAGAAGTTTATTTCATCCACCAATCGGGCCGAATTTGCAAGTTTTAGATAAACAAGTGCTCTATTCATCAAAGTTACATATCTCCAATCCACGTTGAGGATAGTATGTCCTGGCATTACTTTCCAGAGTAACCGTTGATTTTCGAGACACGTAGTCGCCATGAAAACCCGTACACCGCCAATTGTTCGCATCCTCCATTTGACACCCGTTGTACTCCCTCCATACTGCCTTCCCACCTTTATCAAAGCCAATCGCGACAACTCTACGAGAGCCTACATCTGGTATCAGAGTATACTCATAAGAATCTATGCATCGATCACAATTAGAACCCTGCTCACAGATGCCAAAATGAACTTTTAGATCGGTGGCATGTGCCGAAAAATGCAAGATCGTTAATAAAGTACAAAACAAAAAAATAGTTTCTTTTGAATAATTCATTACTTATTATTGTCGATTCAGCAAAATAAACCATCGGGAAAAACGCTATTGCCAATATTTTCACTAAATCATGTAAATGTTAACAAAGTTAGAGCAAGTGCTTTTAAATACGTAATTGAGTATCTTATCCAATCCCAGTTTCAAAGTGCTCATAAGCTTCAATGATAAATACAAATCCTAGGCAAATGCAAGACAAGTTTCCGGTCTCTTTCATAAATGTATAGATTATAGATCTAATAATATTATTTAACGGTTCTCTCAGAAAAACCAGGGTCTGGGAATTGTAGGCCGAAACGCAGACTGTCAGTAATTAAGGATTTTTGGAAGATAGATCAACATCAGTGGATTCTTTGGATTATCCTTACCAATATTCACCTAGCAATATTTTGAACTGACACATTCAAGCAGAGTTAGACGCTCGATGATCTGGGAGGATAAAAACCTTTGATGAAGTTAGTTGAGAATTAATTAATTTACATCAATTCATTAGGGATATTTCCAAACAATTATTTTATCGACGACTTTTTACGATGGCACGCTCATTGACAGTTGTTTAGAACGCGTTGCGACGAAGAGTGAAGGGCTTTTTACTCGACAAGCAACCAGTTGCTCCCACAAACGGTATGAATCATAAAAAAAAGGATAGGAAAAACGTCCAATACAAACTTCTTCTCCGTTGTATTGAGAAAAGCCTTATACTGTTCATGTCAGTATAGCAATAGAAATTTTCTGAATCCTACGGACTGCGAGAGGTCCACTGTAATTACTAGGATGCTGTCGTGCCGTCGAAAGGATATTCTTTCAATAAAAAGGCAAAATTCAATGAAGATATCGAAATTTGATAAATTTAATGAATAGAAAAAATCTTAGGTTTTTGTTTTTTTCAGTCTTTGAATGAAATTTTGAATCAAAAGATTACCTAGGGATTAATGGTTGTTTAAAAAAGAAAAACTCGCTAAAAATATTACGAAAATTAATAAAAATGTTCTTAAATTGCTTCGGAAAATACGTGATTCTTTAAAAGATTCTTCGGACACTGATGCAAGAAAGTTGTTTCCCAGTCCCTCAGTAATTTACACTAGGGATTAAAAATCAACATACTTTTGAAGAAATGTGTTTTCGATTTAAAGTATAAGGATGAAACTAAATTGCTGGAAAAAAAACTTTTGCTTAAGTTCGGCTGGAACATTTTCCGCACTGAAACAAAAAACCCAGGGGAATAATGAGCTTAAAAGCTTGTTATATAAAACTAGACAAACGCAATTTTATATTATTTATGAATCTAAGCTGTATTGCTCACTAAAATCAAATACCGACGGTTAGATGAATATTGGATGGAAAAATTAACTGAGGACCTTAAAAACACTTTGGGATTTGATCAACATATAGGGAAATTGAGTATATGTACGGATTTATCGAAGCATTTTTCAGTCAGATTAATAACATTGCACTCTATGAAACGGTAAAACTTAGCTTGCAAGTTAGCCTATGCTCTGTTTTTTTTGCTAGTGCGATAGGTTTTCCGTTGGCTGCGTTCATTGCGACTACTAGCTTCTATGGGAAGAGATTGACAATTATATTGTTGAACACTCTAATGGGCCTCCCTCCAGTTGTTGTTGGTTTGCTGATTTATCTTTTACTTTCTAGAGCTGGACCACTCGGTTCTTTCGGAATTTTATTCACGCCCTCGGCTATGATAATTGCTCAAACAATATTGATTACTCCTATTGTGACCGGACTGAGTAGGCAGATAATTGAGAATGTATGGATTGATTATTCAGAACAACTCACGTCACTTGGTGTCCCCAAAAAAACAATAATAGGCGCGCTATTACTCGACGTAAAATTTTCGTTGGTAACAATTGTTTTGGCCGCAACAGGCAGGGCATTATCTGAAGTCGGAGCAGTTATGATAGTAGGAGGAAACATTGATGGGGTTACGCGTGTGATGACGACAGCAATAGCGCTAGAGACATCTAAAGGAGACCTTTCCTTTGCTATCATGTTGGGAATTATCCTAATCTCGATTATTTTTACCTTGAATGGAGTAATATTCTTCATAAAAGAATATTTAGAAACCAAATAATGAAATCAATGCTGCCGTTGAACATTAAACAAGTTTGTTTTGAACGTGCAGGAGAAATGCTTCTTAAGAATATTACTTTAACCATTAAAAAAGGAGTGCCGAGAATCCTATTAGGGGCAAATGGGTCTGGAAAAACACTACTTATGCGGGTTGCACACGGACTCATTGGACCCACTCATGGGGAGGTCTCGTGGGCCGATAAAACTAAGCTTCAATACTCGGTCAGGCAAACAATGGTCTTTCAAAAGCCCATCATGCTCAAAAGAACGGTGAGAGAGAATTTACTATTTACATTAAGCACTATAGAAAAAAATATTGTAAGTAAGGAACAGCTTGTTGAAAAAGCTTTAAGCGAAATAAATCTTTCTAAAAAAGCGAATGTTTATGCGCCAAAACTCTCCCAAGGCGAACAACAAAAACTAGCGATCATCAGAGCATGTTTGCTGAAACCAGAGGTATTATTCTTAGATGAACCCACTTCGAATATCGATCCATACTACACCAGAGAAATAGAGGACCTCATCCAACATATATCAGCGAACGGAACGCAGATTATTATGTCCACTCACAATATTGATCAGGCTAAACGATTAAACGGGGAAATTCTTTTTATGGCCAAAGGACAGTTAATAGTTCAGCAACCTGCGGATCTTTTTTTTACGAATGTAAATGATTCCCAAATTAGTGAATTTCTAACCTATTCACTATAAATTTACTTATCACAAAAACGTGTATAAACGACTTTCAAATCCGTATCAGTTTCAATTGATCTCCATTCCTCAGTTTTGTAGTAATTTTTTATAGGGATGCCTCCTAAAAAAAAGCCACTATAAGAGTATAGTGACTTAATTCTAATTTCTTCGGAAAGGCAGTCCATCTCTAATTTCAACTGGCGGGATTTTACTTTATCTTCTGTTTGCTTGAGATTTATGAGAACCCAGACACTCTTTACCTCCTCATCAATCAAAAGCACACTTCCTGGATCAACATAATATGCTCCTTTCTCCGATTTGCTGACCTGTACCCACTCACAAAACCCTGTCTTTAAAAAAAAAAGGTAAACGAGTAAAAACATGACTTTTCTAATATAATTCATATTCCAAATAATATCCTGCTGTTTCAACAATTGAATGCTCACATGACAAAACCATTTACCGAAAAAGAGTTAAGACTCTGCGGCAACCTTTCACTGGAAATATTAACAAACATAAGTTGCCTGTGTACACCCTTGATTTACAAAAATAAAATACAAACGCAATATTTTGATGATAGCGATTATACTTTTTTAACAAACGGTATTGCCTTAAGAAGTCGTATCGAGAACGAAAAAGGCTTGCTTGAGCTAAAAATTGACAAAGGACATGGGAACAGTCTTGAATGGAACACTGTTGTCCATGATAAAAATATCCTACCATTTACTACAGAGAATTATCCTGATTTTCCAACCGAGAAAGAATTAAAAGAAAAAAGCTTTATACCGCAGATGTTACGATTCACCCACACAATGTCTAGAAGCAAAAAGATCTTTAAAACAGATATTTTTAGAACAAAGTGGTTAGTTTTGTACAAGGATTCAACTTTTGAGATTTGTTATGATGAAGGAGAAATCATTTGTAATGATAGGAAAGCAACTATTAATGAACTCGAAATAGAATCTGTTCACGATAAAAAAGAATACCTACTTGAGTTCTTTGAGATTATTTGGAAGCAACTGCCCAGAACTTTTTTTCAAGGGAAATCTAAAGCCTTGCGAGGACTTGAGCTGACAGAAAACTGGTATTTGATCTCTCCTTCTTTTAAAAAGAAAAAAGGTAGCGATGCTCTTCCATTTCGAAGAATCAAGACGGTATTTTTGGATAATGTTACAAATTTTGTATACACATCATCCCTTTACTGTGAAAGCGCGGGGAAATCAGGCAGCAATTCCTTAAGAAATTCACTTTCTAAAATAAAAAGAATTTTTTTTTTACTTTGTACATCTAGTGTTATGCTCGAAAGAAAACAAATGCGAACGTTTGTAAAACATATGAAAACGCTGGAGGCGAAGATAACTTTGTCGCCACGAGAAAAAAAATTAACGCAAAAAACTATTCTTTTGCCCCCTGATGCCACAAGCATTTATGAATCACAGGCGAACATGATTCTGTCCCTATATAAAGTGATAAAAACTTTAAATAAGTTTTTAAACCTTCATTAATAATTCCTTATTCCGACTTATCCTCATGACCATCATCTCCTATTTGCGTAGCTAATGTCGAAGGAGATCGCTGCTTTTGCACAGATAGACCAATTCTCTCCATTCCCTCAAGCTGACTGACTAAATTACCTTTGCCATGAGATAACTGACTGTATGCTATGCAGTGTGCATCTTTTGCCTTATCTATATGTTTCCCGACGTCCTCCATGTTTCCAACAAAACCCATACATTTTTTATAAATTTTTCTCGCTCTGTTAATCAATTCCATCGTCCGATCATTTTGTTCCTCAAAACTCCAAACCTGTCGAATAATATTTAAACTAGCGAGAAAAGTGGAGGGGCCCGTTATTAAGACATTACTGCTCATTGAGCGTTGTACAATTCCCTCGTCATCTCTAAAAACCTCTATAAACGCTGCCTCGTTTGGTAAAAATAGAAGCACCAATTCTGGAGTTTTTAACCCAGGAAGATCAAAATACTCCCTTTCCGATAGTTCCTTAACTCTGGCATTAATAGTATGCGTAAGTTCTTTCAAAGCAAAGCCCTTTTCGGATTTCGAATCACTATTTACAAACTTTAAATAAGCATTCAAAGAAACTTTAGAATCAACAACAATATGCCTTCCTTTCGGAAGATAAATAATTACGTCTGGCCTCCGTGTACCCTCGTCAGTTCGAAAAACAACTTCTCTCTTAAAATCCTTACCCGGTCGTAAACCGCTACCCTCTAGGATTTTTTCCAAAATGAGCTCGCCCCAGTTTCCCTTGATTTTTGCCTCATGACTCAACGCTTTCGTTAGCTTTTTTGCCTCCTCATTCATACTGTAATTAAGCTCTTTTAAACCTTCAATTTCCTTACTAAGAATTAATTTGTCATCACTAGCTTTCTTGTGCATTACGTTTATCGAGGTTTCAAATTCCACAAGTCTTTCTTTGAATGGCTTTAAAAGACTCTCAATCTGAGAATTATTAGTTTCTTTGAAAAGACGAGTTTTTTCTTCAAATAGTTGAGATGCAAGATTTTTAAAGTTGACTTCTAATCGTGCCGTTGCTTCTTGAAAAAAATCAGACTTTTCCTGGAGGGAACTTACCCTGGTTTTAAAAACAATTAGCTCTTTTTCCAGAATTTGATTTTCGGTTTTTGATTCCTGTAATTTTTTTTCTAACAATGCGTTTTTCAATTCCGACTCATTTAGCTTCTCGAGTTTAGCCTTAGTTCTTTCCAATTCGAAATTCAAGTCGATCGTTTCTCGGTCCTTTTGTTGGAACCTAATGTATAATTTGTATCCAGCTATAATAAATCCAGCAGTCAAAAGTATGAATGTTACGCTATATAATAAGCTGAGTGACAAAATATCAGTTGCCATAGAATAAAACCAAAGAATAAATTTTCATTTTGATAGAGTTATAATTGTAAAATACGCACACGATGTAGCATAACCCTTTTAAACGGAATACTCTACGGGGTAAATTAAAAAATATTAAGTATAAATTAACAGAAAAGATCATGGCAAAGAACAAGAAAAAAAAGAATTCGTTTTCTACAAGAGCTGTTCGCAATGGAACAAAGCGTTCTTTTTTTGGTGAGCACTCTGAGGCAATATACCAAACTTCTAGCTTTGTTTTCGATACTGCTGAGGAGGCTGCTCAGAAATTTTCTGGAGATCAGGAAGGATTGATCTATTCTAGATTTACAAACCCCAACACTGAAATGTTTGAAGAAAGATTAGCTTCCCTGGAGGGCGCAGAAGCCGGTTGCGCTACTTCGACTGGTATGGGGGCCATCATGCTTACTTGCATGACTTTCTTGAAATCCGGAGATCGAATTTTAGCCACACCGAGTCTATTTGGGGCGACCATTCAATTGTTTGAGACTATGCTCAAAAAATTTAACATTGGAGTTGATTATGCTCGTTTAACAGATATTGCTGATTGGGAAAGGAAATTAAAAAAAAATACAAAACTGATATTTCTCGAATCACCATCAAACCCGTTAAATGAGATAGCTGACCTTAAGAAAATATCAGCGATTGCATCGAATGCCGGTATCATTTCCATCGTAGATAATTGTCTTTGCACTCCAGCTCTACAAAACCCTTTGAAATTTGGTATTGATTTATCTCTACATTCAGCAACAAAGTTTATCGACGGGCAAGGAAGGTCGCTAGGTGGAGTCATAGCCGGAAACAAAAAATTAATTGATGAACTAAAGAAAACAATGCGATTTTGCGGTTTCAGCCTTAGTCCATTTAACTGCTGGCTACTATTCAAGTCATTGGAAACGCTCAGCATAAGAATGAACCAACACTCGCAATCATCAGAAAAAATAGCAGAGTGGCTATCTGTTGATAAACGAGTCAGCTCCGTATACTATCCAGGCCTCAAATGTCACCCACAATACGAACTAGCTATGTCACAACAGAAATCTGGAGGTGCATTGATTTCTTTCGAGTTAAACCATCCTACAAGCAATTCTGCGCTCACCAGGGCATGGAGAATTATCGATAATATGACATTATTCTCGAGAACGGGTAATTTAGGTGATACAAGGTCTACGGTAACACACCCGGCAACAACGACGCATGCAAAAGTCGACGCAAAAACAAAAAAATTAGCCGGCATAACTAACGGGCTAATCAGATTATCGATTGGTTTGGAGGATTATAGTGACCTTATTTCGGATTTAGATGAAGCGATGGATTCATAATGGAAATTATTCTGTTATTTTTTTCTGCTCTATTTTTTGCTTACCTTTTGGAGCCGCTTTGCTCAAAGGCAGAAACAATATGCAACTCCCGTGCCATAGCAAGTTTTCTGTCTATCCTTTTCGCTCTACTTGTTTTCACCATACTTGTTTCGGTGATATTACCACTATTTGAATCTGAATTTCAAAAGCTAAGAGAACGACTACCCTTGATGATTTCTGTTGCTCATGGCCATTTGATGAACCAATTAATCGAATTGAATCTTAGTTTCCAAGTTGATTTAATTGAAGAATTAAAAGGTAAGGTATTAGAGTTTATTAGTAAATTTAAAGAAAAAATTTCGGGATATGTTATCGGTTTTTTGTTGGGAGGGACAAACATTATCTTAGATTTTTTGGGGTGGCTTATAATAGTGCCTGTTACCGTATTTTACTTATTGAAAGACTGGCATCGAATATTTTTTAATTTTAGAAAAATAATACCTAGTAAACTAAAAAATATCACCGCAGCAGTTGCAGAAGAAACCGACAAAAAATTAAAGCTCTATCTCAAAGGGCAATTTTATACCATTTGTGCAATGGCAACTTTTTATTCAGTAGCCCTCTTAATTGCTGGATATGAAAATTGGGTGTCAATTGGAATATTGTCAGGCGTGCTTTTGATACTGCCCTATATAGGATTTGTAATCTCTATGATAATTGCCCTGCTCGCTGGTATTTTAGATCTTGGCTTTGCTCACGGCACTCTAGCAACACTCGTAGTCTTTTTTATCGGTCAATTTATTGAAGGATTTTTATTAACTCCAAAGTTTGTTGGAGAAAGTGTCGGACTCCATCCATTAGCAGTTATATTTTCCCTCCTCATTTTCGGATCAATTCTTGGATTCACTGGTTTGCTAATTGCTATTCCCATAACCGCAATTTTTAGTAGCTTATCCGCGCAGGCATTGAGGTCAGACCGTCCATAATTTCTACTCATTTTTACAAACGAAATCTAAAACTTTACTCCGACTGTCACTTGATTTAATTTTTTTCCATTTCGAGGGCTTTTCACTCAAGGAAATTATTTTCCCAACTCCCATCTCCCCTGCAACTCTATCAACGGCTAATGTTCGAACCATCCGTTTTTTACAATCATAATCAGATCGAATACGCAAACTGGTGGCGCCATCGTTTCTAGCAACTTTATATTCATGTAGCTCTTTTGCCATCTTTCTGTCTTTCAGATAAGGAATAATTAGGTCCGTCTCGATAAAGACACTCCGTTCATCATCCGAACTTAACTCAAGCCACTCGGCGCTTGCTTGTGTGGACAGTAAAACAAATAAAATCGTTATTAACTTCTCCCAAAAACTTAACATATCTATCTCCTTATTTGCTAATTTACTTCAACCGCAAACCTCGGCTACAAGCCTGGCACCCACCGATTTTGGCAAGGGTTCTTCCCACTCAGACGCAATCTTTCCGCTAATTATGACAACTCCTTTCCCCATATGTTCCGAGTGGCTAGAAGAGTATAAAATTTGCCGTTCTTTAGTTTTACAATTAATTTTATTCAGAATCCGTCTTGATCTTATTCCTGTTTTATCTACAACGTAAAAATCTTGGAGTTGCCAAACAAAAAAGAATGGTCCTTTCCTTTCTGACGTTGAAAAGTCTAAATATACATGGCCAAGATAGCTTTTGGATAATAAATCCCATTGAGCATTTACGAAAGACGGCAAAATAAAAAGGATTAAAAGGAGTGTTCGGATCGGCAAATGGTCCTCCAAACCATTTTATTTGTCTGCGGATTAAGAACTTGTCTTTGCCTACAATCAGACATTTTCAGTCTCAGCGGTGGCGGAAATACTTGTCTACTCTTTGGAACAAATGTTTTTTGTGGCTTTGGACAAATCCTGGAGGTGCAAATAGGCGCAAATGAGGTAGGTCGGCTACATTCCAGTCTGACTGAACCCTCCGAGCAAATACATCTACATGCGGCATAAATGTCATTTTTGAAACAAATTATAAGTAGCATTCCCACAAACGAAACTGCATGAGCTGCGACTTTAAGGTAGCTTGTTCCCATAAGTTTTATTTGTTATCAGTTGGCGGTTGTTCTGTTGCATCAGAATCAGGTTTTGACCCGTCAACATTACTCTCTCCATTAGCGTGGGTCGATGTCTCATCCTTCCTCTGATCACCCTGTCCCGCTGGTTGGGTTGTAGAACTAGATTGAGTTTGAGGTGGCGGAGGCGGCGGTGGCAATGCGGATGCCTTACCCATTGGTCTTTTAAGCGCGCTAGCTACTTGAAATACCACTGCTGCAGTTGTATTGGGTGCAACCATTGTCCATTTTCCAGGTGTTTGATCAGATTTAAGAGTCACACCTGCGCCCATTGCATCGCCATGGAAACTGAACGAAAGCACTCTCCTTCTTTCGTTTTTTGAATCATACTCTACTAGAACTCTTCGCGATTTTTCCTCCAAAGGTCCTTTTGCCTTCAAATCCTGCAGTTCCCATACCCTGATAAGGCTTCCTTCTTTTTTAATTGAGTCACGGTCGATATAAAAAACCGTACCGTCGGCGCCCTCAGTTGCTTTCATCCACATTTTTTTCCCTTTTTCTTTCGTAGTTTAGCTAATATATAAGGCAAGAGCAAAAACTGTTCCTAAATTGAGGAGAAAAATGGTTTTAAACTGGTTTAGCGATAATAAAAAAGTTACCGAAACCGAAAATGAAATAGCTAAAACCGAATTCGATTCGGCATGCGCAGAGACTCACGAGGACAAAGAAAGCAGAGCTAATAGAATTAAAATTGGCCTGAGATGTCGAGCTGTAATTGATAAGATATTTATCGATGGTGCAAAAGCATATGAAATTCACCATGAGGAAAAACTCCAAGCGCTATGGGATGAAAAAAGTCCTCCTGAAAATCCTCGTCCAAACAATTTCCAATTAATTAAAAGTTCCCAGGGAGAAGTTGTAGGGTATATTCCGTTTGAATGCGCTGAGGCAGTTTATGATATTGCATCCGATTTCCAGAGGAAAAATATTTCGAAAGAGCATGCTATCAAGTTAACACAGATAATTGCAGATAATATTTGCAGTATGCTCAGCCTCGAAACCTCCTTCAATGTTTTAGATTTTTTAAGGGATGATTCGAAAAACTAATCAAAACATGACAAATAAAATCTCTAGGAGGGTCAAAATTATTTTATTTAAACTCACTGAAGAAAATTTTATTAAAACTAGGCGTGTGCCAATCTAATAAAATTTCTTCCTTGCTGGAAACACCAAAATGATAAAATATGTTCTAGCTATTCAGTCGTTAGTCATAATAGTTCTTGTATTCCTATTGACTGTTTACGGAAGAGATGAGTTTCACAAACAGGAAAATGATGAAACTATAGAAAGCGAATCGTTTGCAATAAAGGGTAATAGGCTTATTTTAAGTAATGAGGTCCAAGGGCTTATCGGTTTAAAAGTTGAAAAAGCAAAATCTAAGACTTACACTTTCAGTCATGAATTCCCAGGGTTAATCATGCCGGTAACTGATCTTATAGAGGCCCAACGTGACACTAAGATATTAAATTTAGCAATCAATGAAACTGCATCGAAATTAGAGCAGAGACAACAGGACCTTTCAAGAATCCTAAATCTGTTCAAGGCTGGAAAAAAAGCTTCCTCCAGGCAACTTGAACTGGCTGAATTGGAGGTTGAAGAAAACGAGAAAGTTTTAAAAGGATTGATTGAAGAAAGGGAGTTCCTTAAACTAAAGATTATGGCCAGTTGGTCTGGAAAAATTTCGAATATGCTAGGTTCAAAAAATCCGGATTTTCTGTCAATCATAAATAAAAAAATACAAATTGTCCGTTTCGCGACAAGAGAACAGCTGGAAATAGACAGTACAAAGTGGTGGGTAAAAAGGGTTGGTGAAACATCTGCAAACAGAGTAACTGCGCAACTGATCGGCAATGCTGGTTCTACAGTATTAGGGGATATCGGTAAAGCGTGGTTGATAAAGTCAAAATCTCTTGATTTGCCATCTAATTCGCCAATAATAGTAGTTTCTGAGTCGACAAAGCAACTTCAGGGTGTCGAAATACCTCCCGATTCGTTGGTAAGATATGCCGGCAAATCGTGGCTGTATGTAAAAGTTGCAAATGATGAATTCGCCAGGAAAAATGTACCAGAAAATTTTCCAACTGAATTTGGTTATTTTACGGATGTAATAACGCCAAATGAAATTATTGTCACGAGGGGTGCTCAAACATTACTCTCAGAGGAATTGAAACACCTTATCACCAATGAAAATGAAGATTAAGAATGGTAAAGAGTTTAGTTACTTTTTGCGTTAGAAGATCGGGTAGTGTTTTAATAATTGGTTTTATTATTTTCATTTTTGGAATATATCTGCTACAAACTGCTAGGCTTGACGTTTTTCCAGAGTTCGCACCTCCGCAAGTTGTGATACAAACTGAGGCTCCAGGATTTACCGCGGAAAATAGCGAACTGCTCGTAACAAAACCAATCGAAAAATCTCTGGCTGGATTACCCGGGCTTAAAAAAATACGATCGCAATCATCTCCCGGCTTATCCGTTGTCACAGCTATTTTTAAGGAGTCACAAGATATTTTTATCAGTAGGCAATTAATAGCGGAGAGATTGTCACTAATATCTAAGAAACTTCCTGTAAATGTAAGATTCCCAACCGTTACACCCTTAACCAGTTCTGCAAGCTCTTTACTGGGTATTGGAATAACTTCCGAAACAAAAAATTTGATGGAGCAGCTAGAAGCTGTCGAACAATTGATTATTCCTACACTAATGGAAACAGAGGGTGTTGCCGACGTTCACGTATTCGGGGGTCACGATAGAGAGAGACAAATACAACTAAAACCAAATGATTTCTTTAACACCAAATTTCACCTTAGTGATCTTGAGGATAAGTTAAAAAAAGAGCTAGAACTCCGCGCTAGCGGTTTTTCGGAAAATAATAACCAAAGAAGTGAAATATTTTTAAACTCGCAGCCAATAACTACAGAACAGTTAAAATCTCTAATCGTAGGATCGGTTGATCAACGTCCAATAAAACTATCTGATCTAGCTTTTGTGAGAGATGGCTATGCTCCGTTGATTAGCACGGCTAGAATCAACCACGTTCCAGGCATTTTTTTAATGGTTCAAAGCCAGCCTTTAATTGATTCATTAAGTGTTACGAAACAGTTGGAACAAAAGCTTTCAGAATTGGAACCGAGTTTAACTATCGCTGGAATAAAGTTACATTATGGGCTTTTTAGACCAGCAAATTTCATAAATGAAGCACTATCAAATATACAGAAGGATGTTTTGATAGGCGCCTCTCTTGTTTTAATCATATTATTTCTTTTCTTATTCAATGCAAGATGTGCCTTTATATCAGCCATCGCAATACCGCTTTCATTGTTATCTTCTATTATCGTTTTGGTAAGCCAGGGTCTGACATTGAACATAATGGTTCTAGGGGGTCTGGTTATTGCGTTGGGAGAAGTTGTAGATGACGCAATTATCGATACCGAAAATATTTTTAGAAGGTTAAGAGAGAATAAAAAGCGAAAAACTCCAGCTTCCTCTTTCATAACCATTATTAAAGCGTCAATGGAGGTCAGACACTCCATAATTTATGCGACGTTGATAGTAATAATTGCTTTCTCTCCGTTACTTTTTTTGCCAGGTATTGCAGGAAGACTTTTCGAACCATTAGGTCTTGCTTATATTTACGCGTTAGCATCCAGCTTACTTGTTGCGCTTACAATAACCCCGGCTCTTTGCGCTGTGCTACTCACTAGAGGTAAAGTTCTTTCAACCAGGGACTCACCCCTCGTACGGATACTTAAACAAAAATATTTGCTTTTAATTAATAAAATGCAGAGATATCCCAGGGGGATATCCTTCACAGCTATCTTTTTTGTTTCACTCGGTCTGGCAATAATTCCATTATTTAAAATGGAATTTATCCCAGAACTTAGGGAAGGCCATTACATTATGCACATGGCAGGGATTCCCGGTACTTCTCACATTGAAATGAATCGAGTCGGAGGTTTGATCACCGAACAAATTAATAATATTGAAAATGTTAAATCAACCGTGCAATGGGTCGGGAGAGCTGAAAACGGAGCCGATACCTTCGGAATGAATTACAGCGAAATTCAAATTGAGGTGGGACCCTTGTCGGGAGAAGAGCAGGAAAATACACTGGAGAAAATAAAAACTACAGTTACTACCTCAACAAACTTCGAGGGCTCATCCCTACCTGGCTTCACTTTCGGCATCAACACATTTTTGGCGGAGCGAATCGAAGAAACAGCTAGCGGATATGTTGCAGACTTCGTAATAGAAGTTGTGGGACTTGATTTAGAAAACATAAATATCGATGCAAAAAAAATTACGGAAGTAATCAGATCTATACCAGGTGCAACTGATGTCCAGATGGTCACACCTACAGGAATACCACAAATCAAAATTGATATTTTGTGGGATCGGATAGCATCATTTGGGGTTACCCCGGATGAGATAAGCAAGGTAATAATGGCAGTTTTCCGCGGTATCCCAGTAGGCGAATTAGTTTTAGGAGAAAATAAAATTCCTGTTGTTGTTACTTTTGCAGGAAATTTAAGGAACAACATGAACAAGCTAGCTGATATTCCCTTACGCTCCAGAACAGGGCAAGCTTTCAAATTAGCCGATGTCGCAAATATCTATTTCGATACCGGAAAGTCTAAGATCCTCAGAACAGGTGGGAAACGGGTCCAAGCTATAACAGCGAATTTGGTTGGGCGAGACATATTTGATTTTGAAAAGGAGGTAAGAACTCAAATTGAGAAAGAAGTAAATTTATCACCTGGTAATTACGTAAGTGTATTAGGCTCAACTACGGAAGCAAGCGAAAGTACCGCTGCTTTGATTCGTAACGCCATTATTGCTCTTTTCTTCGTAGCTTTAATCTTGCGGATAGCTTTGAACTCTAATATGAATCTGATAATAGTTCTTGCAAACCTACCATTTTGTTTAATTGGAGGGGTCATGGCTATAGTTTTCACAGGGGGTTGGTTATCAATTGGCTCACTCGTAGGTTTTGTCACTCTATTCGGAATTACAATACGCAATTCGATAATGTTAACTTCCCATTATCAGCATTTAGTGCAGAATGAGAATCTAGTGTGGAACTTTGCTACTGCTGCTAAAGGAGCTTCCGAAAGATTGCCATCGATCTTGATGACGGCAATAGTTACTGGCTTAGGATTGCTTCCCCTAATTTTAGGAAGTGGAGAACCCGGTAGGGAAATTGAGGGTCCGATGGCATCAATCATTGTTGGAGGCTTATTTACTTCGACTATTCTTAACTTATTGATATTGCCCACGCTTTTAGCTAAATATGGAAAATTTAACCCTATATAATTCAAAGTTTTAAAATAAGATCCAAAAGCTATAAAAAAACCTTGATTCATACTTAAGTATGAGTTATATTTTCTTCCTAAGATGGTAAACTTTATGATAATTAATTTGTATTAGGGGCACCAATATTATGCAATTAATCCTCATTACAAGGTCCGACAAACCGCATGTGTCCATTAGATTAATGGGGTGGAGATTATGGGTAGCAATCGGGGTAATTGCTGCAGTAATTTTATTTGCAATGCGAATAGGAATGGCAATTAATACAGAGTCTGGCAGCCTCACGAAGTCTGTCATAGAGTGGTGGGAAGAGACTAGAGAAGATTCCCTGGCGAAGGAACTAGGAGGCCTTAAAGCAAAAGTGGACATGCTCGAGTCAACTGTGTCTGTTATTGAGGGAGGGGATACTAATATTCCCGCTGGAGATTACCCCAAAGATAGACCTCCGAGAATGGAGGAACTAGAGGTAAGAGTGAAAAAAATCTCTATGGCGATAGATTCAATACAGGCTAATCGACAAAAGATTTTTGAAAGAATATCGACCGGACCTGCTGCCCATCCAATCTCCGGTTATGCCAGAATTTCGTCTGGATTCGGTATGAGACGAGACCCATTTAGCAAGAAAAAAGCTTTTCACCGAGGGGTCGATTTTATAGCAAAAGCTGGAACACCCGTTTATGCAATTGGGGACGGTGTTGTTGAAGAGATTGGAAGAATGGGGGGATATGGTAAAATCATTGAAATACGCCATAGCCCTCAGTTGGTAAGCGCTTACGCGCACCTACAAGGTATCGAGGTCGTCAAAGGGATGCCGGTTCGGGCCGGGCAGCGGATTGGTAGAGTTGGCTCCACGGGTCGATCAACTGGCTCACACCTTCATTTTGAACTTGTACTAAATAAACGACCAATAAATCCTAGGCCATTCTTGTCTAGAGTCAGCAGGTCGGAAAAGCTCGCTAATTTACGCCTCAAAAAGGACGAGCAGTAGAACAAACTAACATGCTTCAGCCAAAAAAAAACCCCCTAATTGATGAACCTCTTATTGCGGCATCTGCGGGAACATTCCGCCGGGTTAAAACTACGTACTGGGTATTACTCGGGATAATAAGCGTAATACTTTTAACCTGGTTGTGGCTACTGAAATCTTTCGGTGAACAGGTTTACACGGAAGCCTGGTGGAGACTGAGTATCTCCAGATTGGCAGACTGGCAGTTTCAAAAAAATGTTGGGCTAGAGCAGTCAAGTCAACTTAGTGAAAATGTAAAAAACCTTGCTACGCAAAAAGCAGAGATGCAAACGAGAATACAAACGTTAGAAAAGTTAGTTCAGGCAACTCAATCAAATGGTTTTCTACGTCAATTTTCTGCAGTTCGTATTCGCGGCGAAAATAAAATAAGCTACGAGCTCTTAATTGCCAATCCAAAACCTGGCTCAAAAGAACGAAAGAAAAAGGTAAGAATAGTTATTCGTGGTGTTGAAAATATTGACCCATTGAGACCAGAACAAGCGATCTCGGAATCAATAGGCAAAACAAGAATGAGACAACACAAAATTAGGGTTCCTGAAGTGGCTGAGGCTATAAAAGGAAAATTAGAGTCAATTAGCGCAAAATTTCTTATTGCAACTATTTTGCCGTTTGATGACATAACAAAATCTGAAGTTATTATAATACCCATAACTAGTATTTAAAAAAGGAATGCCATGTTTTTTGGACGAAACAGACAGAAGTCTGTCTCCACTGAGACACTCGCCACTCTAATGGATGCATCTGTAAAAATAAGAGGAGACTTTTATTTTGACAAGAGCGCGCGAATAGATGGAGAAATAATGGGTAATATCAAGGGCCCAAAAACTAAATCAAGCGTGTTAATAGTTGGTCCCAAGGCGAGAATTGAAGGTGATATTCTATGTCACAGCGTTGTTGTTTTGGGAACAATTTTAGGAAATATCGAATCCGCCCATTTGGAAGTGAGGTCAGGTGCCACGATTAATGGTGACGTCAAATATTCTGTCATTGAAGTCCACCAAGGATCCAATATCAACGGAAGGATGATTCTCCTAAACTCTGAGAAAACAAATTCGAATGCTCGAAATACTGGGTCCGTTCATGACTCTGAAAACAAAGAGAAGCAAATTAAGCAGGTCAGTGTCCCAAAAATAAAACCAATTGTTTAAATTGGCATCTATATTCAATCTCGTGGTGGGATGCGACTTAGGATATCAAAACACGCCAGCGTTAGCCCAATGACAAGTACTATTTGTAACGGTAATTCTCTCACTGAAAAAAAATAGATGGCCAAAAAAAGGCACAAAAGAAGACAACCCACATATTTCGATAATATATTCATCTTAATAATCCCCTTTAAAGAGTAAAAGATTCCTCATCGAGTAATCTACCACACTCATTAACTTATCATCCCTATCCTTATGACCTACAAAAAAAAGCATCAATTTGACCGCTTCCTGATCTGTAAATCTAAATGGTACTCCTATTATCGGAAAGCCAAAAAAATAAAATAACTTTGTAAGCTTGTATTCAAAAATATCATTAATGGCGCTCGAAATATCCAGCTTCAAAATTATTACATCACTTGTACTGAGTAAATCGGAAAAAAAAGTTTCAAAAAAAACACCCCCGCCCCTTCGATTTGAGACCGTACCGGCTTTTTGAAGATCTTTTTTTTGTCCAACAAGTTCATTTTCGCACTGAAGAACAAGCTCATCAAGATCAAAAAATTCGGATAAATCAAGTCTATCCGAATAAAAATCATTATTCGTTATCCTATTTAAAATCCAGCCTGAATTGTTATCTTCTGATTCTCCAGAGTTTAATTTTTCGTCTATTACCAGTACTCTCGGCTTAAATATATCTAAAAAATTTCGACCAACTAAAAGCTTTTTTGTCAAACTTCTTGAAAGATTTTCATCACGTCCATCATCACCGCTACAAACCTCACAGAAAATACACATATCCTTCAAATTCCTTGCAAAAAAAACAAGTCTCGTGGCCAATTCTCTTTCCAGACTCAGCCCTGTATATGGAATTAAACTTCTAGAGGGTACAAAAGAAAACACACCTCCATGTAATGTTTGAAATATCCATTCATAGTTTGAGTTCAATGTTAAACTCACCGGGGTTAAGCCATAGCGAACTGCCAGAGATGCTTGACATAATTCACTTGTGTCTATTATCTCTTGTTCCAATTCATTTGAATACAGGATTAGGTCATCTCTAGTCCAGGGACTATCTTTCGTACTACAAAGCAGTAATGCTCCTTCGGCAAAGAGTCTCCGCAATATTGTCACGTCTAATAAGTCAGAATAACCGTAGGAGGAATCGATAGACAAAAGATTTTCGCTTACCGAAAACGGCACTCCAAAAAGCTTACCAACTATTTCACCATTCTTTTTTTGGTATGAAAGACGATCAACCTGTTCCATAAAATCTTGTTCATAGAAACGGGAACAGACCCCATATTCTTCATTTACCTTATATCCACGAGAAAATAAATATTGTGAAAATTTTTTAATACAAAACTTTCCCCGCTCCAAATCGTCTCTAATGTCGAAAACATTAAATTGCAAATGCATGTATCTTACTCCGAGAAAAAGCTCGGATCAATTACATTCGGATCATCTTCGTCAATTACTATTTCTTCTGTATTTGAAGAATAAAAGTAGTCTGGCAAAGCTGTCACGATTTTAGGCTGTACGTATACTACTACGAGTGATAGTAAAACCATCGACAGAAAGGGCAAGCACCCTCTAAAAATAGTAGTAAGTTTCACCGCCGCTGGAGCCACTCCTTTTAAATAGTAGGCGGACATTGCCATTGGGGGGGTCAAGAACGAAGTCTGTAGATTTATAGCAATAAGAATACCGAAAAAAAGTGGATCCACCTCAAAATACCCTAGTAGTGGCAAAAAAATTGGTACAAAAATAATGATTATTTCAGACCATTCCAAAGGCCATCCGAGAACAAATATTATAAGTTGAGTCAAAATCAAAAACTGAATGGTATTTATATTCATGTCAAGCATAAAATCTTTTATGAGCGACTCTCCTCCGAGATAGGAAAATACTGAAGAAAATGTCCACGAGCCGACAAAAAGAAAACAAACCATCGCGGTTGTCCTCGCAGTTCGATGGACGGATTCTCTGAGTTTTTCCCACGTAAAGGATTTATAACAAATTGCAAGAATAATACTTCCTAGCGCTCCCATCGCAGCAGCCTCACTGGGGGTTGCTAGTCCGAAAAGAATCGAGCCTAATACCGCAAACATCAATAAAGCAAGCGGTAAAAACGAAGTCGCTAACAAATATATAGATTTTAATACGCTATATTTTTCCGCATCTTGCAACTTCGGAGCAAGGCTAGGATTTATGACCACTCGGGCAAAAACGTACAATAAATATAGACTTGCCAGCAATATACCTGGTCCGATAGCCGCTGCGTAAAGTTTTACTACGGAGATACCAGCAGTAGCCGCGTAAACTATCAGCATTATGGAGGGCGGTATAAGGATGCCCAAAGTACCCCCTGCGGTTATTACACCTGCGGACAACCTTTGATCATAACCAGCTTTTAACATCGCCGGAAACGCTAATAAACCCATCAGCGTAACAACAGCCCCCACAATACCGGTAGCTGTAGCGAAAAGAGCGCAAGTAATTAGCGCAGCCAACGCCATGGACCCAGGTAAACCTCTTAGCCCAACCTGTAAACTCAAAAACAGGCGATCCAATATATTCGCTCGCTCAACCATGTATCCCATAAATAAGAATAGTGGTACCGAGATTAAGACATCATTGCTCATAACACTATAAGTATTTTGTACGAATAAATAAAAGATGTTGTTTTCGAGAAAACTTTGCATTGGATCAAAGTATGCGTAAAACCCAAAAAAGATGCCCACCGCCATCAATGTAAACGCAATTGGAAACCCTAGAAAAATAAATACCAAAAATAAACACAGCATCGACAGAGCTACGATCGGATCACTCATTCTTTTCTACCTTGAAATTTATTACAATTATTTGCCAATCCTAACAGGCCACTTGCCCTCATCAAGACATACCAGGCATCTAAATACCTCTGCTAGCCCTTGCAAAAATAATGTAATTCCTGCAAAAAAAATAATTAATTTTAGTGGCCAAACCGGAACATCAGCAGGACTATTCACCGATACCTCTGCTATCAACATTGACTGGCTTCCATACTCAAATCCTGAAACGATCATTGCTGTTATTCCAGGGAAGAAAAAGACTAAATAAAGTATTAAGTCGATTTTTGCTTGTGTTGTTGGATGCCATCTCTGGTACATAAAATCGCCCCGAACATGTTCTCCCTTAGACAATGTGTAAGCTCCTGCCATCATAAATAATGCTCCGTACAAGATAAAACTTATATCAAATGCCCATGATGTAGGACTGTTGAAGAGATATCTCATGATTACTTCGTAGGATATCCCGAAAACTAATACTATTATTGCCCAAGAAAACGCTTCACCTGTAGAGTGTGAAATATCATCAAAAACCACTATTAATTTTTTCAAGAGCCGAGTGTTCATTTTTCCCCGTTAGCCCTTAGGTAATTTTACTTTAAATGTATGTTCATATCCCATTCTAAAGTCTGCTTCATTAAAGAATGAATAATAGGCCACCTTCTTCGCCCACGCTTTTTGTGAGGTGTTGACCTCTTTAAAAAATGGATCTTCTTTTTCTAGCCGGGCAGTCACCTTATCCCAGGCCTCAAGCTGAGCAGCAAAAACTTCCCGTGATGTTCTACTAACCCTAACTTTATCCTTAACAATTAGAGCCTGTAAATCTTTTGAATAGTTTTTTTGCGCTGTCCACGTGTTCGAACTGGACGTAGCTTCAGCCGCATACTCAAGGATCGCCTTCAGATCATCAGTTAGTGAGTTAAATTTCGTTCTATTAAAAAGAATCTCAAAAAATTCCATTGCTTGATGAAAAGAGCCCAGCGAATAATTCTTACACACATCCTGAGCACCCAATCTTCGATCTGACGTAGGATTATTAAATTCAAAAGCGTCTAGTACACCTCTCTCCATTGCTGGGATTATCTCGCCCCCTGGTAATTGAGTTACTTTCATACCTAACTCTTGCATGAGGTCTGCAGCGAGACCTACCGTCCTGTATTTGAAACCTTTCAGCTCATCTTTGCCCCTAGGCGGTCTTTTTTTAAACCAGCCTAGAGGTTGTGTTGGCATTGGAAATGCAAAAAATCCTTTTATATCGAGATTCAATTTCTTAAGAAGTTTTTCGTAAAGCTCGTACCCTCCTCCCCTCTGAATCCAACCAAGCATTTGCTCTGAATTCGCACCATTGATAGGTCCAGAGCCAAAAAGTGACGCGACTTTAGATTTCCCATACCAATAAACAGGGACCTGATGGCCGGCATCGAGCACTCCCTTGCTCACCGCATCTGTTATTTCGAATGGCTTAACCACGGCTCCAGCGGTAAGATAATCAATTCTAAGCCTACCTTCAGCCATTTTGTTTACCCTATCTACATACTCCTGGGCAAACTCATTCATGATATCCTTAGCGCCCCACGCCCCTTGCATTTTCAGCACTACTGGACTGGCCGCGATTGAGAACATCGGTATCCCTGCAATTGGCGCAATAGTAGAAACCTTTAACGCTCTGGTAAAAAATTTTCTCCTATTGCTTCCCACGGGCTTATCGCGATCTTTTACGTCTTTTTCTTTGGATGGATAATCCACCTGCACCTGCTCTACACTTTTCATTTTTTTTGGCATATCTTTCCCCAATTATTCAACTGAATAAAACCATTTCGGCCGGTTACCCTTTGATTATCCACGAACTCGTCAAATTTGTAAAAACTGCGCCAACTAGTCTCCACCGCTTTGGGCACTCTTTTGTTAACGGTATTCTCAAGCTAGTTAAACTCTCTCGTGGGCAAATGCCGCGTCTAACAAACTGCATGTATAATCATGTTTCGGCTGTGACAACACATGTGAAGTGAGACCAAACTCCAATACTCTACCATAACGCATTACCAGCAGTCGATGGGCAAGCGCCCTAATAACAGCGAGATCGTGCGAAATAAAAAAATATGTGAGGTTTCGTTTTCTCTGAAGGTTCAACAATAGATCAATTATTTGCTTTTGCACGGATACATCCAATGCACTTGTAGGTTCGTCCAGTACCAAAAGTTGAGGTTCAATAACTATGGCTCTGGCGAGCGAAATCCGTTGTCTTTGACCACCGGAAAACTGATGTGGATATCGTTCAAGATGTTCCTCAGCTAACCCAACTTCTTCCATTACATCCCTACATTTTTTTTTCTTATCCAAAATAGTCATCGAAGGAAAATGTAAGGTCAGTCCTTCTTCAAGTATTTCCGAGATTGTCATACGTGGCGACAGGGAGGAAAACGGGTCTTGAAAAACCATCTGTATTTTTCTGCGTAATTTAAAAAGATCACGTTTCCGCATAGCAGAGTACTCTTCACTACCAAATCGCAAAGTTCCAAAACTATTCCCAGGAAAAAGCCGAAGCAACGCCATCCCGAGGCTTGTTTTACCAGACCCCGATTCTCCCACTACCCCGAGTGTTTCTCCTTTATAAATAACGAAACTTTGATCTGAAACAGGATAAATTTTTCTAGAAGTCAGGAACCCTTTTTTTATTTTATAAGAACACGAAATATTGCGAGCCTCTAATAATACATCCCTTTTTTGGTAAGGTGCATTTAAAGCAGTTGGTCTACTGTTTAACAATAATTTGGTATATGCATGCTGTGGCTTCGCAAACAATTTTTCCTTTGCTTCACACTCAATCATTTCTCCATTTTTCATGACTCCAACCCTCTCGGCAAAGCTTTCAACAAGCGGTAGATCATGAGTAATCAGAAGAATTGACATCTGTTTTTTTGCCTGGATTGAGTAGAGTAATTCCATAACTTGCTGACGTATTGTCACATCTAAAGCAGTGGTCGGTTCATCTGCAATCAAGAGCTCCGGTTCACAAGCTAACGCCATTGCTATAAGGATCCTCTGTCTTTGTCCACCAGATAATTCATGCGGATAACATTGGGCCCGCCTCGAGGGCTCATCAATACCAGTCAACTCTAACAGTTCAAAAACTTTATCGTTTCTTTTCTCTGTACTTAACTCGGTGAGTTGGTTGAGAGCTTCGGAAATCTGATCGCCAACTGTATAAACTGGGTTTAAAGCACTCATTGGTTCCTGGAATATCATGGATATTTTCTTACCACGGATCGTCCTTATATCTGTATCTTCTGAAAGAAGGTTTATACCATTCCAATAGATTTTTCCTTCAGTGGTTGCTTCTGGCAAGAGTCTCAAAACACTCATTGCTGTAACACTCTTACCTGAGCCAGATTCACCAACCAACGCAAATCTTTCACCTTTTCCAACCTTAAAATTCAAGTTATCAACGACAGTGACTGTGTTTTCTTTATTTTTAAACTTTAGCGAAAAATCTACAAATTCAAGCATTAATTTATTTTCCTTGTATCCAAAGAGTCTCTCAGCCCTTCCCCTACGAATACCAATAAAATTAGCGACGAAACTAGCACAACAAAAGTACTTAAAGAAATCCACCATGCGTCAAGGTTTGCCTTGCCCTGTGCCAACAATTCTCCTAGGCTGGGCGTACTAGAGGGAACACCCAGTCCAAGGAAATCTAAGCTGGTTAATGCTAAAATCGCACCGCTCATTCGAAATGGAAGAAAAGCTATGACAGGGGTCAAACTATTAGGTAATACATGTCGCGTTATAATTTTTCTACTAGTCAAACCAATCGCTTTTGCTGCCATAACATACTCTAAATTTCTATTCCTTAAAAACTCAGCTCGAACGTAATCAGATAACCCCATCCAACCGAATAACGACAGAATAGCTAGCAATATCAATAAGCCAGGTTCGAATATGGAGGCCAAAATAATCAAAAGATATAACTCCGGGATAGCTCCCCATACTTCGATAAACCTTTGAATAAAGAGGTCTGTTTTCCCAGCAAAGTATCCCTGTATGGCTCCCATAAGTACACCTATAACTACTCCTATGATCGTTAACGAGATCCCAAAAAGAACAGAAACACGAAATCCATAAATTAGTCTTGCCAAAACGTCTCTTCCCCTATCATCTGTACCAAGAAGATTAACGGAAGACGGTGGGGCAGGATTTGGAAAGGGTGAAAAGTAATTAATGGTATTGAAACTATATCTGTTTATTGGGTAAATATCCCAGTCACTATCATTTTTTAACAACTCAACGATGTAAGGGTCTAAATAATCCGCTGGTGTTTCAAAATCTCCTCCGAAGTCAGTCTCTGGATATTCAGTAATTAGTGGTATGAAAATCTTACTGTCAAAGCTAAAGATTATTGGCTTATCATTCGAAAATACCTCTGCAAACAAACTGAAGAAAAAGAAAAAGCTGAATATTATCAAGGAGAAATACGCTCTACGATGGCTTTTAAATCTTTTCCAAATTCGTTTTGCTGGAGAGATTGTAGTTTTTTCTGTCAAAGTCTAACCTTCCTCGAATTTCACCCGGGGATCAACAAAAACATATAAGAGATCATTGATTAATTTTGCCACCAAAGCAATCAAGGAGAAAAAAAATAAAGTTCCCATCACCACAGGGTAATCACGCTTAATAACTGACTCGTAGGAAAGTAACCCTAACCCATCGAGAGAAAATAAGGTTTCTACCAAAAGAGCACCAGTAAAAAATGCACCAACAAACGCTGCAGGAAATCCAGTTATTATAGGTATCAGTGCATTCCTCAAGACATGTTTATACAAAACCAAACTTTCTTTTAAACCTTTCGCACGAGCAGTCTTAACATATTGTTTATTAACCTCCTCTAATATCGTATTTTTAGTCAACATAGTGAGCGTTGCAAAACTCCCGATTACCAGACAAGTAAGTGGTAAAACAAGGTGCCAAAAGTAATCCAATACTTTATATAACATACTCATATTTTCCCATCCTTCGCTAGTTAGACCTCTCAGAGGGAAAAGCTGTAGAAAACTCCCCCCCCCAAAAAATACTAGCAGAATTACTCCCAATACAAATCCCGGGATGGCGTATCCAATGATAACTGCTAAACTGGTGAGAACATCAAAAGACGACCCGTGACGGACAGCCTTAGCTATTCCCAACGGAAGAGAGACAAGATAAGTTATAAAAAAGCTCCATAAACCCAAACTAATAGAGACGGGTAATTTTTCCTTCATCAATTCCCACACATCCTTGTTGTAAAAGAAACTTTCTCCCAGATCAAATCGTAAAAAACCAATTATCATTTCAATAAATCTCTGGTGGGCAGGTTTATCAAATCCATATAGTTTTTTGATTTCATCTAAACGGTCTTCGTCGAGTCCGACTCCTCCCCTGTAAATATTACTGCCCGAACTTTGCCCAATTTCGGTTCCTGTGGTTGAACCAGGGGTTGAAACACCAGTGTTTATACCTCCAAAGGAAGCGTTATCTCCCTCCAACATTCTCACCATTTGCTCGACCGGTCCTCCAGGCACAAACTGAATAATTACGAATGTAATTGCAAGTATCCCTATCAAGGTTGGAATCATCAAAAGAAGGCGCTTAAGAATATATAAAAGTAACGACGAGTTCATCTTTGTGATTCACCCCACCACCATGTTGAGAAAGCCCAAATTTCCGAGCCATAGTAGAGGGGTAGTGTTTTAGGTCTTGAAATTCTGGAATCATAGGACACCCGATGTACGGTATTGTGCCAATGTGGAATTACGTAATATTCATTCAGTAGCACACGATCGAGCAATCTACTAGCAGTAACCAGTTCTCGTCTATCATCCGCCTTTATTATTCGAGCGATGAGTAGATCCACAAGCGGGTCTTTGACTCCAATATAGTTTCTGGAGGCTTTTTGATCAGCAGAAATCGATGAATATCGATTAAACAACTCGTTCCCTGGATTTTGCCCTGATAGGTACCAATGGACAAGCATATCGTAATCAAAATTGTCAATCCGTTGTTTATAGAGAGATAAATCGGTAACCCTGGTCTTTAAAAAAATGCCGAGTTTTGTAAGATTCCTTGCGAACGGCGCAACTACCCTCTCCCAACCTCTCGTATCCAACAGAATTTCGAACTCAAAAATATCACCTTGATCATTTTGCAAACGCCCATTTTTTACAAACCAACCCGCCTCCTCTAACAAAAGTCTCGCCCGTTTTAAATTATTTCGCAATGCGTTTTTTTCTAAATTAGACGGAGGCAAAGGAACAACATCAAGCACACCTGGATTAAACGTCGCATCGGACTCTTTCACCAATTCAGCCAACAGCTTTATCTCAGATTCAGATGGGAAACCTACAGCAGACATAGCTGTGTTCGTGAAAAATGAATATGACCTTTTGTATTGACCATAAAAAAGTTGTCTGTTCATCCATTCGAAATCCATTGCAAGGTAAATAGCTTTCCTTACACGAACATCGGAGAACTTGGTTTTGCGAGTATTGAAGATATAACCTTGCATCCCTGCAGGGTTACTGTTTTTTAGTTCTTCTTTTATCTTTTCTCCGCTGGTAAACGATTTTCCCTTGTAAGACCTCGCCCAAATTTTTGATGTATTTTCATGAATAAAATCAAACTCCCCGGCCTTGAAAGCCTCAAGCCTCGCAAATGCATCCTTGTAATATCTAAAACTAATAGTCGAAAAATTAAATTGATTTTTCCTCACTGGATGATTTTTTGCCCAATATTCTTCTCTCTTTTCAAACCAAATACCTTTACCCAATTCAATCTTTTTGATTTTGTAAGGGCCACTGGCGATTGGATTATCCGTAACAATGTCGGCGAAACTCTCTCTTTCTTTGCCCCACTCCTCGGAGAAAATCGGCAAAGAAGCAATAATGAAGTGAAGTTCTCTATTTTTTTTTCGAAATGTAAACTTCACTTCTCTTTTGGAAACTATTGAAACTCCCTTTATATCTGCCCAATAATTTTTAAAAAAAGGGTTCACTCCGTCACCAAAAATCAAAGTTTCGTACGAAAAAACTACATCCTTTGCCAATACGGGTTTCCCATTTGAAAACTTTGCTCTAGGATCAAGTCTGAATGAAATCGACAATTTATCCTCGCCAAGTTTCATCTCTTTTGCTAACAACCCATACATAGTCATCGACTCATCTAGACTAAAAATTGCCAGCGGTTCAAAAATTAGGTCAGAAACACCCGTCGCAACAATCCCTCGTAACGAAAATGGATTTACCTTATCAAAAGTTCCCATAGAGGCCATACGTAATTCACCTCCAACCTTTGCTCCTGGATCAGTATATTCAAAATGCTCAAAATTTGCTGTGTACTTTGGTTTGGAACCTAGAGCCATTGATTCCACGTAACCAGAAATTGCAGATGAACTATTAATCATAAAAAAGAGTAGCGAAACGCTTAAGAATATTTTGGGCAATTCTTTTATAAACATTTACTTGCTTTCTTTGTTCAATGCAGGTAATCCTAAAGATGTGAATCCAACTCTTACTGCTTCACTTAAAATCTTAACAACAGATGAATATTTTGTTTTTGAGTCTACATTTAGCTCCAAAATTGCGCCTGGATAATCAATATACATTTTTTCTAAACTCTGTCTAATTTCTTCTCTCAATTTTCCAATTGGTTCACCGTTTATAGAAACCGTATCGTCACTTTTTAAGTCAATAACAACTGTTTTTTTCTCTTCACTTAATTCAGTTCCAGATTCCTTCCCGACGTTTAAATCGAGCTTGTGAAGCTGGATAGGCATAGTTATTATTATCATAATTATGAGGACAAGCAGTACATCAATAAGAGGGGTAGTATTGATATTCAAATAGAGAGTCTGGTTATCGCGTAATTCGTTCAGAGGAAAATTTTTCCTAATTTTTTGTTTCATCATGGTCGAGTAACAAAAGTAATTGTTTCTATACCCAACAGTCGCATTTGCTTAATGATTAACTCGATTTTATCAAAGGATACACCGGAATCACCATGAATCTGAATGGAAGTCATCTTGTTAGTTTTAAGCAGATTAGATAACATCTCAAAATATTGCGTACTGTTGCCCAAACTGGTTCCGTTAAAAAATACATCCCCATTTTCAGTTATAGAAACCACTGCAATCTCATCCTGCGAAACTTTTTCTGTAAACTTCTCATCAGGCAAATCAACTTTCATTGATGAGTTAATGACCGGAATTGTTATAAGAAAAATAATTAATAGCACTAGCATGACATCCACTAGCGGTGTGGTATTTATTTCTCCATGCGGTTCTGTAGATTCTACACGTGATTTGAAGCGACGAAATTTCGTAGACACTGCCAAATTAATCCCCTCCTAAAAACTAGGCGCACCATAAACAATTTTAGTGCTAACGTTCGTTATAATTCTAACAATTGATTTGTTTCGTCTCAAAAGCCAATTGTAGGCAAGGACCGCCGGTACAGCAACAGCGAGTCCAATTGCAGTCATAATTAAAGCTTCTCCAACAGGGCCAGCCACTTTATCCAATGTTGCTTCACCCGCCAGACCAATACCTATCAAAGCGTGATAAATCGCCCATACTGTCCCAAACAACCCCACGAAAGGAGCAGTCGAGCCGACTGTAGCTAAAAAAGTAAGACCTTTTTGAATCTCCATGTCAATCTCCGAAATCCCTTCTTGGACACCACTGTGCAGAACTTCCTGGGCCATCTCATTATCTTTACTTTGTAACTGCATAGAAAAGCTTAATGACTCATACACCGGAACGGTAAAAACACGCAAAGCCTCAAATCTGCTAGCCTCAATAGTATTCATTATTTCCTGAGAAGTTTTATTCTGATTCATTAGAGATTTTAGTTCAATTGCCTGTGTGCGAATACGTCTTTGATCAAGAAATTTAGAAAGAAAAATTGTCCAGGTTCCTATACTCATAAGCAATAAAATAACAAGGGTGATACGGGCAACAACATCGCCCTGACTCCATAGCTCAGAGAATCCGTAACCCCCATCATTATCTTTCTCATCTTCTACGAGATTGTTTGACGAAGAAGAATCAACATCGACAGCCTTTTTTATTACTTCTGGCTCCTGAGCCATAACTGTTGTGTGACAAACAAAAATGAGAGCTAACGTGCAAATAAAACAAAATAACCTAGGTTGGAATAGTTTATACAATTGTTTCGGTTTATTTGTCATTTATAAACTCCAGTAAGCCTAAAATATAAAATTATACGGTATCGTTGCAAGACCTTTTACAGGTTTGCCGTTTTTCTTAGCAGCCACAAATCGACATCTCTTCGCAGCCCTCACAGCAGCCCTGTCTAACCTGTTAAATCCCGAACTACTCTGTATTTCAACCTTCTCACTAAAGCCTTCACGATTGATGACAACTTTTATCAGAACTCTTCCCCTCTCCCCCCGTTTCCTGGAGATTCTCGGGTACTTTGGGGTGCAAATATTTTTATCCACATAAGCTACATTTTGGACAACCATCGGGACTGATAATTCAAAGTTTTCGCTAGAGTCACTGGCTGCTGGGACTGCTGATGTATTCGAAAAACTAAGATTATCAGCTTGATTATTTTCGTTATTTGTTAAATCGTCTTCAACATCTTTGTCTGGCGGATTGATCGTTTCAATTGGCTTTTTCACCTTTTTGGGCTTAGTTATTTCTTTAGGCCTATTTATTATTTTTTTTATTTTTTTTTGTAATTTTTTGGTATCTTTTGACACGGAAATCTTAGGCTCACTGCGTATGGGAGAAAACTCGGGCAAAACAACGAGTCGAACCATTCCAGAATTCAAAGGCAAATCACGATTATCCCTATCTGTTTTTACGAAAAAAACAAGAGATATGTGGGCAAATAATACAAAACTGTAAATTAAGAGTTTTTCTGAGTTAAAATACGGCATACTCTAAAGATAAGTAAATAAAAGTGCATCAAACTCTAGATTTTATAACGAGAAGCCATCCGATAATCAATTTTGAAGCTGTTTTCTTTAAATAATGCTCTCTGGGAAGAAAATTTTAATATCAGGTTTGTTGTCTAACAGGTCTATCGCTTACGGAATAGCTCAGGTTTGCTCTAATCTCGGGGCAGAGTTGGCGTTTACGTATCAAGATGAACGTTTTAGAGAAAGGATAAATGCCTTATCGGAGACTTTAGGAGCTAAATTTGCCGTAAAATGCAATGTAGAGTTAGATGAAGATATTAACGAATTGCCAACGAAGCTCAAAGATAAGGGTTGGTTAGAAATTGATGGATATGTCCACGCTATAGCTTACGCACCCCGTGAGGCTATTTCTGGCGACCTTACGGATGGGCTTACTAAAGCAAATTTTACTACTGCTCATGTAATCTCCTCCTACAGTTTTGGAGCGGTCTCAAAATCTCTCGCAGATATTTTTAATAAACAATCATCCATCCTGACAATTTCTTATGTCGGTGCGACACGATTCGTACCAAACTACAATGTTATGGGGTTAGCTAAGGCAAGTTTAGAGGCAACTGTTAGGTATCTAGCTCATGATTTTGGACCTAAAAAATGCATTCGGGTCAATGCTATCAGTGCCGGTCCAATCAAGACTTTAGCAGCAAGTGGGATACAGGGGTTTTCAAATATACTCCACTCGGTCGAACAAAAAGCGCCGTTACGAAGAAACGTTACCAAAGATGAAATTGGAGACCTTGCGGCATTTTTGTTATCAGATATGTCAAGAAGCATTACAAGTCAGGTTATTATTGCAGATAATGGATACAGTAGTGGGCTTTTACTTTGAAGGATTACTTGACACTGTTGAAATTTGTACTTGAGCAGGGTTCTGAGCGAGAGGATCGAACAGGTACTGGCACCCTGGCAACATTTGGAAATAGACTCGAGTTTGATTTAAGCAAGGGGCTTCCGATTGTAACCACAAAGAAAATACACTTACATTCCGTAATACATGAGCTTCTTTGGTTTTTGAGTGGTGATAGTAATGTTAAGACATTGCAACAAAAAGGAGTGACCATTTGGGATGAGTGGGCTGACTCAAACGGAGATTTAGGACCAGTTTATGGGAAACAATGGCGTAAATGGGAAACAACGAACAATAGAGACGAAAAGATAGAAATCGATCAAATTAAAAATCTAATCGAAACACTCAGAACCGATCCGTATTCTCGTCGCCACATCGTTTCAACATGGAATGTTGGTGACCTGAATAAAATGGCTCTGGCTCCTTGCCACATACTATTCCAATTTTATGCCCAAAATAATTATTTATCATGTCAAATTTATCAGAGAAGCGCCGATATATTTTTAGGACTTCCTTTCAACATTGCTAGTTACGCATTATTGACCCACATGGTAGCACATCAGACTAAAATGACACCCTCAAAATTAATTTGGGTAGGTGGAGATTGTCATCTGTACAAAAACCACATCGAACAGGCAAGACTTCAACTCAATCGTAAACCATACAAACTACCAACACTATCTTTCAGGCGAAACGTAAAGGATATTTTTTCTTACGTCTTCAATGACTTCGACATAACTAACTACAAACATCACGAATTAATACGGGCGCCCATTGCTATCTAATACAAAAAGTGTCGCTTTGCACATGGTCGTCGCAATATCTTCAAATCGAGTGATAGGTAAAGGCGGAAAAATTCCGTGGTATTTGCCAGAAGATTTACAAATGTTCAAGAGGCTTACCCTGACTCACCCTGTACTCATGGGGCGAAAAACTTTCTTTTCGATAATCAATCAGCTTGGAAAGCCGTTGCCACAACGACAGAATTTAGTTCTTACAAAAGACGAGAAGATAAAAAAAATCATAAACCAAGACTATTCAGCGGTTGAGGTATTTTCTAGTTTTGAAGACGCTATAGCATGGGTAGAAAAAAATGAATTTGAAAAAGTTTTCATTATTGGAGGCGAAAAAATTTATCGCGAAACCTTGCACAAATGCCAGGAAATGTTTTTAACCGAGGTTGACGCCAATTTCGATGGCGATACGTTTTTCCCTGAAATTAAATGGGACAGTTGGGTAGCTATTGAAAAAAGTACATGGAAATTAGAAAAAAAGTGCGAACTCCGATATCGCTTTTGTCACTTTAGAAGAAAAACCTGAACATTTAAATTTTCGGCAGGGTTACTCCCTTTTGTCCTATATATTTTCCATCCTTATCCTTATATGATTCAGAACAGACCTCTGTCGCTTCGAAGAAAATCATTTGGGCACATCCCTCTCCTGCATAAATTTTTGCTGGGAGTGGGGTCGTGTTTGAAAATTCGAGGGTTACGTGTCCTTCCCACTCAGGTTCAAGTGGCGTAACGTTCACAATTATTCCGCATCGTGCATAAGTACTTTTTCCGACGCAGATGATTAATATTTCTCTAGGAATTCTAAAATATTCAACTGTCCTAGCCAGGGCAAAGGAGTTGGGGGGAATGATACATACATCTCCAACAAAATCCACAAAAGACGCAGGATCAAAATTCTTAGGGTCCACAGTACTACTATTAATATTTGTAAAAATTTTGAACTCACGGGCACAACGAACATCGTACCCATAACTCGAGGTGCCGTAGGAAATGACTTTGTCAACCTTTGATTGCTTGACCTGGTTAGCTTCAAAAGGCTGAATCATATCCTGTTCTTTGGCCATTTTACGAATCCACGTATCACACTTTATACTCATCAAACACTCTTCATCTCAAGTTATTGTTATAGTATCACCATGAAGAAATATTTTGTCACATCTGCTCTTCCCTATGCAAACGGGGATATTCACATTGGTCATTTAGTTGAGTACATTCAGACAGATATCTGGGTACGTCTTCAAAAAATGCGAGGCAATAAGGTCGTTTACGTTTGCGCTGATGACGCTCACGGAACGCCTATCATGTTGAAAGCTGAAAGGGAAAATTTAACTCCCGAAGAGCTAATCAATCTAATGCATATACGACATAAAGAGGATTTTGCTTCCTTCCATATTGAGTTTGATAATTATTACACTACCCATTCTAAGGAAAATGAAATTCTATCCTCTAAAGTTTACTTTCATCTAAAAGATGCTGGCCTCATTGAGAAAAAGATTATTGAACAATTTTTTGACGAAGAAAAAAAAATGTTTCTTCCAGATAGATACATAATCGGTATCTGTCCCAAATGCAATAGCCCTGATCAATATGGAGATTCATGTGAAAAATGTGGTGCTACGTATTCACCAACTGACCTCATTAGACCAAAGTCAGCGCTCACAGGAAATACTCCTATTAAAAAAAGAACTTCCCACTATTTTTTTAAACTTTCTAGCCAAAGATGTTTTGACTTCTTAAATAATTACGTTAACAGTACAGATACCCTACAAGAGGAGGCGAGAAATAAAATTAAAGAGTGGCTTAAAAAAGATGAACAGGGCTTGTCTTTACTGGCGGATTGGGACATTTCCAGAGACTCACCTTATTTTGGCTTTAAAATACCGGACGATGAAAACAAATACTTCTACGTTTGGCTCGACGCCCCGATAGGTTACTACGCAAGCCTGATGAATTGGTGCACATCGCAAAAGAAAGATGTCAATGAATACATAGGAAAAGAAACCGATGTTGAGCTCGTACACTTTATTGGAAAGGACATTCTTTATTTCCATGCACTTTTTTGGCCAGCGATGCTCCATTTCTCGAATTATCGTACTCCTTCGGCTATTTATGCTCATGGATTTTTGACTATCAACGGAAAAAAAATGAGCAAATCAAGAGGAACTTTTATCACAGCCAGAGCTTACCTTGAGAAAAACATTGGAGCGGAATTTTTAAGATATTATTTTGCCAGTAAGTTAAATGGGTCTATGGAAGATCTAGACATGAACATGTCTGAATTTGTGCATAAGGTCAATGGAGATTTAGTAGGAAAATTTATAAATATTCAAAGCCGCTGCTCCGGATTTTTATTAAAATACTTTGATGGGGATGTGTTATCGCGAGATGTAATCGTAAATATGAACTCCTTTAATTCTGATTTGGAAGAAAAAATAGAACGAGTAGCCGAGCACATTAAAGACGCCTATAATAAAAGGAACACAAGCAAAGCAGTTAAAGAAATTATGGGGCTAGTTGATCAAGTTAATAACTTTATTCAAGAAAATAAGCCTTGGGAAACCTCAAAAAATATTGCAAATATTTCTGTTGAAGAAATGAATGCGCTTCATTGTGTACTGTCTCTGGCAATAAGATGCTTCGGAAAATTATCAATTCTACTAAAACCTATAATTCCAGCTACCTGCGATAAGATTGAACGAGAACTATTTTGCCAAGGAAATGAATTTTTGTGGGAAGACATCTATGAATTAAAAATCGATAAGATAAAGAAAACGAGTCATCTAATCAACCGGATTAGTGAGAAAGATGTGGCTAGTTTAGTAGAGGGATGCAAATGATTTTTAAAAAAAATAAGTACACCTCTGAGATTACTAAATTCTTAACTGATCTGAAACAAGATAATCCGAAATTAGAATCTGACCAGAGAAAAAAAAGGGGGGAATTATGGGATAGACCACTAAAAGTCCAATCAAATAAAAATGTGACAAGACAAAAAAATAAAATAAAGCCAAAATCCTATACGTATTTTGACAATAATGACTGAATTAAACGAAACTCTTCTATATGGCGAGCCGATTCATAAAGTTCCAGATGGGCTCTTCATACCTCCAAACGCTTTACAAATCTTTCTAGAGTCTTTTCAAGGACCGCTAGACCTGCTTTTATACCTAATTAAAAAACAAAACTTTGATATTTTAGATATACCAATTGCAGAAATCACTAGTCAATATCTACAATATGTTGATCAGATAAAATCGGAAGATCTGGAATTAGCCGGTGATTACCTTCTTATGGCCGGAATATTAATTGATATTAAAACTAAAATTCTTTTACCTAAAATTTCTACGCTGGATTCAAGTGGGGACGAACTAGAAGATGATCCTAGGGCAGAGTTAGCAAAACAGCTTCTTGAGTATGAAAAGTTCAAGACAGTTGCATTACAGATAGATAAAATGCCTAGGGTTGGTCGTGAGTGGTCACTTGTGAAAGTATACTCGAATTTAGAGGATAAAAAATCAGATAAGGCTATCATCACTCCAGCTTTAATGTTTTCAGCTCTACAAGAGGCCCTTAGAGGAGGTTTATTGACAGAGGCGCATAAGATTTCAAAAGAACAGCTTTCTGTTCGAGAATTTATGTCTGCAGTTTTAAAAGCTGTTCGAGAAAAAGATCAAATTCAACTACAGCTGGTCCCAGAGATAAGAAATCCTCACAGAAAGTCTAAACTAATTGTTGTATTTCTGGCGGTTTTAGAACTGGCTAGACAAGGCAATATCGAGATCAGTCAGAGTTCTTTCAATAGCACCATTTGGATTTTAAAAACGGGAACGTGACAAACAAACTCGTAAATTTAAAAAGCTTTAATACATTGGGATTAAATGCCTTTTGTAAGAGCCTAAAAATTATTGAAAATGAGGGAGATATTGAGACCTTAATAAAAGATTCAAAAAAAAAATTTATTGTTCTAGGAGAAGGTAGCAATATAATTTTAGATGCCCCAATCAACTCTCCATTTGACGTGCCCGTTTTTATAAATAGGCTCAAAGGTATCTCCATAATAAAAACATTCAATCAACGGGTAACTGTGCGCTGCAGAGCGGGAGAAAATTGGAACAAATTCGTATTTTGGACACTGGAGAATCAGTTTGGGGGACTTGAATGTCTTGCCGGTATACCCGGTTCAGTTGGGGCAGCTCCGATTCAGAATATTGGAGCATACGGAAGTGAGGTCTCCGATTTGATTGAGAGCGTACATGCTTACGACGTAAATCGAAATTTAGCAGTAACAATGTCTAATAAAGATTGTACTTTTGGTTATCGAAGTAGCATATTTAAAAATAATACTTCAACCTCACATTTCTCAAATTTTATAGTCATCTCTGTCGATTTTTCTCTTTCTACAGATTGGAAGAGTTGTAGAAAGGTCACCTACGACGATGTCAAAAATTTGCTCCCGGCGGATCCAAATGGGTTCGATATTGCGGAGACCATTTTAGCTGTTAGGAGAAAAAAATTACCGGATTTAGAAATCTTCCCAAATGTTGGCAGCTTTTTTATAAACCCCATCGTTGATATTGATACAGTCAATAGGTTACGAAAGGAATTTGATAATCTTCCCACTGTTAACTTTGACGGCAGGTTCAAACTCTCAGCAGCATGGCTTATAGAGTCATGTGGGTTTAAAGGAATCAGATTCAAAAACGTTGGAATGCATCGTAAACACGCGTTAGTGCTTGTAAACTATAAAGAATCTACCTCTCAAGAGGTCTTAATTTTAGCTAACCGTATCAAGTCCTATGTGAAAGACAAATTTGACATCAACCTTAAAATAGAACCCACTATCTTCAGTTCCTCTGAAAAATCAACGTATTTGGGTTAGAAAGTTCCTCGTTAAACACATATCCTGAAGAAGAAAAAAGTTTTAATTTATCCACTTTAGAGATTTTATTTTTTATAATAAAGTTTGTCATCAATCCACGTGCTCGCTTGGCAGTAATACCAACAACTTTGAATTTATCACCTTTTCTATCCTGGAAAACCGGAGTTACAACCTTTTCTGAAAGCCGACCTTTAACGGACTTAAAGTATTCTTCAGAAGCCAAATTAACGAAAATTTTCGATTTATGAGACTTAATTTCGTCATTCAACTTATCAGCTATTTTTGGACCCCACCATTGATAAAGATTATTACCTCGTGTGTTCTTTAAAGTAGTACCCATTTCTAATCTATGTGGCTTTATCAAATCACAAGGTCTCAATATTCCATATAAGCCCGAGAGAATTCGTAGATTTTCTTTCGCAAAAATTAAATCTTTTTTCGTAAAATCCTCTACTTTCATGGATGTATAAACATCCCCATGAAAGGCAAAAATTGCTTGCATCGAATCTTTCTTGATAGATTCCGTAAAGTTTAAATGTCTGCGTTTGTTTAACGCAGCTAAATTAGGAGATATGTTCATCAACCTTTGATACTCTTTTTCTGATAATTTTTGAAGGATATCAATCAGGGCTCTTGTATCACGTCCAAAGATGCATTTGGTTCCAATGTTATACTCATCGTGAGCTTCAAAATTAAATGTTTTAGCTGGGGATAACAAGATTAACATATGACTCCTAGTAAATTAAAATTTCCGAATTATTGGGACGAAGGTTTTAAAGGCTTATGCGCCTCTGACCCTATTTTAGCTAAAATTGCTATTCAAAATAAAGAAATTAAATTGTACAGTCACCGAAACGTATTTTTAACGTTAGTGAGAGCAATTGTAAGCCAACAAATTTCTAGTCAAGCTGCAGAAAAAATCTCTTATAAATTATTATTTCTCATATCTCTTGAAAGTTGCACTCTGACACGAGAATTGAATAAGGTAATTGACGCATCGACGTTTTTGAGATCTAAATCTTGTTTTAAGAGGCTGGGCATTTCGCAAAAAAAATACACAACCATGAATACTGTAGCTCATCACTTAAATAATAACAAAGATTACTGGAAGAATTTAGATAACTTTTCGGATGTTGAAATTCTATCAGAACTCACAAATATCAAAGGAATCGGAGTATGGACGGGACAAATGTTTTTGATTTTTCATCTTATGAGACCGAACGTACTACCGGAAACTGACTTTGGTTTGCTGAAATCTATTATGAAAAATTACTCATTACCTGACATCTTATCTGCAAAACAACAATTACCGAAGTTAAAAGAGAAGTGGGCGCCTTGGAACACGATAGCAACCTGGTATTTATGGTGTGACATTGATCCGAGGCCATTCATTTACTGACTTCTAATGCGCGAGTAGCGAACTAAGCCCGATGAGGGCGACTCCAACGAAAAGCCAAAAAAATTGTTTCATAGTTTTCGAAATTGGTACGACTTTCTTCAATTGAGGAATCAAGTCTGCTAATGCCACATAGATAAAACTACTAGAAGCAATAACTAGCAAGAAAGGCAAAAAACCGTAAAAGCTATCCAATAGATAAAAACTTGAAACGCCACCTACCACCGAGAATAGTCCTGCACACGATACACTTCTTATAGCCTTGCTAAAAGAATTAGTTTCTTCTTTTATGATCGTAATATCTGCAATGTGATGGGGAACCTCATGGGACAAAACAGCCAGCGTCGCGAGCACACCGACTCTCGTATCTGCAATGAAAGCCGCTGCGATTAACACACCATCGCCAAATTTGTGGATAGAATCTCCTAGAATTATAATAACAAGTCTGCCTGCAAACTTTCTTTCATTGATTTTATTATCGGCCGTGTTTGGCCGTGTTGCCTCACTAATATCAATTTTTTTATCGTTGTCATGACTGTGATGATACAAGTGAAGTTTGTTCAGAAAAAAGAAGAAAATTATGCCTAGCAGCAAAGTTAACATTAATTCAGAGTGGTGATCAACAAGATGAAATGACTCTGGTAGAAGGTTTAAAAAAGCAGTCGATAGCAGCGCTCCAGCAGCGAAGCTTAAAAAATAATCCTCAAATTTAGCTAATAAATTAACGCTCAAAAAACCGGCTACCAGAACGCTACCTACTCCGGTGATAAAAGTCGCAACAGTTATCAACAATACTTCCATGAAATTTTTCTAATTAAATTTCCCAAAAAAACCGGATATACTAAAAATCATAGACACGAAAACTCACAACAATCTAACACCGAGCAAACTTGTTGTCGCGTAGACCTCTTTTAGTTCACTACCTATGACAGGCAAAGGCGAGGTTCACGATTAACGTAACAACATTCTAAAATTGCTCGTCCTCTGTCGAGCCTTTGAACGCTCCTGTAGATGCCTCTTTCTCGATGGTAGTCGTGACAGCGTCGAAATAACTTACTCCTACTTCTCGTTGGTGTTTAACAGCGGTGAATCCTTTCTCCGCGGCAGAAAATTCAGCCTCTTGCAATTCGACGTATGCGCTCATTTGATTTCTTGCATATCCGTGGGCTAAATTAAACATGCTGTAGTTCAATGAATGAAAGCCAGCTAAAGTGATAAACTGAAATTTATATCCCATTGCTCCTAATTCTCTCTGAAATTTTCCTATCGTTGAGTCATCAAGATGTTTCTTCCAGTTAAAAGAGGGGGAACAGTTATACGATAAGAGTTTACCTGGAAATTTTTTATGTATGGCCTCGGCGAACTTCTTCGCAAATTCAAGATCGGGCTTACCCGTCTCACACCATATTAGATCAGCGTAGGGAGCGTAGGCTAAACCCCTGGAAACAGCCTGCTCAAATCCGGGTTTTGTCCTGTAAAAACCTTCAACTGTTCTTTCTCCAGTACAAAATGGTTTGTCATTATCGTCAACATCGGACGTAAGTAAGTCTGCAGCCTCAGCATCGGTTCTAGCAAAAATCAAAGTTGGTACTCCCAATACGTCCGCTGACAGCCTTGCTGCTATCAACTTAGAAATAGCCTCTCTCGTAGGGACAAGAACCTTTCCTCCCATGTGTCCGCATTTTTTAACCGCTGCTAGCTGATCCTCAAAATGTACCCCTGCAGCCCCTGCGGTTATCATTGCCTTCATTAGTTCAAATGCGTTTAAAACTCCTCCAAATCCAGCCTCTGCGTCCGCAACTATTGGTAAAAAATAATCGATAAACTTTGAGTCGTTTGGATTTTGGCCTTCCATCCATTGAATTTGGTCGCATCTTGTCAACGCGTTATTAATTCTCCTCACTACGTCAGGTACGGAACTCACTGGATACAACGACTGATCCGGATACATTTCCCCTGCATTATTAGCATCGCCTGCAACCTGCCAACCAGACAAATAAACCGCTTTAAGGCCCGCTTTTGCCTGTTGCATTGCCTGATTACCACTCAATGCACCTAGTGCATTTATAAAAGGCTCTTCATTTACGAGCTTCCACAACTTTTTTGCACCGTTTTCAGCTAATGAAAATTTTTGTCCAACTGAACCTTGCAGTTTCACTACATCTTCAGCGCTGTAAGCTCTTTTTACACTCTTCCATCTAGAATCGTTAGCCCACGACTCGTTAAGCATGTTTACATGTTCACTCCTTGACTGCATCAATCTCTCCAATCGTATGTGATAAGTTCTCCCTGTATTCCTCGTCAATAGGGGTCACCTGCTGGGAAAAAAACTAGTATTATGCCACTAAACTACCTACTGTGGGAAACTTCTTAAATTACTTACGCCAGAATTTCGCGAAATACTTGTCATTACGTACAAACCGGCAAGCATACTAACAATGACTGCTGCTAGTACGCCGAAGGCTACGAACATTACCGAGAAATCAAAACCAATTTCGGAAAATATTATGTAAAAAATCAAGTTGCCTAGCAGTTGCGCAAAGATTGCACCTAAACTCCCGGCAAGCAAACCGATAAATGCGAGTTCAATAAACTGAGCAGAGATCAAAAGTCGATTGGAGCACCCTAAAATTCTCAATATTGCCACCTCTCTTTCTCTTTCCTCTCTAAGAGCCAACAAGGATGACCAGAGGACAAGAAACGCTGCAAATACGGAAAACGAAAAAAATAATTTTATTATGTTTACTGCGTTATTCAATAACATTCGAAGTTGACCAACAATAATTGATGTGTCGACAACCGTAATGTTAGGAAATTTTTCAACTATTTGTTGTTGGAAATTGCTTGAGTAGGAAATTAATTTATCAGGACTGTAGTGAAAAGCCGTAATATAAGTTTGCGGTTTGTCTCGTAACTCCTCAGGTGAAGCAAACATAAAAAAATTAACTTTCATCGACTCCCATTTTACCTTCCTTAAGCTAGTGACCTTCAATGTGATTAAATCTCCACCAACATCAAATGTGATAGAATCTGCAATATTAATCCCAAGCGTTTTTGCGATATCTTGTTCGACAGATAGTTCCGCCTGGCTCCCGAAAAAATTCTTTCCAGAGGTTATTTGATTGTACTCTGGCACATTCACACCATACGATATATTCATTTCTCGTGATATCAATCGTTTCGCCCGCATAGATTCGTAGTCACTTCTATCGATATTAACGTTATTAATTGCGACTAGCCTCCCTCTCACCATCGGATATAACGAATGAGTTCCCACCATATCTTTGAGAAATTTACTAACTTCTATTTTTTGATCAGTTTGTATATTTAATAGGAAAAAGTTTGGAGCATCTGACGCAGTTACATCCTCCCAAATTTTTGTTAATCTTTGTTCTACGAAAGAGGAACTTACAAGGGAGGATATTGCGATTCCCAGCACTAGTACTTGCAAAGAAATAGATATTTTTCTACGCGAAATACCTCTAAAGAAATTTTTATACGTCCATCCTAATTCAAAATCAAAAAATCTTCGTTTTACCTTGTTTATACAATTTATGAAAAAAAGAGATACAGAGTAGAAAATAATACCTATTGTTATAAAAAATAAAAAAATAATTAACGATAAAAGCAAATCTCCTACACAAAGGTATAGCAAAACCGTCAATATAAAACAAGAAAACAAAAGTCTTCCTGAAGAAAAAAAAGTAGAGCTAAACAATCGTTTCTGAAAAAATTTTTTTCTGTATATTTCGATAACAGGCTGCTTTATTATCCCAGAGAAAAAAGGGTAGGAAAATAAAAAAACAAGAATTCCGGTAACAAAAAATATCTGACAAAGGTAGAGAGGGTCGATGACATTAACAGACGGAAGCTTTATATCAGCGAAGTTATTTACGTACCAAACAATAATTTTTTGTATCGCAAACCCCGAGACAATACTCGCTAAATATGACATTATCGTAATTGCAAACAATATCAGGAACCAAACTTTCTTTAATAATTTTTCAGAAGCCCCAAAAACTTTTAGTGTCACGAGTGTTTTAGCATGATTTCTCATTATGTAACTTGAAGCCATCGAAATGGCAACGGCGCCCAACATAATTGTAAGTAGGGAAATCAATGACAAGAATGATCGAACTTGTTTTAGTGCGTCACGCAACTCTGGACGAGCAAGTTCGAACGTCTCTAGTCGTTGGCCTTTTCGTAATTTTTTTCTGACGTATTCTGTGAATGTCGATAAATTTTCTCTTTCATCAGATGCAACCCACAACCTAAAACTGGCCCTACTACCCGGTTGCAGAAGGCCAAGTTTCAATAAATCAGAATTTTTGATTATAATCCTAGGCGCAAAGTTTACAAATGACAAACCTCTATCCGGTTCTAGCTCAATATGCGCCTTGGCAATGAAATCTCTACCGCCAAGTGCAAATTTATCACCATGGCTAATATCTAATCTGGATAGTATTGAGGGATCCACGTATGCTTCCCCATCCGCCAACAACGATGCAACTCCTTTCTGTCTAACTTCCCCATCCGAAACAATCAATTCTCCTCTCAACGGATAAGACTCGGTTACCGCTTTTAAGGAAATAAGCAAACTCTTCTCACCAGATGAAACCATCGTTGGGAATTGGACTCCCCGTACAGTAGATAAATTAAGTTCTTTTGCTTTTTTCAGAATTGATTCACTGAAACGCCGATCAGATAAAATTCTAAGGTCTGAGGCCAGACTAGCCTTCATATCTTTAGAAATCGAAAATTCCACTCTGTTTGCAAGAAATTGAATGGAAGTTACAGACGTAATTGAAACAAAAACTGCTAACAGGAATATAGAGTAATTCCCAGCGGATAAATCGCGCCAAAACAGTCGCCTTGCTAAATTGATCAAATTATAAAAGTTTGCGGTTTTAATGAAATTCATAATGGCCTTAAAGCATCAGTGATCTTGATCTTCGTTGCGTAAATTGACGGGATTAATCCACCGGCAACGCCCATGGTAATTGAAAGCCCCATACCAATAAAAACAACGTAACTATCAAAGGAAAAACGGAAGGCTAGCTCTGAAAAGCTTTGGAAGTTACTCGTTGAAAACTCCACATTTGTGAATAGACTTGCCAAAAATAAACCGAATAATCCAGCAAACAAGGATAAGATTAATGCTTCAAATAAGAATGCAAATAAAATCTGGTATTTCAAAAACCCAAGAGCCCTCAATGTAGCAATCTCACTTTTCCGATTCATGACTGCTGCCTGCATTGTTATCATTGCACCAATTGTCGCTCCTATGGAGAAAATTATTGTCAATGTCGTACCGAGAATAGAAATAAAATTAGATAATGCTATGCTAGATTCCTCATAGAACTGCCGTTCGAATTTTCCGCTCAAAGGCAAACGGACATCTTTCTCTATTTGGTTTGAAATATCTTTGGCATACGATATATT
Source organism: uncultured beta proteobacterium (assembly GCA_902625535.1). Taxonomy (GTDB): domain Bacteria; phylum Pseudomonadota; class Gammaproteobacteria; order Burkholderiales; family Burkholderiaceae_A; genus UBA7377. Next base: position 8,636 of record CACOBT010000002.1, on the reverse strand, counting down.
TTGCAACTGAAAAAGTATCGTGGAGTAAGTTTGCCGTTGAAAGGCCTGCATTAAGACGTCGTTTGAAACCCACATCTCTGACTCAAACCCGTTATTATTTGTTTTGAAAAAACCAACAATTCGCCACACTTCCCCGCCGAAATTAATGCTTTGTCCGATTTCAAGTCCTGAAAACCTCTGAGCTATCGCCCTGCCTATGATAATTTCGTTAGATCCTTCCTTAAAATATCGTCCTTTAACAATTTCAATATTTTTTCTGAGATCAATTCCAGCGCTCTGCAATCCTCGAATCACAACATTTGATGTCGTCCCAGTCTTTTTCTTTAAATTAATCAGTATCACCGTTTCGTAAGAAACTTTCGGTTCGGGAAAACCCATTATTCCTGTTAATTGGGATACTATCGCAGCTTGAGATTTTGTAATCGAACTTTGTACCTCAGTACCCGAGCCTCTTCTTGTGACAATTAAATTGTCGTTCTCACCAGTCGCAACGACCGTTTTTTCAAGCCCTCTGTTAAGCATTACGATCGTACAAAAAACGAATACAACCAAAGCGAGTCCTAGAATTGTAAAAACGGTCGTTGTTTTGCGAACAAATAAGTTTCTAAAACTGTAGTTTAGTGGAATGTTTTTTATCATTTTTCAAGAAGCCCTCAGAGCTCCAACAATGTTTACCGTGTTAGCCTTCCATGCAGGAAAAATTGCAGCGAACACTCCTGTTAAAAGCGCAAACGCAAATTGCGTCACGATCGTACTGTCTGAAATTTCAAATACTGGAAATAATGTTCCGGTTGAGGACCGAAACAATTCTGCGGCGGGAAAAGTTAACGCAATTCCAACCGCTCCGCCAAACAATGCTAACAAACAAGACTCAATGGTGATTAGCCCATTTAAATAAAATTTACCAAATCCAAAAGACCTCAAGGTAGCGTATTCCCATAATCTTTCTCTGGCTGTCATAATCATGGTGTTAGCCATTACGAGCATAATTATGATTATAACTACGTATGAAACGAGCCTAATCGCTACCACGATGGCTTCAGTCATTGCCACAAACCCCAGCTGAAAAGCCTTTTCAGTTTCTGTGCGTGTTTCCTTCGGAGAATTGGCAAATATCTCATCGATAGACTGAGCAACAAATCCAACCTTATCGATATCATCAACCTCCACAATAAACACACCCACTGATTCTTTATCGCGTGAAATTCCTCTTTTCTTTATTTCTTCATTCAGGTAATCCCAGTGAAAAAAAAATTGGGCAGTGTCCGTGCCTTTTGATTTCCCATCGTATATACCTGCTACGATAAAATCCCAATTGCCAGGGAAAATTTGTCCTTTTAAAGTCATAAGATCACCAGGTTCTAAATTATGCTCATCAGCTATTTTTCTTCCGATTAATACGCTTCTTTTTTCTTTCAGAAAAAATTGTTTATGTTCGTTCGATACCAAATATTCCGGATAAATGTCTAAATAACTCGCTGGATCAATTGCAAATTGGGGGAAAAAATGCTTCGGCTCTTTGTAAATACCACCAAACCAACGTGCCCAACTTATACTTTGAACACCATCAACCCTTTTTATTCGGTCTCTATATGGCAACGGTAGGGGAAACATCAAGGATACTGAACTACGAACTATGAGTCTGGCAGAACTAGCCCCTTCTGCGCCTGCGTACCATGAATCGACAACAGTGGATAAAATTCCAAACGAAAGAATGGCAACTGATACACCTAACATCGTCAGAAAAGATCTGATCGGATATCTAAATATATTTTTGAAGGCCAACTTAAGTAACATTGCTATTTCCCAACTCTAATTTTCCTTTTTCAAAATGGACAACCGTTTTAGCCTTAGCTGCTGCTTTTGGATCATGAGTAACCATTACAACAGTCCGTCCAAATTTCTCATTCGTTTCGGTCAACAATTCCAAAATTTCAGCACCAGCGTCCCTATCTAAATCCCCCGTAGGCTCGTCGGCAATTATTAGAGGTGCTTTGGTAACAAGCGCTCGGGCGATAGCCACTCTCTGTTGTTGGCCCCCTGAGAGCTCGCCAGGTCTATGAGTTAATCTGTCGTCAAGTCCAACCCTTGAAATGGCTTCTAGCGCTTGACTTCTTCTTTCATCCCATGTCAGCGATGTTAGTTGCAAGGGTAACTCCACATTTTCTAATGCGGTTAATACAGGAATAAGGTTATAGAATTGAAAAATAAATCCTATGTTGTCTGCTCTCCACTTGGATAACTTCGTTTCAGATAGTTTAGTAATGTCTACCGAATTGATCTTTATTGATCCTTCATCAGGACGGTCAATACCACCAATCAAATTCAGCAAGGTGCTTTTTCCCGACCCAGAAGGCCCCATAAGAGCTAAAAATTCCCCCTCCTGGATTTGAAAACATATTTTTTCCAAAACAGAAACTTTTGTACCACCTCGCGTATAACTTTTTGAAATGTTGTTTAACTCAACCATTTAATCAGTTGTTAATGTAACCGACAATCCGTCGTACAGATCCGCTGTCGGATTTATAACTATGCGCTCATCGATATTAACGCCTTCTAAAATTACCAGATCTGACCCCATTAGCTGCACATCAAGAATTTCCCTCCGGATTAAAAACCCATCGCGATATAAAAAATAGTAGTTATTACCATTCTCTCGGAACATTGCCTCTTTCGTAATTGCTAACTGAGGTGAAGTTGATGCGGAGTCTAGCTCGCCTTCTACAAAAGCCACCTTTGCCGACATATCTGGCAGAATCCTAATATCCTCGTCGAGGAATCCAACTTTGACCATTCGTGTCGCTTTTGCTCTATCGATGGTCGGAACCATTCGTACCACTTTTCCAAAAAATATTTCGTTTTCAAAGGCATCCAAACGAACGACAGCGCTTTGACCAATACTAATTCTTGAAACATTTGATTCGGATACATCAACCTCTACCTCCAAAGTTTGCATATCCGCGATAGTTACCACAGCACCTTTGGTATCCGCGGCGGCAGAAAAAGGAGTAATGTTATCACCCACATCAGCATTTTTTGTTAAAACAACAGCATCAAACGGCGCCCTAATCTCTGACTGTGCCAAGTCTGCTTTGCTTATTTCTAAAGCTGCTTCCGCTGCTTTTAGAGATGCCTCAGCTTTTGCCATTCTTGCAAAACTTTCATCATATGAAGCCTCTGAAATATAATCCTTGGCCAAAAGCTTCTTCGCTCTTTCGAAAACCCGAGTAGCCTCATCCACCTCCGCCTCCGCCAAAATTACTTTACTTTCATCAAATAACAATTTTGCTTTAAGATCATCACTTTCAATTAATGCTATAAGCTCACCTTTATTCACGCGTGACCCTTCCACCACGCCGAGCCACTCTAATCTTCCGGTTGCTTTTGATGAAAGCGATGCTTTTCGTTGCGCAACAACATACCCGCTCGAATTCAGAAGCGTTCGAACCTGATACGGATAAATTTGTACTACCGGCGCAGTGATTACTGTTGGAGTTACTAAGAAGTAACTGACAGCAAATCCAAATGCAAGAACGGCTCCGACAGCAGTGATGATTAATTTTTTGCTCATTAGCATATCAAAATGTTAAAGTATGACGTATTGTATTTGTCAGTCAAATACCTGATTTGTTCAATTTACCGTCATTTAATAGTAATATGAGCGAAAAGAATTCGCAGGGCTAACTTTTTGCCCCCAAAAATGTTCACTTATGAGTACTGAAATCGAAAACTTATGGATAGATGTTAAAAGTGCGTGCGGAGGTACTTTTGGTGCTTATGTTAGCATGCCCCCATCAGGATTTGGGCCAGGACTTTTAGTTCTCCAAGAAATATTTGGCGTCAACGACCACATAAAAAATGTCTGCGATCAATATGCTTTGGATGGTTTCGTGGCTGTAGCCCCGGACATTTTTTGGCGGCAGGAGCCGCGTGTCGAGTTAGCGTATGATTCAAACAGTTTATCTAAAGGCCTACGTTTGTTTGAAGGTCTTAACATAGATATCGTAGCAGCAGATCTTCAGAGAGCTGTAGAAGCAATTAGGCACATCCCCTCATGCACAGGTAAGGTAGGGGCCATAGGCTTCTGCATGGGCGGCTTGCTAGCCTTTGTTAGTGCAGCTCGGGCTGGAGTAGAATCCTCTGTGATTTACTATGGAAGCCGACTAGAAAAACATTTAGAGCTCGTAAATGATGTAACTTGCCCTCTTTTGTTTCACTTCGCAGATCTCGATACTCATATCCCAAACGAAACTATAAAAAAAGTAAAATCTTCTCTTAAAGGAAAGAAAAATTGCAGGGTAATCGTTCACGAGAACTGCACTCACGGATTTAATTGTTGGAATAGAGAAAGTTGGAACCAGAGTGTTGCGGCAACGGCTAGGGGACAAACCCTTGTCCACCTAATGGAGTCTCTTGGCTAAAGGACTATTCATACCTTCGTACCCTCAATAAATTAAAATGCTGTCAGATTAACTGTAATCAACCCTAACTAAGAAAAAATCAGGTAAACATCCACAACTAGTAAAACAACCAGGATAAAAATACTTATTCTGTATAACCGCTGTAATCTCCATGATTTCATGAATTTATCGGATAGTTGGCCATTTGTTTCATATGGTAGCGGGGGAAGGATTCGAACCTCCGACCTTCGGGTTATGAGCCCGACGAGCTGCCAGACTGCTCCACCCCGCGCCGTAATTTCTTTGAAATGATAGTATAAAGTATAATTCGGTGACATGGCACATCCCCGTGCGAATTGTATCACTAAAGATGAGGATAGATTGGTGTTTTGTTCTAAATGTGGCGCAAAGCTTAAGATGAAAATTCCGGACGAAGATAATCGTATTAGGGGAGTTTGTGAGTCTTGTAATACAATTCATTACGAAAATCCAAAAATTATTGTTGGGTCGGTGGCTACGTACAAGGATAGTATTTTGCTTTGTAGAAGAGCCATAGAACCCAAGTTGGGACTTTGGACCTTACCGGCCGGTTTCATGGAACTTAACGAGTCTACAAGCGAGGGAGCGATCCGGGAAACAATCGAGGAATCAGGTGCGAGTATTACTTTGAAACGACTTTTCGCTATTCATGATTTGCCCTTTTTAAACCAAGTCCATATTTTTTTCCTTGCTGAAATGAACAGCCCCAACCTTGATCCTGGTTCAGAATCTCTGGAGGCACGCTTGTTTACAGTCGATGAGATTCCATGGTCAGATTTAGCATTCAAAACAGTAGCGAGGACTTTAGAGTTTTTTATACAAAAAGACCAAAATCACGAGAACCATGTTTACACTAGTCTTTTTTCAATAGGAAAAAAATCATGAAATCAAACTCTTCCATTCCCTGGATAGAACAAGAATATGAGAATCACGTTTTTGATTTCGAAAAGATTAAGAGTGTTAGCTCCGACATTCCAATTGCAGCCAGTTGTTATTTAAACTCAAAGATGTTATTAAATGCATACCGTAATGGAGTTTTCCCATGGTCAGGTCCCTATCAGCCAATCCTCTGGTGGAGACCTGAGCCTAGAATGACTCTAGATCCTACCAAAGTTAGAGTTTCGAAGTCATTAAAAAAATACATTAAGCGTTATTTAAAAAATGGTCTCAGCATAAGCTCAAACAGATGTTTTCGTACAGTTATTCTAGCTTGTGCGGAACCCAGGGAGAGAAGTAACGGTACATGGATTACCAACGATATTATATCAGCCTACATGGAATTAAATAAAATGGGGTATGCTCATAGCATTGAGGTTTGGTTGGAAAAAGAACTTGTTGGTGGTCTGTATCTAGTTTCAATTGGCAAAATGATTTTCGGAGAAAGTATGTTTTTCAGAAAAGCAAATACATCAAAAATAGCATTAATAACCCTTTCCAAATGGCTGCAAAACCACGGCGGCTTACTAATAGATTGTCAACAAGAAACAGCTCACCTAGCATCAATGGGCGCCGCTCCAACAAGTAATAAAATATTTATGGACCAGATGAAAATCATGATTGAAAATCCTCCGTTACCATGGTTTGAAGAGCCGATCTCGGAAGAATTGCTCACATGAATATTATCAAAACAAAAACTTACCAGTGTAGCTATATAAAAAATAAAATTGCGAAAGTAGAACTTGCACAATCACCAGTTGAAATATCTCAAAAAAAATTTTCATTTCTTATGGCCTCTGGCTTTCGAAGAAGCGGCAGTCATACATACAGGCCGATATGCAAAAACTGTTCGAAATGCATACCTATTCGCATACCGACGCAACAATTTTCACCAAATCGGACCCAGAGGAAAACATTTAAGAATCTAAAATCAAATCTAACGGCAAAGTATTCTCCTTTGGAATATTCGGAAGATGCCTTTTTGCTTTTTGAGAATTATCAACGAATTCGGCATCCAGAAACATTTAAGGCTTCCAACTCCCGGGATCTATTTGAAAATGTATTACTTAAATCCTGTACAGAAAGCGAGCTAGTATACTTTTTTGACAAAAGCGATCAACTAAAGTTGGTCTCAGTGATTGATATACTTACTGATGGATTTTCATCCGTTTATACTTTCTATGATACAAACGAATCGAGGCACTCCTTGGGAACGTACTCAATCCTATGGCAACTAGAGGAGTGTAAACTTCGAGGTAAAAAATACCTATACCTTGGTTATTTAATAAAAGAATGTGGGCGAATGCAGTATAAAACTAAATTTAGACCATGCGAAGTATTTTTAAATAATGAATGGGTAAGATTTGATGGGCGTTAATTTCTTCTTCCAAATTATAAAACCCTTTTTATTTAAGCTCGATGCGGAAAAGTCGCATAACTTTGTTTTTTTCTGCTTAAGTCGTCTTGAAATATTACTTGGTAAGTTTCTAAAAACACCCTCTCCTCCGATAGTTAAATCTACTTATGTAAGGAACCTTTTTTTTCGTAATCGAATTGGACTGGCAGCTGGATTAGATAAAAATGGACAGTACATTGACCTGCTCGCTAGATTCGGTTTTGGTTCAATAGAGATAGGTACCGTAACACCTGAAGCTCAATTGGGTAATGAAAAACCACGATTATTCAGAGTTGAAAATGAAAGAGCGCTTGTCAACCGATTAGGGTTTAATAATGACGGCATGCACCAGGTTTATAAAAATATTAAAAAGTCGCGATGGGTAAGAGAAAAAAAGGGCATCCTAGGAGTCAACCTGGGTATCAATAAAACCACATCCTTAACAAATGCCTATGACGATTATCGAAAGGGTTTACTTTGTTTCTGGGATATTGCAAGTTATTTTGTTATCAATATTTCGTCTCCAAATACTATGCAAGTCCGTGACCTTCAAACTGCAGGGTATTTAGAGCAACTAGTTGATAATATTAGGAGACTACAAAAACAACAAAATGAGAAGACTCATAATGGTAGACTCATTTTTTATAAAATTTCCCCAGATAATGACCAGAAAAACTTAGCTAGAATGTGCCTTGTTTTCAATAAATTAGATATTGATGGTTTAATTGTCACTAACACCACAAATGATCATGAGGGGTTAATCAATAGTATCGGGGAGCCTGGAGGTTTGTCGGGAGAACCGTTAGAGCACAGATCATTATCATGTTTAAAGATCGTCAGGCCACTGCTCAACGAAGAAATTCCAATAATCGCATCGGGGGGAATTATGAGCAAAGAGGCGATAAAATCAAGGCTAAATTCTGGGGCTTCCATAGTACAAATATACACAGGATTAATTTATGAAGGGCCAAAAATAGTTTTCGATTTCCTTAGAGACTCATGAACCGGTTTGGCTATTAAACCCAGGTAATGACTCTGCAGACTCAAAAACGCCACTTTCTCAGAAGCAAGCCATGTAAAAATACGCTTAGCATCTTTGGTTCTATCTAGTGACTTGTTGGCATCCAATGTTACAATTATATAAGGATTACCCTTAATCCTAGTGATCATAGCTAAGCATTTACCTGATGGTCTTATAAAACCAGTCTTGGATACCGAGATATCCCAATTTCCACTTCTGATTAAGAGATTCGAGTTTCGAAATCTGTGGGTTTTGTTGAAAACTTTTACTCGAGACATCTTTGATGTAGAAAACTTTTCTATAAGCGGTATTCTTGACGCCGCGTCAAGGAGTTTTGCCAAATCCCGCGCACTCGAAATATTGCCACTATTTAAACCTGTCGGCTCAGTAAACTTTGTACTCCACATACTTAAAATTTTACTTTTCACATTCATTGCATCTACGAACGCTTTAAGACCACCAGGAAATGTTCTCCCTAGCGCAAAAGCAGCTCTATTTTCAGAAGACATAAGAGCTAAGTGGAGTAATTGAGCTCTTGTAAACTTACTACCAACTTTCAATCGAGAATAATTATACCGTTCTAAATTGGCTTCCTGATGGGTGATTTTGATTGTTTTACCCAAGTTTAACTCATTTTCAATGACTAATAACGCTGTCATCAACTTCGTCAAAGAGGCAATTGGCAGCGCGACATCCGCATTTTTTTCAAATAAAACTTTATTTGTTTTTTGATCAATGACGATGGCTGCACTTGAGTTTAATTTTAAAAAATCCCCCTTATTTTTTAGTCCAAGCTTTGTTGCCACTGACTTTTCTAAGTTTTTTTTCCTTGTATAGATAAGAA
>CACOBT010000001.1 GCA_902625535.1 uncultured beta proteobacterium | reverse complement strand
CTCACATGACCAAAGAAACAGGCATGAAAGCAAAAAAAATATGTTCCGCAAAGGAATTTTGAGTCTATTGTTCATTGTAAATGTAATTTTTTAATGAAGCAAAAGGCAGGCCAATTTTATCTTCTCATCTTTTCTCGAAAGACTCTTCGACAATTTTTCCACCTAATCGTTGAATTTCTCTTCTCAATTCATTTTTTGCTAATTCGAAAGTTTTATCTGCCCCCGATCTATTATAGTCTAACCAACTAGCCTTTAACCCTAGTTCCAACCTAACGTTTGATGGATCACCATCCTTAGGTAACATGCGTGGTAAGCTATAAATTGAAAACATGGGATATTTTTCTTTTATTAGCTCCATGAAATTACTTATTGATGATTCGAAAATTCCCGAGACTTTATAGAAAAAATCACACTCAGAAAACGTTTTGAAATAATCGCAGTAGTTTTTATCCAAAATCCACTCCATCATAGAGCTTGCCATTTCTGGAAATCCAGGAAGAAAATAGCTATGGTCGACAGAAAAACCCGGGAATCCACTAATCGGATTGGGAATCAATTTGGAAAAGCGGGGAAAACGGGCCATTTCGAGACGAGTTTGAGTTAATTCAATACCCAGTTCTGAACACCTCTTTTTAACCAACTTAACTGCATCCGGATTAAACTCTAACTTCCTCCCTAGAGCTTTTGCGCAAGCTGTACGAGTTAAGTCGTCTGGAGTTGAACCAATACCCCCAAAGCTAAACATAATATGCTCGTCTGCGAAACAGAATTTTAAAATTTTCTCTAATGAATTAAGATCATCTTTGACGTAGATTAGTTTATCTACCGCTAGTCCTCTTTTTGCTAGTATCTCTTTACTGTTACAAAAATGCTTATCCGATCTCTTTCCGGATAGAATCTCGTCTCCAATAATTAGTAAACAAACTTTTAAGCTTTTACACATTTTATTTAATTTCGATTACCATAACTATTATCTAGTATTTTTTAGAATTTATTTACAACGCTCTTTGCTGTTTTTTTAATTGTATTAAACAAAATTACTGAGTTAAACGATCATGAGTAAGTCCACACGAGAATATCATGAAGAAGACTCTGATTCCACCCAACTTGTGAGATGGTTCAGATCGGCAGCTCCCTACATCCATCTCTTTAAAAATAAACTTTTTGTTATTTCAGTCTCTAAAAAAAACTTTTCACCGGATAATCTTATTAGGTTTATACAAGACTTATCCTTTTTACGAGCAATAGGTGTACAAATAATTCTTGTTTTCGACCCAAAGGATTTGTTTGATGAACAGTTAAAAAAGCGTAATCACGTCCTTGTCTGGAAAGGTGAGACCCCTATCATCGACGATATTGCAACTGAATGTTTGCAAGTTGCGATTGGTATGATGAGAATCAATCTTGAGTCCTTATTTTCAACGAAACTGCCAAATACTGCAATGAATTTTTCGGATATAAAAATTATAAGCGGTAATTTTGTTACTGCTAAACCCCTTGGTATCCACAAAGGTATTAACTTTCTCAAAACAGGTGAGCTTCGAAAGATAGATATAGTAGCCATAAACCGGGCTTTAGAATTAGATGCAATTGTCCTCATCCCTCCGTTAGGATTTTCAGCCACTGGTGAACCCTTCTTTTTAAACAATGAGCAGCTTGCTAAGGATGCTGCATGCATCATGAAAGCACACAAACTTATTTTTATTACCGATGTCCTCGAAAAGTCAAGTGAATCTTTTAGTGAAATTCAAGAACTTACTACAGAAACCTATAAAGACAGGAAACTATTCATAAAAGAGAAATTTCCACGGCTGAGTAAACTATTTGAGTTGGCAAATTCAGCGTGTGAAGACACTATTGATAGAGCTCATATATTACCGTATGAAAAAGACGGAGAAATCTTGCTGGAATTGTTCACACGCAGGGGGATCGGAATAATGGTTTCGCAAAGCCAAATAAAAAATATTCGGCCAGCGGCCCCTGACGATATTAGTTCAATTTTATCTTTAATAGAACCTTTTAGAAAAGATGGTACCTTAACCAATAGAGACCAGAATGATATTGAGAGAAACCTCGCTGATTATATTGTATTAGACCATGACGGACAAATCTGCGGTTGCGCTTGCTTAAATCATTACTTGGAGGAAAATCTTGGTGAAATTTCCTGTCTGATAGTACGTTCCGATTATCAGCAAAAAGGTGAAGGAACACGAATGTTAAAGCATTTGTCAGAAAAGGCAAAAAATACCGGAATAGCAACAATATTCGCTTTAACAACTACGGCAGAGCATTGGTTTCTTGAAAATGGATTTGTCAAAGATAAAGAATCAATACTTCCCGCAGAAAAAATACAAACAATTGAACGAAATCGAAATTCACTGATCTTGACAAAAAATATTGAATAGCTTTAGCTCGCAAAAATTGGAAATATTCCAACATCTGTCCATGCGAGCCCACAAACTAGATCGTCCAATCTTACGCCTACATCCATCCAAAATATAAAAACTAGTCTTCCATCATCAGAGATTTTTGCAGTTTTCCCATAACGAGGGTTATCAACAAGTTTCACTGGCATCCTCTCGGGAAACCTAGGAATGAGTACAAGATTTTCAGCATTTTTTTCAATGATCGAAATTGCTGGTTGTAGGCATTTAGCATATCCATACACTCGTTCTTTTTCCAAATCAGTTGCTATTTTAATCCAGACTCCAAAAACCTCCTCAACCCTGGCGCCGTTCTCACAAAGACTCACAACGAGATTCTTTGCTCTCGGGGAAATCGTCACATCCTTGAGCTTTCTAAAGGACATGGCAAATGGACGAGCTCTTCGCCGTGCCAAATGTCCTCCTAATAAATTAGCAAGATTTCTGATTTTTTGATCCTGAACATTTGAGCTCGAAATGTGTGCAGCTAAAGACAACCAAAGAGCTGCTTCAGGACGGTAACTTTGCCGTTTAGCTTCTTTAAAATTATATTGCTCACGGTCCCTATCAACAGTCGTTTCTTCTCTGCCATCTATATCTAAACTTTTTTTACCGAAAAGTTTACTGGTATTTTTGATTTTTGAAATTCCTGCGATGAGCTCTTCTAATTCACCTTCAAATTCCTCCCTGCCTAGCTTAGATAATTTTTTATTTCTCATTTACGGTAAGCTTCTTGAGTTCTTTTATTATATTTGCAGATTTCTCTAATGAATCTAGCGATCGCTGAGCGTCATCGGCCGAATGAATTCCATTAATATCTAACATCAAATTGAAGAGGTCATGGCGAGCAGCATTGACTTGCTCAAAAAGGGTATCAATCTTTTGACGAACAAGAGCGATGATTTCAGTTTCATTTCTAGAATTTTCTTTCTGATTATTTCTTTTATCGTCTACCTCAGCTATTTTTTTTATTACTAAATCACCACCTGGGTTATACGTCTCAGATTTAACAAAAATATGGCGAAGATTTGCACTCAAATAGGCTACTGTGAAACAAAAAGCAGAGGCAATGAAAACTGTGTCTTGTACCCTTGATGAAAAATACTCTGGAAGAGAACCGGAAAAATGCTGGAAAAAATTTTCTGAGTCAGTATCGCTAATTATGACAATATAAGACAATCCTATCCCGATTAGAAAAAGTAGTACGCTTAAATATTTTAGAAATGAAATTAACACAAAACTCTTGTTTCTATCCACAAATAATCCTCCGATCAAAAGAATCAACAAAAATAGCTCTACCTGCATCACCATCTCGTCGTAAAACAAAAATATAACTTGGCTTTATCCATGAAGAAATTTTAGAATTTTTAATATCCTGAAATAGGTTAGTAGGCTCTAGTAATAAAGTTGGATGACCATCAAGGATACGAATTAAAAATTCGGATTCAGTAATATCATCTAACTCTTCTCCACGAATCACTCTCGTAACCTCGTCTTTTTCGATTGAATAGGATATTGTTCTTCTTTGAAATAGTATCTTCATTTTTTTTCCGTAGTGGCATCAGATACTTTTTTCTGGCTCAATAAATCTCTCACGTACTTCTCATGCGTAGTTTCTTCAATTGGAGAAGCTCGTCGGACGATAATTTGTTTGGTGTCAATTTCTCTGTCTTGAAGATTCTTTTCATTTCTTAGCGGAGTCTCTTCCTCAATGATCAGGGATTCCTGTCCGCGTGTCATCGCGAGGTAAACTTCAGCCAACAAACGGGCATCCAAGAGCGCACCATGCATTTTCCTCAAACTTTTATCAACTCCGTACCTAACGCAAAGCGCGTCTAGCGACGCTCTCTTCATGGGATGTAACTCTCTAGCCAATTTGAGCGAATCAATTATAAGATGACAAGTTTCACTAATCTTAGATTTCCCGACGCGTGTCAGTTCAGTATCTAGGAATCCTGTGTCAAAATCGGCATTGTGTATTATTAAAGTCGTGCCTTTTATGAATTCAGTGAATTCTTCAGCAATGCTTCCAAACTCAGGAAATTTTTTAAGTGCCGCTGCGTTCATTCCGTGAATTTCTTCAGCACTTTTATCAACTTCACGTAATGGATTAATTTTTTGGTGGTACTCCCGACCAGTCAGACACCTGTTTTCAATTTCTACACAACCTATCTCGATGACTCGATGGCCATCATCGACATTTAACCCGGTTGTTTCCGTATCAAGAACCACATAACGCATTTATTTATCCAAATAAAGATTGACGGTAACACAAAAAGCGTCAATAGTGTACCCAGTCCCATGCCTCCAACAATAACCCATCCAATCTGCTCCCTTGCCTCTGCTCCAGGACCTTCAGCAAGTGCCAGCGGCATTGCACCGAAAATTGTCGAAGCGGTAGTCATTATAATTGGGCGGAATCGCAATTTGGCCGCCTCAATCGTTGCATTCTCAATCGTCTTTCCCTGTGCCAAACATTTATTTGCGAACTCAACTATTAAAATACCGTGTTTCGTTATTAGCCCGATTAGCGCAATCAAACCTATCTGTGAGTAAACATTTATCGAACCACCTGCGATCCAAATTACAATTACAGCTCCGGTTAATGCGAGCGGTACGGTCATCAAAACTGATACGGGCTGAGAAAAACTTTCAAATTGGGCAGCTAAGACCAAGAAAATAAACACTACTGCCAACACAAAAACAAAAGTAAGTGTGTCTTTCGCTTCAAAATACTCTCTAGACTGCCCATCAAAATCTAATTGGGCGTTTTCGGGAAGAATAGCCCCTGCAATCTCAATAATCTTCGAAAGCCCTTCATCTATTGAAACGTTCTCGGCTAAACCTGCACTGATTTTTACTGCCCGCCTCTGAGAAAAATGGTTAAGTTCCCTCGGACCAACTGTCTCTTTCAATTCTACCAGACTTGCCAAAGGTACCAATTCCCCTTGCGCTGTTCTTATACTAATGGAATTAATATCATTCGGGTTGGCTCTGCTTTCCGAGATAAGTTGAATAATCACCTCGTATTGGTAATTTTCTTTTCTAAACCGGGAAACTAATCTTCCACCCAACATACTTTCCAAAGTTCTACCTAAATCATCTATTTTTACACCGAGGTCAGCAGCAAGGTCCCGATTAATTGTAAGCCTCACTTCTGGTTTGTTCAGCATTAAATCGGTATCAATGCCAGTAAATATTCCCGATTCAGTTAACTCGTTAACGAAATCGTTCCCCAATAGTTCCATTTCTCCCACAGAACCAGATGAAAGTAACACAACTTGAATGGGTCTCGATTGTGCTCTTTGGCCAAATGCAGGGGGAAGTATAGCAAAGGCACGAACCCCCGTCAGATTAGCTAACTTTTCGTTCAATTCAGAGCTTATCTCCTGTACAGATCTTTCACGGTTTTCCCAGGGTAATGGTCTAAAAAATGCCGCTCCTTTATTGACCGTTGGACTTCCAGCAATAACAAAATATTTGTCTGTTTCTTTCACTTCTGATAGCACATCCTCTATCATAAAAGAATTAATATTTGTATACTCAATTGAGCTTCCTTCCGGAGTATTGAATATAAGAACTATTAATCCTCTATCCTCAATTGGTGATAATTCTTTTTTTGTGTCCATATATGCGATGGCGCCTACGCTAAGAATTAATATTGTCGACAAATAAACGATTGTAGGTCGTCTTAATAACCAACGAAGTAAAAGACCATATTTGATTTGCGTACGTAAAAAAAAGGTTTTTTTTCTATATCGTTTTTCAAGTCGAAATGATTCTTCCTCTGACATATGACTACTATGTTTAATGCGAGAACGTAACAAATAAGCACACATAACAGGTGTTAAAACAATAGCAACAAAACCCGATATTAAGACTGCGCCCGCTAATGCTAAGGCAAACTCTTCGAACAACCTCCCCATTCTTCCGGGAGAAAATATGACAGGTACGAAAACAGCCACTAAAGTCAGTGTCATCGCTACCACTGCAAAACCTACTTCCGAAATAGCTCTTTTTGCAGCATCCATCGACGATAAACCTTTATCAAGATGCCTCACCGTATTCTCTAGTACAACAATCGCGTCATCAACTACTAAACCAACAGCTACCACCATTGCCAGCAGAGTTAGGGTATTTATTGAGAATCCAAAATAAAGGAGAAAACTAAAAGTTCCGATTAATGATATAGGAATTACAATTATAGGAATAATCGCAGCCCTGAAACTTTTTAAGGCCAGAACAATTACAAGAGAGACTAAAATCATGGCTTCTAAGATCGTTTTAAAAACGGCCTCTATTGATCGGTCAATAAAAATTGAATAATCCGCTGCGACCTCTAACCTTACGTCCGATGGTAAATCACTTAGCATTGTTGGTATATTTTCATTGACCGCTTTCGATAATTCTAGAGGATTGGCGGTTGCCTGCTTTATTACACCTAGGGCTATGGATGGTCTACCCTTATACCGCGCAACTCTTCTCTCGTCCTCCGGACCAATTTCTACAGTTGCAAGATCACCCAATCGTGTAAAACTATCACCGTCCTCCGTGGGAATTATTATGTTTCTAAACTCCTCGGGATTTGAAAGATCCGTGCTCGCGATAACCGACAATTCTCTACCGCGGGTTTCAATCCTCCCTGCTGGAACTTCTAAGTTTTGCTCTCTTATTGCTATTTCCAAATCTTGAATCGTTAGCCCACGAGCTGCTACTTTGTTTGAGTCAACCCAAATACGCATTGCATATTTTCTATCTCCATAAACCCTGACATCAGCAGCACCCGGTAATGATTGAATGCGTGGTTTAATTATATTTTGTGCAATAAAACTAAGCTCCATCAATGGAACTGTGTCGCTGGTTAAAGTCATCCACATAACGGGCGATGCGTCGGACTCAACTTTAGAGATCCGTGGTGGTTTTGCTTCAAATGGCAGACGATTCAAAACTCTAGAAACACGACCTCTAACATCTGAAGCGGCATCATCGGGATCCCTATATGTTTTAAAACGGACAGTAATATTTGATCTGCCCTGTCTTGAAACAGATGACAGAGTTTTTATACCCTCAATTCCTGCAATAGAATCCTCAAGAGTTTTGGTTATTTGAGATTCAATAATTTCGGGAGCTGCGCCTTTGTAATCGGTTCTAACGCTCACAACCGGTTCATCAATTTTTGGATATTCCCTTACCGAAAGATCTAGTAAAGACACTAAACCAATAAAAATAATCATTAAAGAGACTACAGAGGCACATACTGGCCTTTCGATAAAAAATTGAGAAATCTTCATTTAAATTGCATGCTTAGTCAGAATATGTATCATTTTCCCGGATAGTCACCGATTGGCCCGTTTTCCTTAATTTTAGCTTCCCCTTAGTAACGATAGAATCTTCAATTTTGAGTCCATTCAAAACTTCGACATTTTGTCCAATCCTAACTCCGGTATCAATTTTAACCTTCTCTGCTTTACCGTCTTTTACTCGCCAAACAAATTTTCTCGATTGCTCTGAAAAAATAGCCACTTCCGGTACCGTAAGACCTTTGGTTTTCTTTTTAAACTCAAGCACTGCTCTCCCGAACATACCAGATCTTAAATCTAAACTTGAGTTATCTATAAAACTCCTTGCTAACAAAAATCTACCATTTTTCTCAACGTTTACATTTAAAACATCCACTGTAACAGCGAGGGGATCATTTTTAACTTCAGTAAAAATTTTTATTTCGTTGCCAATTTTTATATCGTTAATAAATTTTTCAGGAACTTTGAAATCAAATTTTAAACGCTTTAAATCCTCCAACAATAATATTTGTTGTCCAACTTGAACGAAGTCTCCTACACTAACATCTCGCAAACCGACAATACCATCAAATGGGGACTTTATTTCATATTGTTTCAAGCGCGCTTCGCTCAATAATTTTTTTGCGTAGGCGACCCCCAACTTAGCATTTGCATCTTCTAGAGAACCTGCGCTCAAAAAATCCCTTTGCCTTAATTTTTCTGCCCTCACGTAATTTTTTTCCGCAAGCTGATACTCCGCAGAAGCCTGTAAAAACTCTGCTAGCGGGATTGAATCGTCAAACTTTATCAAACTTTCCCCCTGGCTAACAAATTTTCCATCATAGAAATTTATGGTCGTTATTTTACCGGGAACCTCTGCCCTTAAAAACACCGAATCATTCGCTCTAAATTCTCCAGTAAGATTGATTTCTTCTTTTATTTCTGCAAGCTTTACACTAGTCGTCTCAACTGAGATACCTGCGCTGTTAGAGCTAACTTCTGTTGATTCGGCCGTTGACGGTGTATCCCACATCATCGAAATCATGCTTAATATAATTATCACGATGAAAAATAAAAACAAGATGAGAATAAGTTTATTAAAATTTTTCATCATCTTTAACAAAAATCTATAACTCCCTTGTTAGCCAAAAAATCCGCTCTCTCGTTTCCCTCATTTCCGGAATGACCTCTAACCCAATTCCATGTTATCTTTCGTCTTCTCGCTAGGCTTTGAAGTTCTACCCATAAATCCTTGTTCGCAACATCTTTTTTCGCCGCAGTTTTCCAACCATTTTCTTCCCATTTTTTTATCCATAGGGTTATACCGTTTTTTACATACATTGAATCGGTATTTATTCTGACATCAAGAATATCTGTTACACTCCGTAACCCATTTATAACCGCGGCCAACTCCATTCGATTATTTGTGGTGTTAAACTCTCCACCGTAAATTTCATTTACTTGCTCCCCATCTTGAATAATCACAACTCCCCAACCACCTGGACCCGGATTACCTTTACAAGCTCCGTCCGTGTAAAGATCCATAACCATAACTCTCTATGTCCTTTCACTAGATGTCGAAACCGAAGGAACCGTTTTTTTTCCGAATTTTGTCTTGCTCCTCCAAACATCGGACCTTAAAAGTTTCATCCCTTCCCTCCGTTTTATAATTGTCAAACAATAAACTGCCCCAGTTGTAGGCAACCAACGTTGAATAATATTTTGAAACCATGCAATCTTGTTTTGCCACTTTTTTGAGTTCATGGCAGGGTAGAATGCCAGGAACTCTCCACCGATAATTTGAAGATCTAAAAGCTTACACCAGTCCTTAAAGCGGGCCAATGAAATCCAGTTTTTTCCATTCAACGGTAAATTTACCCCATTAAAATACCGATTAATTGCCCACAAGCCGTAAGGATTGAAACTACAAATAATCAATTTACCCTCAGGCCTAAGAATTCTGTCCACTTCTCGCAGTAGTGCATGTGGCTCATTTAATGTTTCAAAAATATGTACTAAAACAAATAGATCAACGCTATCTGAAGGTAAAGGAAGAGAATCGGGCGCAACAGTGAAAAGGTTGTCATGTTCATCAATTAGGCCTTCACACAACTCAAAACTGAATTTATACTTATACGTAATACGATTGTTGTTTAAGGAATTAAACTTGTAAGGGCATATTTGTACTGCATGATATCCGAATATATCTTCTAAATTTTTATCAAACCAAACCTTTTCTTCTGCCAAAAGCCTTTGGCCGAGGGAAGAGTTAAGCCAAATTTTCCAAATATTTTCGGTGCTCATGCTACATAACATGTTAATTAATAAGAAAAAAGGATATCATGATTCGCCGATTTGATGCTTTTTCTGACAATTACATTTGGGGAGTTGAAATCTGTGAAACTATGTGTTTAATAGACCCAGGCGAGTCACATCAAGTTCTCAAATATTTTGAGAAATCTTCTAGACTCGCGTCTATCGGAGCAATTTTAATCACTCATCTTCACCATGATCATGTTGGTGGCATAGGGAAACTAGTGAGTAGTAAGTTTTTCGGGTCAGATGACAGCATTTTGCTGAACGGGTCGCCATTAGTTGGCGGATTGCCTATTTTTGGTCCAGGCGACTGTCAAAAGTACGGAGTTGAACAGGTTGTCTCCGACGGGGATATCATAAGTATTGCTAGTAATACGTTTGAAATTTTTGATATTCCCGGACACACCAAAAATCACGTAGGTTATTTTTTAAAATCCGAAGACAACGAACATCGTCCAGCGTTTTTTTGCGGTGATACGCTATTCGGTGGGGGTTGCGGAAGAGTTTTAGGGGGAGATATCACAGATTTATATAAATCTTTGAAAAAAATTTCAAAGCTTCCACGGGAAACGCTTATATACTGTGCCCATGAATATACGGAAACAAATTTAAAATTTGCAAACGAGAATTTTCCGAACAATCGGGAAATAACAAAAAGGTATGAAAAGGTAAAGAAAGATAGAGAGAATCTTTTGCCAACTATTCCAACTGAATTATCGTGTGAACTTGCTACTAATCCATATCTCACGTGTAAAAATTTTAAAGAATTTAAAGAAATCAGAATATCTAAAGATAATTGGAAAGGGTAGACGTTGTTAACAAGCAGAAAATTTATCATATCGTTTAGCCTTTTAATAAACATTGTATTGTCAGGTTGCGCCTCTAATGGCATTTTTTTAATGAAGGGCAAGTCGGAAAATTCGACTGTTGAAAACTCAAATCGGAACAATGCCGGAAAAAAAAGCGGTTTAGATACCATTACGGATAGCACTAACCGGCCAAAGGTTGATCAAGAGAGAAAATTAGGTAGTATTCCAAGAGCAGAAAATCAGAATATCTTCAATGAGATCGCGAACAACTTTCGTCTACCTAACCTTCCGGCAAGCCGCGTAAATCGGCAAGTTAAGGTTTTTACTAGAAATCCAGAGTATTTAATCAGAATGTTTGCTCGAAGCACCAAATATCTTCACTTTGTTCACAAGGAAGTACAGTCGAGAAATTTACCATCAGAAATAGCTTTACTCCCTTTTGTTGAAAGTGCCTACAATCCTCATGCAACTTCACGAGCAAAAGCGGCAGGATTGTGGCAGTTTATTCCCTCTACGGGCCGTCGATATGAGCTCAAACAGACATGGTGGACGGACGAGAGAAGAACCGTCATGGATTCAACTTATGCGGCGTTAGATTACCTGGAATATTTATATAAACTGAAAAATAAGGATTGGTTTCTCGCGTTAGCGTCATATAACTGGGGGGAACGGTCTGTAAGAAAAGCTATTGAAAAAAATAAAAGAGCTAGAAAAAAGACAAATTATTCAAGCTTGAGAATGCCACGGGAAACTCGCAATTATGTACCCAAGTTGTTGGCAATGAGGGAAATTATCAGAAACCCAACAAAATATGGTTTAGAACTCCCGGTGATACCAAATGTGCCCTATTTCAGGTCTGTTGCCATAACTGATTCCTTGGACGTGGACTTAATCAGTGAGCTCTCCGAGATCGATGAGGGAGAATTTCTTGCGCTAAACGCTAACGTCCTGCGACCTGTTGTAAATAAAAAACATACTAGAAATATTCTACTTCCGTATGGGAAATACGACATTTTCAAGTCCAATTTGAGACAATTTCAAAAAACTCAACAGTCTCTAGTTGGTTGGATACCACTAAAACTTAAAGATTCTGCCTCCGTAAATGACATTGCGAAAAAATTCGGCAATGATGCTCATGCCGTAGCCAAGGCTAACGGGATTCGATCCCTAAAAACTAAGCTATTAAAAGGTTCGTCCATAATTGTTGCCACCAACGATAAAAGCCTAAACACATCAGCTAAGATCGAAAATTTCAATAAAGCAAAGTTGAAATTCTTGTATCCGGATCATATTTTTTATAAGGTTAGGAAGGGTGATACTTTGTCTCACATTGCAACACGGTATCGAATTTCAGTCAAAAGCTTGAAACGGTTGAATAACCTTCGGGGAAATCTGATAAGAGTTGGCCAAAGATTGCGAGTTCGAGGTGGGGATAATCTTTATAACAAGAACACGCACACGGTTCGAAAAGGCGAGTCTTTATACCAAATTGCCAAACGTTACCGAACAACTGTACGAGAACTCAAAAGACTCAATAAGTTGGCTTCGGATATAATTATCTCCGGCTCCAACCTCATAATCCGAAACTAAGTTACAAATTTAACTTTGTAAAGTTAGCATGTGTAGACTACGAGAGTATTCCTGCAACCCCCTTACATCGCTCATTTCAGCTTCCTTGCACCAATCCCGAAGAGCAACAATAATTTGTTCTACAGAAGCAGTCCTCTGATGATTCCAAATTTTTTCGAAATCGTCGCGCAACGAGAGAATCAATTGCAACTGGGACGACGAAGCCTCATTCTGTCCAGATTTCGATGAAACCGCAAGGCGTCGTTTATCTCTTCTGTAACGATGGGACACTTTATTAACTAGTTTATGTAATTTTTGAAACAATTCATATTTAGCAGCTAGAATCGCCTCTACTGTATCTTCATCGATAATATTTTTCTCGGGATCATAGATCGGATTTTTAGGCATGCTGCGAATCTGTGCTAAACCAAAAAATTCAAACAATTTTATGTAGAGCCATCCGATATCAAATTCAAACCACCTGCTGGATAATTTTGGGCTGGTCGCGTGAGAATGGTGGTTATTATGCAACTCCTCGCCTCCGATTAGTATTCCAATCGGAAAAATATTACGGCTAGAGTCGGGAGTTTTGAAATTTCTATACCCCACAAAATGAGCAATTCCATTGATTACACCAGCTGCAAAGAATGGAATCCACATCATTTGTACTGCCCAGACTGCTACTCCAATGATTCCGAAGAGGAAAAAATTGATAAAAAGCATAAAAGTTACTCCCCAGGCACTCCGCTTGGTGTAAACATGTCTTTCCAGCCAATCATCCGGTGTACCATGCCCATATTTATTTATGCAACTACGATCGGCCGAAGTTTCCCGATAGAGCTCAGTGCCTTTCCACAATACTGTCGAGATACCCTTTACCTGCGGGCTGTGCGGGTCGTCTTCGGTCTCACATTTGGCATGATGCTTCCTGTGTATCGCAGCCCATTCCTTTGTAACCATCCCCGTTGTGAGCCAGAGCCAAAATCTAAAAAAATGAGAAACGATCGGCTTAAGCTTAAGTGATCGATGTGCCTGACACCTGTGTAAAAATACGGTTACCGCGATTATGGTCACATGCGTCACAACCAATGTATAAACCAATATACCAACCAACCCAATGTCGGTTAACCCATAAGAAATAAATTCTATCAATTCCATTTTTCCCAACCTCTATGTTCTTATATATCTATTATACCGCCAAATCCGGCACCCAGCTTACCACCGACAACTATACATTACGAACAAACTTTTGAAAATAAAACCCATATTTTGAAATCGATGAGTCGAGTAATATAGCTCCACCACGCCAGTCAGTTTCCAAAAAAGTATCCAATCTCTTCCTATTCTGCACTGAAACGCCAATATTCCACAGCACCGGGGAAAAATCTTGGTTATTTTTCAAAAAATCGTCGGTAACGAGGTTATTTTCGTCCTCAAAAATACTACACGTAGAATAAACTAAAATCCCTCCTTTTTTACAGCATTCAGATGCTTTTTCAAGAATACTCCTCTGTAATCTTGTGTAATCCGCCACAATCTTCTGTGTAATCCTCCATTTAAGGTGCGGATACTGTATAAAAGTTCCCGATCCCGTGCACGGGACATCGACCAAAACGAATGCTGCTTTGCGCCTAAGATGTTCTATTTTTGAATTATCGGAGTGGGATACAACCAATGGATAGAGATTGGTTACTCCTGCTCTGTTTGCCCTCATCTTCAGTTGGTTGATTCTTTGCGATGACACATCAATGGCGTAAATAAGTCCAGTATTCTTCATAATTGAACTCAAAGACAGGGTTTTTCCCCCAGCACCACAACAATAATCAACCACTATTGCGTAAGGTTTAGGGTTTAAGACTTTGGTTATTAACTGGCTCCCAAAATCTTGAATTTCAAAAAATCCTTTCTCATAGGCTTCAAGACCTAAAATATTTCCTTTGCCCCTAATATAAATACAATCGGGAAGAATTTCGGATATTACGCTTTCAACCCTAACGTTAGTCAAAAATCTTTGCACTTCCCTAGGCTTTACTTTGATTGTATTGACCCGCAAACAAATAAACCCCCTCCTATTATTGCTATTAGTTAATACCTTGTAAGTATAACTGGGTCCTTTCCTGTTAAAAAAATATTTTACAATCCAAACGGGATAGTTAAAGCGAATTGATACTTTTCGAAAATCTGGTAGCGCGCTCGTTTCAAAAAGCTCAAATCTTTCAAGCGCCTTCGAGATTTTTAAGTCGTGCTTATCAAGGAATAATTTGTCAGGGAAAAAACAAATCCTTTTAGCTAGAAATAAAACGTCAGCAATTACATCGTAGAAACTTTTATGGTTATCCCTATCCATAACAGAGCAAAAAAGTCTTTTTTTATTATTCAATACAAAAAAAATTAAATCTGCTATAGCTTGTCTCTGATTTTTACCGGGCCTCCTTGATTTAAAAAAATCATTCATTTCATCGCCAGGGGACCTTTTACTGGTTAAAACTTTTGCTAAAAGTTTTATCAACTTATAATTTTCGACACCCAACAACCTGTTTTTGCCCATTCGATTTCTAATGTCTTCAACCGTACGGTCGCTAAATTTCATAAAATAATTTAAAATTTTCCTTAAACCACGGTTCACAATTATCCTTGCGATGCCAAACATTCTCTTCGCGTATAACTTTACCACTGAGAACAGCGCCGATGGATAAGGGAAAAATGAAGTGCTCTAAAACTAATACCTTTTTTGCCAAGGTGTCTTTTGTATCGGAAGGCATTACCGGAATGCTGGCTTGACAGATTATTGGTCCCTCGTCAACGCCTTGAGATACCGAGTGAACGGTTGCTCCATGAACGCTGACATTTTCATCAATAACTCTTTGGTGTGTATTTAATCCCTTGAACATTGGCAAGAGTGAGGGGTGTATGTTAATCATCGAATCAAATAACTCAGAAAATAAATTCGCATCCAAAATAACCATAAACCCTGCTAAGGCTATGAGATCAGGGTTATGATAGTTAATTTTATTAAGTAACTCCGTTTGAAAAGTTTTACCCAATTTCTCTCTGTTAACCACTTCGGCTGGAATACTAAGATTCCTGGCTTTAGCAATAGCCTCACAGGGTCTGTCTGAAATTACACTAAGAAAGGTAACGGGCCACTCAAAGCGTCGACATGTCTCTATAATAGAGATCATATTAGAACCTCTACCTGAAACCAAAATTAAGACCCTGTATTTTTTTAAATAATGAATCATAATTACTCTATTGTATTGCCATGAGACGAATCAAATACGGAAAAATTAGAAAATTTGATAATAAGCAAAGGATTTTGACCATCGGTAACTTTGACGGAGTTCACCTGGGCCACCAGGCTATATTAGATTACTGTGTGGAAAACGCAAAAAAGTTTTCACTAAAAAGTAGCGTCCTAACTTTTCAACCACATCCCAAGGAATTTTTCAATGTGAAACCAAATCAGGGGTGCATCCAAATGCTCAGAGACAAATCAATGGAAATTTTTTCTAGAGGTATTGATGAAATCATTTTTGCTCGTTTTGACAAAAAGCTTGCGAACACTACCTCACATGAATTCATAAGGAATGTTTTGGTTACTAATCTTAACGTCAGAGAACTTGTGATTGGAGCGGATTTTCGGTTTGGAAAAAGTCGCAGTGGTGATGCGGAAATGTTGATAGATCAGGGGACCAGATTGGGCTTTGTAACGACAATCGTTCCGGAAATTACTATTGAAAATATGAAGATTTCCAGTAGCGTTCTCCGCAATCTAGCTAAAAATGGGAATTTTGCTTCTGTGCAAAACTTGCGATGCGCTACATTAAAATTCACAGGACATGTCTCTCATGGAAATAAATTGGGAAGGACACTTAACTATCCAACTGTCAATATCAACGTACCGGATAATCTGTGCTTCAGCGGTATTTTCATCGTTAGGATTACTGATAATTCTCCAAAAAAATCGTTTGACAGAAAATGGGGTATTGCTAGTATCGGAACTCGCCCTGTTCTAGAGACTGACAATAAAAAGTTGCTCGAGGTATATGTGTTAGACTGGTCGGGCGATATTTACAGTCATTTAGTCACCGTTGAAATAATGGAGAAGATAAGAGATGAAGAAAATTTTAAAAGCCTTGACGATTTGAAATTTAAAATGGGGGAAGATGAGCAAGTAGCTCGAAAATACATTGACAACTACAATGAGTAACAACAAAAAAAACAACGATTACAGCCATACTTTAAATCTACCATCATCGAAGTTTCCTATGAGAGGCAACCTCGCAAAACGTGAACCTATTTGGTTGAGAGAATGGATACAAAATGACGTCTACAGAAAAATACGGAAAGAATGTTCGGATAAACCAAAATTCGTCTTGCATGATGGACCCCCTTATGCTAACGGTGAGATACATATTGGTCACGCAGTAAATAAAATCCTAAAAGACATAATCGTAAAAACCAAAACATTGTCCGGTTATAACTCCCCTTATGTTCCAGGTTGGGATTGCCACGGCATGCCAATTGAAATACAAATTGAAAAAATTTATAAGAAAAAGCTTAGTCCAGTCGAGGTTATGCGATTATCGAGAAATTATGCGAAAGAACAAATTAATAAACAAAAAAGTGACTTCGTTCGTTTGGGTATCTTAGGCGACTGGGAGAATCCTTACTTAACAATGGATTCCGAGATAGAGTCAGCTGAAACAAGAGCGTTAGCACAAATTTACAAAAAAGGTTTTATGTACAGGGGTGTTAAGCCAGTAAATTGGTGTTTTGACTGTAGATCCGCGTTAGCAGAGGCCGAAATAGAGTATTCGGAAAAGTTTGGATTCGCGGTCTTTGTCCTTTTTCCAATGCTGAAGAGTCAACTGAGTAGCCTGAAAAAACTTTCCGGAATCCCTTCCCTCTCTGAGAATGGTGGCGCTATTGTATGGACCACGACCCCATGGACAATTCCAGCGAACCAGGCTTTAAATATCAATCCAGAGGCAGAATATGGCATTTTCGAAGCTTTCGATAACAGGTACAAAAATGACTGGTTAATCTTCGCCACTAATTTAGAAAAAAAGATCAAAGAAAAGATTTCGTATGTAGGAAAATGTATTGCGAAAATTCCCGGACGTAAATTTAGAGATATTAAATTTTCGCATCCCTTATCTAAACTTGGTGGAGCTTATGATCGAGAGAGTATTTGTATAAACGCTGAATACGTAGATATAGAGTCAGGAACAGGTGTTGTTCACTGTGCACCCGCTCATGGTCTGGACGATTTTGTTTCCTACACCGAAAATAATTTAGTTAATCAACCAATTCTTAATTTGGTTAATGAGACCGGTCATTTCCACCAAAATGTAGACAGATTTCATGGCCTTAAAATTTGGGATGCGAATAAGAAAATTTTAGAAGCGTTAAACGAATGTAACGTCCTTCTTGTCACTGAGAAAATCAATCACAGCACCATGCATTGTTGGAGACATAAAAGCCCCACAATATACAGGGCTACTGAGCAGTGGTTTATCTCTATGGACACAACAGCTGACAAGAATAATTCATTAAGAGAAACAGCGCTTGCAGAAATCGAAAAAGTGACATTTATTCCCGAATGGGGAAAAAATAGACTCAAATCAATGATTGAAAAAAGACCTGATTGGACTATTTCAAGGCAAAGATACTGGGGAGTACCAATACCTTTCACTTTTGAAAAAAGTTTAAATGAAGAGACAAAGACAAAAATATTTCCTCATTTTGAAGAGGCAGAAAAGCTTATTAATAAGTCCGGAATTGAGGGATGGCAAGAATTCAATCCCAGATATCTATCTGGCACTGAAAAGCGATACGAAAAAAGCATTGATACTCTTGATGTATGGTTCGACTCAGGTACAACCCACTACTCAGTATTGAACGGTACTCATAAAAGCATTTTGACTTTCCCCGCCGACCTTTATCTGGAGGGAAGCGACCAACACCGCGGTTGGTTTCATTCGTCACTTTTGACAAGTTGTATGCTAAACGGCAAAGCTCCCTACAAGGCTTTACTCACTCATGGATTTGTAGTTGATGGAAATGGAAAGAAAATGTCAAAATCACAGGGAAATGTCATTAGTCCACAAGAGATTTGTAATAAATATGGTGCTGACATTTTAAGACTATGGACTGCTTCTACGGACTATTCTGGAGAATTAAATATTTCTGAAACGATTATACAAAGGGTAATTGAATCGTATCGAAGAATTCGCAATACACTTTCATTTTTGATAGGGAACCTTTCTGATTATGATCATGCTAGCTCTCCTGAACCGGCGCTTGACCCATTAGATAACTATATATTGCATGTTACAAAATCTATACAAGATTCCATTATTTCTGATTTCGAAAAATATAGCTTCCACACTGGTGTCTCAAAGATAATTCAATTTTGTAGTGAGGATTTAAGTGCATTTTATTTAGATATACGAAAGGATTGCTTATACATTTCAGAGAAAAACAGTGAGGAGAGAAAAGCTGCTCAGTTCACTCTGTGGCACATTCTCAATAGCCTCATTAAGTTGTTGACACCGATATTGTCCTTTACATCATACGAAGCGTGGCTCTGTATCCAAGAATCTAGCAACAGTAAATCAAATCTATTTTCGGAAGAATACCATCATATTCCTGGGCAAGTGGCCTCACAAAAATCTTCAGAAAAATGGGCATGGTTTCGAAATTTACGCGGACAGGTTCTAAAAGAAATCGAGACAAAACGTGAGAAAGGTATAATAGGATCTTCTCTGGAGGCAGAAGTGCTAATTGAAACTGATTCTTTCGCTAACAATAAATTATCATCACTGGGAGTTGACCTAAAGACTCTTTTTATTACATCCGATGTAGAAATCATTACGAATAAATCTGAACTAAAAATCACAATCAAGAAGTCACAGCATCAAAAATGCCAAAGATGCTGGCACCGTTGTTCCACCGTTACCTCAATAAAAACAGAAACCAGCCTTTGTGCCAGATGCAAATTAGTTATCGACAAACTCTCATGATCAGCAAACAAACTTTCGTGCAGAACGTTCGCATACCCTTATTTTTTCTCGTAATCGTACTAACGGATCAAATTACTAAAACAATAGCAATCAATAATTTGTCTTACGGAGAAGAATTTTTTATCATTCCTCATGTTAACTTATACCTCATCTTCAACACTGGTGCTGCTTTTAGTCTGATGTCAGATGGCTTTGTGTGGCAAAGAGTCATTCTAATTAGTTTACCAATAATTGCCATAACCTTTTTTTCTTATATCATTTTTTTTTCCAGAGAAAAGTCCCTCATTTTTAAATTGGCAATAAGTTTGATTGCTGCAGGAGCTTTTGGAAACTTAATTGATCGAGTTTTTTATGGATATGTTATAGATTTCATAGACATATATTGGGGGGATTATCATTGGCCAACGTTCAATGTGGCAGACTCATCAATAACAGTGGGAGCAGGCTTTATTATATACCAGGAAATTAAAAATACTTTTAGAGATAAGGTGTAAATGAAACATAAAATTTTACTCGGAATCACTGGAGGCATCGCATCATATAAAAGTTGCGAGCTCATTCGAATTTTGCAACAAAAAAAAATTGGCACAAAAGTTTGTCTAACAAAAAGTGCTAGAGAGTTTGTAACTAAACTAACGATCGAAACACTGTCAAAAAATCAAACTATTGGAGACAAATATTTAAACTCAAGCTCCCAAATAGTTCACACACAATATTCCAGAGATTGTGAATTGATAGTAGTCGCCCCCGCTACGGCCAATTTCATAGCGAAACTTGCAAATGGTATTTGCGACGATACACTAACGAATCTCTGTGCTGCTCGGAATACAGAGATGTTAGTAGTACCGGCAATGAATATACGTATGTGGGAAAACCCTGCAAACCAAAGAAATATTAATCTTCTAAAAAAGGATAATATAAGTATCTTTGGGCCAGCGGAAGGTATGCAAGCTTGCGGTGATTCCGGCGTAGGACGTATGAAAGAGCCTGGCGAGATTGCTGAAAAAATATTAGATTTGATTGAATTAAGACGAAAAACAAGATTAAATAAACGAATTCTTATTACCGCAGGTCCGACTATCGAGAAGATTGATCCGGTCAGGGCCATTACAAATTTTTCTTCAGGAAGAATGGGTTTTGCTCTAGCAGAGGAATCTTATAAAGCCGGCGCACATGTGTCATTAATCTCGGGGCCAGTCAATCTCCCTGACCCACAAGGGGTAGACGTCACTCGTGTAAGTACGGGCGTTGAGATGTATTCGGAGGTCATGAATATTTGTAAAAGAAAGAAGATTGATCTGTTTTTTTCTGCCGCCGCTGTTGCGGACTGGAAAGCTGATTGTTTATCGCAAAAGCTAAAAAAAGATGTAAAAAGTCTTTCAGATATTAAGTGGCGATTAAATCCCGACATTGTTTCAAATGTTACTGAACTTCCTAAACATACTAGACCCTTTACGGTTGGCTTCGCAGCAGAAACGCAGGATCTCGGAAAAATTGTCAAGGATTTAGAGCAGAAACTGGAAAAGAAAAATCTTGACATGTTAATAGCAAACAAAGTCCCAGAAAGCTTTGATAATGATCGAATAGAAGTAATTGTGTTGGAGAAAAATAAACCGATTTGGAGTTGCAAAGGAACAAAAAACCATGTCGCTAAGATATTATTAAGATCAACAAACGAACTGATGTAGCGGGAATGCAAATAAAAGTTAAAATCCTAAGTGACTTGTTAAAAAACTTACCATCGCACGGAAGTGCCGGTTCTGCTGGGCTTGATTTATCTGCATGTATCCCTAGAAAAATACAACTTAATCCGAACACAGTTGAGTTAGTACCTACCGGGATAGCGATTTTTATAGAAGATAAAAATTTTGCGGGCTTAATTTTACCTAGAAGCGGTTTAGGCCACAAGAAAGGTCTTGTCTTGGGGAACCTCGTCGGTCTTATTGATTCGGATTATCAGGGAGAACTAATGATTTCCTGCTGGAACCGTGGAACAGAAAAAATAGGTATAGAGCCTTTAACCAGAATAGCTCAACTGGTGATTGTACCCGTGAAACAAGTATCATTTACTGTGGTTGAGGAATTCGAAAATAATCAACGGGGAACATCAGGATTTGGGAGTACTGGCGTATCATAAGTCATGCCAAAGAATTATTTCCTCAAAAAGGTTTGCGAATCGTTTTGGAAAAAAAGCACTATCCTCAGATAACTTCTTAGTAGCCGCAGTATCTTTGCCTACCGCTTCATTGAATTTTGCGGTACAAGATAAAAGGTTTTTTGCTTATCAAAACATCCACTTTTTCCCAAAATCAGGAAAGATCTAAAGAATTATTCTTAATTCAAAGAGCATCAATCACTCCAGGACTTGTTGGTAAAAATCTAATCCTGCGAGCGCAATAATTTGACTCAAGTTTCGCAAATTGCACCCATTATTTCTGTCTTGTGATAATCCGCTTAAGAAAATTTAAGTTTCTGTAGAAACCTAACTACTGGATCTTCAAAGGATTACGAAGTTGTCCTTGCATCTTAAACCAGTCATCAACTCTACCAATAAATGGAGAAATAACCGTAGCCCCTACCTCCATCCAGGCTATAGATTGTACTTAACTGAAAATAAGTTTTATGTTGCACTTGAAAAATATCTTATTTTAATTGACCAGGAGCTTGTATACCCTCAAAAGGGTGAGTATCTTTGTTAAAACTTTGTCAACATCTTCACCCAACCAATAGTAAATTTCCCTGGTTTTACAAGCTCAGTCTAATGTTTTTTTTCCGTACTGCGAGCTTCCTCAGGATTGACCTCTGTAAAAACTCTTCCTAGCGTCTATTTAGTTTCTCTCTGATAATATTTACCAATATCAAACGAAATTACATATCTTAGGAGTGATGTAAGTTGCTGCTTTTTATTTCCCACACAAAAGCTTCATAACTGGTCCATATCACAACCTTTAAAATAATGATTGGGTTAACGGTGGAGTCTGATGCTTCATACCCATCAAAAAAAGATAATAATCGCAACTACCTACAGCAATTTTAAACTTTGTTTAAATTGAGTTTAACTAAAATCCGATAATTTTAACCTAATGAATCTAACCAAATATTTTCTGCCCAATCATAAGCTTGTTTACCTAATATTACTGATTCCTGACTCGGAACTCCTCCCGCTCCCTCTATAGGTTTAACTGTCCCAACTTTCAAATCAAATGAGTACACTTTCGAAACAAAAATCGCGCTCTTTTCATCAACAAAACTGTAACATGTATTCACGATTTTATAATTTGAAAATTTTTTCCTACCTTTGAGCTTAGAAACAATATCCAGCGCAGCAACTTTAGAGTGCTGATTAGCCATATGTGCAGATTTAGGCATTTTTTCCGCACTCAACGTAGCATCTCCGAGAACATAAATACCAGGATAACGAACAGACTCCATAGACCGCCAATTGACATCACACCATTTGTCGTTATCTGTTACCAAATCGGCTTGATGGGCGATTCTGGACGAAGAATTTGGAGGAATCACATTTAATACATCTCCTCTGAAATTATCTCCAAACTGAGAGAACAGAATACCTCGTTTTGAATCAACGCCTGCTATTTCAATATTTGGAACATATTCTAAATTATTCCTGTATTTTCTCTCCCAGACTGATTGAAAGAGAGTTTTTTTTGATTGAATATCAGGATTCGAATCTAAAAGGATAACCTTAGATTTTGGCTTATACTTTTTGAAATAATTTGCTACGAGGGAAGCCCGTTCGTAGGGACCCGGAGGACACCGATATGGAGCAGGCGGAATTGATATCAAAAACACACCACCGTCATGAAGAGTCGAAAGACGTCTCCTCAATGCTATAGTTTGCATACCGCCCCGCCACGCATGCAGAACGGTTCGTTGAGCGACTGCATCAAAACCGTCTATCGCAGCAAAATCCAAATCTATGCCTGGACAAACAACGATATTATCAGCTTCAAAGAACATACCAGTTTTAGTTCTAACACTTTTTTTTAAGGGGTCTACTTCAATAACCTCATCATGTAAGACATTGACACCCCTTTTTACAAGTGAGGTAAACTCGTGAGAGATATACTCAAAAGATTTATAACCTGCTAAAACTAAATTTGACATAGGACAAGAATAAAAAAACTTTTCTCTGTTGATTAGCGTAATACTAATTTCTCCTTGCGATAATATGGACAGGTATCTAGCTAGCGAAGCTCCCGAGAATCCGCCTCCGACAATCACAACTGAACCAATATTTTTTTTTTCTCTGGTTAACTTTTTTTTACTTGGTGGCAAAACTGCACAACCAGCTAGGATACTAGTACTACCCATCAACGCGCTGGTCCTTACGATAAAATTTCTACGGTTGCTCATATAGATTTTTATATTCTTCAGCAAAGTGTGCCGCCATGCGTTTTATGTCAATGTCTGAGTATCCCTTTGCTATAAAATGCATGACGCCCCTACCATTACCCGATTGCACTTGAAAAGATTTAAATTTTTCATAAAACCTTTTCTTATCGTAACCATATAGATTCATAACATTGTTTTTTTCCCCGGGCAGACCATGACACGTAGCGCAAGACAAGGTTAACCCATTTAAACTAGTTCCGTTTGCAAGTGCACAATAAGAATGGATAAAGAAAAGTGTGACTAATAAATTAATTTTCATTTAAGCGAAAAAAGCAAAAGATCAGCCAGGAACCCAGCACATTGTTGTGACTACTTTTTTTACCTTATTGTATTTCAATTGATTCTGAAGGCGTTTTAGCGTCCTGTGCAGGGTTACTAGACTTGGGCCATTTCAAATATATCTTCTCCGCCTGTTCATCGAATTCGATCTTAACACTTCCCCCACTCTTTAATTTACCAAAGAGAAGTTCATCAGCCAGAATTTTTCTTATTGAATCTTGGATAAGACGTTGCATAGGACGCGCTCCCATTAAGGGATCAAATCCTTTCTTAGCTAAATACTTCCGAACAGTCTCACCGAACTGTACCTCAACTTTCTTCTCTTCCAGTTGATCCTCAAGTTCGATCAAAAATTTATCCACGACTCGAAGAATAACCTCCTCTGACAGTGATTCAAAGGAAACTATCGCGTCAAGTCTATTACGAAATTCCGGAGAAAACTGCTTTTTAATTTCCACCATTTCGTCCCCCGAGC
Source organism: uncultured beta proteobacterium (assembly GCA_902625535.1). GTDB lineage: Bacteria > Pseudomonadota > Gammaproteobacteria > Burkholderiales > Burkholderiaceae_A > UBA7377. The sequence continues at coordinate 149,339 of CACOBT010000001.1, read as the reverse complement.
TAACCGTATTCGAAAACCCAATCGATTTTTTGGTTAAGGAATCAGCCCCTGCATTAGTTGTCATTATTAAAATAATATTATTAAAAAATGCTCTTCTGCCATTATTATCAGTTAGCTGCCCGTGGTCCATCACTTGAAGCAACAGGTTAAATATATCTGGATGGGCCTTCTCAATCTCATCTAGGAGCAGAACAGCATGAGGTTTCTTCGTAATCTCCTCCGTAAGCAGTCCTCCCTGATCAAATCCAACATAACCCGGAGGTGCTCCTATGAGCCTCGAAACAGCGTGCCTTTCCATGTATTCAGACATATCAAATCTAATCAACTCAACACCCATTAAGTAAGCAAGTTGTCGTGCAACCTCCGTTTTCCCAACACCAGTAGGTCCAGAAAATAAGAAACTGCCTATTGGCTTATCTTTCTTACCAAGACCTGACCTAGACATTTTGATTGCGCCTGTCAGAAGGTCTATAGCTTTGTCCTGACCAAATACGACATTTTTTAAATTTCGATCTAACTTTAGCAATAGTTTTTTATCATCTGCATTGACAGTTTGCGCCGGCACTCTAGCAATTTTAGATATAATGTCCTCAATTTCTAATTTTCCAATACTCTTCTTCTGCTTGCTTTTGGGTAAAATTCGTTGAGCAGCACCCGCCTCATCTATCACATCAATCGCTTTATCCGGTAGCTGTCGATCATTTATATATCTTGCCGACAACTCGGCCGCTGCTAATAGTGCCCCTGTTTGGTATTTTACATTGTGATGCTCCTCAAAACGCGATTTCAGCCCCTTGAGTATCTGTATAGTTTGGTCAACACTGGGCTCAGAAACATCAATTTTCTGAAACCTTCTCGACAGAGCATGATCTTTTTCGAACACACCCCTAAATTCAGTATATGTTGTTGCTCCGATGCATCTCAATTGCCCGGAGGATAATGCGGGTTTTAAAAGATTTGATGCATCTAACGTACCTCCTGAAGCCGACCCAGCACCAATTAGAGTATGAATCTCGTCAATAAACAAGACACTACCCTCTACCTGACTTAATTGCGATAACACAGATTTAAGTCTTTGCTCGAAATCGCCTCTGTATTTTGTGCCGGCCAGAAGAGCACCCATATCGAGCGCGTAAACAACCGAGTCTGTTAACACAGCCGGCACCGACCCTTTATTTATTCTCCACGCTAAACCCTCAGCAATAGCTGTTTTCCCAACTCCAGCCTCGCCAACTAAAAGCGGATTGTTTTTTCTGCGTCGACACAGTATTTGAATTACTCTCTCTACCTCATGATCGCGTCCAATCAAAGGATCAATTTTTCCGTCCGCGGCTAGCTTGTTTAAATCTTGCGTGTACTGATCAAGGGGAGTCGACTTTTGGTTGGTTGATGAAGAATTTGTTCCTGCCTTTTGCGATTCTGTCTCTGCGAGAGACTCGTCACCAGTATTTGTGCCTGACTGGGTTTTTGATATCCCGTGAGCTATAAAGTTGACGATGTCTAATCGACTTACCCCCTGCTGGTGCAAATAGTAAACTGCGTGTGAATCTTTCTCTCCAAAAATTGCAACAAGTACGTTCGCCCCAGTTACTTCCCTCTTTCCATTAGAGGTCGATTGGACATGCATAATTGCCCTTTGAATCACTCGTTGAAAACCTAAGGTTGGCTGTGTCTCAACCTCGTCCGTCCCTGCAACCTTTGGCGTATTCTCTTGAATAAAATTAATTAAAGATTTTTTAAGTGTCTCGTTATCAACAGCGCAGGCCTTTAAAATATCAGAAGCCGAAGGGTTATCGATAAGGGCCAACAAAAGATGCTCCACCGTTATAAATTCGTGTCGTTGCTGACGAGCATCGACGAAAGCCATGTGGAGAGTAACTTCTAACTCTTGCGAAATCATTTTTTCTCCATAATACATTGAAGGGGGTGTTGATACACCTGCGCAAAATCAAGAACAGCGGAAACCTTCGAGGCCGCCACGTCTTTCGAATAAACGCCGCAAACACCTCTTCCCTCTCGGTGAACCTTTAACATTATTTGCGTTGCGTTTTCTTTCTTCATCGCGAAAAATCTTTGTAAAACTATAATAACAAATTCCATAGGTGTATAGTCGTCGTTCAGCAAGCAAACCTCATACATGGGCGGTTTGTCAATTTGCTTTTCATCTTGCTTCGTACTTTCCGTTTCTACTGGTTTAGTGACTGTGTTCAATTTGCCCTGGTTTGATGAAATACTATCTTTGTATAACATATAAGGCTTAAAACAAATATGCAAGGGAAATTACTGAGAATCCGGGATAGACAAAGGGGCATTTGCCTCCTATCATATAGATAGAGGAACTGTAATTAATGGTTTTACAATTCTTTATTAGTTGGTGATTTTGGTCAACTAGCGGTTATTAAATTGATTTAAGGAATGATTTCATGGCAACAGGCACGGTTAAGTGGTTCAACGATGCAAAAGGTTTTGGTTTTATTACCCCTGACGGTGGGGGCGAAGACGTTTTTGCGCATTTTTCAGCAATTCAATCATCAGGATTTAGGTCGTTAAAAGAAGGGCAAAAAGTCGAATTCGACGTTGTTCAAGGTCCAAAAGGGAAGCAAGCGTCAAATATTGTACCTAGCGCATAATTTTTCTGAGCCTACCAGGTTAGTTGTAAGTTATCAGGTAATTTGCAAAAGATAAATACAAATACTTACATTCTATTTATCATTTCTAGCCCAAATTCAGAACAGCTTACCTGTTGTGCATTAGGCATTAACCGGGCGAAGTCGTAAGTCACTTTTCCATCAGAAATAGTTGATTCCATTGACTGTGTAATAAGTCGAGCGGCCTCATCCCAACCGAGATGGCGGAGCATCATTTCTGCTGAGAGAATAAGAGAGCCTGGGTTCACATAATCCTTACCTGCGTATTTTGGTGCAGTCCCGTGAGTGGCCTCGAAAACAGCGGTGCTATCGGACAAATTAGCTCCGGGCGCAATACCTATGCCACCTACTTGAGCAGCTAACGCATCGGAAATATAGTCTCCATTCAAGTTCATGGTTGCTATGACGCTATATTCTCTCGGGCGAAGTAGTATTTGCTGCAAAAAAGCGTCCGCGATGACGTCTTTCACAACTATATCCTCATTGGTCTTTGGGTTCTTAAAGACGAACCACCCTCCTTCACCTAACGGTTTAGCTGCGAATTCATTTTTTGCAAGCTCATAACCCCAGTCCCGAAAAGCCCCCTCCGTAAACTTCATAATGTTACCCTTATGAACAAGAGTAACCGAATTTTTATTATGGTCTATAGCATATTGAAAAGCTTTGCGAACTAACCTGTAAGTACCCTCTTTCGAAATTGGTTTCACCCCGAAACCAGATGTCTCAGGAAAACGTATTTTGTTGATGTTTAGTTCATTTAGAAGAAAGTTGGATAATTTCTTCGCCTCAGCTCCTCCCGATTCAAATTCCACACCCGCGTAAATATCTTCCGAATTTTCCCTGAAAATCACCATGTCCGTATTCTCAGGCTCCTTCAAAGGGCTGGGAACGCCTTTAAAATACCTTACTGGTCTCAGACACACATATAAATCTAATTGTTGCCTGAGTGCGACATTTAAAGACCTGATGCCTCCGCCTACAGGCGTCGTTAGGGGACCTTTAATCGACACCGAAAACTCACTTAAAATGTCGAGAGTCTCTTCCGGTAACCACATATCTGGGCCATATTTTCGAGTAGCTTTTTCACCGCAGAACGTCTCAACCCAAAATATTTTTTTCCCTCCTGAGTATGCCGTTTGAACAGCAGCATCCACAACTTTTTTCATTACTGGTGTAATATCAATACCAATACCATCACCTTCTATAAATGGAATAATCGGATTATCTGGAACAGTTAAAGAAAAATCGTCCGCGACCTCAATCTCAGTACCTTCTGTTGGAATTAAAATTTTGCTTGTCAAAGAAAACTCCTTTTTAAATACAGTATGTGGACTTAAATGTATCTCTTTTCTCTTTGTAAACATCTTAAATACCTCATTAGCTTATAGTAACAGTCCGATTGCGATCCTGGAAATAGAAAATAACTTAATCTCAGTCGAAATCGCTCGCACGATTAAGGAACAAACGCGTGGACTAATGTATCGGGAATCCCTCGGGCAGTACGACGGAATGTTATTCGTCTATAAAAAAAAACGTATTGTTTGCATGTGGATGAAAAATACATTTATTCCGCTCACAGTATTATTTATCGATAACAAAGGATATATAAGGGGAATGAGAGAGATGATACCTGACACTCAAACGCCTCACTGTTCCACAAATAAAGTAAATTATGCTCTTGAAGTAGAGACTAAGTGGCTCAGATCAACAAAAATTAGATTGATGTCACGTGTGTTAAATCTAGATTCAATCAGTTACTAATCTGAATTGCCGAAATGTCAATCCAGATACAGCTTTTAGAAGCCCAAAGAATCTGAACCAAAATAAAAATTCAAAGGTGATCACAACTCTTTGCTCATCCGCTTTTTTGGTTAAACGGACAATTGAACGCTAATGAACCTTATCTGACTCTAATGTACCCGGATCCCACCAGCCGTTACATGTGAACATCTGAATAAGAAAGCCCGCCGAGCCAGCCCTTTTTACCTGATATTTCCAGATATTGAAATGCTGGCTATTAGGGCTAAACTTACCATTTAAATCAGAGGTGATTATTCATTTAGTAACTTAAAGTCAACTTAATCATTTTTCGGCACTTGAAACCTTTGCATTAACAATTCCATCATAAAATTTTATTGAAATGACTTCATCAATCCGTAAATTAAGTCCGCTCCTTATTAACCTTTTTTTGTCATTTGAATAAATAATCGGATTTTCACAAACTTTTTTATTAGTTTTTTTTAATTTTTCCAAAAGATTTTCCATTCGCACCAGTTTTTGCTGACGAGACAAAAATATCCCTCGTAATGCTTTTCCTAATTTATTTTCAAGCAGTTGTAACGAAACTGCATGAATCTCAATCTTTCCCGATGCGGTATGAGGCGATGCAAAAATTTTCTCTATTTTATTTCTTTTTCGTAAAACTAGCCGCTGGATTGCATTAGACAAATCATTTCGAAGTCCCTGGAGTTTTATTTCACACTTATTTTTATTAGAAACAATTTTTTGTATCGCAGAAGTCGGTGTTGCTACACTAGCATTTGCGACATGATTAATAAATACATCGTCTTTTGCATGCCCTATTGCGGAAATAACAGGAATTTGGATTGACTTTAGTAAATTCGCTAAATTTTTTGAGTTGAAAATGCTAAGGTCCTCATAAGATCCCCCTCCCCTCGCAATAATCAGAACGTCCAAATCTTTGTGACGCTGAACTCGAAAAATGCTGTTTTCGAAAGATTCAATCGCATTTTTACCCTGCATAACGGTCGGAAAAACTTTAACGTGAAGATAACCTAACTCGTGTTTTATCACCGCCAAGATATCTGATAGAGCAGCCCCGTCGCGCGAGGTTATAATGCCGACACTTCTTATTAACGAGTCAAATTCTATAATGTTCACTCTACGGGAATTAGCCTTAGCAAAAGCGTGCTGTTCTGATGAGGTCAAGTAAGATGATGGAGTATTCGATAGTCTCTCTAATTTGGACACTAAGACCTGGAATTCCCCCGATTTATTAAAAACAGATAAAGTGCCTTTAACTTTTATTGTATCGCCTACGTCAATCTCAACGCTATCATTGTCCGTCAACGCCTGAATACATTTAAGTTTTGAATTTTCGTCAGTTAACGAAAATAGGAGATATCCCTTTCCTGAATAAAGATCTGAGATCACCCCGGTTATACAAACGCCCGGAAACTGAAGATTCAGACAATTTTTGAGCGCCAAAGACAATTCAGTTACTGTTAAAGCCTGCTTAGTCATCATAGATTTTCCGTTTGAACAAAATTGTCAAATAATTTGACCAAATAATGAAAGCCATCAATAATTACGCATTATGGCAAAAAACACAATAAAAAGCCGTATCTTCGATACGCGTCAAACTATTAAGCATTATCTCTCACTTTATCTTCAGAACCACTGGTACCCGGGAACACCTCAGTATTCCTGGCGCGATACCACTACTAACGTAATTTGCAAGTCGAGTAAATCAAAATTTGTTAATCACTGTATCAGAATAACTACACGGCTTAGTCTATTATTGTGTCTCCCCATTTTCATGCTGATTTCTAAATTGTATCAATGGATCGCCAGCAAAATAATCGCACATGAACGTCAACCCCCTTCAAATCTCAGTAGAAAGTTAAATGGTTGCAAACTGATAACAGTGGGTAACGTCGTGGTAGGCGGTGTCGGCAAAACCCCAACAGTTCTTGCAATAATTCAAAGACTCAAAGCAGAAGGTTTTAGGGTAGCTGTCGCTTCGAAGGGTTATGCTGGCGACAAACTGAAGACAAACCATTCACCAGAAATAATCCAAAACAATATGACACAATTTGAAACTGCAAAATACTTTGGGGACGAACCGACATTGATTTCTAGATTAAGTTCGACACCTGTTTGCGTTTCCAAAGATAGACGTCTGGCTATTGAGCTTTTGATATCAGAGATTCCCGAATTAGATTACATCATTGCAGATGATGGGTTACAATCGTTGCATCAATTTTCAGAAAAAAAAGTAGTCGTTTTTGATGAGAGATTTTTGGGAAATGGTTTCTGTCTGCCTTATGGGCCTTTGCGGGAACCATGGCCGCCCTCCTATGTTGTTGATGCTATGATCTTAAACTTCTCTGCTGGTAGCGAGGTCAGACAGACGACTATAAAAAAATTGATTGGTAATAACGTTAATTTCGGACAAATTTTTGAGTCAAAGTTGCAAACCAGGTATTGGGAAAATCTTGAAGGAAAAAGAATTAGGTGCGACGAAATTCATGCAACCTCACAAATAAACACGGAAACTTCTAAAAAAAAGGTTTTGGCTTGTGCAGGCATAGGAGTTCCAAGTAAATTCTTTGTAACACTCAGATCTTTAGGCTTAGAATTCGATGCCTTGCCCTTGAGTAACCATGAAATAAATATTAACGATATAATTGAAAAAGTGGCTACTTCGAGCTACGACCTCATTCTGACGACGGAGAAAGATGGAGTTAAGCTAAATAAAAATAATAAAGAAATTGTAAAAAAACTTTGGAAACTTAACACCGAAATGTACCTTCCAGATGATTTTTATCGAACATTAATAGAGGAATAAAGTCTCGTGAACCCTAAACTTACTGAAATTTTGATATGTCCCATTTCAGCGAAACGACTTCGATTAAGCAAGGACAAGAAATTATTAATTACAAGTGATGAGAAGCTTGCATACCCTATCATTGATGGAATTCCTAGGTTATCACCTGAAGATGTACTCCATGATTTCAAACAACCAAAATAAAAAAGTTAATTTTTGGGTGGTTATTCCCGCTCGATTAAAATCAACTAGATTCCCGGAGAAAATGCTTGCTGATATCCTCGGCAAACCGATGATTACTAGAGTTGTAGAAAAAGCGATCCGCAGTGGAGCATCCAGAGTTATTGTTGCTACCGACAGTGAGAAAATTAAAAACATCATTTCAAAACAAGGTGTAGACTGTATCATGACATCAGATAAGCACCCGACAGGTTCGGACCGAATTTGTGAAGCACTAGAAAAGTCAAAGGCGGACCCACAGCAGGTAATTGTGAACCTTCAAGGAGATGAACCATTGATAAATGCGGAGACCGTAAAACGTCTCGCGCTTCTCAAAACAACTTGTGTAGAGGACGTTGCAACTGTGGTCTCAAGATTTGAAACGACTGAAGAAGTTTTAAACCCTAATTGCGTTAAGGTTGTCATCACTAAAAATAACCGAGCATTGTATTTTTCACGAGCCACCATTCCATTTGCCAGAGATGCTGGCTTATTATCTATAAGCTCGAAAGAGTCTTCTTATCTAAGGCATATTGGCATATACTCATTTCATGCCGACGCCCTACAAGCATATGTCGCGAATGGAGAGTGTAAACTAGAAAAAACTGAAAAACTTGAGCAACTTCGGTGGCTTTGGATGGGTAGAACTATAAAGGTTCTATTAGATGATAATTCAGGTGCTATAGGCGTAGATACAGAAGAGGATTTAAGAAGAGTCGAGTCATATTTGACCAGGCTTGAAAAAAAATAGGAGGAAAACATATGCGTATTATTTTGCTGGGAGCCCCAGGGGCTGGTAAAGGAACGCAAGCTCAGATAATTTGTGATCATTTGAGGATTCCTCAGATTTCAACTGGGGATATGCTAAGAAATGAAATAAAAAGTGGTTCTAATTTAGGAAATCAGGCTAAAACCATTATGGATGTTGGTAAATTGGTCGACGACGAACTTATAATTAAACTCGTGACCAAACGCATTAAAATGGCTGATTGTACAAACGGCTATCTATTTGATGGTTTTCCGAGAACAATTCCCCAGGCTGAATCTCTGCGTTTAGCAGATATCCACGTTGACTTGATCTTGAATATCATAGTGGATGACACGGATATAATTAATCGGATTACTGGTAGAAGAGTACATCCTGCTAGTGGGAGAACGTATCATATCAAATATAATCCACCACAAGTTCCAGAAAAAGACGATTTAACTGGAGATGATTTGATTCAACGTGCTGACGACACTTCCGAAACTGTAAAAAAACGACTCTCTGTCTATCATGAACAAACTGAGCCTTTAGTTAATTTCTATAAATCATGGAGGCTGGAAGACAACCGGGCTCCAGAATTTATGGATGTCCCGGGTGCAGGAGATATAACTCAAATTAGTAAACGTATTGTGGCTAGCATTGAGCAATGCCGTTAACATTTTGTTTTTTGATAAATCATTTTGAAAAATTTTGATGTAGTTTATTTCTTCTTTTTTTTTAATCATTTCTGTTACGAGATTTAATACGCATTTCCATGCTAAAGGCTAAACCTCTCTGAACTAATGAAACGTAATTACAACTATGTTGCCTTCATTAGTTATCTGAAAAACGAAATCAGAGTTTATTAGATGTTGATTATTTTCCTCATTGCATGGTTGCTGATAGGTTGTAGTAAGGTTGGCGTTAAGAAAACCATAGAATTACTCAATCCAGCCATTCGGTCCGACTTTTATATTTCTTCTTGTAACTCTAAATATCAATAAAATAATATCTTCCAGGCACAACCGCTTGATTGACAATTCGGACTAGAATATATCATTAAGCATTAGGAATGAAAAAACCTATCGAAAAATCAGTACAAAATAGTTACAATATAAGCTTTTTTTCATGGAATTAATTTGAGAGACGATTTGAACAGTTATTTGATGCAGAATTATCGACGTCAGGATTTTTGCCCCTCCAGGGGTAAGGGATGTTGGCTATATGATAGAGAAAAAAACAAGTATCTAGATGGGTTAAGCGGAATAGCTGTGAATACTCTCGGCCACAGTCATAAAAAACTGGTTAAGGCGATATCAGGTCAAGCTCGTAACCTTATACATGTTTCTAATTTATACGAAATACAATCTCAGGAACAACTTGCAAAGAGATTGGCACGTTTGACCGGGCTGGATAAAGCGTTTTTCTGCAATTCAGGCCTGGAAGCTAATGAAGCAGCGCTAAAAATCGCCAGAAAATTTGGTTTAGAGCAAGGAATTAAAAAACCTAAAATAATAGTTTTCGAAAATGCATTCCACGGACGATCCTTTGCAACCATGTCGGCTTCGTCAGGAAAAAAAAATAAGTCTATGTTTGGCGATGCTATCTCAGGGTTCATCAGGGTGCCGATTAATGACTTAAAGGCCATTCAATCTGTAGAGGCAAAATATTCTAATATTGCTGCAGTAATGCTCGAGCCAATACAGGGAGAGGGCGGCATAAACATCAGCAAGAACATAGTTTTAAAACAAATCAGGAAACTGTGTACTTCCAATAATTGGTTACTTATTTTTGATGAAGTTCAGTGCGGTGTAGGTCGAACGGGGAAATGGTTTGCTTTTCAAAAAGCTGGGATTAAACCTGACATCCTGACTCTTGCAAAAGGTTTGGGGTCCGGTGTACCCATAGGAGCTTTACTTGTAAAAAAACCATACGCTAAGATTCTCGGACCAGGCGACCATGGTTCAACATTTGGCGGCAATCCCCTAGCGATGCAGGCTGGATTGACTACTCTTGAAGTAATTGACGAGGAAAAACTTCTCAAAAATGCAAAAGATAGGGGAGAACAAATATTAAAAAGCCTACGTTCTGAATTAAAAGGCTACCCTGATATCCTTAGTGTGCGGGGGATAGGGCTGATGATTGGAATCGAGTTTAAGACTGATTGCTCCAAAATTTCAAAGCTTGCTCTGGAAAACGGATTACTTATCAACGTGACTAATTCTAATGTGATTAGAATACTCCCGCCTCTGATAATCACTGACAAAGAAGTTGAAATGCTAATATCCAAACTAATTACATCGATAAAGACTTTTTTAAAAAATGAGTAAAAAAACTCGTCACTTCCTACGTGTTTCTGACCTTTCATTCAACGATGTTGAGAAGCTATTCCAACGGGCTGAGGAATTAAAAATCCAAGTAAAAAAAAAGAAATACGCGCAGATACTAGAAAATCGAACTTTAGTTTTACTTTTTGAAAAACACTCAACCAGAACTAGATTATCCTTCGAGGTTGGGATACAACAATTAGGAGGTAACGCTATTGTCCTACAAATGAGAGATACGCAGATAGATAGGGGGGAAACGATAGCGGACGCAGCCAAAGTCATATCTAGAATGTGCGACGTAATTATGATGAGAACTTTTGAACATTCTAAAATTCAAACGTTTGCTGATCATTCAAGGGTTCCCGTAATCAATGGATTGACTAATGAACATCACCCCTGTCAGGTCCTTGCTGACATATTCACTTTTCGAGAGCAACGGGGAGAAATCGAAGGGAAAGTAGTTTCTTGGATTGGGGATATAAACAATATGTGCTCATCATGGATTGAAGCATCAATTATTTTCGGATTTAAGCTGCATATCTCTTCGCCTCCTCAATATAAATATGTACTGGAAGAACTTGATATTAATCAAACTAATGTTGAATATTTTTCCGATCCTCTGAAAGCTTGCAAAAAATCTAGTCTTATTACTACGGACGTTTGGACAAGTATGGGTTACGAACCGGAAAAAAAAGAAAGATTGAAAATATTTAAAAAATGGACTGTTGATACACAAAAATTAGAGGTTGCGGATAGGAATGTAGTTTTTATGCATTGTCTCCCAGCCCACAGGGGGGAGGAAGTGAGTTCGGAAGTAATTGATGGGCCAAAATCCGTAGTGTGGCAGGAGGCAGAAAACAGGCTTCATTTTCAGAAAGCGCTACTAGAATTTCTAATCAAAGCAAATGAGATTTAAGATGAAAGAAAAGAGAAAAGTTGTTTTAGCTTATTCTGGAGGACTGGATACTTCAGTGATACTTAAATGGTTACAGGAAGAATATAATTGTGAGGTAATTACTTTTACTGCTGATATTGGTCAGGGAGAGGAACTCCACCCTGCCAAAATAAAAGCAAAAAAACTGGGCGTTAGTAAAATTTATATTAAAGATTTACGCGAGGAGTTTGTAAAAGACTTTGTCTTTCCAATGATGAGATGTAACACTCTTTATGAAGGTGAATATCTTCTCGGCACCGCAATCGCCAGACCCCTGATTGCTAAGCATTTAGTTCAAATTGCAAAAAAAGAAAAAGCGTTTGCAATAGCTCATGGTGCAACTGGAAAAGGTAATGATCAGGTAAGGTTTGAACTAGGGGCCTATGCGTTATACCCAGACGTACACATTATAGCGCCATGGCGGGAGTGGGACCTAAATTCTCGAACTAAGTTATTAAAATATGCAAAAAAACATAGTATTCCAATAGAAAATAACAGCAAGCGGCGATCTCCTTATTCGATGGATGCTAACCTTTTACACATCTCGTATGAAGGGGGAATTTTAGAGGATCCTTCGAAGGCGCCCCCCGAAAAGAATCTTTGGAAGTGGACCAATAATTTAGACAAAACTCCCAATAAACCGCAACTTGTAAAGTTATCCTTTGAAAAAGGAGATCTTGTCTCTATAAATGATGAAAGGAAAGAGGCTCACGATCTTTTACATGACTTAAATTTGCTGGGTGGTAAGCATGGTATTGGGCGACTAGATCTGGTTGAGAATAGGTTCGTTGGACTAAAATCTCGGGGTTGTTATGAAACCCCTGGAGGAACAATACTGTTAAAAGCTCACAGAGCTTTAGAGTCCATAACTCTTGATAGAGAATTATGTCATTTGAAGGATGAGTTGATGCCGAAATATGCGAAAATGATTTACAACGGATTCTGGTGGTCTCCCGAAAGATTAGCATTACAAGAATTCGTTAATTATTCTCAAAGAAAAGTTAGCGGAGAAGTTGCCCTAAAACTTTTTAAAGGCAATGTAATAGTGGTAAGCAGATCGTCTAAAAATTCTTTGTACGATAAAAATATTTCGACTTTTGAAGATGATAGTGGTGTTTTTAACCAGAAAGACTCCGAGGGATTTATAAAGCTTAATGCGCTGAGACTTAAGAATAAACGGAGCAAATAATTGGAGTAAAATATGGCAACATTCGACATATCAATAAAAGCTAATTACGTTGAAGTACAAAATGCGATCGCTCAGGTGAAGAAAGAGATCGCAAACCGGTTCGATTTTAAGGGAACGTGTGCGGAAGTCACGAGTTCTGATACCGAAATTATTTGCATCGGAGAGAATGAATTTCAAATAAACCAAATAAGCGAAATCATTTTCACAAAGTTTGGAAAAAGAGGAGTCGACACGAGAATCTTAAAAACTCGCGACACTATAAAATCTGCGAGTGATAAACTGAAGCGAATTATTGATATCGTGAATGGAATCTCACCCGAAGATTCAAAAAAAATTGTTAAGGCTATAAAGGGTACAAAATTTAAAGTGCAGCCATCAATTAATGGTCAAATGGTAAAAGTAGCGGGGAGCAAGAGGGATACATTGCAAGAGACAATAGTATTTCTAAAAAAAGAGTTTCCATCTTTACCGTTAACCTTTGATAACTTCAGGGATTAAGCCCACTATGTGGATTTCTAAGCACATAACTGTATAATTTTTTTAAAAATGTTGTCCGAATCCAGTCCTTGCAAGCGAAGAAGCTCTTTAGGGTCACCGTGATCAATATGTCTATCCGGTAAACCGAGATGATATATTCGATATGAAGTATGTTTATTTATACTGTTCTTGTGATTTGACAGTACTTCTGCACAGGCAGACCCTGCTCCACCAGAAATAACATTTTCTTCCACGGTAACAATTAAATCATGCTTTTCTGCGCAACTTAAAACAATATCTTCGTCAATAGGCTTCACAAATCTCATATTAACGACAGTAGCATCCACCTTTTCCCCTACTTCTAAACAAGGTGTTACCATTGAACCAAAAGCCAGTATCGCTATTTTCGTCATATTTGTATTTTCCGATTTATTCTGGTCACCAGAAAAAGTTCGTAAGATTTCAGCTTTCCCTAATTCTAAAACTCCGGTTCGTCCTGGTTCATCAACTTCAATTCCAGGTCCCTGGCCTCGAGGATACCGGACCGCCGAAGGACCCTTAAAACTTATTCCTGTGTTCAGCATTTGACAGCATTCTAATTCATCTTTTGGAGCCATTACGACCATGTTGGGAATGCATCTTAAATAACTTAAATCATAAGCTCCTGCATGCGTCGCTCCATCGGCTCCCACTAGGCCTGCCCTATCTATTGCAAAAAGAACACTTAGATTCTGCAAAGCAACGTCATGAATTAGTTGGTCGTATCCTCTTTGTAAAAAAGTAGAGTAAATTGCTACCACAGGTTTTATACCGTCACAAGCTAACCCTCCAGCAAAGGTGACAGCGTGCTGTTCAGCTATTCCAACATCAAAGAACCTTTCAGGAAAACTCTTTGCAAATTCCTGCATACCTGAGCCCTCCTTCATCGCAGGGGTTATTGCAACCACACTTTTATTCAAGCTTGCAATATCGCAAAGCCAATCCCCAAAAATATTCGAATATGTTTTTTTTCCCGGCCCTTTCTTCTTAAGAATACCCTCCTTCGGATTGAAACTGCCTGGCCCATGATAGAGAATCGGATCCTGTTCAGCCTTTTCATATCCATGACCTTTTTTTGTAACCACATGTAAGAACTGAGGACCCTTCAAGTTTCTCAAATTCTCAAGAGCTGGAATCAAAATGTTTAGGTCGTGACCATCTATCGGCCCAAAATAATTAAAACCAAACGCCTCAAACAACGTGCTAGGTGTCAAAAACCCTTTTGCTCCGCCTTCAATCTTCCTAGCCACTTCTAGAACAGGCGGAATATTTTTAAGAACTTGTTTGCTAAATTCACGAGCAGACGAATATATTTTACCTGTAAGCAAACGGGCTAAGTAGTTACTCAAGGCTCCCACCGGTTGTGAAATTGACATGTCATTATCATTTAGAATCACCAGTACATCTAAATCTTTATTTCCATGGCCAGCATTATTTAAAGCTTCAAAAGCCATGCCAGCACTCAACGCTCCATCACCTATGATCGCGACATGCCGTCTTCTATCTTTACCTTGATTTAACCGGTTAAGTTTTGCAGCTACTGCCATCCCTAGTACGGCCGATATTGAAGTGGATGAGTGTGCCGTACCGAAATCATCGTACACGCTTTCACTTCTTTTTGGGAATCCAGATATTCCACCAAACTTTCTAATTGAGGATAATTTATTTCTCCTTCCTGTTAGGATTTTATGAGCATAACTCTGGTGCCCAACATCCCAAACTAATTTATCAAAAGGCGTGTTAAAAACGTAATGGATGGCTAACGTCAGTTCAACTGTTCCAAGGTTAGAAGAGAGATGTCCACCGCTTTTCGACACTGACTCTAGCAAAAATGTTCTTAGTTCGGTAGACACTTTCCTTACGTCATTCCGAGGAAGTTTACGCAAGTCTTCCGGAGAGTTGATACGTTCTAAAATTTTCATCAACTTTAGAAACTTCTTTTAACTAATCGATTAGCAACATATCTCAAGAAATCAGCTTCCTCACCAAATTTTTCTAATGCTCCCAACGCGGAGTCAAGACACTCCCCAGCATATTCTTTTGCTGGTTCTATTCCAAGTAAGTCAACAAAGTTTGGTTTGTTGAGAATTTTATCCCTACCTGTCTCCTTACCAGTTAATTTTACCGTACCGCTTGCATCCAGTATGTCATCAACCACCTGAAACGCAACACCGAGCCTTGACATAAAACTTCTCATGCTCCTAGCTCTGCTGTCTTCATGAGTAATGTTCATGGCTAAATACCCCATAGATACTGCCGCTTCAAGTAAAGCTCCTGTTTTATACTTATGCATGATCTCCAAATCAGTTTTTTCCAATTTTTTATTAATAGCACAAATATCGATCATTTGGCCACTTGCCATTCCGGAAGCACCAGTCGCTCTACTTAATACAGAAATCAATTTAAATCTCCTTTCGGGAAAAGTCCCAGACGAGCAAAGCACTTCCGTCCCTAAAGTCTGGAGAGCGTCACCCACAAGTAACGCGGTGGCTTCATCGTATTCGATATGCAAAGTATTTTTTCCACGCCTTAACTTATCATTATCCATGACCGGTAGGTCATCGTGGACCAGGGAAAATGCGTGAACACACTCTATCGCCGTGGCAGAATCGAGAAGACACTTTTTTTCCTCTGTGGTCAGAGAAAAATATTCTTTCTTTGACACCGCCTCAGCTGCTGCAAATACCAGTATTCCTCGCAACCTCTTGCCACCCTCTATACCATAATCGATAGCTTTCCAAAAGCGTTTGATTACTCCTCTCGAAAATAGATGTTCGTTAGTACCTCTCATACTATTTTCTTGAATGTTGCAGATACTTTTTATATTTTGATCGATAAGTGATTTTAAAACTTCTTCTGGTTCAGATTTCAACGTAACTCTTTCATGGTCGATTTTTTCTAGGATTTTTTTTTCGCAATATCATGTTCTCCTATACCCTCAATGATTTCAATTTTGCTACAATTGTTTTCTAAAATTTTTTTAGCTAACTTTATTCTATCAAGTGCCTCACCGTAATTTTTCACAGCCTCTTCAAGGGATACGTCATCATTTTCGAGGTTGATCAAGATTTTCTCAGCATACGAGACATGTTCCTCAAAACTAGCCTCTTGGACAATTCTTTTTTTATTTTTATCCTTTGATCTCTTTATTGACCCAGACAAGGTTTTCCTCTTATATTTTAATATTCTTAATCCTATATTAAATTACAAGTTAGTTGGCTGTCCACTTAACAATTGAAAACAGTTTTCGAGACAACAAGTCAATGACAACTCAAAATGATCAGAAAAAAACTCAATCCATGTACATTTTTCGATGACTCGACACTTTCGTTAGAAAGAAAAGACCTTTTCAATAAACCTAACTACCTTGGTCACAGACTCATGATACCAGACCATGGAGCCTACTTTGAGTTGAAACATCCTAACAAAAACAAAGTTATGATTAATGACCATGGTAAGATACGAGTTTTATCGAACGTATGTCGACATCGAAACGCAAAAATGCTTAATGATAAAGGAACGGTAAATACTATTGTTTGTCCGGTACATAGATGGACCTACGACTTGGGTGGGCACTTGATCGGCGCTCCAAAATTTGAAGACTTGCCAAAAACATGCCTACCGGCAGAGATACCTGTTGATTGGAATGGGCTTTTATTCAGCCATTTAACTAAATCAGATTCTAAAAAATTGGATAATTTTCCTTTTTGCAGTTATTTCTCGTTTGCGAATTATTCATTTCATAGTATTGAAACTCATTTATGTAACTACAATTGGAAGACATTTATTGAGGTGTATCTTGACGATTATCACGTCAAGCCTTTTCATCCTGGTTTGGGAAATTTTGTGGATTGCAAAAAACTAGAGTGGTTTTTTAGTGACTTTTTTAGCGTTCAGGCAGTCGGCATTTCAGGGTTAAAAAAAAAGGGAACAAATATATACAATAACTGGCAGGACCAGATTGTGAATTTTCATAGGAACCATAGTCTTGAATGGGGAGCAATTTGGATGTTGATTTACCCAAATATCATGCTTGAGTGGTATCCGCAAACCATTGTTGTAAGCACAGTTTATCCTCTTGACCCTCAGAGAACATTGAACGTAACTGAATTTTATTACTCAAAAGAAATTATATCTTTCAACAAAGAATACATACGGTTTCAAAAAGAGGCATACAGAGAGACCGCTCAAGAGGATGATGATATAGGTGAGAGAATGGATAAAGGCAAAAGGTCATTTGAGTTTGATAATAAATGTAACCCCAATTTTTTGCATCCAACTTTGGAAAAAGGAATACCAGAGTTCTATAAATATTTAAAGACAAACAGTTCGACTAATCTCAGGGAAAAATACTTTGAGCCCATTAGTTGAAAATACTCATCGGTTTGCACCAAATACTTTATTTGTTGACTGCAGACACTCGTTAAAAGATAAAAACCTTGGACATCACCTTTATGAAGACCATCACTTGCCGAACGCAATATTTGCGAATGTAGAAAAAGATTTGAGTGACCCTGAGAAAATTAAAAGTCAAATCTTTGGTCGACACCCTCTACCGACTCTGGAAAATTTTATAACTTTTCTTCAATTAAACGGTGTGAACTCAGATACACACCTTGTTGCCTACGATGACGATGGGGGAGTATTCGCGGCACGGTTTTGGTGGATGCTAAATTGGATAGGACATAAAAAAGTTTCTATTTTAAACGGAGGACTAAAAGCATGGAAAAAATCCGGTAATCCGTTAGAAAAAATAAAAGTAGTTAGAAAAGTAGGTAATATTAAAAAACAACCAAGCCTTCTTCACCAGTGGAGAATTGCTGAAATTTCTGCCTGGATCAATTCCGGCAGAAATAAAGAGATAGCTACTTTGATTGACGCTCGGATGCCGGAGCGTTTCGAAGGACACGTTGAGCCCTTAGACCAAAAAGCAGGACATATTGACGGAGCTTTCAATCGGCCCTACACAGCCAATCTTGAAAACAGTGGGTATTTTAAGGCCCCAGAAAAATTGAGGGAAGAATTCCTCTCAATTATAGGTGAAACAAATCCGGCCACTGTTGTCCATATGTGTGGTTCGGGTATAACAGCGTGTCACAACCTAGTTGCCATGGAGATCGCTGAATTAGTAGGAAGCAATCTTTACGTGGGTTCATGGAGCGAGTGGATTCAACACAACTAGCTTGCAAAGTTTTCAAACTTTGTGTATTTTCCAAGAAAAGTAAGTCTTACAGTTCCTGTTGGTCCATTCCTTTGTTTACTAATGATGATTTCTGCGGTTCCCTTGTCTGGACTATCTGGACGATAAACCTCATCCCTGTAAATAAATAAAATCACATCGGCATCTTGTTCGATTGAACCACTTTCTCTTAAATCGGACATCACCGGTCTTTTATCCGTCCGTTGCTCCACCGTACGGTTTAACTGCGACAACGCAACAACTGGGCAACGTAATTCTTTTGATAGACTCTTCAAAGAACGGGTGATTTCCGAAATTTCCGTTGTCCTGTTTTCTCCGCCAATATTTGCAGACATTAACTGAATATAATCTACAACAATTAGCGCTAAACCGCCCGTGGTTTTTGAGAGTCGCCGTGCTTTTGACCTTAGCTCTAACGGATTTAAGCCTGGAGTTTCGTCTATATGTACACCAATATTTGTTAATTTGTTCATACAGAGCATTAATCGATCCCACTCATCTTGGCTGAGTTTTCCAGTTCTCACTTTTTGGGAATCAACCTTACCTTGTGAGCAAAGCATTCTTAATACCAACTGCTCGGCACTCATTTCCATGGAAAAAATTGCAACCGGTAAACCACAGTCAACTGCAACATGTTCTGCAATGTTAAGTGCCATTGATGTTTTACCCATACTCGGTCGACCAGCAATAATTGTCAGTTCCCCATCATGCATCCCCGCAGTCTTTTGATCTAAGTCTATAAAACCGCTAGGCTTTCCTGTCACATCTGATGGATTTGGATTGTTATACAGCTCATCAACATTCTTAATAACATTTTTTAACAACCGATCAAAATCTAGTAAGCCATGAGCATTACGATTTCGGGTTTCACTAATTCGAAAAATTTTCGCCTCAGCATCATCAAGAATCAACCCAGTTGTTTTGCCTCCTGGTATAAGTGCCATTTGAGCAATATCTTCACTGGCAGTCAAAAGACTACGCAGGATGGACTGATCGCGCACGATCCTCGCATATTGAACAGCATTTGCAACCCCTGGCGTCGCTTGCGCGAGGCTGTTAAGGTAAACGAGCCCTCCGCACTGTTCATCCACTCCCTGTGACTTCAACGACTGATGAACGGTCACAACATCTGCTGGTTTATTATCATCAATTAACCTCACAATACTTTCAAAAATTATCCGGTGCTCAGATTTATAAAAGTCAGCGGGCGACAATACGTCCCCTATCTTTTCCCATGCTGAGTTATCTAGTAGTAGAACTCCAACAACTGCGGATTCTGCTTCTGATGAGTTAGGAGGTAATTTAATAGAAGTAGGAGTCGCTTTATCTTCCAAAACAAAGCTCCATACTAGTCTTATCTATCAGACACTTCTGGCACAACTTTTACGGTGAACTCCACTACAACCTCACTATGTGGCGACACACGTATTATGTGTTCCCCAGCTAATTTTATTGGACCACTGGGCATATTTACCTGAGACTTACTGATCTCAATCCCCTCTTTCCCAAGTTTTTCTACAACATCTTGATTCGTTACCGACCCGAAGAGTTTGCCGTCAACGCCTGCTTTCTGGGAAATCTCAAGAACTAAACCGGAAAGTTTTGCACCTAACTCTTTCGCCGTTTTTAATTTTTCTGTTGCTTTTTTTTCTAACTCTTCTTTTTCCCGATTAAAATCTGCAATCGCCTTTTGGGTTGCTCTCTTAGCTAATCCCTTCGGAATTAAAAAATTCCTAGCATATCCATCCCTTACTCTAACAACCTCCCCCAGCTTTCCCAATTTTGCCATTCTATCTAATAATATTACTTGCATGAAAGAATCCTTTAATGATTGTCTGTAAAAGACAGTAATGCTAAAAATCGGGCCCTTTTTACCGCGACCGTTATTTGACGTTGAAACTTTGCGCTTGTGCCAGTAATCCTTGCTGGAATTATCTTTCCAGTTTCCGAAACAAAATCTTTTAAAAGGTCGATATTTTTGTAATCAACAACTTCTGGATTTTTTCCGGAAAAACGACAGACTTTCTTCCTCTTAAATAAAGCAGTTTGTGTCTGTTTCCTAAACTTTCTTCTATCTCCACTCCTACCACTCATTCTGATACTCATTCACTCCTCCAATTTCATTATATATGTAAGGGCTATAACAGCCCTTCACTTTTCTGGGGCAGAGGTCCCAGCCTCAACTTTTTTCGCGGCCTCTTTCTGTACAACTTTCATCATCGCGGAGCTCCCTTCCGGAATACCGGGCGACGAAACACAAAGATGCCTGATAATGGCGTCGTTAAACTTGAACGAATGGTCTAATTCACGAACATCAGACTTAGAACACTCAATATTAAATAGTAGGTAATGAGCTTTAGCGACCTTGAGGATTGGGTATGCTAATTGTCTTCGGCCCCAATCTTCAACCCTGTGAACAGTACCACCTCGTGTAGTAACAAAGGTTTTACACCGATCAATCATACCCGGAACCTGTTCGCTTTGGTCAGGGTGCACCATCAAAACTAACTCATAATGCCTGCTTGAAACAGGATTTTCACCGTTGGTCTCCAATCACATTCTCCTATGGTTAAAGCGACGTGAATTTTCCACGGCGCAGGATTGCAAAGTGTATCAAATAAAGTACTTTTTTACAATCTGATTCACACTAAATTTTTAAGGTATATAGTTCTCAGCGCTATAGATAGCAACAACCTGCTATAATACTATTTTGTTTTTTTATAATATGACACATATAGTTACTGAAGCTTGTATCAAGTGCCGTTACACAGACTGCGTTGACGTGTGCCCGGTTGATTGTTTCCGTGCAGGTCCAAACTTTCTTGTGATTGACCCGGACGAATGCATCGATTGCGCAGTTTGCATACCCGAGTGTCCTGTGGAAGCAATTTATGCAGAAGAAGATGTCCCTGAAAACCAACAAGATTTTGTAGAAATCAATGCTGAATTAAGTAAAATTTGGCCCGGTATTACCCGCGCGGAAGAAAAAGCTGAGGATGCAGATAAATGGGCTGACGTTACCGAAAAGAAGGAACTTCTTGAACGGTAGATTATGAGGTTAGATTAAAAATAACCTAGACTGTTTAAAATGGCACAAACGATAAATGTAACGGTTACCTCAATCAGGATGGTCAAATCGAATATCATACGTCTCGAAATTTTCCGACCGGCTGACTATCAATTCGTACCCGGCCAATTTGCCAGAATAGGAATTAGTTCAGATGATAAAGTTGGAAGTACAGTTTGGAGAGCTCAAACAATCGCATCAAGACCAGAGGGTCCAGCATTAACGTTCTATATTGTTTATTTAGAAAACCAACAGTTCAGCGAACCACTCAAGAGAATAAAGCAAGGAGATCAGATTTTTTTAGATGCCGTTTCTTATGGACACTTTACGTTAGACCGTTTTAGTGCAGGTGGTGATATTTGGCTTTTTTCTACCGGTAGCGGCATTGCTCCATACCTATGTATGCTTCAACAAAAAAAAATTTGGGAGGATTTTGCAAATATAATTTTGATAAGTAGTTTCAAGGATGAAACCCAATTCGTCTACGAAGAGAGCTTACCGCTGACCTTTGAAAGACTAAGTAGTTTCCAATTAGAAAATTATCATAAATTCTCGTTTGTTCCTGTATTTACAAGGAAAAAAGTTGTCTCTGAATGTATTGTTAAAGGAATAAAAACAGACAGCGTTTTTTCGGGAGCATATTTCGAGGAAATTATCAGTAACGGGGCGTTAAACTTAATTTTAAAAAATTCGATATCCGCTAAAAACTCGAAAGTGATGTTGTCAGGCAACCCGAATATGATTAAAACGACGAGAAACTATTTGAAAACTTTAGACTTACGGTCAAGTAGGCGAGACAGTCCAGGTCAAATCGCGGTGGAGAACTACTGGTGAAAAACTTAAAAGATAACGAAATAGCAATACAGGAGATAGACAAGTGTTTGCCGCAAACACACTGCCAAAAATGTGGGTTCGTGTCATGTATGCCTTACGCAAAAGCTATTGTAAAAAAAAAAACAACCATTTATAAATGTGAACCGGGCGGCACTAAAGTAGTTGAAAAAATAGCGAAAATTACTGAAGAAAAAATTGTTAAAACAAATATTAAAGAAATTCCTCCTGAGCTAGTTTATGTTAACCCCGAGGCCTGCATAGGTTGTGCATTGTGTCTCCCAAAGTGTCCAGTGGATGCTATCGCGGGGGCGGAAGGATTTCTTCACACTGTCATAGTTGATGAGTGTAATGGATGTGGTCTTTGTATCGACTCTTGCCCCGTGGATTGCATCGTGGAGAAAAAACGACCGAAACATATCCCCTGGACCGACATAAAAGCAGAAAACAGTAAACGTAAATTCTACGAAAAAAAGGCCCGAGACAAAAAGTACAAACTAGAAAATAGCCAAGACAACCTTGAACACCTAAAACGGCTACTTTTCAAATAATAATTACCTTTATCGATCCTAAACGCTGTGGTCGGCATACTAAGTAATTGTCAACTCACCATATTTTTAAACAAATAGATAACCATTAACTCTAAAAACCCCGTCTAATTAAAAAATTCTTTGACTTTATCCATCCAACTTTTGCTGTGAGGATTATGTTTTTCTTTGTTCTTATCAACCGACTCATCAAACTCCTTTAAAAGCTTTCTTTGGTATTCAGTCAAATTAACTGGAGTTTCAAGAACAACATGACAATAAAGATCGCCAAAAGCCCCCGATCTGACGTTAGGCAAACCTTTTCCTCGCAGTCTAAACGTCTTTCCAGACTGGGTACCCTCTGGCACATCAAAACTGGCCTTTCCGTTTAATGTAGGTACATCGATGCTTCCGCCCAAAGCGGACTTTGCAAAACTTAGGGGCGCTTCGCAGTGCAAATCATCCTCTTCTCGTTCAAAAACATGGTGCTCCTTTACCCCAACCTCGACAAACAAATCTCCGTTTGGGCCCCCATTTAAACCCGGCTCGCCATTGCCTGATGATCTTATTCGCATTCCTGTATCAATCCCCGCAGGTATGCTCACTTCCAACGTCTTATTTTTCTTTACCCTTCCGACTCCATTGCAGATCGAACATGGCGAGGTGATCCTTCTTCCCGCTCCCCTACAATTCGGACAGGTTTGCTGAATGGAAAAAAAACCTTGTTGCATTCTAACTTGTCCCTGACCACCACAACTAGAGCATATCTCTGGTTTTGTTCCTTTTTTACATCCAGAAGAACCGCAATCTTTACAGCCCTCCCATGACGGTACCCTTATATCTGTAGTTATACCGGTTGCAGCCTCCTCAAGGGAGATCTTCAAACCGTATTTTAAGTCCGCTCCCCTTAGCGCTCCCCCACGTCGGGCGGACTGCCTTGAGTTCCCCCCCCCAAAAATATCTCCAAAAATGTCACCGAAGGCATCTGCAAAGCCAGAAAAATCTCCGGTTCCCTGCCCCCCTCCAGGGCCTTGTCCAACGCCCGCGTGCCCAAATTTGTCATAAGCATCCCTCTTTTGAACGTCTGACAAAATTTCGTAAGCCTCTTTAACCTCCTTGAATTTATTTTCAGCATCTTTATTTCCAGCATTTTTATCAGGATGATATTTCATCGCAAGTTTCCTGTATGACCTTTTAATATCATCCTGGGAAGCAGATTTTGAAATCCCTAGTACCTCATATAAGTCTCTTTTTGCCATAAAAAAAAATTACCTGCTAATCTCTCTTCACTTCTTTAAAGTCAGCATCAACAACATTATCGACTTTCTTTTCGTCTTTTGAGTCATCTCCCCCGTCTACGTCAGTGGTCGAATTTTCATCATTGGCAGGTTGCGCATCACCACCTGAATTATTAGCAGCCATGGACAGTTCCCCTAATTTCTGTGCCGCGACAGTTAATCCCTCAGTTGCCTTCTTAATCTTTTCATGATCCTCAGTTTTTAACGCTTCTTCACTTTCCTTCATAGCAGATTCGATTTTGTCCTTTTCGGCAGAATCGAGCTGTCCTCCATGCTCCTCAAGTGAAGCCTTGACGGAATGTACTAGGGCTTCTGCTGCATTCTTTGCTCCAACTAACTCGACGCGAGCTTTGTCCTGCTCCGCATTTTCTTCGGCATCCAGCACCATCTTGTTAATTTCATCTTCTGATAAACCTGAGTTCGCCTTTATGGTAACTTTATTTTCTTTACCGGTTGCTTTGTCTTTAGCAGATACATGCAGGATGCCGTTGGCATCTATGTCGAAGGTGACTTCGATTTGCGGGGTACCGCGAGGGGCAGCTGATATGCCCTCTAGATTAAATTCACCCAAAAGTTTGTTTGAAGTTGCAATCTCTCGTTCTCCCTGAAAAACCTTGACGGTCACGGCAGGTTGATTATCTTCAGCTGTAGAAAATACCTGAGAGTACTTAGTCGGTACCGTAGTATTTTTTTGGATCATTTTCGTCATTACGCCTCCGAGAGTTTCTATGCCGAGGGATAAAGGCGTGACGTCAAGCAATAAGACGTCTGACCTATCACCGGATAAAACGGCACCCTGCACAGCTGCTCCCGCCGCAACAGCCTCATCTGGATTAACATCTCTCCGAGGTTCTCTGCCGAAAAAATTCTTTACGGCATCTTGAACCTTCGGCATGCGAGTCATTCCGCCTACTAGAATGACATCGTCAATTTCCGAAGTTTGGAGCCCTGCGTCAGCCAACGCAACCTCGCATGGCTTAATACTACCCGCTATTAAATCATCAACCAAAGACTCCAGCTTAGCTCTTGTCAACTTTGTCGCCAGATGAACTGGAGCTCCATTCGACATAGCTATGTAAGGTTCATTCAATTCAGTCTGCTGACTGGATGAAAGCTCAATCTTCGCGCGCTCAGCGGCCGCTTTAATTCTTTGTAATGCAATTGGATCTTTCGATAAGTCGACACCGTTTTGCTTGTTAAACTCATCAATGATGTGATCAATTACTCTCTGGTCAAAATCTTCGCCTCCCAGAAACGTATCACCGTTGGTGGATAATACCTCAAATTGCTTTTCCCCGTCGACATCAGCTATCTCAATGATTGAGATGTCAAATGTACCTCCTCCTAAATCATAAACCGCTATCTTACGATCGCGTTTATCAGTTTTGTCAAGACCGAATGCAAGTGCTGCAGCTGTCGGCTCGTTAATGATTCTTTTAACTTCTAACCCAGCAATTTTTCCGGCATCTTTCGTAGCTTGCCTCTGCGCATCGTTGAAATAAGCTGGAACGGTTATAACGGCCTCCGCAACATCCTGTCCCAGGTAGTCTTCAGCAGTTTTCTTCATTTTTCGAAGAACTTCAGCCGATACCTGCGGTGGCGCTAATTTTTCGTCCCTAACACTTACCCAGGCGTCTCCGTTTTCAGCTTTGACAATTTCAAAAGGCATGAGATCGATGTCCTTTTGAACCTCATCATCTTCAAACCGTCTACCAATTAATCTCTTGACCGCGTAGAGTGTACTTTTGGGATTTGTGACAGCCTGCCTTTTCGCTGGAGCTCCAATTAAAATCTCCCCATCCTCCATATACGCAATAATCGATGGCGTAGTTCTCGACCCCTCACTATTTTCGATAATTCGGGGTTTATCTCCCTCCATAACTGAAACACAACTGTTGGTGGTTCCCAAATCAATTCCTATAACTTTACTCATAGTAATCCTTTCAAATACATTTATCCGTCTGACATCTTTTGTTAACCGGTAACTACTACTACGGCGGGGCGAATGACCCGTCCAGAAATTTTGTACCCCTTCTGCAAGACCTCGAATATAACGCCAGCAGCATGATTTTCGTCTATTTCATCGAGAGATTTTGTCGAGACAGCCTGGTGCCAATTAGGGTCAAATTTTTCACCTATTCCTGGTTTAATCGCCTCAATGTTCGCACGCTCAAATGCTTGCCTAAGCTGTTTAAGCGTGAGTTCCACTCCCGCCTCCAGTTGATCAGAAGTTTGCTCCGCAGTACTTAACGCCGTTTCGAGGCTATCAGCTACGGCCAGTAAACTCGTAGCAAAAGACTCAATTGCATACTTCCTCGCATTTGAAACTTCGTTAACTGATCGTTTTCTAACGTTTTCAATCTCAGCCTGTAATCGTAATATCTTATCTTTTTCCTCCGCGACCAACTCAGTAAGCTCTTCAACCTTTTTCTCAAAATCATGGTCCGTTTCATCGATTGCCCTAGATTTATTAGCTGATGCACCTTCCTCCGAACTGGCGGAATCAAAACCATGCTTTTCTTCCTCCTCATCCAGCTGCAGGCTCTCAGCCACCTCTTTATAGGGGTCTTTTTTATCTTTTGTAGTCATGTCTTCCATATGATTTTAGTCATATAGTTGAAGGTGGGTCTTCAAGTTAAAATTTCAATAGTAATTTCAGGTTTTTGCACCGAGAAGCAGTGCTTTTTTCCTCTGAAAGGACAATTCTTTTTCTTTCTCCTCATCTTTTAGACCTCGCCTATCCCAGCCCTCGATTTCGTCTTTTACAAGCATATGCAGAAGGTTTATGGAATTTTCCGAAAAATTTAGACATGGGATATACTTGAAGCTAGAGCCACCTGCATTTAGGAAATCTTCTCTTGCCTCCATATTTATTTCTTCAAGTGTTTCCAAACAATCTGAGATAAAGCCCGGACAAATAACGTGTAATTTTCTAATGTTTTTCTCTTCCGCCAAATTGACAATGGTTGACGTAGTGTATGGTTTTAACCATTCAGCTTTTCCAAATCTTGACTGAAATGAAATTGTCCATTGACTTTCTTTTAAAGCTAACTTCTCACTCACCATTCTAGCTGTTTTGTGACATTGACAATGGTAAGGATCTCCGTCCTGTAAGCTTCTTACAGGAACACCATGGAAGCTGAATAATAGATGTTCAGGTTTACCATTTTTTAGCCAGAATTTTTCAATATCATTGGCCACAGCGACTATATAATCGGGGTGATCATGAAAGGATTTTCTCAACCGTATCGAAGGGGGATTTCTTAATTTTGATATGCTTTCAAAAACTTTATCGAAGACTGTGGCAGTTGTGCTTCCAGAATATTGGGGATAAAGAGGCAAAATTAGAAGCTTGTCTACATCTTGTTCCATCATTTTTAAGATGGCCGAGTTTATTGATGGCTTTCCATAACGCATTGCGAGCTCAACTACAATTTTTTCGTTTCTCCCTTTCAGCTTACGTTTCAATCCAGCAAGTTGTCCCAACGAATTAACCATGAGGGGAGAGCCCTGCTCAGTCCAAACGCTTAAATACTTCTCAGCGGACTTCTTCGGCCTTACATTCAAGATAATAAGATTCAAAATCGGCCACCAAATCAATCGGGGTATTTCAACAACCCTGGGGTCAGATAAAAATTCTTTCAAATACGGCCGCAAAGCATCGGCGGTAGGGGCTTCGGGTGTTCCTAAATTAACCAGTAAAACACCAACCTTATCGGCGCTACCGTGTTTATAATTCGGATTCGAAAAAAATTTTGTAGCACCAAGAATTGACATTATTTCGTAGTGCTTTCAAAGGCGTTTTCTTGTTGACGAATTGATAGGGACACTAACCTCGCTGTTACATCAACGATTGGTACCACCCGCTGAAACTCCATCCTAGTCGGACCAATAACCCCCAGACTACCGACTACCTTCCCATTGACTATGCAAGGTGAAGCAACCACAGAAAGGCAATCCTCAGGCATTAAAGACGATTCACCGCCAATAAAAACCCTAACTCCTTTCGCGTTTGAACAGATAGATTCTAACAAATTTACGATTTGCGTTTTCTGAGCAAGCATTTTGTACAAGCTCCTGAGTTTACTGGCATTTTCCGACAACTCTGTTAAATCGAATAAGTGATCCTGCCCAGAAATTACAACCGACTCTTCTGTTTCGTCTAACACGGCATTACCCTCATCGACAATTTTTTTTAACAATTCCCCTAAATCATCCCGATGCTGACTCAATTCTAATATGATTTCACGCTTAACTTGCTCAAATGATAACCCCGAAAACTTGTTGGTAATATAATTTGCAGCTTGCTGCAATTGAGCCTGAGAATAGTTTTTGTCTAAATTAAAAATTTTATTTAAAACTTCCCCGTCGGGTGTAACAAATATCAAAAGTACATTTGTTTCCGATAATTTTAGAAACTCCAATTGCTTAAAACTTTTTCGTTTCCTGGTAGTGGAAACAACACCAGCAAATTTAGACAAGCTCGATAATAGATTCGCCGCCTGATTAATGATTTTTCCTGGTGTTCCGTTACCAAGGGCATTTTTTATATATTTCACCTCGTGCATTTTCATAGATTCGACTGTGAGCAGTGTATCGACAAAAAACCTGTAGCCCTTAATAGTAGGAATTCGTCCAGCAGAGGTGTGTGGGCTTTTTACCATTCCCATATCTTCTAACTCCGACATGACATTTCTTACTGTAGCCGCTGAGATGTCTAATTTTGAAGATTCCGCAATCGCTTTTGAGCCGATGGGTTGCCCCTCAATAACATATTGCTCTATGAGAGTCTTTAAAAGTTTTCTGTAGCGATTGTCCATTTTAATTTAAACTTTAGGAATTACGACAACAATGACGAATTCTTTAACTTTTTTTTTTAACATGATCACAAAATATTCATCGATTGGTATTTTTTGTAAACCAAATTTACCCGTCTCAACCCTGCTTTACACCGTTGAGACTATATTATCCACAATATATGGCATCGGGAGCAACTTCAAGGTTTACGTCGAAACCGAAACCGCAAAATGTGTGTCAATGGAGCAAATAACTGATCTCCCAAACAACGTTGTAATTGGGACATTCGATGAAATAAAAAATTCCATTGATCTTGCGATAGCTATCGGAGGAGATGGAACTCTATTAGGCCTTGCAAGGGAGTTTGCCAGGCAGAAAACACATATAGTCGGGATCAATCAAGGTCGATTGGGTTTTACAACTGATTTGGATGAAACTGACATTTCGACTGAACTTGAATCACTCCTCCGAAATGGAGGACAGGTTGATGAAAGGGATATGATTAGTTTGAAAGTCATGAGGAAATCCGCAAAAAACGAAGATGAAGTTTTTTTCAGTGGCTTAGCCCTAAATGATGCAGTTGTTAATAGAGCTGCTATAAGTAAAATGGTTGAATTAGATGTTTGGGTGGAAAATTCATTCTTACACTCAATGCGTGGAGACGGGTTAATTATCTGTACTCCCACGGGGTCTACCGCATATGCGTTATCTGTTAACGGACCGATTATTCACCCAAAACTCTCTTGTTTCGGACTAGTCCCAATAGCGTCACAGGCGTTATCCAGCAGACCAATTTTGATCCCAACAGATATGGAAATTACAATCATAATAAAAAATGGAGCGGGCACCGTTCTTCACTGCGACATGCAAACGGTTACCGAATTAAAAGATGGGGATAGAATCGTTATAAAAAAGGCATGCTATAGCGCAAAACTATTGCATCCAAAAACGTACGATTATTTTTCGCTCCTAAGAAAGAAACTTCGTTGGAACATCAATCCCATAAAGGGACCGGACGAAAATTTTTAACTGGTAGAGTTTTTATGCTGAGAAACTTAGAAATTTCAAACTTTGTTTTTGTCGAAAATCTTTCTCTGGAGTTCGAATCGGGATTCAATATATTCTCTGGAGAAACTGGTTCAGGGAAATCAATTATCATTGACGCACTTGCTATCTTGCTCGGAAAGCGGGCTACACTATTAAAAATAAGGGAAGGTCATGACCAGGCCGTGATAAGTGCTTTATTTGAAATTACAACAAAAAGTGAGAAATTCAAAATTAACCATTGGTTTAAAAAGCACTCATTTGACGAAAATTTTAGCGAACTACTTTTGCGACGCGTTTTAGATAAAGCAGGAAAGTCACGAACATGGGTTAACGGCCAACTTTGCGCACTTAGTCAAATGAGAGAGCTAGGAGACCTGTTGGTCGAGATAAACGGGCAGCATTCGCATCAAAAATTAATGTCTCAATCTTATCAGAGGAATACGCTTGACGAGTTTGCCCAACAAAATGACGATCTCGACAACTTAAAAGTGTTGTGGACCCAATGGCAGCAATCAAACAATAATTTGAATTCGTTAAAACAAGCTCAGGAAGAGCTAAATGAAAAAAAAGACAGTCTGCATTGGAAAATCCAGGAGCTCGAGAATCTTAATCTTCAAGTTGACGAATGGGATAAGCTCTCTCTCGATCAAAAGAAAATAAGTCAAATTTCCGAATTACTGGGAGTCTTTTCAACAGCTAGGACCACACTCGACTCCGATACTGGGATAATTAGAAAACTCGAATTGATCACATCGGAATTAAGAAATGCATGTGAAATTGATCATTCAATGAAAGAAGTTTGTGAGCTTCTCGAGAAGGGAACGATAGAAATACAGGAAGCATTAATTGCGTTAAGAGGGTGTGAGAAGGAAGCTGAAGTTGATGAAGAGCGAGCAGCAAACGTAAATCAAAGATTTAATGATGTTATGAATACATCCCACAAGGTTAGAGAACAACCGGATCAACTTTACGCATTTTACGAAAGAATAAAAGACGAATTCACCCAGTTAGAAAAAGATACAAATGTTACAGAACTGGAAACCGAAGTAAGTAAACTTAAAGTTGAGTATTTTGCGCTTGCGAAAAAGGTATCAGAAAAAAGGACTTCTGAGGCAAAACGGTTTAGCTCTCTTGTGACACAATGGTTAAGAAATTTATCGATGGAAAACTTTATTTTTAACATCGCGGTAGTTGATCGAACGATGCCAGGACCGCATGGAGTAGACGAAATTTTTTTTTCCATTTCTCAGTACAGAGGTGCTAACAAGCAAAAGATTAATCAGAGCGCTTCGGGTGGGGAGTTATCTAGGATAATGCTCGCAATCACGATGAGCCTGTCAAACGTATCTAGGACTCCTACGATAATTTTCGATGAAATTGATGCAGGTATTGGCGGAAATACTGCGGATAGCGTGGGCACAGTTTTAAAACAACTAGGCAAAGACCAACAAATATTTTGCGTGACGCATCTCCCCCAAATCGCCGCAAGAGGGAACAATCACTTTTCAATACGGAAAATGAGTGAGAACGGTAGTATTCCAATAACGGAAATACGGTATTTAAACGCAAACGATAGAATTGATGAAATCGCCCGTATGCTCGGTAACGAATTTTCCAAAGAAACTTCTATTCAACACGCTGAATCCTTACTTGCTACACACACCAAAGAGTAGACGTCAAATAATATCTTCCATTCCAAAAAAACCAGGTGTTTTTTTTGTCATTAAAAACGTCGCTGCCTCTAGGGCCCCTAGAGCATAACCTTCTCTAGAATTTGAATCGTGGGTTATCTCAATCTTTTCTCCGTGTCCTGCGAAAATAACTTTATGTTCACCGATAATATTACCGCCCCTAATTACTGAAAAACCTATTTCGCCCTTTTTTCGAGGAACATTTCTATCGTGTCTGGAGAAACAGAATGATTCCCTAGAATTTAATCTCAAGGAATCGGCAATTATCTCTCCCATCTTTAAAGCGGTACCTGACGGGGCATCCAGCTTACTCCTGTGATGAGCTTCAAAAATTTCAATATCATAACCGTGTTCGAAATGCTTCACTGCTTCTTTTAAAATAGCAAATACTTTATTAACACCTAAACTCATATTTGGCGCGCATAAAATCGGAATGGATTTTGATGCTTCCTTGACAACGGTTAGTTGCTTCTCGGAAAACCCAGTCGTACCAATCACCATCCTGATAGAATTGGAAATGCAGAAATCAAGCAGTTTAATCGTGTTTTTCGGGCTAGAGAAATCTATTAAAACTATTTTTTCATTGTCAATGATACTTAGCTTTTTAACGGTGGTGCAAATTTTAATACCAGTAGTTTGACCCATAAATTTTGCAGCATCTTGATTGATTTCGACACAATTTTCATTTTCTAACGCTCCAATCAAATGGAAATTATTATCCTTCATTAGGGCTTTTATGATTTCTCTACCCATTCTTCCGCAGGCCCCTGATAAAATTAGGTTATTCAAATTGGTTGCCAATTTCTTAAACTTTCTTAGAACTTTCTCGTCGGCATTTTAAACTTTCCCGATTTTTCATCAATAGGCTCTCCTTCCCAACCGATAACCCGGTCGCCCTCAAATACCACCATAAATCTATGTATCTCACGAGTACCCACTCCACGGTTTATTAAGAAAATATAATCCCATCTATCTTTTCGAAATGGATCGATAATCAAGGGGGTGCCCAATATGGATTGAACTTGCACCCTGGTTTGGCCTTTCGATAGATTGGACACCATACTTTTGGTTATGTAATTTCCCTGAACTATGTCAACCTTATACGGTTTTAAGTTTGCCGGTAAACCTTCTGCAAATCTATCAAAAAGTTGCTTTTCTGTGCGTTTTCTATCTGGGTTATCAGGAAAAAGCGCGCAAGATGTTGAAAAAAAGAGAAAAATTACGGTCAAATTAAGAGAAAAAAGTTTTTCCATTGTTTAAATTATTAACGGTGATGCTTTATTATATAACTATGGAACACAAATATCCGTTTGAAAATGAAATTCGAAATTTGGGATTAAAAGTTACTGGTCCTAGATTAAAAATACTTTCGATATTTGAGGAATCTAAATCGAGACATCTTTCAGCCGAGGATGTTTATCAAGCGCTCAAAACAAACTCCTCTGACGTCGGTATGGCGACAATCTATCGGGCGCTAGCCAACTTCGAGAAAGCTGGTATTTTAGTTAAGTCAACTTTCGAGGATGGAAAAGCTGTTTTCGAAATTAACGAAGGAAAACATCATGATCATTTAATTTGTATAGAATGTGGCGAGGTAGTGTGTTTTGTAGACGAGGAAATAGAACGTAGACAAAAAAAAATAGCCTCCAAAAGAGGGTTTACGCTTAAAAATCATAGTCTTGTTCTGTACGGCTCTTGCCAGCAATGTGAAAGTAAACTCGGTACGTAATTAACACCATGCAAAAAGAACTTGATTACCTAGAGGAGAGGGTCGCAAAACTGATAACGTTAAATAGCAACCTAAGAAGTGTTAACAATAAACTGGCTTCCCAACTAAAAGAGAAGTTAGATGAATGCGAAACTTTACAAAAGAAAATTAACTTATCTGTAACATCTCTAAAGAGGATTGAAAAAAAATACTTTGATGCGTAGTGAGAAAAACCTAATTTTCTGAAAATATGTATATTTGAATGAAAGTATTAGAATTTGAAATCCTAGACCGTAAGTATCAAATTTCCTGTCCAGACGAGGAAGAGGAGATATTGAAGGCTTGTGTTGCGCTAGTTGACTCACGAATGAAGGCATTTAAAACGCAGGGAAAGCTCCACAGCACAGAAAAAATAGCGATTATGGTCGCTTTAACGCTCGCCAAAGATTTTCTGAAGGTGGGAGGAGCTAATAAGGATGAGAATTGCGACAGGATCACAGAAATAGCTAATAGGATAGAGAAAGCGCTGGCACCTCAAGATGATCTATTTTGATGCCGTATCTTTTTGTAGTTTAGTGAGAGGAACAGCAATACTAATCCACAACCAACTAACGGAAATGAAAGTAGTTGTCCCATAGAAAAATCAAAAATCAGTAGACCTATGAAGGGGTCCGGTTCCCTGAAAAATTCCGTAAAAAAACGAATAATCCCATATGAAATTAAAAAGGTTGCCGAAACAGTCCCCAATCCTTTTTTCTTTTTTTCTGCAATAAGCAAAATTATAAAAAGCACGACACCCTCCCCGAAAGCCTGGTACAGCTGGCTTGGATGTCTAAAGTCAAGGGTGCCCGAGTGAGGAAATATCATCGCCCACGGAACTTGCTCAATACTAGTAACTCTCCCGGGTAGTTCCCCATTAATGAAATTACCTATTCTGCCGAAGAATAGCCCCGGAGGTACCAAAGGCGCAACAAAATCAGTTAAACAGAGAAATCGTCTCGTTAAACTCCCCTCAAAAAATAAATTTTTTCTAAGAAAACAGAACAAAGCCAAACCAAAAATAACGCCAACCAATCCTCCATGGAACGACATGCCTCCCTGCCAAACAAAGAAAATTTCACTCGGATTTTGACTAAAATAGCCAGGATTGTAAAAAAATACATATCCTAATCTGCCGCCGATAAAAACCCCGGCTACTGCGAAAAGAATTAAATCGTCAAGATCAGTTAAAGTAAAATTGGTTTTTTTATTTGATTGCTGAATTTTTTTCCTTCCCAACATCAAAAAAAATAAAAACCCGAAAACATACATCAATCCATACCAACGTAGAGGGATAGGACCTAACCAAAACGCTACAGGGTCAAAATTAATTTCCATTTCGTGTCCTCAAACAAACTGGCTCCTCTGCCCAGTTCATATTAGAATATAGGGTTAAACCTTTAATATAAAATATTAATTAAAAAAATGAAAAACCTTAGGTCGAGTAAAGTGACACAGGGAGCTGAAAAAGCGCCCAATAGATCAATGTACTATGGGATGGGTTACAAGGACGAAGATTTCGATAAACCTATGATTGGATTGGCTAATGCCCATTCGACAATCACCCCATGCAACAGCGGATTACAAAAATTAGCAGATGCTGCTGAGAAAGGAATTAAAATTAACGGGGGGAACTGCCAATCATTTGGAACGCCCACAGTTTCAGACGGAATAAGCATGGGCACGCAAGGAATGAAATATTCATTAATTTCCCGTGAGGTTATTGCTGACTGCATAGAGACATGCGCGAATGCCCAATGGCTTGACGGCCTGATAGTTATCGGGGGGTGCGATAAAAATATGCCGGGAGGCATGATGGGAATAGCCAGAGTTAATGTTCCGGCAATTTACGTTTATGGGGGAACTATCAAACCCGGTAAGTACAAGGACAAGGATTTAACGATCGTATCAAGTTTTGAAGCGGTTGGAGAATACTCTGCTGGGAAGATTTCAGCGAAAGAGCTCAAAGAAATTGAGAAAAGAGCCTGTCCTGGAACAGGCTCTTGTGGAGGGATGTTCACAGCTAACACTATGAGTTCCGCTTTTGAAGCAATGGGGATGAGCCTACCTTTTTCCTCAACTATGGCAAATGAAGATTTCGAAAAAGAACAAAGCGCATTCAAATCGTCAAAAGTTTTGTTGCAAGCTGTTGAGAATAAAATTCTTCCTCAGCAAATTATAACGCGACGATCTATCGAAAACGCGGTCTCTGTAATCATGGCCACTGGAGGCTCAACAAACGCTGTTCTTCATTTTTTAGCAATTGCAAACGCTGCAAAGGTCCAATGGGATATCGACGACTTTGAACGCATAAGAAAAAAAGTGCCGGTTATTTGCGATCTAAAACCTTCAGGGAAATACGTAACGACAGACTTGCACACAGCGGGAGGTATCCCGCGTGTCATGAAAATTTTATTTGACGAAGGACTTATTCATGGTGATTGCATGACGATTACCGGAAAAACGATTAACGAAACGTTGATTGATATCGAAACGAGGGAAAAAGAAGACCGCGTAATTAAGAATTTTAATGAACCTCTCTACAAAGAAGGGCATCTCGCTATTTTAAAAGGTAATTTGGCCTTAGATGGATGCGTGGCAAAAATTTCCGGAGTTAAAAATCCCTTCATTGATGGCCCGGCTCGTGTTTTTGACTCCGAGGAAAAAGCGATGGAGGCTATTATTAACAGACGAATAAAGGCGGGAGATGTTGTCGTGATACGATATGAGGGTCCTAAAGGAGGACCCGGCATGAGAGAGATGTTAGCACCCACCTCTGCTTTAATTGGGCAAGGTTTAGGGGAAAGCGTTGCTCTCATTACTGACGGGAGATTTTCTGGGGGAACTTGGGGGATGGTTGTTGGCCATATCTGTCCAGAAGCCTACGTTGGCGGCACAATTGCACTCATTAACGATGAAGATAGGATTATTATTGATGCTCATCAGAAGAGCATTAACGTAGCATTATCGGACGCAGAAATAAAGACGAGGAAAACCAACTGGAAACCTCCTGAGAGGAGCCAACAGGTGGGTGTGTTAGCAAAATATGCATGTCTCGCAAGGCCCGCAAGTCAAGGCGCACACACTATGCCTATTGATTGATATTCCAACATATGGAAATTTTTGTTCAACAAATGATAAATGGAATTGTGCTCGGGAGCGTATACGCTATGGTTGCTGTTGGATACACCATGGTTTATGGAATACTTCAACTGATAAATTTCGCGCACGGTGAGGTCCTCATGATAGGTGCTATGATCGGTCTATCTTGTGTGTCTTTCTTAAATACCATAGTCCCCGGATTGCCCGCATCACTAGTTTTGTTAATATCAATGGGATTTGCTACTAGCCTATGTCCGATGCTGGCAGCTTTTATCGAAAAGGTTGCATACAAGCCCCTAAGGAACGCTCCCAGGCTTGCGCCACTGATCACTGCAATTGGTATTTCAATTATTCTTCAAACTTTAGCTATGATAATTTGGGGCGCCAGTCCTAAAGTTTTTCCAGACCTTTTATCCACAGAAACAATAAAAATTAGTGGGGCTATAATAGCCCCTAAACAGGTTCTTATACTAGTTGTGGCCGTAAGCTCTATGACTCTTTTACTTCTTCTCGTTCACAAGACAAATCTTGGTAGAGCAATGCGTGCAGTCTCGGAAAGCCCCTCCGATGCCTCTTTAATGGGAATTTCGGTTGACAGAATAATTAGACTGACATTTATGCTTGGGGCCGCACTGGCTGGAACTGCAGGGGTTCTAATTGCACTAAATTATAATTTTGTGCATTTCACAATGGGTTTCCTCCTTGGATTAAAAGCTTTTACAGCAGCTGTTTTGGGAGGCATTGGAAATATCGCTGGAGCTTTATTAGGCGGTCTACTTCTCGGCATAATTGAGAGCCTGGGAGCAGGGTACATAGGGGATCTGACGAATGGTATCCTGGGAAGTCATTATCAGGATATATTCTCATTTGTGATCTTGATTATCGTGCTTCTTTTTAGACCAACCGGAATTTTAGGAGAAAAGATTGCTGACCGAGCGTAGGAAAAAAAATCGTGAAAAAATACTCTTGTTCAGCCTAGTTATTTTTTTGATTTCTTTGCCGTTTATGGTGGAATTAATCGGAAACGCGTGGGTGAGGATTGTTACTTTTTCACTGCTGTACGTAATGTTGGCACTTGGATTAAATATTGTTATTGGCTTTGCGGGACTACTAGATTTAGGTTACGTGGCTTTTTACGCAGTCGGAGCCTATCTATTCGCGTTACTTTCCTCCCCCCATCTTATAGAAAATCTTACGTTTTTTCAGCACACCTTTCCCAATGGTTTTAGTTTTTCAAGTTGGACACTGATATTCATCGCTGCTGTCCTTGCGGGGTTTTTTGGTTTGTTACTTGGGTTCCCCGTATTACGACTTCGCGGCGATTATTTAGCCATTGTCACTCTAGGGTTCGGTGAAATAATTCGAATCTTTCTAAATAACCTTAACACACCTATCAATTTGACAAACGGACCTCAAGGCATAGGGGGGATTTCACCATTAATTCTTTTTGGAATTGATTTTTCAGATGGTACTACCTTTTTTAATTTGGAGCTTTCATCGCTCCAGCTTCATTATTATTTATTTTTAACGCTGAGCATATTAATAATTGTAATAAGTAACCGCCTGGAGTACTCCCGATTAGGAAGAGCATGGGTAGCTGTAAGGGAGGATGAAATTGCTGCCAAAGCCTGTGGCATCAACACCACTCGGGTAAAGTTATGGGCGTTTATCCTAGGAGCATCATTCGGAGGAATCTCAGGCTCTTTGTTTGCCTCTTTTCAAGGCTTTATATCGCCCGAGAGCTTTATTTTAATGGAAAGCATAGTTATTGTGTCAATGGTTGTTTTGGGAGGAATGGGAAATGTATATGGAGTGATCATTGGAGCTATTCTTCTATATGCGATTCCCGAGGTTCTGCGATTGACTGCGAGACAACTCCAAGAACTTTTGCTAGGAACCGAAGTAATTCCAACAGAAGCATTACGAATGCTTCTGTTTGGATTTTCATTAGTCGCTATCATGTTATTTAAACCTATGGGTTTGTTTCCGAAAAAATTAAATAATGCCCAGTGAGAATACAATTCTTTTCGTCAAAAACGCGAAAAAATATTTCGGGGGAGTGATGGCAGTTGACGACGTTTCTGTAACTGTTAATGAAGGTAGTGTCACAGGATTAATCGGTCCCAATGGGGCTGGAAAAACAACACTTTTTAATTTAATCACTGGACTTATACCGCCCACTTCAGGCGAATTTTTTCTTTTTGAAAAAAAGTATTCTCCTGTAAACATTCACAATGTTGTTGAGAATGGCGTTGCGAGGACGTTCCAAAATATCCGGCTATTTAACAAGATGTCTGTACTCGAAAATGTTTTAGTTGGTAGACATGTAAGGACAAATCGTTGGTCCTTGGGTATCCTCGCAAGTATTTTAAGAAACAAAAAATTTTCTAAAGCAGAGGCAGAGGAGAGAGAATTTTGTTTAAAAATATTAAAAAAAGTAGGATTGTCAAATAAAAAATTTAAGGTATCCGAAAGCTTACCCTATGGTGATCAAAGAAGATTAGAAATCGCACGAGCACTAGCGACTGAACCATTGTTGCTCGCATTAGATGAGCCGGCCGCTGGTATGAACCCAACAGAAAAAAATGATTTGAAAAACTTAATCGCTCAAATTGCAAACGACGGAATTTCGATTTTAATGATTGAACACGACGTTAAGTTAATCACTAGTTTATGTGATAGCGTTTATGTGATGGATAGAGGAAAAATTATAAGTCATGGGGCCCCCGAAAAAATTAAGAATGATAGCGCAGTCATCGACGCATATCTAGGCAAAAACAATTAGCTTTTTTTAAATAAGTTACATGGAATGAACGGAAAAAAAATCCTTGAGGTTGAAAATCTTGAACTTAGTTACGGAGGAATCGTCGCTGTACGTAATTTTTCGGTGGCACTAGATGAACGCTCTTCACTTGCTGTCATTGGGGCTAACGGTGCAGGCAAAACAACGCTTTTAAAGGGACTATCCGGATTAAAAAAAAACTCGGGCGGTCATGTTAGATTTAGAAGCGAAGATATTACTACCACTGGCGCACATGTTAGGGCGTCGTATGGTATAACCTTGGTTCCGGAAGGTCGAGGTATTTTTTCAAGGTTGACAGTTATGGAAAATCTTCTGATTGGCTCTTACATTAAAAATTACGACAAGGAGTATCTTCAGAAAAAACTTGAAGAACAGTTTACTCTTTTCCCCAAATTAAAAGAAAGGTTAAACCAACTTGCTGGTACACTATCGGGTGGAGAACAACAAATGCTAGCTATTTCTCGCGCGCTAATTGGAGAACCAGAACTCTTATTATTAGATGAACCGTCGATGGGACTTGCCCCGATCATAACAGAACAGATTTTCAATGTAATTAAAAACATAACTCTTAAGGGCGTAACAGTTGTCCTTGTCGAACAAAATGCAGGACTTGCTCTCAAAATAGTCCAACAAGCTATAATTTTAGAGTCGGGAGAGATAACTCGAAAAGCAGAGGCTAGTGAATTGTTAGCTGATGATTCGGTGAAAAAGGCTTATTTAGGAATTTAAAAAAGATAATAATGTACCATTCGTGTAATGAATTGCTTGAACTAAAGCACAAAAGGAAGACTATTGTGCTTTACGGCTGTGGGAAAGTCGGAACAGAAATTATTAAACAAAGATATAAAAAAAATAGTGGTCCACACATTAGGCTACTGTGTGTTTCAAGAAAAAAAAAACTAACTGAGAAAAGCGACTCAAGTGATAAAAAAAGAAGAAGTGATAACGTCTTGTCGATGGCACTTGATCTTGATGAACGTAAAAATATTAAACGAATAGCATCTTTAGGTTCGATGATCATCGTGCTCATACCCACCATGGACTCTAACAATAGTTTACGTGGTCAGGAAAAAGATAGTCGAACTCGTTTACTAGCGATTGAATTATCAAAAAAAGAGGCTGCGCAGAAAAAAGGAGTTTACTTAAGTACAACTGGTGTTTATGGCGATAAAAATGGAAAAAAAATAAATGAAACTAGCAAATGTATTCCGAAAAATAAGAGATCTCTCAGGAGACTTGATGCAGAAAATAAGGTTAGGAAACTAAACTTTCATGTTTTACGAGTCCCAGGTATCTACTCCATAAATCGACTACCGCTATCTCGCCTACTTAAAAAGACTCCGGTTTTAAATAACGAAGAAGATATTTATACAAATCATATTCACGAGAAAGACCTTGCTAGAACTGCATACCTCGCATTATTTAGAGGAAAGCGTTCCCGAGTAACTAACGTAGTTGATAATTCTGAACTGAAAATGTCTGAATATATGGATTTGATTGCCTCCGCTATTGGAATAGAAAAACCAGTGAGAGCGAGCATTTTTGAACTTACTAAATTAGCTGAAAAGGGACTCATATCAGAAATGGCAATGAGTTTTTTGAATGAATCGCGACGTGTAGACAACAAAAGACTCCAAGAAGAGCTAAAGGTTAATCTGAATTACCCCACAGTCGACAAGTTTATTAAAACAAATAAAAAGCAGTTATCAACTATTCGCCAACAAACGCCCGTTCAATAACATAGTCCCCCAACCTGCCCTGAGACGGTGATGCTGCCAAACCAAAGTTATCGAGAATACTTGAAATTTCACTTAACATTTCCGGACTACCACAAATCATCGCTCTATCTATCTCGGAACTTAATTTCGGCAATTTCAAATCACGGAATAAATTACCCTCTGTTAAAGCCTTTGTAATCCTACCAGTATGAGTAAAAGCTTCTCTGGTAACAGTAGGATAATATAACAATCGACCATTAATAATTTCCGACAAAAATTCATCATTCGGCAATTCATTTTCTATATAATCTTTGTAAGCCAGCTCTGCTTTTTGTCTCACTCCGTGTACCAGCACTATCTTCTCAAACCTTTCATAAGTGTCAGGATCTCTAATAATACTCATAAACGGCGCAAGTCCAGTCCCAGTTGACAAAAGGTACAAGTGTTTACCTGGATTTAGATCGTCAATTACCAGTGTGCCTACTGCCTTTTCACCAACGAGAATGTCATCTCCTACTTTAATATGCTGCAGCCTGGAGGTAAGAGGCCCATCAGGTACTTTAATAGACAAAAATTCCAGTTGTTCCTCATAATTGGGACTGACAACACTGTAGGCCCGTAACAATGGTTTACCGTCCACTATTAGTCCTATCATCACAAAATGACCATTTTTAAATCTCAAGGACCTATTTCTGGTTGTCTTAAAGGAAAATAATGTATCGGTCCAATGTTTTACCTCTGTAACTTTCTCAGTTGTACATTTACCCATTTCATATCCTATTCAGCAATTAAAGCGTGATACTCTAGATCTGCCATTGAGACCACGTCAAGCGCTTTCTCGTTTGTAGAGCCTAGAACGACGGGAGGGGCGCACCCAGCTTCCGCTGCCTCCTTCCACCTGCCTGCACAAACACACCATTGGTCGCCAGGCTTAAGACCAGGAAAATCCAATTCGGGCCGGGGAGTAGACAAGTCATTACCTTCTTTAGAGGAAAAAAGTAAAAACGCTTCTGTAATTCGGACACAGACTGTGTGCGAGCCATAATCGCTTTCGCTGGTTTTACAACAACCATCTCGAAAAAATCCAGTTTTTGGATTCATACTGCATGGTTGAAGTACTTCGCCAAATACGTTTCTCGTGTTACCCGCCAACAATCGTCCTCTAAATAAGGTCCTTAACTAAATTGTTTCTCACATCGACTTGCAAAGGATCAATCGATACCGTGTAAGCCTTGTGATCTGCACCTATAGCGAGCCCAACTCCATATTTCAACGACTTAATCATATCCTCGTCTAACTCAAAACGCAAGAAATGAACCGCCGAAGTTTTCTCCTTGTTTTCTCTAACTTGGTCCTCATCGGCAATCGCGAACACCTTGTCTCTACCCTCAACTCTGACCCAGACTGTATCCTCAATACCCTTAAGGAGCCTCAGTTTTTCTCTTCTGAGAGACTCATCCGGGTACTCTATCATCATTGTGCATTTGAGATTTGAGCCGTCAGGAATTAACGGGTTATACGCGTCAAGTTCCTCTAATATCCCTTCCTCTTCAAATGTCTTTTCAATTCTCAAAATTTCTTGGACCTGATATTTAATCGTCTCACTATCCTCAAAATGGAGAGTAAGATTCTCTCCTAATCTAACCATACGATTTTTTTTATGTTGAATCATTTCCTGCCGAAATCTGTTTCTCAACTTAGCGTAATGTTCAAGCGTCCAAAGTGATTGCAGAGTCAATTTTTTAGTTGAGTTTTTCATGGTTTGGATCCCTGCTGATCGTTTTTATATGCCTCTGCAAGTATTGTTAAAGGGTGCTTAACCCTATCATCGGCCTCCGACCCAATTCCTTGTTTTATGTGCTGGGCAGCCAACTGGCAGTCCGATGCTATGATATCAGGCGCGCCATTATCTGCATTTTTATGCGTCCTCATTTGTCTGAAAACTGGCCTGCCGATCTTAAGAGACATTTCGTGAAATTCTTTTTTTATCCCCCAGGTACCTGCATGCCCGGAGCATCTTTCGACCGTATTAATGGCGCTATCGGGTAACTTCTCCAATACCTCCCTAGTTTTTTGTCCTACATTTTGGACTCGAAGGTGGCAACTCACGTGGTAAGACACATTCCCCGGTCCTGACCTGAAATCTAATTTAAACAGGTTATCCTTCATCCGAGCCCTAAAATACTCAAAGGGATCCATCATCGCTTTTCCGACGATTTGTACATCTTGATCATCTGGAAATAACAACGGCAATTCCTGTTTAAACATCAATGTGCATGAAGGTATTGGAGAAACAATCACGTACCCGTTTTTAGCCAAATTTACCATTTTTGGTATATTTCGGTTTTTTAATTGTTCCACTGAATCGAGATCTCCTAACTCTAACTTCGGCATGCCACAACATGCTTGTTTTTCGACCACTTTGTAAGGGATCTTGTTGATCTTTAAAATCTCAAGCAAATCATGGCCAATTCCCGGTTCATTCCAGTTTATGTAACAAGTAGCGTAGACAGCTACTTTCCCCTTAGTCAATTTCCCATCTTGCACAGCGTAGTCATCAGAAATTTCAAAGTTCTTTTCAAACGTTTTTTTAGTAAACTTGGGTAACCACGCAGACTTGTGTACTCCAGCAATTTTTTCGCCCGCAGATCTTAATATCTTGTTATCTGTTGCAAAATTGATAGTCTCCGTTACGACAGGGATAGATGCAAATTTTCCGTTCGCACTTGTATTAGATAAAATAGTATCTCGCGTTTTGTTTCGAGTACCCTTTTTGAATTGGATAGCTTTTGCTCTGAGCATGGTATGTGGAAAATCTAAATTCCATGGATGAGGGGGAACGTAAGGACACTTAGCTAAATAACAAACATCACACAAGTAGCATTGGTCAACAACCTTCCAATAATCAGTAACGTCAACGGAATCCAATTCCCCTGATTCACCTTCGTCAATCAAATCGAATAATGTTGGAAATGAATTGCACAGGCTTACGCATCTTCTGCACCCATGGCAAATATCGAAAATGCGCTCCAACTCGTCAATGCAGGCCTCTTCGTCGTAAAACTGATCATTTTTCCATAACAAAGCATTCCTGGTCGGCGCTTCAAGTGAACCCTCTCTCACAATACCCTCCCACTATTAAAACAATAGAATGACGGCCCAGCAAAAGCAGGGCCGTTAAACGCATCCCATTACTTTACACCTCTATTGAGTCTAGCGCTTTTTGAAATTTATTAGCATGCGATCTTTCCGCTTTTGCTAATGTCTCAAACCAATCCGCAATTTCATCAAATCCCTCATCTCTTGCATCCTTTGCCATCCCGGGATACATATCGGTATACTCGTGAGTCTCTCCCGCTACTGCAGACGCAAGGTTATCTTTTGAGGAACCAATCGGCAAATCAGTTGCTGGGTCTCCAACCTCGGCAAGAT
Organism: uncultured beta proteobacterium; assembly: GCA_902625535.1. GTDB lineage: Bacteria > Pseudomonadota > Gammaproteobacteria > Burkholderiales > Burkholderiaceae_A > UBA7377. The sequence continues at coordinate 104,931 of CACOBT010000001.1, read as the reverse complement.
AATCCAAATGTCCATGTGCATGGCCTGTCTCTCCTTCCGCTGTAGCTCTAAAAAGGGTTGCCACCTCTGGATAACCCTCAACGTCTGCCTTGGTCGCAAAATAAAGATATCGTCGATTCGCCTGACTCTCTCCCGAAAAAGCATCCTTAAGATGCTGGTGTGTTTTAGTTCCTTTCAGTTGGCTCATAATATTCTCCTTTAACAGTATTACAATTAGTACAGTCCTCTGTATAGTCTAATTGATTTATTAAAAATAGTTGATAGAATTTATTCATATCTTAGTCGATTGTCATTTGAGCTTTTTAAAACCGTATGAGACTTGCGCATGAAAAATTTACGAGATATCAGAATTGACTACACAAAGGGCACACTGTCGGAAGATGATATTCCTGAAAACCCTTATAGTCTCCTCACTCAGTGGATGGAAACCGCTATTGCCGAAGAAATTCTTGAACCAACAGCAATTTGTTTGTCTACCATAAAATACAACGGAACTGTGGGCTCTAGAATAGTTCTTGCAAAAGAACTCGAAGACGATGGCCTTGTTTTTTTTACAAATTATGAGTCAGCTAAGGGATTGGATATTGCTAAAAAATCGTCAGCGAGCGCAGTATTTTTCTGGGCCCCACTCCAGAGGCAAGTCAGAATCGAAGGGCATATCGAGAAAATTTCGTCAAAAAAATCGGACGAATATTATAACGAGAGACCGACTCTAAGTAAGGTTGGGGCATGGGCTTCTCCACAAAGTCGTGTGTTAAGATCTAGAAACGAACTCGAAAATCTCGTTAAAAGCTTTCAAAAAAAATTTGAAAACGAAGAACTTAGTCGACCTCCATTTTGGGGTGGGTACAAACTTAAATACGAGTCAATCGAGTTTTGGCAGGGGAGACAGGGGAGGTTACACGATAGATTCTTATACAAGAAAAGGGAAAATACATGGACGATTTGTCGTCTGGCTCCATAGTTTACTTATTTAAATTAAGTTTTTCCTTAAGTTCTCGCGCTTTCTCTAATTTTGGCAATACTACTGCCTGGCAATAAGGAACTCTTGGATTTTGGGCAAAATAATTTTGATGATAATCTTCTGCTTTCCAAAAAACGCTACTGTTGCGTTCCCTGATGGTGGGATAGTCATTTTTGGGTGGGACCAAGTTTACCTCAGTTACTATGCTGGTTCCTGAATAAATGGTTTTCTCCATTTCCTCAATGATTCGTAAAGTCGATTCTTTTTGTTGATTTGTCAAACAAAAAATGATTGAACGATATTGGGTGCCAACATCTGCGCCCTGCTTATTTAATGTCGCAGCATCATGAATATGAAAAAAAAACGAAAGCAAAGCGTCTATGTTAAGTATTTCCTCAGTAAACTCAACCTTCACAACCTCGGCATGTCCCGTTGAACCAGAGCATACATCAGAATAAGTCGGTTTCTCTGTTGTTCCTCCCATATAGCCGGAGGTAGCATTCTTTACTCCTTCCAATGTTTTCAGAGCAGCCTCTAGACACCAGAAACACCCTCCGCCGAGAATTATTACTTCCGTATTGTCGTCCATAATTAAACCCCAAATCGGTACGCTTGAGTATGTATAATTGCAAAGTATGTCACAAATTATGTCTGAATAGCTAGATGCCATGAAAGCTTTAAGTAGCATTTGCCCGCTGTGTAATAAAAATAATTATAAGGTGCTGTGGAGTGATAAAAACTGTAAAGCTATTGAAGTTATTGATGAGAACTTCGGTTTACATAGAATTATTTGGGACAAACACGTCAAGGAAATAAGCGAATTAACTACAAGGGAAATGCTAGAATTAATGCGAAATGTTTTAAAACTGGAAAAATTTGTTAAATCGAAGTACAACCCTGATAAGGTAAATATAGCCTCGTTGGGAAATAGGACTCCTCATATCCACATTCACGTATGCCCCAGATGGAAGACTGACCCGTGGTGGCCGAACACTATTTGGTCTCAAATGAATAAATCCATTTGGAAAAAGTTAGATGAAAAAAGTGGACTTTATTTCATGTCAGGCTGTTGGCATGATTTAAATCAGATTGCAGTTCCAGTTAGAGAAGATGTATTTATGAAGGAGCAGAGTATTAACGCTTCCGACGAATGGGACGACTTAGATGAAATATGTCAGCATGTTGGCTTGGCACGGAATTTTCCAATAGGTACCGGAAGATTGTGTCCTGACGGACGTATTGGAAGGCTTTCAGTAATTAAAACCCATAGGAGAAAGGGGCACGGCAGAACATTATTGAATGGCTTAGAAAAGATAGCCATTGCTTTAAGTTTCAGACAGGTTTACGTGCACTCGCAGCGAAATGCTCTACTTTTTTATAAAAATGCCGGCTATGTTGAAGAAGGTAATGAATTTAGTGAATGTAAAACACCACATCAAAAAATGATTAAAACATTTTAGAACGTTATCGACTTTTTGCCTTTTCCAATCGATCACATATTGCATTCCAATCCTCCCCCGTTGGGGGTTCTTCAAAAATGATTAAATTTAATCCCCTCCTATCGAGGTTATTCAATTTCGAATACAATTGGCGTCCATATTCTGGCGCAGTAGAGGGGGCGACCTCCGCGGTTAAGTTTTGACTAGTTTTTACTGGTTTTTGGAAATACCATAAGAAAGTTTTTCCCCCTTCACATAATTTTGACAAATTGAGCTCAATTTGAGCCCTAGTCATAACTTTAAATTTCGTTTTGGGTGAATAGTGAGATGAACAAGTGCCAGGATAATCAATCTTCCCATCCTCGGTAAGACCCACATCAACTGTTTTTCCGATACAAGACTCAATTTCTGACTTTTTGATTACCCCTACCCGTAAAATTTTCGGCGAATTAGTCGTACAGTCAACAATTGTACTTTCCAACCCAAATTGACAATTATTCCGAGGGCTAGAGTTGACTATCACATCCGTTTCATCAAGATAATTCTGTAATGAAAATTCTACATCCCTGGCATTTGTAGTACTGACATAACCAAACCTATTTGCTGAAGGAGCGGCAACAATCCCACTGCCAATCTCAGAAAATGACCTCAACATCGATAATGCAAAAGGATGAGAAGGGATTCTTATCGCCACTGTTTTTTTTCCAGCTACGGCAGATTGTGAAATTAAATTCCCATTTTTAAGAATAAGAGTGAGAGGACCAGGCCAGAATTTCTTCGCCAATTTCGATTCATTGAGTGACCAATCTAAAACAATCTTTTTGACGGTCTCTAAATTTGGAACGTGTAAAATAAGCGGCCGGTTACTAGGTCTGCCCTTAACTTTAAAGATTCGCTTTATCGCCTCTTGATTTGTAGCATCTCCACCCAATCCAAAAACCGTCTCCGTAGGAAAGGCTACCAGTTTCCCCTTCTGTAACGACTCTATTGCCAGGCTTAATTCGGACGTTAATTTCGGCAAACTTTTACCTTTTTCGCAAAATGGTAATCAAATGTCCCATTTTGCGTCCGATTCTAGGCTCGTTTTTGCCATACAATTTTAGTATCTTTACTCCACCTGTTACTTCATGCCAATTAGGCTCTTTGGGGGGGGCGTTATCGCCCAAAAACCAAAGATCTCCTAGAATGTTTTCGAGTTTAACATGGTAGTTTAGGGTTGTATCTCCTAAAGGTAAATCTGTACAAATACGAACTTGTTGTTCAAATTGACTAGTTACGCTAGCGTCTATAGTCTGATGTCCACTGTTATGGGGACGAGGTGCCATCTCGTTTAATAGTAATTCACCTCTAGACAAAAAAAACTCAAGGGTTAACACGCCAACATAATCTAGCTGCCTTGCTATTTTTTCGCCGTACGAAACTGCTAATTTTTCAATATCAGGATGAACATTTGCAGGCATTACACTCTGTGCAAGTATTCCATCCTCATGACTATTTTCAGCAAGTGGGTAAGAAGCCATGTTTCCTAATTTATCCCTAACGAGAATCAAAGAAAGTTCCATTTCAAGCGGAACTTTTTTTTCTAGGATGTAATGTTTATAATCCAAATTTTTTATCTTCTCAAGAAGTTCACTTCGTCTCGATACAGTTACCTGACCTTTTCCGTCATACCCAAAGCGAGCGGTTTTTACTATTGCTGGAAACAAAAATTTTTCGATTTTTTCGATGTTACTGGCAGTGATCTCAACAAACGGTACGGTGGGTATACCTAGAGATTTGGCAAATTCTTTCTCTAATATCCTGTTTTGAGCTATTCGAATGGCCTCTATGTTGGGAGTTAAAGCTTTTTTCTCGGACAAATACGCAAGAGACGCTAATGGGACATTTTCAGTTTCTATCGTAAAAACATCACACTCTTCTCTAAATTTTGATAACGCGTTTAAATCGGTGAAATTTGCTTCAATTAAATCATCGCAAATTTTCGATGCTGGGCATGATCGACTATTTTCAAATACCGTCACGCTAACACCAAACTTATGAGCTGCCTCAATCATCATCAGTCCAAGCTGACCCCCCCCCAACAGGCCAATCCTCAATTTTTACGCACCCTACTATGCATTGAAAGAACACTTTTCTCCTGCGATTTCCTGAACCCATAAAGAGCTTCGGTTAAAACCTCATCATCAGCAGCTAGTAATGCAACAGCTTCCAAAGCTGCATTAAAAGCTCCAGTTTGACCAATAGCAAAGGTTGCCACTGGAACACCCTTCGGCATTTGAACAATTGAATAAAGTGAATCTGCTCCGTTCAATTGACTTGTTTCAACAGGTACTCCAAAAACCGGTACCACACTCTTTGAAGCTAGCATACCAGGTAAGTGGGCAGCTCCTCCGGCCCCTGCAATAATTACTCGAAGTCCTCTATCTCTGGCATCAGAAGCGTATTCAAATAACCGATCCGGGGTTCTATGAGCAGATACTACAAGGACCTCGTAAGGTATTTCAAATTTCTTTAGAATATCTACAGACTTTTCCATCGTATTCCAATCTGATTCAGAGCCCATTACCACGCCAACCTTTGGAAATCTAGTTTCGCAAATTTTTTCACAAACCGTTCTGTACCTGTCACAGACCAGCCTTACAACACTGGAGCGTACTTCCGATGGAATCTCATTCGTAACTTTTTTTTCATTTGTTATTACATTTCGAATTATTTGTTTGTCGTAGTTTTCGCCGTCCCACTCTGCTATACCCCTTGAGGATAATCTAAACCTTGACGAGTCGGGTGTTAAAACCTCATCAATTAAAATTAACTCGCCTTCATCGACTGCGAATTCAAACTTTGTATCTACTAAAATTATACCGATCGTTTCTAAAAAAGATGAAGCAATTGAAAATAACTCCTCACTTTTTTGTCGAACTTTTTCCGATAGTTTAGTTCCGATTAATTGTTTTGTTTCTTCGATACTCAATCGAACATCCTTATCCCCAACAGGAGCTTTTGTCGTTGGTGAAAATATCGGTGTAGATAACTTCGTTCCTTTTTCCATCCCAGACGGCAACGGAAAACCGGAGACAGTTCCACTATCCTGATAATCCTCCCATGCAGAACCATCCAGATAACCGCGCACAATGGCCTCAATCTTTATTGGTTGGCATCTCTTCGCAACTATTGCCCTGTCTGCGACGTCGATCAACTCCTCTTCTTTTAAATAATTTGATAGATCATCCTCTATCAAATGATTTTTTACTTGATGTTTAAACATCTTCATCCAATAATTGGACATCGTGGTTAAGATTATCCCTTTATCTGGAATCAGTGTGTTCAGGACTTGATCATAAGCCGATACTCTATCAGTAGTTACGATCAGAATCTTATCTCGATTTATTTCGTAAAGATCACGAACTTTGCCTCTATGTAACAAAGGTAAACTTTTAAGATTTGTCTCTTTGAAAGCCATTTTTCAAAATCTCAACTGTTCCGAACTACCGATTGGTTTTGCCGAAATTTCCACGATCTTCATTGTATTAGTTCCACCGGACTGACCCAATGGCTCGCCAATAGTCACCACAATTAAATCTCCTTCCGATACAATCTTCGCATCAACAAGCTTCTGCTCTGCCATCCTGATCAAACCCTCTCTATCATTTTGTTCTTGAGGCAGAAAAATTGGTTGAACATCCCTATAAAGAGACATTCTCCTTCTAGTTGAATCTTCGGGAGTAAGTGCATAAATAGGTACTCCAGAGTTAAGCCTGGATATCCATAAAGCCGTTGATCCCGACTGAGTAAATGAAGCAATTGCTTTAATTTTTAAATGCAATGCAACGAAAAGTGAAGCCATTGCTATTGACTGATCGATGCTTTGAAAAGTCCGATCTAAGAAGTGGCTATCAACGATGCCCTCAACAAATTTCTCTGCTTCCAGACAAATTTCCGACATCTTTGAAACCGTTCGAGCCGGGTATTTACCTGCTGCAGTTTCGGCTGACAACATAACTGCGTCCGTTCCATCTAGAACAGCATTCGCCACGTCGGAAACTTCGGCCCTCGTTGGAACTGGAGATTGAGTCATCGACTCCATCATTTGCGTAGCCGTTATAGCAAGCTTATTTTTATCTCGTGCCAACTGAATCATTCTTTTTTGTAGTGCCGGAACTGCAGCCTCTCCAACTTCTGTCGCCAGATCACCACGCGCAACCATTAAACCATGGGAGGCATCTAAGATTTCGTTAAGATTTCTAATTGCTTCAACGCGCTCTATTTTTGCAATAACCCACGCCTTACTCGATGCTTTAATAAGTAATTGCCTAGCACGAAAAATATCGTCTGCTGACTTTGGAAATGAAACGGCAACATAATCTGCTTCTATCGAAGCTGCAACACGGATATCACCAATATCCTTTTCGGTCAATGCAGGGGCCGATAGTCCTCCTCCCTGCCTATTAATTCCTTTTTTATCAGACAAAATTCCACCTTGTACGACCCTGCAAAAAATTTGTTTCTCGACTCTTGATTCGACCTGTAAAATAATGTGACCATCATTTAGGAGCAAAATATCCTTCTCTTTAACATCGTAAATTAATTCTTGATAGTCAAGTCCCACCCTAAGTTGATCGCCCAATTTACAATCCAAATCTAAGATAAATTCTTCGCCAGTTACCAAATCAATTCGTCCATTTTTGAACTTTCCTATCCGAATTTTAGGACCCTGAAGATCTACCATGACACCAACATCTCGTTCAAGGCGGTGAGCAGCTTCATGTACCCAGGAGGCTCTTTGAATATGTTCCCTTGCCGTACCATGTGAAAAGTTCAACCGTACCACATCTACTCCAGCTGAAATTAATTGTTCGATTTTTTGCGCAGAGTCAGTAGCAGGCCCTAAAGTTGCTACGATCTTAGTTGCCCTCGTGATACCCTTCATATGGCACACTCCGATTGCAATGCTTTTATCGCAGGGATGTTTCCTTTTTTTTCAAAAAACTCCAAAAATGCTCCACCGCCCGTTGAAACATAATTAAGCGCACCAATATCTATAAATTTATTTATCGCTGCAATCGTGTCTCCTCCTCCCGCAACCGTATATCCCGAAGCTTCCCTGACTAACTCGGCTAAGCACTTGGTTCCATATGAAAACTCATCTTTTTCAAAAACACCTAAAGGTCCATTCCATAAAATTTTATTTGCAGAACTGATCTCTTTGCTGATGATATTCATTGTCTTCGGCCCAAAATCGAGGATCATATCATCGGCGCCAATCTGATCCAGTTCAACGATGCGAGAATTACTTTCATACTTGGGGTCGGTACTGACCCGAACATCATTCGGAAGAATTAACTTCGTATCATTGGATTCTGCCATTTCAATGATTTTTTTTGCAGAATCAATGTAAGCTTTTTCATAAAATGATTTACCTATTCGATACCCGCCTGCTTTTAAAAAAGTATTGGCAAGACCTCCTCCCGCGATAATACAACTGACTTTTTCCAATAAAACACTTAACAAATTTAATTTTGTGGAGACTTTCGCTCCCCCTATAATCGCCAATGTTTGATCATTTGTATCTCCGAATATCTTACTAAGGGACTCAACTTCTTTTTTAAACAGAAATCCACAACCTTTTTTTACACTCTTTAATGGTAGTTGGTGGACCGTCATCTCTTTTCGATGGGCAGTCGCGAAGGCATCATTGATGTAAACGTCGAACTGACGCGCAATTGTTTCGGCAACAACTGGGTCATCACTAGCTTCCCCTCTATTAAACCTTGCATTTTCAAGAACAACTAACTCACCGGCATTCACACTCACTTCATCTTCAGCCCAATCATTAATAAGTTTAATATTTCTACCCAAATTTGATTCCAAATAATTTCTGACTGGATGAAGTGAATATTTTTCATCATATACACCCTCCACCGGTCTACCTAAATGTGAACATATCATGACAGCCGCATTTTGTTTTAATGCATACCTGATTGTGGGAAGTGAGGCCCGTATCCTCGTATCGTCGGCAACCACCCGCTCATCGGTCAACGGGACATTCAAATCAAGCCTGAGAAATACCCGTTTCCCATTAATATTAAACTCATCAATAATTTTAATATTTTTCACAAATTCTTACTTGCCGTAATTCTTTACAGTTGTCCAAGTGCATCCGCCACATCAATCATTCGATTGGAGAAGCCCCATTCATTGTCGTACCACGACAGCACCTTCACGAGGTACCCGTTTTCAGAAATTCGTGTTTGTGTAAGATCAAAAACACTTGATCTAGAATCATGATTGAAATCGACAGAAACGGTTTGTTTCACGTTTAAACCAATGACACCTTTATGCTTTTCCGCCTCCGCCGCTTCCGTCAAAACTTTATTCACTTCTTCAAGAGTTGTTTGTTTTCCTGACTGAATTGAGAGATCAACCACTGACACATTCACTGTAGGGACCCTCAATGCAAATCCATCTAGTTTTCCGGATAATTCAGGGAGTACAAGTCCAACGGCAGCAGCTGCCCCTGTCTTTGTCGGAATCATTGACATGGTAGCGGCACGGGCTCTACGGAGATCTGAATGGAGGCTATCCACCAGTACCTGATCATTGGTAAATGAATGGACTGTGGTCATTAAACCAGCTTTAATTTCGAATTTTTCATTTAGAATTTTAGCCAAAGGAGCCAAACAATTAGTAGTACATGATGCATTTGAAACAATTTTGTGCTCCGAACTCAAAAGGTTGTCATTAACTCCATAGACTACAGTAGCATCTGCATCTTTGGAGGGAGCAGATATTAAAACTTTTTTCGCGCCTGCTTGCAAATGTCGGCTGGATGCCTCCTTAGAGGTAAAAAGTCCGGTGCACTCTAGTACAACATCTACATCTAAATCCTTCCACGGTAGCTCCGCAGGGTTCTTTGAAGCGAACATTGGAATGCTGTCGTTTTCAATGCGAATCACGCTGCCAGAGACATCAATTGTTTTTTTGAAACGACCATGTGTACTGTCAAACTCAATCAAATGTGCGTTTGCCTCAGGACTGCCAAGATCATTAATTGCGACGATCTTTACTTTTCTTTGATCCGGTTCTGTCTCGTAATTTGCCCGTAAAATAGCTCTTCCAATTCTCCCAAAACCATTTATTGCAACTTTTATCGTCATACTATCCCCCAAAATTATTTTTATGATCAGTGAGACATAAAACTGAGTCGATTATAGTTCTCGTAGAAATACCAAAAGCCTCAAAAACCTCCTTTTCCGGCGCAGACTCTCCGAACTTGTTAATTCCGAGAACAACGTCTGGTTTGTACTTCCACCAATGATCGGTAACACCTGCCTCGATCACCATTTTTGGCACATCTTGCGGTATGACTTTTTCTTTATACCCCCGTTTCTGTTGTTCGAAAACAGTAGTTGAAGGCATCGAGACAATCCGACTGTTGATTCCATATTTTTTCTTCAATTCATGACTAGCTAGCATTGCTAATTTAACCTCTGATCCTGTTCCGATTAATATTACATCAGGCTTTCTTGCCTCTCGCAAAATATAACCTCCTTTTGAAATATTGTTTAAGCTCAATTTATTCCTCAAAAAATTAGGTAATTTCTGTCTGGAAAGTAAAATAGCACTCGGTCCTTCGTAACAAATGGCCGCTTGCCAAGCAAAAGCAACTTCAGCTGAATCAGATGGCCGCCAAACGTGAAGATTAGGTATCAATCGAAGGCTCGCAACTTGTTCCACGGGCTGATGCGTCGGACCATCTTCCCCGAGGCCAATTGAATCATGTGTGAAAACAAAAATAACCTTTTGATTCATCAGTGCCGCTAAACGAACTGCATTTCTCATGTAATCGGAAAAAACTAAAAAGGTTCCACAGTAGGGAATGAAGCCCTTGTGCAGGGAGATGCCACAGCAAATTGCGGCCATTCCAAACTCCCTCACACCAAAGTTAACGTGATTCCCGATCATAGTTCCAGATTCTGATTTTCTCATGGGCTCAGAGCCATGCCACATGGTTAAATTACTTCCCGTAAGATCTGCTGATCCGCCTAGTACGCCCTTAAATCTCGGCCCCAGAAAGTTAAGAAAATTCTGTGATGCTTTTCTGGTTGCTACGCTTTCTGAATCTTTATCAAAACTATTACAAAACCGCGCAACCACTTCGCGCAATTCTTTAGGATTGACGATGTCATTTTTAAGTCTTGCCTCAAGTGAACTTGCCAACTTGGGATAACTTTTCTTGTAGCTTTCGAAAAGGTTATTCCAACCTCCTTCCAGAGCATGACCGTACTCACTGCAATCCCACTCATTTTTAAGACTCTCCGGAATCTCAAATGGTGGAAAATCCCAATTTAATTTTTGTCTCATCCGTAGAATACCATCTTCACCTAGGGGCTCACCATGGGCTTTTGCAGTTCCTTGCCGCTCTGGCTCACCTTTTCCGATGATCGTTTTACAAATTATGATTGTCGGGGCTTTAGAGGAAGCATCGGAACCTCTAGCTGAAGCGGTGCTAATGGCCTGCTGAATAGCATCGATATTGTGCCCGTCTATGGGGCCCATGACATTCCATCCATACGATTTGAATCGAGCTTTAATATCTTCATTGAACCAAGGCTCAACCTCGCCATCTATTGAAATGTTGTTATCGTCATAAAAACAAATTAGCTTCTCAAGACCCCAAACACCTGCAAGTGAGCAAACTTCGTGGCTTATTCCTTCCATCAGACAACCATCCCCGAGAAAAACGTATGTATTGTGGTCTATAATCGGGAACCCCGGACGATTAAACTCAGAGGCTAAAAGTTTTTCGGCTAATGCCATTCCAACTCCGTGCGCTAGCCCCTGGCCCAACGGGCCGGTTGTAGTCTCTACACCAGGGGTAACTCCCACCTCAGGATGGCCCGGAGTCATTGAGCCCAATTTTCTAAACTGTTTGAGCTCTTCAATCGGTAAATCATAACCGGTCAAGTGAAGTAGCCCATAGAGTAACATTGAACCGTGGCCGTTCGATAGCACAAACCTATCTCGGTTTACCCAATCTGCGTTTTTAGGATTATGTTTAAGATAAAATTTCCACAAAACGTAGGCGATCTCAGCCATTCCCATTGGCATACCAGGATGACCAGAACCAGCCTGTTGGACTGCATCAGCGGCGAGTACTCTAAGGGCATTACACATCAAAGCATGATCAACTGCTTGATTCGTAGAAACTTTTTCAGAAGAATCGTCAATATTCACTTTTTTTCTCATTAAAAAACATTCGCATTAAAAATTGCAGCATAATTTCATTAACTCTAAAATTCGCTCAAGGACCGCAAAAATTGAAACCTCGACTGTATTTTCCCGGTTTGCTGTCTACCAAAATATTTAATTATAAACAAAGTCATCACTTAAAAAATGTTCTGCGCATTAAAGTTGGCGAAAAAATTCTTTTGTTTGACGGACACGGACACGAAGTAGTTGCCTCCGTAACGCTTAACGATAAAAAAAATGTCCGTTTTGAGCTTGTCGGAGAAGTAAAGACCGTAAACCGAGAAAACAAGAAGTCAGTCGTTGTAGCACAAGGACTTTGCCAGGCTTCTAGGATGGACTATGTTGTACAGAAGTCTGTTGAGTTAGGCGCTGAAATAATTGCGCCGATTATCACTGAGCGGTGTCAGGTACGGCTCAATAATTCCAATTTAGAAAAAAAAGTTACAAGATGGAAACTAATAGCCGAAAACGCTAGCCAGCAATGCGGAAGAAATAAACTTACGAAAATACTGGCCCCTCAAAGTCTCGGTGGATTTCTGGAAACACGAAGAAGGAAAAACGCAATCAAGCTAATGTTAAATCCAACCTCTAGCAAGAGACTCGTCGATGTAGATTTTTCTGCTAGTAAAGATGTTATTTTTTTGATCGGCCCAGAGGCTGGATTTTCAAATTTTGAAGAAAACTCTGGGCAAAAAGCAGATTTTAAAAGTGTAAAAATCGGAAAACGCATCCTGCGTACAGAAACAGTGGCTGTTTCACTTCTTTCGATTCTTAACTACGTTTCAGGAGAATTTTAGCCCGCTTTAATTAATTTTTTTAACCTTTCTCTTACTCTCAAGACTTTTTTCGGGTATCGACTTTTGCTGGTTTGCGAGACTCCAACATATGCTCGCAGAGCTCGTTGAAAATTTCCATATCGCAAAAGATAATTTTTTAGGATTTCAGTTCCGACGTAAATATTTACTTTAACATCTATTGAATTGTCTAACCCTCCATATTTTTCAAATTTTTCTTTATGGACTTTAGGCATAACCTGCATAAGTCCTAGGGCGCCGGCACTACTCTCTGCAAATGGATTAAAACTGGATTCTATGGCCATAACGGCAATGATCACATAGGGATCAACTTCAAATTTCTCACCTGCCTCAAAAGAAATATCAACGATTTTGCGCACAGCTTTGTGAGATACCTTATATTTTCTTGCAATCCATTTTGTTACCCGAGCCTTTTCAAGTTCTCTTGCCGGGTCGACTTGATAATCGGCTGTAATAATCTCATTATTATCAGGAGCTTCAAACAAAGTAATCCAGGTATCAACTCGCTCTCTTCCCTTTTCGCTTATAAAAAAAATAAAAAATAATAGTATGCAAATTAGTACTACCAATTTGTTTATTTTGAACTTATTCCGGTTTCTTTTCATTTCAATGGAGCTTTTTTTCAATGTGAAGTTTGCCGAGGTAAATCACTGTAAAGTGAATTAATAAACTCGTCCAAAGAAGTTTTGGCCTTTTCCGCAACAGGATGATTAACAATAACCGCAAACGAAATCCAGCGTTTTTGTTTTGTTAATATGTAGCCGGCGTAAGCCTGAACGTCTTCCAAACTGCCCGTTTTTAGCCAGGCATTCCCTGAGACTCCTAACCCGGTAAATCTATTTTGAGTCGTCCCCTCCTTACCTGCGAGGGAGAGGCTGTTTTTCCAAACTCGAAAATCGTTGGAAGCAACGGCCTGCAGTAATAGCGAATTAATATCGTCTGGGGATAATTTTGTCATGCGACTCAACCCAGACCCGTTATCAATATTTACAGTCTCTGCGCCGATACCCTGTTCGTCCAACCAGTTGGTTAGTAACCGGCGAGACTTTACAAGGCTACCCGGACTCCCCTCGATCGCCGACAACTTCAAAAACAAGGTTCTAGCCATTGTGTTGTTGCTAAGAGTATTTATATCTTTTATCAATAGCCCTAGATTCCGCGGATTAATCCACGTGTAAATTAACTGGGCATTTTTTGGAACAACACCCTTAACTAAAACTTGATCGAACTGTCCACCAGATTCAATCCAGACTTGCTTAAACAAAGCAAATGTGAATTTGTTGTGAGTAGTTAACCCGACGTAGAGCCGTTGCCTTTTGCAACGCTTCCCAAACCGCCCGTAAACTCGCAACTGGTTTTCAGATTCTTTATAAAAAATTCTATTTCCCCCACACGACCCCGTGACCCACCGCATATCGTTAACTAAGCGGAAATCAGCCAACCTGGGTTTAATGGAAATATTAATCTTCCGCTTTTCTTTCGCGACTGTAAGTTCAACTGCTTTGAAATTTACAGATGCGGCATTCGGACCGACATTGTAGGGTTTATTTTTTTTTCCATCAAACAATGCAGCGTTAGTCTCGGGTTCCGAAAAATATGAATCGTCAATTACAAAGTTACCGCGCAGTTTTCTCAAACCTTTTGCACGAATCGCATGCACAATCTTTTGGAGGTCCTCATAAACTAGTTTCGGGTCACCTCGACCTCTTATGTAAAAATTGCCGTCAAACGCATCTAAGTCACGTCTACCAGCCATAAAGAAATCTGTCTTGAATTTGTAAGAACTTCCCATCTCCCGCAGAGCATAATAACTGGTAAACAATTTCGCAGTAGATGCAGGATTGAATTTTTTTTTTGAGTTGAAACTAAATTTAATTGGCTCAAATGGATATATTGTCGTCGGGATTATAGTGACAGATATTCCCACTGATGAGGCCGGGATGCCGATTTTACGCAATTTTTTCATTAAATGCTCAGTTTTCACGTCAAGATATCCAACCTGCTTAGCCACAGTTGAAACGGGCCAGTGGAGCAACGCACCGAAGATAATTAACACGTTAATCAGTATCAACCCTAATTTATTTTTACCCTTCAAAATTGAATACTCTTGTTTGTTGTTTATTGCCCTTTTAATGGTAGACTGCGATGTGTTATGCAACCCTATTATAATAAACGGGTCGGTTTTAAAAGAAAACGGCTAGTGAAGGAGACTAATATGGCCTTAGATAAAAATGAAAATTTTTTTGAACTTACCGACGAAAACGACAGGGCTTCAGCTATTGAGGCTCAGTTCAATGAAGATGCCTTAGAAAATGCCAGGCGAAAAACTCTTCCTGAAACAAACCCCGACTTCGATGGATTGCACTGTATTGATTGCGACGAAAAAATACCAGCTGCCCGTCTAAAATTGGGCAAAATCCGCTGTATTGAATGCCAAACGGTGTTAGAGAAACAAGGGAAGTTTTTCGCCGGATAGAGGGAAAACAACTCTTACTTATCCCTTTATCACGTAGGGTCTTTCAACTTTCTAGCTTGAATTTTTGATTCGAAACCCAACTCTACTCTTTGTCACTCAGTTGGGAAGAGTGCTAATTTTTTTTTAACTTTTTGGAGTAAGTCTTTATGAAATTGAGGCCACTACATGATCGAGTCGTAGTTAAACGACTTGATAACGAACGAACAACAGCTTCTGGTATCGTGATACCAGAGAATGCGACTGAGAAACCTGATCAAGGTGAAGTAGTAGCCGTTGGAAATGGGAAAATTCTCGATGACGGGAAAACTAAGCCAGTGGATGTCAAAGTCGGTGAAAAAATCTTGTTCGGCAAATATTCTGGGCAGACGGTAAAAGTGGATGGAGATGAGCTTCTTGTATTGCGAGAGGACGACATCATGGCAATCATCGAAAAATAAAAGAAAATATTTAGAAGAGAGGAAATAACATGGCAGCAAAGCACGTAATATTCAGCGAGGACGCGCGGGGAAAAATGGTTTCGGGCGTGAATGTGCTCGCTAACGCAGTTAAGGTTACCCTTGGGCCTAAGGGAAGAAATGTGGTCCTGGAGCGATCTTTCGGAGCTCCGACTGTAACTAAAGACGGAGTATCTGTTGCTAAGGAGGTGGAACTTAAAGACAAATTTGAAAACATGGGTGCTCAAATGGTGAAAGAAGTTGCATCCAAGACGTCTGATAACGCTGGAGATGGTACTACGACGGCGACTGTATTGGCGCAGGCAGTAGTTAGGGAGGGCATGAAGTTTGTAGCAGCCGGAATGAATCCTATGGACCTAAAAAGGGGGATTGATAAGGCTGTTTCAAGCGTGGTTTCGGAACTGCAAAAAATTAGCAAGCCGTGCACGACTTCGAAAGAAATTGCGCAAGTAGGATCGATTTCAGCAAACGCCGATGAAGAGATTGGCTCCATTATTTCCGAGGCGATGGAAAAGGTCGGAAAAGAGGGTGTCATAACGGTTGAGGATGGCAAATCACTCAACAACGAGCTAGATGTTGTTGAAGGAATGCAGTTTGACAGAGGGTATTTGTCACCATACTTTATCAATAATCCGGACAAGCAGGTTACTGTCTTAGAAAATCCCTACATTTTGTTACATGACAAGAAGATTTCTAACATCAAAGATCTTTTACCAGTTTTAGAGGCGGCGGCAAAGGCTGGCAGACCTCTTCTTATAGTGGCAGAAGATGTTGAGGGAGAAGCACTTGCAACGCTTGTAGTTAACAATATTCGTGGAATCCTTAAAACATGCGCAGTAAAAGCGCCAGGTTTCGGCGACCGTAGGAAAGCAATGCTTGAAGATATGGCAGTGTTAACCGGTGGAGTCGTAATTTCAGAAGAGACAGGCATGACGTTGGAAAAAGCGACATTAGATGACCTGGGTGGTTGTGCCAGGATTGAAATCGGTAAAGAAAACTCAACAATTATCGACGGAGAAGGCGAGACTAAAAATATTGAAGCTCGAGTAAAACAAATTCGTGTACAAATTGATGAAGCTACAAGTGATTACGACAGAGAGAAGCTTCAGGAAAGAGTTGCAAAACTTGCAGGCGGAGTTGCGGTAATTAAAGTTGGAGCAGCAACCGAGGTAGAGATGAAGGAGAAAAAAGCAAGAGTTGAAGATGCGCTGCACGCGACTAGAGCAGCAGTTGAAGAAGGTATAGTTGCTGGAGGAGGTGTTGCCTTTATCCGAGCAAGAACTGCAGTTAAGGTTAAGGGCGATAACTCTGATCAGGATGCAGGCATCCAGATTGTTATGAAGGCTATCGAAGAGCCGCTTAGGCAAATTGTGTTCAACTCAGGTGGAGAACCTAGTGTGGTAGTTAATAAAGTTATCGACCTGAAAGGTAATGACGGGTTTAATGCTGCTACAGATGAGTATGGTGATCTCGTATCGATGGGCGTTGTAGACCCGACAAAGGTAACTCGAACTGCTATCCAAAATGCAGCCTCCATAGCTGGCTTGATGTTAACGACCGAGGCTATGGTTTCCGAACTGGTAGAGGAGAAAAAAGGAGGCGGTATGGAAGGAATGGACCCTGGTATGGGCGGTATGGGCGGCATGGGCGGCATGGGCGGTATGGGCGGCATGGGAATGTAATGAAATAATGCCTAATTCGAAAAAAAAAATTATTTTTAACTTAGAAGCTTTTCGTGATTTCAAGCCTGCTTTTACCAGCAGGCTTTTTTTTTGAGACTCCTGTGTTAATCACCTATCATGATGTAGTTGAAAAGGCCATAAAGGCTAACCGTTCAAGATTATGCGTTGGCCTCGACCCAGATTTAGAGAAGCTTCCACTTCAATACTTACCTTATGGTAAGTCAAGTTTAAAAAAAAATATCGAATATTTTTTCAAAGAAGTTGTATACGCGACTGCAGACGAGTGTTCCGCATATAAACCACAGGCAGCTATGTTTTCAGCACTCGGGTGTGAGGATCTACTAGCGGCATTGATCACATGGATAAAAAAAAATTTCCCAAATCACTTAGTCATTTTTGATGGAAAGCGAGGGGATATTGGAAACACAGCAAAGCATTACGTTGTTGAGTGTTTTCAGAGGTATGAGGCTGACGCGACCACCGTGAGCCCCTACATGGGCCTGGAAAGTATCAAACCTTTTACAGAGAAACCTGAGAAAGGAGTATATGTACTTTGCCGGACTAGCAACCCCGGGGCTGATTTGATACAAAAGATCCGTGTTCCTAACAGGTTACATGAGAGAAATTTTATACCCTTTTACGAATATATAGCAGAAAAATTTGTCGAATTTGATGTTAGAAATCAGATCGGCCTTGTAGTAGGAGCTAATTGTATTGATGAGTTGAAAAATATCCATAAACGATTTCCTTCGACACCGTTACTACTGCCAGGAATTGGGAGTCAAGGCGGCAAAATCGTCGACGTGGTGTCGATAATAGACGACGACAAAAAAAAATCTGATTCCGAAAGCTTAGGTGAAAGACGTAACAACAATCTGATAAACCTGTCGCGTAGCGTGATTTATGCGTCAAACGGAAAAGACTGGAAATACGCGGCTATGAAAAAAGTTAAAGCTCTCAATGTGAGTCTAGGTAGTGGTTTAGAATGTTGAGGACAAAAAATTGATTAAAAAAACGCTTAATTTTCATAGTTTACTTGCAATTAATGCTCTGCTTTCTAAAGAAATTTCTCGATTTGCGAAAGTTTGGGTGCAAACAATCTTGGCGCCCGTGATTTCGTCTGTGCTCTTCCTAATAATCTTCTCATACTTACTGAATAATCGTATTGAACCTCTCCCGGGAATACAATACTCCTCTTTTTTAATTCCCGGTCTGATCATGATGACTTTGCAACAAAATGCATTTGCAAATAGTAGCTCTAGTCTTACTCAAAGTAAGATTACTGGTAATCTAATTTTTCTCATGTTGTCCCCTATGACGCCTATTCAGTGGTTCGTAGGATATATTGGGGGGGCTGTTGCGCGAGGCGTTGCATGCGCAATCTCACTTTGGCTGTTCTGTTCCTTTTTTAACTATGTCCCTATATCCTCGTTTATCTGGGTTTTTACGTTTAGCATTTTAGCCTGCTTGTCAATGGGTGGGTTGGGGATTATAGCTGGCATTTATGCAGAAAAATGGGACCAGGTATCAGCATTTCAAAACTTTCTTATTAACCCCCTAACTTTATTAGCAGGAGTCTTTTATTCTACCCAATCGTTACCTTCATTATGGCAAACGGTTAGCAGGTTTAATCCTTTTTTTTACTTGATAGATGGATTTAGGTATGGATTCTTCTTAGTCTCTGATGTCTCACCCTACAGAAGCTTATTCATCTGTTCCTTGTTTACGCTTCTAATTTGTGGTTTGTCAATATTATTGATCTCCATTAGGTGGAGGTTGAAGTCATGAACAATAGGGCAACATCGCTGCGCCAATTACTCCAGCTGAATCGCCCAATTTATTTTTTTCAAATCGTGTTTTGCAATGATCTGAAAAAATGTTTTGTTCAACTTTCTCTTGAACTATACGATATAACGGAGTGTGATTAGAAAGTCCTCCTCCAATAACTATAATTTCAGGATCGAGTATGTTGCAAACGTTTCCGATACTTACTCCCAGCATTTCATAGAAATTCTGTTTTAAGTTGGAAGCTACCTCGCACGTGGAATTTAAAATTGTCCTCGCAGTCTCATGCTTACCAGTTCTAATAAAATACTCTGCTTCAATACCAGAGCCCGAAACATAGGTCTCCACACACCCCCTCCGCCCGCACCAACAAAGCCTTCCAGTTTCAAATGCAACCGAGTGATGTCCGAACTCACCTGCAATATCATTGACTCCCCTAAAAATTTTTTTATCAAAAACAATACCTGCTCCGCATCCCGTTCCCAAAATTACTCCGACAACTATTTTGAAGTCTTTCCCAGCCCCATGAGTGGCTTCCGCAAGGGCGAAACAATTGGCATCATTCGCTATGGTTATATCTTGCTTTAATTTGTCTTGTAGCAAACGTTTCAACGGTTGGCCATTCAAGCACTGCGTGTTTGAATTTCGCAACAAACCTGTTTTATTGGAAAGCGAACCCGGAGTGGCAATACCTATAGAATAGTTATCGGATATACCAGCTGTCACCTTCCCAATAATATTTTTTATATTACTAGTAATTTGATTAACGCCTTTGTCCGCTTCAGTTAGAATACGTTGTCTGACAAGTACTCTTTCATTAACATCAAGAATTACGCATTCAATTTTGGTCCCCCCTAAATCAACGCCTACGCGGTACAAATTTATACCTCAAACTGCAATGACGCCAGGTGAGCATAAAGCCCAGAGTTTCGCATCAATTCATTATGATTTCCGCGCTCAATTATCTGTCCTTTATCAAGGACAAGAATTAAGTCAGCCCTTCTGACGGTTGAGAGGCGATGAGCAATTATAAGACTTGTTCTTCCCGGCAAGAGCTTATCAAGTCCTTTTTGCACTTCGGACTCAGATTTCGAATCTAGAGAAGAAGTTGCCTCATCCAATAACAAAAGTGGGGAATTTTTGAGCAAAGCTCTCGCAATAGCAATCCTTTGTTTCTGTCCGCCAGATAGCCGCACCCCTTTTTCCCCTAAAAAAGACTGGTAACCATCCGGCAAATCGGAAATAAAGTCGTGCGCATTCGCAGCCTTTGCGGCCAAAATTACATCGTGATCAGCCGCCGTCAACCTTCCATAACGAATATTATCAAAAGCATTTGCAGAAAAAATTACCGGATCCTGTGAAACTAAACTTACGGAGTTCCTCACTTGCTTGTATCCCAACTCTTTGATGCTTATGTCTCGTATTTGGACACTTCCTTTGGACACTTGATAAAAGCCAAGGAGCAAGGAGAATATCGTAGACTTTCCCGCACCTGAAGGTCCAACTAATGCTGTCACGGTTCCCGGCTGAAGTTCAAAAGAAATGTTACTAAGAACGTTTTTATCTAAATTTGATGGGTAAGAAAAACTAACATCACGAAAACTAACCCGATCAAAAATTTCTACTGGAGATACAATGTTAGATTGATCTTTTTTTGATCTTGGCTCTTCTAACTGATTGTCAAAAGCAAATAGTTCACCTAATCTTTCAGAGGCTCCTAACGCACGTTGCAAATCTCCCCAAATTTCCGCGAGTGCGGCAAAGGATGCCGCCATAAATGCGGCATACAGAACAAATTGTGTAAATTCTCCAAAAGACATTTCTTGCTGAGAAACGCTTTGAGTTCCTAACCATAAAACGAAAACTACACCGCCGAATGTGAATATTACTGCCAGTACAGTTAAAAATGCCCTCGATAAAACACGTTTTTTCGCTGACGAAAAAGCACTCTCCGTAACTTTATCGAATCTTTCCGCCTCAAACTTTTCTCTTACAAAAGCTTGCACAGTGAAAATTCCATTTAAAATTTCCCCTGCATGAGAACTCAAATCGGCTATCTTTTCCTGGCTGTCCTTAGATGTTGTTCTAACTCTTTTACCAAAAAAAACAACTGGGGTGAGAGTGATCGACATTAACAGAAGCATAATCGCAGCAAGTTTAAAACTTGTAATTAACATCATTATCAAACTACCGAGTAATAATATAAAACTTCTCAACGCGATCGATATGCTGCTTCCAGTAAGGGTTTGGATAAGTACTGTATCTGTGGTTAATCTTGATAGCACCTCTCCAACTTTCAACGACTCAAAAAACTCAGGGGGGTAGTTAATGATTCTGTGAAAAATATCTTTCCTCAGGTCAGCTACGATTCGTTCGCCCAGCATCGACATCATGTAGAATCTTGCTGATACTAAAATCCCCAAAATTGTGGCTAAAAGTAACAAAATTAGAAATCTTTTATTAACATCTGAGCTTTCTAAGCCGGAATCAATCAATCCTCGAAAAGCATAAGGAACTATGAGGGTAACAACTGCCGCCGCTAATAACAAACCGATCGCCAAAAACCACTGAAACTGATATTTTTTTAGAAACCCTAGTAACAAAGTTAGCTCATTGAAGAAAATTATATAACCACTTTTATTCTGTCATACTTGCTTCAATAAACCAAAATTTTCAACCATACAGTATTACGCCATGTTTTCACTAATAATCGGTCTATTAATTTTTACAATGGCAACTTC
This sequence comes from uncultured beta proteobacterium, assembly GCA_902625535.1. Taxonomy (GTDB): domain Bacteria; phylum Pseudomonadota; class Gammaproteobacteria; order Burkholderiales; family Burkholderiaceae_A; genus UBA7377. Next base: position 83,325 of record CACOBT010000001.1, on the reverse strand, counting down.
GGCAAATATTTTTTTTCCTAGGTTTAGGGGTCGCGTAGTAAAGACATCCGGAGTTTTCGTGTGGAAAAAAGGTATAGAAATTCTTACCTTTGTCGGCATTTTCTTTATGCTAGGCCGTTACGGTGAAGCAAAGATTATGTCATGGACTTTGTGGTCAGCCAATATTGTTACACTTTACCTTGCATTAATTATTAATTTTATTTCGATCTGGTTAGTGGTTAGCGCCTATACGTCTCAAAATATTGTAAAAATAAAAATTGCAAATCCCGTTATTTTAGGAGTTACGTTCTGGGCGCTTGCTCATATAATTCTAGACGGAGATATTTTATCGACAATACTGTTCGTTTTTCTTACATTTTGGACCAATATGATGTCTAAGTTTTCAACACGCATGGCTGGAGACATCCAATCCCCGGGGAAGAGACAACATCATTCGGTTAAGGCAACTGCTTCGACACTGTTTCTCAGCTTAATGCTGTGGATTTACACTATCAGAGAGGGTTTTGAATTCTTCGCAGGTGTAGGTGTTACACTCACGAAATAAAATTTTATTCACCAAAGACAATCCATAAATACCGTTTTTAGTATTTAAAATTTAAAACTTTTGATAGCCCTCTGTTGATTTTGTTTTTAATACAGTTCAACTAACACATTAATGTGAGGGGGTGGAAACGTAGACATTGGGGTTGCGTAAGGAACTTAATCTTCCTTAGAAAGTAATTTCCCGATAGAAGTCATCTAAAAATTAGAGGTATTAATAAACAAATACATCAAAGTGTTCGTATGTTGAAGCGAACGCTTGATATCTGTATTAATTTAGATAATTAGTCCGCGTGTAAAATTAGCGATCATGGAATTTTTTTTGACAGCCTGTCACGCGATTTGTGAAAAATAACTGTGCTACACTTACCGGATGGCGAATTAGCTCAGCCGGTTAGAGCGACGGAATCATAATCCGCAGGTCCGGGGTTCGAGTCCCTGATTCGCCACCAATTTCTAAGAACATTATGGTAAAAACCCTGATACACGCCTCATGTGGTTTGGTTCGTGATTTACCACTTTGTTTTTGAAATACATTTTTAATATTAGTTTTGAATTTCCTCAAAAATTCCCCATAAAAAAAAATGAGTTGCTAAAAAATCCATCAAAACGTTTTGCTAATTTTTCAAGCATTGTAACCGCCTGCGGAACTTCTAAGCGCAAAGTTACAATTGGCTGAGTGGCCAGACTAGATAAAAAGTAACTAAACGGTGACACTCATAAATTCGACTTTGCGTTCTACCCACAGAATATGTGGAGAGATATGTCGTTTTAGAGGACAGTGGTTGGTGGAACCCCTTATAAAGTGCCTGGGAAATAATTTACCGCCTATTTCTTTTCTCGTACTTCCACATCAATTGTAATTTTCTCGTCCTCAGCGAAATTCGGATTTTGTTTTTTTTCTTGTTGGTTTCTCATAATACTGGCTAACACCGGAAAAATTCTAGGCAGAATCCTATTTAGTGCAAGTCCTATTAAACGACCTTTAATTAATGGGATGATGAAATGAAACATGGTTATCTCTTCTGATTTATTTTTTCCTCAATCAACCGTCTGACTATGATGCTTTTTTTGACTTTTTTTTCATGAATAAAATTACGCGCAAACTAAAACATACTATGTTACAGGCTTTACCCGGTTTAGTCTTTACAATCACATTAGTGTAACGTATTTTTTTAGGACTATCTTGATATACGGCATTAGCGCTTTCCATGATTTTTTTCTCAATCTGACTTCTCTTCTTATAATCAATTTGTTTTTTCAATTCGCCAATTTGTCAGTGCTATTTACGGGGCCACTTGCTTGAATTTACCCTGCTGTTATCTGGTAAATAATTGCTATATGATTTTTCAAGCGACTATTTACCGACGGGCTCTCAATCAGAATTATGGATTTCTCCTTCCTAATTCCTAGTGATACGACAGATAACCCTTTTTTCCAGAGATGCTACCAACAAAATAAACGGCAAAGGACACTTTGCAGATTGGTTATTCCTAACTGGTCATTAAACTCTCTGCGCTCATTTCATTTTTTGGTTACCCGAAAAGTAGTCGAATAGAAAGACGAAATAGGCTCGCGTAAAAAAAGTAGTTACTCGATTTCAGATTACGAGCTTTTCCAAAAGCAAAGCTCACCTATCGTTATGTATCCTAAAAACTACAACAAATAATCTATTTCTGATTTTTTTGCTTTAAGTCTTCTGATATTTCAGTGCCGATCAGTGGTTTCTACTAGTCATATTTTGTGCTATTCGGTTCGTAGTGACCATCTCTGAGTAACATTCGGCAAGCACACGATGGGTAAACCATCATGGAGTAACAGAAGAAAATAATGCCAAATGTGATAAGGAACCAATAAAGAAATAAATTCCAATCTAGATGCATCCATGTAAGACCCGGAATAAACAAGCCTATCCATATACCTACAATCATAAAAAACTTTTCTACAGCAAATTTCTCTGCCAGAAAAAAAGGGATGTAGAACAGTACGGTCCAATACACAACACCAAAAAATGTCGAGACATTTGATTCAAACACGATTTTACTTATTAGAAATTAACTCTTGTCTATTTTCGTAGTGAGCTTTTTTGAAAGATTAATATATTTGTCTTCGGAAGTATCCAGATGTTCTTTCACTTTTGGCTCTTTTTCAATCATTTGCTCATCATTGACAAAACACTCAAACCAAATTTCTCTTCCATCTTTACTCATGGCAATGTTGTCAATAGATAAATGATCAACTGGCTGATTGTTACTTCTTCTCTTCACGACTACACTCACAGGTATATTGTAGAAATCCCTTGAGTTTTTTTTCAAATTAGTAGTTGTGATTTTTTCAAAATCATTCCAACAATTCGCAATCTGACCAGTTGTAAGTGTTATTTCCATGGGGTTTCCTTTCAGTTTTTATAAGTAGATGATAATAAATAGAGTCCACAATTTGGTAGCTTTTATTAGTGATGATGTAATAGCGTGTGAATTTACTACTAAAGGATGACCGTACAACCCTCTAGGTAATTCACTACCGATCGGATTTTAATCATGTTTTTGTATGTCTACTTTTTTGCTCCAGTAACACCTGACAAGTCAGGGTTTTTGGGATTTTAACCATCACAGATATGTCCATACCGCTGTTCTGCTTTGAGGGGAAAATCAAGAATTTTGACAACCTTGTCAATTAACAAAACTTCACGCTCTGTGTTATTTTGCGTGTGATTTAAGTAAACAAAACCGCTGAAATAGTGTTCAACTAAGACATCGCATACTTTATTGATTCGTACAGCTGCGTCAACTACAAAGATAACGTGTAACATATTTTTTAAATTTTGCTCCAATTCTCACACAACAGGTCAATTTGGCTTCCTTATGCATTTTAATAATCTCGACATCAGTCTCAACATTATTTTCGAGGCATGTCGCCATAAGGTGTGGTCTTTTGGTTACACTAATCAGGTTTTCTAACCCGCTAAATTTCGATTACTAGATTGCGTCGCTAACTATCAAGAATTAATTTTATTCTTAGTTAAATAAATTGTTCGTGACGCTTTTTATTCTGTAATTACAGTGATCCATCAATTGCTATAAAGATCATAGTTAAACAACAATTCTGTAATTTGCAAAATTAGCCATGTTTGCCTCCGCAGGCATTTAATTTTCCAGGACACTTGTTTCCAAAAACATAAATAAAGTATTTTGAAGAGATCATCCTTCGTTGGATTGTTCGCAGAATCTAAAGTGGTCCTGAAGAGCCGGTTTCTAATGAGGTAGATGATCACCTTTAAGTCACAAATTTTGTGTTGTTTTTTGCTTAAATCGGTTTATGTATAATCAAGGGGGGAAATTGGTTTGCATTACAAATAAAAATGAAGGAAAGTACTGGTTTAAGGCCAACCCTAGCCGTCTTTGCCGAGTCGGGGTGGTAGAATTTTTTCTGTGGTTAGAAAGTATCTGGGATTACGTGGATAAAAATGAAATAATGCTGTGGTGCAACAAAGGGTTATTCCTAGGTAAATAAATTGGAATTCTTTTGCGTCTTGTGTGATCATACTTCTAGCAATCAATGCTATTACAGCGTTGGTTTTTTTTTCAACTAAAACTATGGAGATGTAAATGAAAGTAAAGATTTTCTCTATTTTCACAGTAGCGGCATCCATGCTTTTTGCTTCGGCTAACGCTGTTGCTCAAGGAATGAATGTTCCTACAATCAAGGCAGAGCAAGTTATGTCTGGTCTTGAGAATCCGTGGGATATGGCTTTCACTAACGGTGGTGATATGTTCTTCACCGAGAAGTGTAAAGGTCTTTCCATCAGACACAAGGACGGTTCTGTTTCTGCACTTTATGGCATGAAGGGTTCAAAGGGATACAAGAGCTCCGGAAAAGATCTTTTCTGTGAAGGTCAGGCTGGAATGCTCGGTGTAGCTTTGAGCAGAGATTTTGCCAAGGATCGCACTTTGTTCTTATACTCAACTTCAAACAAGTATCACGGTTCAGGTTGCAAGACGAACTTCGAAAAGTGTGATGGTAACATTGTTATGAAGTTTAAAGTTGCTAAGAACAACAAGAGCGTTTCTAAGAGAACAGATATTGTTAAGGACATACAGTACAAGCCATTTAAGTCAGACCAGCCATTCGGTGGTCCAGGTGCGCACAACGGTGGTCGAATTCGCGTAGGTCCAGGTGGATATCTTTGGGTCGGTACAGGTGACCGTCATAGAGGCATTTGCCCACAAGACAACTCAATTCTTTGTGGAAACGTATTAAGAGTAGACGCCGACGGTAATGCTCACCCTGAAAACAACCCTCCAATGGGTTCTGACAAGCGTATTTACACATACGGTCACAGAAACGTTCAGGGTATCGATTTTCGTCCTAGCGATGGTAGAGCTTTCACTGCAGAGCATGGTCCATGGCATAATGACGAGATCACCGCATTAGTTAACGGTGGAAACGGTGGCTGGGATCCCGCTGAGAAAAGAGGCGGAAGAGTAGCTTGCCCAGATAAGTATTGTGGATACGAGCCTAACCAGAAGGACGGTATGATTCCTGCACTGCGTGCAGCATACACACCAATGAGTGATACTCGTTTTGACGATCTTATGACACCAGCGTGGAACAACAACGGTTACTCTCAGGGTACTGGTTCAGCTGCATTCCTTAAGGGTTCAAACTGGGGAATTTATGAAGGTCGTTTAGCTGCAGGAATCATGGGAATTGCCTTTGGTGGAACACCAGGTGGTCTTCGCATTGACATGTATGATATTGCAGCAGACGGACTTTCAATGAAGTCAGTCGTGCACATGCCTCTTGGAATGGAAAAAAGATTCCGTGGTTTGAGAATGGGTCCAGATAACGCACTCTTCGCTACAACAGACGAGGGTGAAGTTTGGAAGATTTCAGCTTCTGCAAGATAAGTAGCTGTTTAGAAGTTTTGATTTACCCGCATAACGCGTTAGTTATGCGGGTATTTTTTTATTAAGTTATTTTCGAATCATTCGATGTTTTAAAAAAAACAAATTCTGCTACGTTAGAGACTTTGTACCACGCCCTAGAAACTCTATGCTATTTGTTAGAGTAAGCACACAAAACTTTTTTAGCCAATGAATTCTTAGAAATCAATCCATCATTAAATAATATGATTTTTGACGGATTAGAGGGCTCGACCGTAAGACCGCACTCCGATTTTATGGGTTTACGTTTTTTTAGGAGAAGAAGCGTAGCAATCTAATCAACGTGTATTTCCACTTAGTGTAAGGAGGACTGACTAGGTTCATAGAAGATAGCCTAGATTGACTGAAAATTGCCTTCCTATGTGAAAAGTTTTCAAAACCCCAAAATCCGTGGTAGGCCCCCCTTCCACTTTTTGAGATGCCACCAAATGGTAAATCATTTTGAATACAATGCAGAAGACAATCGTTTACTGTAACTCCTCCAACAACTAAATTTCTTAGCCATTTTTCCAATGCAGTCTTCTCATAACCAAACCAATAAGAAGCCAATGGTCTTTCATTCGCCTCCACCAGAGAAAGCGCCTCTGCATCCGAACCAACAAAAAATACGGGTAGAATAGGACCGAAAATCTCCTCCTTTAAAACACCCATTTGAAAATTTGGCTGTAAAACTAACGAAGGCGCTATCTTTCTTTCCGATTTGTATAAATTAGTAGCAATCTCCTTGATACTTTTCTGACCATCTAACTTCGTTATGGCTCCATCCGACATTATATAAATAACTCCACCTTTTAATCTTGCATCCTCAAGCAATTTAATTAGGTGCGTTAATCTTTTCTCATTGATAATTGCGGAGTAATCAGAATTTTCTAAAATCTTGGGATACAACTCTTCCAAAATATCAAAAAAAATCTCGACAAAATTTTCCTGATGTTTTTTATCAACCATAAGATAATCTGGCGCAATACATGTCTGCCCAGCATTTATAATTTTTCCCAGAATTACACGACGTATAGCACTAGTTAAGTTTGCCGACTGGGTTATGTAAGCGGGAGACTTTCCTCCCAACTCAAGAGTCGTGGGTGTTAAATTTTCGGCTGCACTCCTAGCGATTTCGCTCCCAATTTCAGTTGACCCAGTAAAGAAGAGATGGTCTACTACCTCATTTTCCGCGATATGTTTGGCAGTCGTGTGGTCACCACAAATTACCCTTGCGACCGACTTATCAAACCGCTCATCAAAAATCTCTTTAAGTAGCAAGGAAAAATGATAAGTTTTTTCGCTTGGCTTAAGCAAGACCCGATTGCCTGCAGCAATTGCATTTATGAGAGGAATGAGGGTAAGTTGTAATGGATAATTCCACGGGCTAATTATTGCAACAACTCCAATTGGTTGGAATAAGACAGAAGACGAGCCAAACCAGAAAATCGGAGACGTTTTTCTTTTCTTCTCCTTCATCCAATTCGATAAATTTCGATGTGTATGCTTTAGTGCAGAGTAAATAGGAAATAATTCACAACTCAAGGTCTCAAATTCTGACCGATGGCCAAAATCTTTTCCTATAGCCTCGATAAACTTTTGCTCCGAACCTAATAAAATCTTCTCAATTGACCTTAGCCACCTCTTTCTCTTTTCCAATGCGGGGTAAGGTTCTTCCTTGTAACTTCTTTTTAAAGCTGTTATTTCAGCATGAACTCTCTGATTATCTAACAAAATGAATTCTCCGAGGGACCTTCTAAAAAACGATTACTAATTGTTATCAGTAAAAATCTTAATTCCAAACTTTTCAAACAGTTTATAAACAACAAATAATGGGCCAATCAAAAAATGTCTAAGATCATCAAAAAATGAAGGTTTTTCACCTTCTATGTAATGACCGAAAAACTGTAACGCCCAACCAAAAATAAAAAGAAAAACAGAGATCTCAACAATATAAGGTTTTAATAATTCAACTAGTACTAAATATATCCCTAGCCAGCTGAACATCACCAAACCAGCCATTTTCGAAAGTTTCAAATAATAAAAAAAAACGATTCCAACAGTAAAATAAGTCAATGACATATTGATTGCGGAGATACCGCCAACTATTGAAAATAATATGATTGGGATCGCTACTATATGTATAAATTCATTAGTAGGATTCTGGTGGTTTTTAGAATAAGATTGTAACAACTTCGCCAAAACAGACATTATCAACAACACCTCCCGACTAAGTTATGCGGACAACAAACACCAAAATGTAATTAAGTAGAGGTTCAAACAAAAAACATCGATTGCTAAATATACCAGATAAAAGGAAAAGAAAAGATGAAAATCAATGATTTAAAGAAATCCGTCAGAGCGATACCAAATTATCCAAAGAAGGGAATTAATTTTAGAGACATTACCACCGTACTGTCAGACAAGGAGCTCTTCCAATATATGATTGATAGGATGTGTATCCCCTGGAAAGGTGAAGATGTTGATGCTGTTCTAGGGATAGAATCAAGGGGCTTTATAATGGGTTCAGCTATAGCATACAAATTGAACACTGCATTTATTCCTCTTAGAAAACCCGATAAACTGCCCTATCAAACCTTTTCTGTTAATTACGATCTAGAGTACGGTTCAACTCAAATGCATATCCACACAGACGCTCTAAATAATCTCCAAAACGTAATCATCATAGACGACTTATTGGCGACTGGGGGCACAGCATTAGCAGCGATTGAACTTGTTGAGAAATTTGAAAACACAAATCTTGTTGGGATGGGTTTTTTTATTGATTTACCCTCTCTTGGGGGAAGTGCTATCCTCAAAGAAAAGGGGATAAACGCCCACTTTCTAATAGATTTTTAGTAAAAAACCTTAAATCTTCGCAGCCATAAAGTTTTCTATGCTTTTGAAGGGTCACCTGCGTAATGGTGTTTCTCGTGGACAGGCCTCATCAGCAGATTGGCCACAAAAGCTATAACTAACAAGCCTGCCATAGCATACATTGTCGTATTGTAAAGAGACGGAGTCGGATCAATTGTGCCCTCAGGGACAATCTCCATCAATCTTGCTATCGTCACAGTTTTGGCCGCCACCAATTGATCAAGTTGTTCAATCGGCGCTCCAAACTTATCAAGAAATTTTTGTGGTTCAATTACAGCAACCAAGTCGCTAATCGCGTTATTGAGAGAAAAACTGCGCAGTTCCGTTATGCTTAGTGGGCCTAAAACACCAGCCGTAGACCATGCTGTTAATAGTCTTCCGTGAATACCACCGACATGCATTGTTCCAAATATATCTGCTAGATATGCCGGTATGGTAGCAAATCCTCCTCCATACATAGTAAAAATTATCATAGATGCCAGGCAAAACCCAGCAAAATAAATAACTGTGGATGGATTTGCGCTCGCTTCTATCGCAAAAAAAGGAATGGAGGAATACAAAATTGCTCCTAATACAAAAAAACAATGGTACGTGTTTTTTCTACCTATATAATCAGACGTCGAGGCCCAGATAAATCTTCCCACCATATTAAATGCCGAAAGCATAACCACGTAGTTAAGGAAAAATAAAGCAACTAATGTGCTTGTCGTAGCCATGCCGATAAGAACATCATTAGCTCCAAATATTTCGCTTACCATCGTCTTCGCAACGCCAATCACTCCAATTCCGGCCGTGACGTTGAAACAGAGCATTATCCATAGCTGCCAAAACTGGGGAGTTTTTAAGGCTTGATCAATATGCACATGTTTTTTAGTAATCATACTCTGACCTGTCGTCTCTTTCGGCGTCCATCCTTCAGGTTTCCAGTCTTTTGGTGGCACCCGGTAACTGAAAGCTGCCACGATCATAACAAAAAAGTAAATGATTCCGAGAGTCAAAAAAGTTGCTGAGGCCCCAGTATCTCCACTACCGACGACGTACACCCCAGCCTCTCCTCCACCTGGAAGAGCCGCAGCTTGCTTCGCAGTTGCTATAACAACTTCAATTTTTTCCCCTGCCTTTTCGGCAAAAAGTCTTCCGTTTTCTGTTACGGTCGCTACGAGTCCCTCAGTTCCCAGATATTCAGGAGCGACGGCGAAATACGATAAAAGGGTTGTTTTTATCGGTTTGGCTATCATTGCTCCTCCACCAAATCCCATAATAGCCATTCCAGTAGCCATTCCTCGACGATCTGGGAACCACCTGAGCAAAGTGGACACCGGCGAAACGTAACCCAGCCCTAAGCCAAATCCACCAAATACACCATAACCAAGATAAACAAGCCACAACTGATGAGTCGCAATGCCAACCGAACCAACTATGAAACCACCACCCCACAGAGTCGCGGCAACAACACCAACCATTCGAGGGCCAACTTCTTCTAACCATTTGCCTGCAAACGCAGCAGCAAGGCCCAAACAAACAATGGCAACAGAAAATATCCAAACAACATTCGAAAGATTCCAGTCATCTGCAGCAGGAGCAACAACACCAAAATGATTTGTGAGTGGTAAGTTAAAAAGTGACCAGGCGTACACTGACCCAATACATAAGTGAATACCTATTGAAGCTGGGGGAACTAACCAGCGGTTGAAACCGGGCTTTGCGACAATAGCATCCTTATATAAGAAAGAAAAGAAACGTTTTGAGCTGTCTGTACTCATGGTTTTGCGGGCTCCCTTTTTGTATTTACTGATAGTTTACTAGATGTCACAAAGTATACACTGAGAATGGATAGTATTTAGCAAATAAGTGCAGCGTTGTTATTCAATTGATACTCTTAAAGATGGCAAACCTGGAATATTTGCTTCCAAAATATCTCCTGGGAATACAGGACCCACACCTTCGGGTGTGCCGGTAAAAAGTAAATCTCCCGGAAGGAGGGTAAAATAAAGACTCAAGTCCGCGATGATTTCGCTGACAGAGAAAATCATGTCCCTTGTGTTTGCCCTCTGCTTAATTTTTCCGTTAACCGAGAGGTTAATATCCAACGCCAGCGATGACCCTTCGAAATTTATGTTATGTAAATCGACGAAAGAACTGACCGGAGCGGACTGTTCAAATGCTTTTGATAATTCCCACGGTTGGTTTTTCTCTCGAAGTTTTCTTTGAAGATCTCTCCTTGTAAAATCTATACCTACTCCCAATCCACCAACCCAGTCTAGCGCATTTTCCTCTGGTACCGTTGAGCCAGCCTGGCCAATCAAAACAACTAATTCGACCTCATAATCTAACTCTTTAGTTTGAGGGGGATAATCAACAGCAAGAGTTGATAAACCATCTCCTTGTATCAGAGCTTCGCGAGGTTTCATGAAATAAAAAGGAGACTCCCTTCCCGGAAGACCCATTTCCTCAACATGTTTTCTATAATTCGCGCCCACACAAAATATCCGGGACGGCCTGTACCCCACACTAGACGAAATATGAAATAATTTTTCCGGAGTTTTTACCTTAACCATCTAAAATCAGCCTTTTTTAATTATCAGGATAAACCCTTAGGGAACTTTTACACTATGTATCGTAATCTTACCATTTCTTATTAAACTGATCGTTACATGATTTCTGTTACAAAATTATCTCGCTCCTACGGATCTACTTTAGCTGTTGATGACGTATCCTTCGATATATCCAGCGGTGAAGTCGTTGGGCTTTTGGGACATAATGGGGCTGGTAAGACCACCATAATGAAAATTATCACGGGATTTATCGAACCTTCCTCGGGGACTGTGGAAATAGATGGGTTGGTCCTGGGAGAGGACACCACTGGCATACAGAAGAAAATTGGATACTTGCCGGAAAATTGTCCTGTTTGGCCGGAAATGCGGGTTGCAGATTATCTAATCTACCAGGCAAGACTGCATCTTGTTGATTATAAAAGCGTTGGTCCCCTAGTTTCTGAGGCAATAAAAAAAACGAGGTTGATTGAGAAAGCGACTGCAAAGATAGACACTCTTTCGAGGGGTTATCGTCAAAGAGTCGGGGTTGCTCAGGCACTTCTGCATAAGCCTGATATTTTAATTTTGGATGAGCCAACAAACGGTCTGGATCCTAACCAGATCTTGCAGATGCGCGAGCTTATTAAGGAACTAGCGGAAACCTCCACTGTTATTGTTTCAACACACGTACTACAAGAGGTCCAGGCGATTTGTGAACGAGTTTTAATTATGAGAGGCGGCAAACTTGTTTTAGATTCGAAGATAAGCGATCTTCAGAGCGATAACAAAATTATTTTCCATTTTCAGCCATCGGAAATGGATGTTACCACCGCATTGCAAGATTCAGCTTCAGTCAAAAGTGTGGAAAAGTTACATAATGACCAAACCGTTTGTCTCAGAGTCGGAATTGATAAGAAAGAAATACCGACAGTAGTTCGCTCTCTTGTATCAGCTGGTGCTGATATCGTGTCGATCGTGCCAGAAAGGAGAACTTTGGAAACGGTGTTTGCCGAGGTAAGTACGGAAGGAAGCACTTAATGACAACAACCGTGAACAATTTATATTCAGTCGCTAACAAAGAATTTAAAACTTTTTTTGCTTCTCCCGCTGCCTACTTGTTTTTAGGTGCCTTCGTTGGTTTGAGCTTATTTGTATTTTTCTGGGTTGAAACATTTTTTAGCAGGAACATTGCTGACATAAGACCGCTTTTTCAGTGGTTCCCCGTCTTGCTAATATTTTTGGTATCAGCGCTCACGATGCGTTCATGGTCGGAAGAGAAGCGCTCAGGCACGATCGAAAGTCTTTTGACCTCTCCCGTGTCAAAGTTTAGCCTTATTGGGGGAAAGTTTCTCGCGGCCCTTGCATTAGTTTCTATTGCAATGGCCTTGACTTTGCCGTTGCCCCTAACGGTCAGTATACTGGGTCGTCTGGATATTGGGCCCGTGTTCGGTGGTTATGTCGCTACTTTCTTTCTTGCAGCCAGTTATATCTCGATCGGTTTATTCACAAGCGCCAGAACTGACAATCCGATTGTTGCTCTTATCATGACCGTCCTACTGTGTGGTGTTTTTTACATCATTGGTTCTCCCCTTATTACGAGTTTAGTAGGCCACAACTATGCCACGATTTTGGAAGCTTTAGGAACTGGGTCCAGATTTGAGTCAATCACCAGAGGGGTCATCGATCTCAGAGATTTAATTTTTTACTCCAGTATTGTGGTTATTTTCTTGGTCGCGAACGCATATACATTAGAAAAGTCTACATGGACTCAAAAATCAACCAAAAGTCATAAAAAATGGAATGTTTTAACGGCTTTGGTGTGTGCAAACGCTATTTTGATAAACATTTGGTTGTTTCCTGTTAACTTCTTGCGCGCTGATCTTACGGAGGGTTCTCTGTACTCTCTTTCAAAAACAACTGAAAACGAGCTTAAAAATTTGAGGGAGCCGTTATTAATTCGCGGCTATTTCTCGGAGCGTACACACCCCCTGTTATCCCCTCTGGTTCCGAGGGTGAAAGATATCCTTACGGAATACGAAGTAGCATCGCGTGGTTCAGCTACTGTTGAATTTGTCGACCCCCAAAAGGATCGTGATTTAGAGGAAGAGGCAGCTTCTAAATATGGAATCCGACCGATGCCATTTCAAACCGCAAGTAGACATCAGGCAGAGGTGGTTAATTCGTATTTCGACATCGTTGTAGCTTATGGCGACCAGTTTGAGACACTGAGCTATGCCGATCTCATTGAAGCGAAAGCGAATGCGAGCGACGTCGGAGTGGAAGTCCGATTGAAAAATCCCGAGTATGCTATCACGAGGGCGATCAAAAAAACCGTGGGGGCATATAATATTGGTGGAACTCTCCTAGACACAATCGCAGACCCTGTTACGTTAAAATTTTACGTATCACCTGTCGACAGTTTGCCTGAAGAATTAATACCAATCTATCGTGATTTAGTTAGTATCGGTGACAGTTACGTTAATCGGTTTGAGAAAAAGTTTTCATTTGAGATAGTCGATCCTAGTAAGGACAGTGTTGTAGAGGACATGTTGGAATCTGAATTTAACCTAAGGCCCCAGGTGGCGGGACTTTTGGATCAAGACCCTTTCTGGTTTAATTTAGTTTTGGTAGACGGTACGAAAAAGCAGCTAGTGCAGTTTTCAGATTCTCTGGAAAAAGATGCTCTTAAAAAGTCTCTTGAGGCATCTCTCAAGCGCTTTGCTCCGGGATATCTAAGAACTGTCACGATAGTTACTCCATCTGGTAGTAGTCAAAGCTTCAACAGGCTAAGACAGGTATTATCGGAAAACCTGAATATTGCGCAGAGTGATCTTAAGGACGATTCAATTCCGCAAGATACTGACATGCTACTTGTTCTTGCACCGAACAAAATTAACGATTTACAATTAAAAAAAATAGACCAGTTTCTTATGAAGGGTGGTAGCATTGTGTTGGCAACGTCCCCTTTTAACGTGCAGGTTGGGCAGTCCATAACTGCTGAAAATTATACATCTGGTGTAGATGCATGGTTGGAACATATCGGAGTAGAGATAGAAGCCGAGATGGTACTTGACCCAAAAAGTGCTTCATTGCCGGTACCTGTTCAGCGATATATTGGTGGGATCCCGGTCCAAACAATTGAGATGATTCCTTACCCTCACTTTCCTGATGTTCGAGGCGATGATCTAAATTTGGAGCATCCGATTACGGGTTCTTTAAATCAAATTACGCTAAACTGGGCTTCCCCGATAGTTACCGATGAAAACAAAATAAATAACGGCAGGATTGCTCGGTTAGTTAAAAGTTCGGGTTCAAGCTGGACGTCGGAGAATTTGAACGTGATACCAGACTACAAAAGCTACCCGGACACAGGTTTTGCAAACGTCAATGTGAGGAACTCTGAGGATTTAGCAATAGCAATTTCCGGTCCATTTACCTCTTTCTTTGCTGATGGAATTTCTATCGGTAATGATAAAAACTTGTTAGATGAAATAGTTAAAAAATCCCCATCTTCCTCAAAATTGATTGTTATATCAAGTAACAGCTTTGCTGCGGATGGCTCGATAGACCTGGCCTCACACGCGTTAAACACACTTTATACCAAACCTCTTGAATTCATGCAGAATGCCGTCGATTGGTCCACTGAAGATGAATCTCTCTTAGGACTAAGAGGGAAGTCCCAGTTTGCTCGAACACTCTACCCAATGACTGAGGACTCGCAGAAAGGCTGGGAAGTGTTTAACTATATCTTAGCCATTTTCGGTCTATTTTTTGTCTGGATCTGGCAGCGACAGCGAGACAGAAGAGATTTAAGAAATCGGAAGGCTTTGCTCGGTTTAAAAAATTAAAAAGTGATTAAAAATAATGATTGTTAAATATAATAAGATTCTTTGGGCTTTATTTTTTGCACAGATTGTTATAGCGGTTGTTACCTACTCTTATTCAGGATTACTCCGGGGCCCAGACGAACCACAAATGCTTCTGGCCCTAAAGAAAATGGATATCCATACATTGCAAATAGAAGGTCCAGGCGAGAAGACAGTTTCGCTTACAAAAGCGCAAAATAGTGAGGATTGGAATCTGCCCGATTACGGAGGATTTCCTGCCAACTCTCAAGCAGTGATGCAATTGCTTGATAGGTTGACCAATACGGAATTGGGGATGCAAGTTTCAAAACAATCGGAATCCTTTGGACGAATGAGAGTTGCGGACGATAACTTTGAGAGAAAAATTGTGATAGGCGGTTCTGATGAAGCGAAAACTATTTTTTTTGGCAGTGCCCCATCACTCAGGCAAGCCCATGCTCGTTTGAATGGTGAGAACAGCGTTTATGCAGTGAAGTTTGCCCCTGGGGACATTGATTTGGAGGCTAGTGATTGGATAAAGAAGGATATACTTGTGATTGATGAAAACGACATCAAATCAATTAAAGTCGGTAATTTACGAATACAACGAAAAGCCGCAGAAGAGCAGCAAGACGCTAATTTGAAATGGGATGTGGTCATCAATGACAAAGTTATTAACAAAGCAGATATTGATGAGGTCAATAATTTTGTGAAGCAAGTGGCTGACATGCAAATAGACTCCATCGGTACCACAGAAGATATGACAAATGTAAGCAGGAAAATTGCTCTGTCGATATCTGTTGTATTAAAAAACGATGAAAATATTCGATACACATTTTCAAAGTTAAAAGACGAAGAAGACTACTTAATGTCCACAAGCTTGCGCTCTGAGTCTTTCAGACTACCACCCCTAAGCAGCCAAAAATTATTGGAGCTATCAAAGGCGGACAAGCTTATTAAAGAAAGTAAGTAGATGATCAAACTTTCGCCCCAAAAAAAAATTAGAATTGCGTAGTTTTATAGGTATTTCTAGGTTATTCTTTTTTTAATGGACATTCCCCTCTGCATTAAAGAAACTTTAGAAAATATTACCGCACCTCTTGTTGAGCGAGATTCTGCGCATTTTATACAAAAATCAGCACATTCTCTTGCACACATCCTGAAGTTTGACGGCTTACTTTTTCTAAAACTAAATGGAGAACCACACCTTTCTGAGCGATTTTCTATCGCATATTCCTTGGAAGAAACTCCTACCTCATTCGTTTTTGACCCTATAGCTTTTTCTGCAAACCTTGAAGATGAGACTGTGATCAAAATAGATGAGAAATATGTAAAAAATATAAGTAGTAAAAGTTTAGTTGAGGAATACATGTTTTTTGCCGCGCAATTTGGAAATAGTCAAAAAACAGGATTAGCCGTTATTGGTCTAAAGAATTCAAAAACGGATATGCCGAAAAAAACCGATCTCAATACATGGTCAAAGTGCTGTAAGATTTTAGGCTCAGCTTATGAGATGGTTTGTGAACTCGAAACTTTTGGTGAGAAGTTATCGACAAACACTGATAAAGACCCGCTCACTCAGGTTCATAACTATAAGTCTTTTACTCAACAACTACAAATTGCTATCGGCGAATCAACCCAATCTTCAAATCAAAAGATCAGGTTAGCCTGTATGGTTGTAAGTTTAGATGATTTCTCTAAGATTAATGAAAAATATGGTTTCGAACTCGGGAACGAAGTTCTTTTTGAAATCGGTTCAAAACTTGAAAGCTTTGTAAGGGGTCAGGATACGGTCGGACGTATTGGCGGTGACACTTTCGGACTAATACTAAAGAATATTGGCTCACGAGAAAATTGCGAAAAGGTCAGCACTAGAGTGGCTAACATCTTCAGAAAAGGACTTTTACCCGTTGGAGAAGAACTTACTGCTAGTTTGGGGGTTACAATTTATCCCGACGACTCAAGAGATTTCGAACAATTAATTCTCAAAGCAGAGCATCTTGCTAGTGAGGCGAAGAATGTGCCCGGGACATTTACTCTCTTTTCAACAGATGAACAAAAAAAGTGAACTAAGGAGCTAGTTTAAAACTTTTTGTTACTCAACCAATTGGGTTCATGTGTTGACGGTTAAAAAGTGAAATCTATCTCTTAACGACCCTATAACTTAGTAGCGCCAATCTAATAGTTTAGACTCTTTCTTTATCAAAGGAATAACCAGGTCGTAGAATTATTTATTGACGATGGCACTCATTCAATCACCTGCCTGCAAGATTAAATTCGACAGCTTTGTCTAATAGAGGCAAGAAAATCTAATAAAAATTTTTCATAGCGCGCTTATAAATGATGGCGTGAATAACTTTACGATTATTTCGGAAATGGTAGCAACTGAAGTCCATAAAAATTTGTTTTGAAATGTAGATTTTATAAATCACTGCATTTTTATTTTGCTACGTTCGTTCTGGAACAAATTTATACTCATTAGAAAATCTAAAGCTACTATATAGAAAGTTATAACAATGAAAACCGTAGCAGTTCCGTTTACGGTAATGGGAAAATTACCCGACGCATGCGGTTCTTAACGCATATTCGAGGAAAGTACTCGGTGCAATTTTTTCCCATTCATCGCCCCCCTTTTTCTCTAAAACTAACTCGCCCATTCCCATTTCTTCAGAAAAGCCATCATACTTCGCCACTCTCGTTATATTTTCTTTACAATTAAACAAGCGTTCTGTTTGAACTGATCGTATAGTCACTCCATCAAAATCAGTCTCTGAAACATAGTCTCTTAGCATAAGCATAGAAGCAACTTCTCCGTTTCTTTCAACCGCTCCGAAATACTCAGCGTAGGTGGGGCCGGTAGCCCTCCTTTCCCAATCCGATGCGAAAGCGTTCCCGAAATACAAAAAGCATATGAGAGTCATCATAGCTGTTCTAATAGTTGGTATAAATGTTTTTTGCATATTGTAATCCAATCCCGGGTTTTCTGAGCTAACACACGTAACAAATCATTAACTTATCAGTTGAGGAATAACTTGCGGGTTGAGTCAAATCTTTATAGATTATTTCACACACCTTAATAAACACGTCACTTATTTGACAAATCAGGGCGAATTATTACGAACAAATGACATATCCCAACAATCCCAGTAATTATATAAAATATACACAAAATTGAAAATGAATTCTAGAAAACCATCGAATATGCTAAATCTTTTAATGCATTACGTGGTAGTATTTTAAAAAACGGAGTTATTAACAATGCCGTACGCAGCAGAAATTAGCAGGTCGCACCCCACTTGTTTTTTGTTCTTAATTGATCAGTCAGGCTCAATGTCAGATCAGGCGAGTAACTTAATGATGACCAAGGCCCAATTCGTCGCTGATGCTTTAAATAGAGTAGTAATGAATTTGATCGCCAGAAGTTCAAAGGCTGAAGGTGTTAGGGATTATTTCGAAATTGGTGTGATTGGATACGGGGGAAACGGGGTAAGAAATCCTCTTCAAGGAGCATTTGCGGGAAAGGTTTTTAATCCTGTTTCTTTGTTTGAGCAATTTCCGTTATCAGTAGAGGACAGAGTTAAGAAAGTTCCGGATGGGGCTGGAGGTATCACCGAGGAAAAAATTAAATTTCCTGTATGGTTTGTTCCAGAGGCAACGGGTGGGACTCCCATGAAAGAAGGACTAAAAGTCGCTGCAATAGAACTAGCAACGTGGTGCGATAACCATTCTGAATCCTACCCACCTACTGTATTACATGTCACGGATGGAGAATCGTCTGATGGAGATCCGGAGAGTATCGCCGAACAAATGAGGCAATTAAGCACAACAGACGGGAGCGTTTTATTATTTAATTTGCATACTAGTGATGAAGGAATTAGACCGATCAAGTTTCCTGTAAGCGAAGATGAGATTACAGACATTCACGGCAAAAGCTTATTTCGGATGTCTAGTCCGTTGCCAGAAGGAGTGTCGTTAGCAGCCCGTGAAAAAGGGTATTCCGTTGCCGATAAGAGTAAAGGGTTTTTTTTCAACGTTGAACCAATAGAGATTGTAGACTTTTTTGACATCGGAACGCGTGCTTCTTCCCAGTCCATGCAACTCAGATAGTCTCTGATGAAAATTCGATCGGTTGTATCAATACCCAAAGAAGAAGATTATCCAGAAGCTAACGAAGACAACTTTCGCTCCAGGGAAGATGGAATCGCATGCGCGCTTAGTGATGGAGCATCTGAGTCTTTTGATTCAAAGGCGTGGTCGATAATTCTTTGCGAAAATTTTAATTCTATTGTAAAACGAAAAAAAAGAGGTAAATTTTTCCATGACGGGACTATCACACAGTTTCTCAACCAGGCTAAAAATTCTTTTAATAATAAATATCAAAAAAAGACACTATCATGGTCACAAGAGGCATCCTTCAGGCGAGGTAGCTTCGCTACGATTTTGGGAGTTATTGATCATGGGCCAGCATTAGAATTATTTTCTGTAGGTGATACCGTAGCAATTTGGCAAAAAAATGGACAATTAAAAATGCTTTCAATGCATGTTGATTATGACTTTAATAAAAAACCAATTCTTCTTTCAACTCTTTACAATGCAAATAATATGCAACTACTTAATTTAGACAGAGATTGGAGTATTGCTAAAATAAAAAAAAAAGAAATTCAAAATAATGAGATTTTTCTTTTAACGGATGCACTTGCTAAGAGAATAATCGATATTGCCAAGTATGACGCTTTAGGAAAAGCAATAAATATAATGAAACAAAATCATGGAAGATTAAAAAAATGGATAATTGATGAACGAAGTGCCGGTCTTCTCAAAAAAGATGACTATACAATTGTGTGGATAGAATCCAATGACTGAACTCCCAACTTTAGAGGATTACTTAAATACTACTCAACAAAATATAAAAAGGTTTTTTGTTGATATGGAATTAGCATCAGGAGTTATGGAATACAATGCACTAGGTCTTCCTAGAGTAAGATCAGGAAACTTCGCAATTATTTTCAAAGTTCGCTGTGCGAAAAAATTGTTTGCTGTTAGATGCTTTCTCCATATGCCTTCTGATCTTGAAGATCGATATGAAAAAATATCGTCTGCTTTACATAGTGACGATATTGGAAACAGTTTCTTTTCTGAATTTTCATATTTAAAAAAAGGAATAGTTGTAAATGGAAAAACTTTTCCAGTTGTAAAAATGGAATGGATAGAGGGATTAACTTTAGGCGAATTCGTAAACAAAAATTACGATAATCCAGAAATTTTAGGGGCTCTAAAACGTAAAGTTAGAAATCTACAAGAATTTCTGAATGAGAAGCAAATAGCTCACGGAGATTTGCAACCGGGAAATCTCATCATCTCTCATGATGGAATGGATATTAAACTAATTGATTATGATGGAATGTTTGTGCCGACGTTGGAGGGAAAAATGGCGTCAGAGTTGGGGCATTCAAATTTTCAGCATCCTGGTCGGACGAAAGAGATATTCCATAGCCATCTTGATTGGTTTAGTTTTATACAACTGGACGCTTCTCTAACGTTTTTGATTGAAAATGCAAGTTTATGGAATCTCACTTACAGTGATGAGGAAGGAATTCTTTTTAGAGCAGTGGATTTAATCAATCCTCAAGAATCAAGAATTTTTCATGAAATATCAAAGCAAACGGCTAATGCAACCAAACTTGATTCTTTTGCGGAGATTTGTTCATGTGATTTTACATCAATACCCAGTCCGAATGAATTTTATGCAGAAACATTCAAGCCTAAGAAAATTTATCACTACACACCGGGACGAAAGAGGTTGAAACCAACCACTCATACCGAAGATAAATCTAATCCATATTTATCAGATTACGATATTGTAGACGGAAATGAGTTTGTAGAATTTACGGAATCCATTGGAAAAAGACTGGAAATAATCGGAAGAGTTATAGACGTGAGGGAGGGCAAATCTCAATTTGGGCACGACAGAAGACTTAGACCATATATTTACCTGGACATGGATGAATTAAAAAAGGGAGAATTATTTAGGATAAAGTTTTTACCGGATATAGTTGAGGGTGCAATTTTATCTGGGTCGGCTCTTCCAAACAAAAAGTGGATTGGAAAATGGGTTACTGTAACAGAGACCATTCAGCCTAAGAATATTCTGAACCATCCATCGTTTCCCCATGGAATTTCTGAAATATTTGTTATCGTCAAAAATCTAAATCAAGTTAAAGTTCTGTCACAATCGGAGGCTCTTTATCGCCTAGGGGGGAATAAAAGCAACCTTCCTGTGTTAGAAAAGCCTGTATCTTCTGCCGAAAAAGAAGTAAATAATCTTGGTAATCAAGACATAATCAAGGCTATAAAAAATTTATAAAGTCTCATAGAGGAATCCCTTTATAATCTAGAAATAATTGAATTGGATAATAAAATGGATACAGAATTTTTAGAACTCGGCTTTATTTTTGGAATTTTGATAATTACAGTGTATTTCCATGTAAAATTTGATAGATTCGCAGTCGCTCATGGACCTGAGGTTCTAACTACTCTAGGAATATTAGGTTGTTTTACAGGTATTACGATAGCTTTATTTAGTTTTAATCCTGAAAATATATCAGAGAGTGTGCCCAACCTATTGGCAGGAATCCGGACCGCATTCTGGGCATCTCTAGCAGGCGTTTTTGGAGCCCTTACCCTTAGATTTGGACAAAGATTCAGAAAAGTAAAGGATAATAAAAGTCAGATCGCTGGACAAACAGCATCCCTTTCTGATGTCGTTCTTTCTATAAATTCCTTGCGAGATTCGATTGTGGGAAAAAATGAGACAAATCTTCAGTCAGAAATAGTCGGATTTAAGGAAAAATCTGAAGAGCATTTTCAATCATTACAGAAAGAGTTTAAAACATTCTCAGACCATATGGTTGAGAACAATCAAAAAGCAATTGTGGAGGCTCTTCGTGAAGTCATAAAAGATTTTAACGCAAAAATAACAGAACAATTCGGGGATAATTTCAAAGAGTTGAATCAGGCCGTTTCTAAAT
Organism: uncultured beta proteobacterium; assembly: GCA_902625535.1. Lineage (GTDB taxonomy): Bacteria > Pseudomonadota > Gammaproteobacteria > Burkholderiales > Burkholderiaceae_A > UBA7377. The sequence continues at coordinate 61,576 of CACOBT010000001.1, read as the reverse complement.
TATTATCCTGGCAAATACAGTACAAGGACGAGCTTGAGATAATCAAAAAAAACCAACAAGAATCAAGGGAAGAGTTGGAAAAAGCATCAAAGAATCTCAAAGAAATTGTAGGGAGTGCAGGTATTTTTTCAGAAATTGCCGTAGATCTTAAATCTCAAATAGATTATTTAAATCAGAATCGTGAAACATTAAATAAACAGCAAAAAAGTTTAGCAGAGGTTCTCAAGCACATGAGCACTGTTACTCCAACTTTTGAAAAAAAGACAAGTTTAATGCTTGAACAAATTGAAAAGGGAATGATTCGGGTGTATGAACAATTTTCAGCCAATGCAGACCAATTAGTAGTTCAACTAGCTAAGTCGGAAAAAGAGTTCAAAACCATGTTTGAGGAAACATTTAAGCATAGCGAAATTCATATAGAAGAACTACAAAAGCAAATGGCTAAAGCCGCAGAAAATCTTGGTATTCAAATGCAAATCTCCGGTAATGAAATGAAAAAGCAAATTGCTGAAACTATTGTGGAGAATCAAAAAACATTCAAAATCGGACTTGAAGAAAATTCAAGGATAATTAAAGAAGGTGTACTAGCACTTGATAAAGCCTTACAAAAGGAATTAAATAGTTCATTAGAGTCTCTTGGCAGACAACTTGCGGCATTATCAAATCGATTTGTCGAAGATTATCTTCCACTAACAGAAAAATTAAGACAACTTGTTGAACTATCAAAAAAAATATAAACGGTGTTTTATAAATAAATGAATGAAACGTCAAATACTCACTGGATACCGCTAAGTGACCTGATGATGGGTCTCATGATGGTGTTTCTTCTTTTAGCAACTCTTTATATGCTTAGAGTCGAACAAACGACTACCCTCATTGTTAAAGAATATGAAATCACGAGAAAAAATCTCAAATTAGCGCTCCAGGATGAGTTTTCGGAGAATTTTAAGGATTGGAATGCAGAACTCCTAGGCGATATGACAATTAGGTTTCGGAATCCAGATGTTTTATTTAGCATCGGCTCTGACAAATTAAAACCAAAGTTTGCCACTATACTTGACGATTTTATACCTAGATATGTCGCAATACTGACCTCAGAACGGTTCAAGGAATCGATTAAAGAAATCAGAGTTGAAGGGCATACGTCAACATTTTGGACAAATGCAGCAAACAAACTTGATGCTTATTTTAAAAATATGGAACTTTCTCAAGCAAGGACCAGATCTACACTAGAAAAAATTTTAAAATCAAATGCAGCAATGGATCACGAGGAATGGCTTAAGAAAAGACTTACAGCCAATGGATTATCATCCTCACAACCAATAATAGGGAATAATGGACTCATCGACGAAAAAGCTTCTCAGAGAGTAGAATTTCGGATAGTAACTAATGCCGACGAAAACATTTCACGAATCGCAGACTCAATAAAAAAAGATGAAGATATATAACTTTTTGTTTGACCCGGAACTAAATAGTTTACGACTGAACATGGATGCCTCCCTAGTTGATCCATTGCTAAAAAGCGAACGTATTGACCTTTTTGACAGAGAAAAAATTCTAAATCTTGGAAAATCAGTTAGTTCCTCCTCGTTCAATGCTCATAAAAATAAAACTATGTCACAGTTAGATAAGAACTCTGCTAGCTACTCAAGGGATAAAGATGCCCCAAAAATCTTACATCCTATGGCAATATATTCACCAGAGGAGTTTCTAAAAAGCCACAAGCTTCTGAAGGCAAAACTTGAAAAAAATTTAGAGGAAAAAAATTTAGAGGAAAAAAATTTAAGTCATCTTCATGTCGAAAAAGACAAAAATAACAAAATCAGCAAGAATCAAATGATAATAAAGAAACTAAAAAATAGTTAAATGAAAAGAATTACTTTATATTTTTTTAGAGGGCTTCTTACAGTTCTTCCTCTTGGACTAACCATCTACATTATTTATTTTTTCATTGCTGCATCTGAAAAATATGTAAGTACGCTAATACAACCGTTATTAGGTACGCTGTATTTTCCAGGAATTGGACTACTGATAACGATTGCCTGCATTATCGCATTAGGGATATTAATTTCACAACCTTTTTTATACAAGATATTCGGTCTACTGGAGTTACCATTTACCAATATCCCAGTTGTAAAAAATGTTTATACCTCAATTAAAAGTTTTGCTGAGTATTTTTCTGAGGATAATTCTAAGAAAAACAATCAGGTTGTAATAGTAACTATCCCAGATTCTGATATAAATCTCGTTGGGCTAGTTACCAGGGAATCTATCGATGAATTAGGCCCTTTTGACAATAATATGGTAGCCGTATATGTGCCGATGAGTTACATGGTTGGTGGGTACACGATCTTCATTCCAAAAAAGCTAATCAGACCAATCAATATGTCTGTTGAGGAAGCAATGAAAAATTCACTGTTGGCGTGGCTGACCAAAACAGATAAGAGGCGGTCATAAAAAAACGCCCTGTCAATCACATAACAGGGCGTTCCAATTACAACTATGTTGATTAGTTAGGGAGAGCGAATACCATTAATGTACCGCCTAAGTCAGTATACTTAGCTAAATCTCTATAACCACCAACAGCACCTAACCCGTCTGTGTCTTTCTCAAGACCAGCAGCGAGACCAATACCAGCCCAACCACCAATACCTGTCAAGATACCGACGTACTGCTTACCACGATGCTCCCAGCTGTGGACATTACCGATCGAGCCAGATGGAAGCTTTGGAGATGTCCAAAGAATCTTGCCTGACTTGATGTCAATAGCCTTAAGGCGTGCATCGAGAGTGGCGTAGAAACCAACACCAGTAGCAGTTGTTAAAGTACCAGCCCATACTGAGAACTTCTCAGGAATAGACCATTCAATCTTACCTTGAGTAGGATTCCAAGCAATTACATTTCCCATTCCACCGTGACTATTTGGAGCTGGGAACATAGAAAGCGTAGCACCAACGTAAGGCTGACCAGCCGTGTATTCAACACGGAATGGCTCGTAATCCATACAAACATGGTTTGTTGGAACTAGGAAATATCCCGTTGCAGGATCAAATGAAACTGGCTGTTGATCCTTAGAACCTAAAGCAGCTGGGCAAATCCCTTTGGTGTTGACGTCTTCACCTTGGATATGTGTGGAGTACTTAGCCAAAACCTGAGGGCGGCCTGACTTCATGTCAACATGGGTAGCCCAGTTAACAGCAGGGTCAAACTTCTCAGCAACTAAGAGCTCGCCTGTATTACGGTCCATTGTGTAAGCAAAACCGTTACGATCAAAGTGCGCTAACATTCCACGACTCTTTCCGTTCTTGTCCTTGCCATCAAATAATGGAACCTCATTAATACCGTCATAATCCCACTCATCGTGTGGAGTCATCTGATAAGCCCATTTGGCCATCCCTGTATCAACGTCACGAGCAAAAATGGTCATTGACCACTTGTTATCACCAGGACGCTGCTTAGGATTCCATGTGGATGGGTTTCCGGAACCATAGTACATCATGTTATTCTTAGGATCATATGAATACCATCCCCAAGTCGTTCCGCCGCCAATTTTCCACTGGTCGCCTTCCCATGTCTTGAGAGATGAATCTTTCCCGACTGGAGCCATTTTGCCGTTGTTCCATGCCATTGTCTTATTAGGATCGAACATGAGCTGGTCATCAGGACCTACGGAGTATGCCTTCCAGACTTTCTTACCACTATTGATGTCATAAGCAGCGACGAATCCCTGAACTCCAAACTCACCACCAGAAATACCGGTGATCACCTTATCCTTAAATACGTGAGGGGCGTTTGTATTAGTTTGGCCGACTTTAGGATTACCGTTCTTAGTAGACCATACAACCTTACCATTCTTAGCATTCAAGGCTACAAGCGTTGTATCAGCCTGCTGTAGGAAAATCTTCCCTTCAGCGTATGCGAGACCACGGTTAACTGTGTCACAGCACATAACTGGAATAACAGAGGGATCCTGCTTTGGCTCATACTTCCACTTAATTGTTTGATCTGCTAGGTTTATAGCAAATACCTTGTTAGGGAAAGCAGAGTGAACATATAGAGTATCACCGATGACCAATGGTCCACCCTCGTGTCCACGAAGAACACCTGTTGAGAAAGACCAAGCCATTTGGAGCTTGTTTACGTTCGACTTGTTGATCTGCTTTAGCTTTGTGTGACGCTGGTTGAAGAAATCTCCAGACTGGGCAGCCCAGTTAGAAGAATTATTCATCAACTTGTTCAATGAACTATTAGCATGCACAACTGCTGGAGCAGCAACAGATACCGCAACTGCGGCACATAATGCATTAAGCTTAAATTTCATGAGTTCTCCCATGATGAAGTTAAAAAAATACATCTCAATTTCACCGATAGTTCGGCTTACATTTAATTATTCTCTCTTAGCCCGTCGTTTTCATTGGGGGTTGCCCTATATTCGGGAAAATCCTAATATAGAGAAATCGAACTTTTTGGATTTTCAATTTGGCGACGCAAACCCCTGAACGGACAGATAATTTTCTGGCTCCTCAATTTTCATTACTTAATGTGGATGGAAAGTTAATCGATTTATATCGTTCGCTAGCGGAAGATAAACCGAGAGCGTTTTTACTAATGTTCATATGTAATCACTGTCCATACGTCAAAGCAATACTCGAAAAACTGGTTCTGGAGGGTCAAAAGTTAAAAACGGCAGGGATATCAATTTTTGCTATCTGTTCCAACGATGCTAACGATTATCCCGAAGACTCCTTTGAAAATATGAAACGTATTGCTTCGAACTATAAGTTCCCTTTCCCTTATTTACACGATTCAAAACAAATTGTTGCTAAAACTTACGGTGCAGTCTGCACCCCGGACTTTTTTGGATTCAATTCTCGCAAAATCCTCCAATACCGAGGCAGACTGGACGACTCGGGAAAAAACCCCCCAAAAGCCGAGAAATCGGAGCTGAGTGAGGCTATGATGGAAATTGCTAACACGGGCTCACACAAAGGACCACAAATTCCTTCGATTGGATGCTCGATAAAGTGGCAAAATGTAACCGATCACTAATTAACGAATTTGCTCATAACTTACCTTCTTAATCAGCAGATGGACCTCACCCGATGGGGTACGAAACAAAACTTTATCCCCAGCTTTTTTGCCGAACAAAACCTTCGCAATCGGACTTACCCAACTCACGTGACTTTTTTCAGAATCTATTTCGTCTATACCTAAAATCACAACTTTCTCGAGATTCTGTGAGCCCCTTTCAAACCAAACTGTGGCACCAAAATAAATAACTGGGCTTTCCTCTCTGTTACCCTTGAGGAAATCAACTGGAGTAGCAGTTTTTATGCTCTTTATGAGGTATCTAATTCTCCGGTCTATTTCGCGTAATTTCTTTTTTCCGTAAATGTAGTCTCCATTCTCAGATCTATCGCCATTTGAAGCGGCCCAACTGACGGTTTCAACTACCCTAGGTCTTTCAACATCATGGAGGTGCTTTAATTCACTTTGAAGGCTGTAAAAACCTCTTAGGCTAATATAATTTTTACTCGTCATATTGTTGGTAATTTATTCGTCAGTCATCTCAGAGTAATTAAGGCTTTAAAAATTATTCAGCATTTTTACGACAAAAAATGGATAATTCATACGTTGCACTTGCCATTTCAAATTTCTCGTGTATGATACTAAAGTATCAAAACTGTATCTCCAAATGTGAACGATTTCATCTACTTTTTTTTCGGCGCCGTATTTGGTTATGGTGTTGCTAGCTTCCATATTGCATTTCAGTATGGCTTCAAACTTATTGCTAGTCTATCGACTCCCCTTAACACTCATCGCAATATTAAAAGATAATCCAGTAAACCGTCATAGGCAGGCCTGCGCTTTGGCTAAAACAGATTCCGCCATCCTTATTGATGCGATATCAATTAGCCTCCCGTCAAGAGAAACTGCACCTTTTCCATCCTTAGCAGCCTGGTTCATGGCTTTGACTATCCTCTCAGCTTTTTCGACCTCTTCCCTTGAGGGGGTAAAAACCTGGTTGGCAAGTTCTATCTGAGATGGATGTATTGCCCATTTTCCCTCATAGCCCAGAACTGCACACCTTCTAGCAGCGCTAAGATAGCCATCCCCGTCACTAAAATCTCCGAAGGGGCCATCTATCGGACGCAATCCATTGGCCCTACAAGCTACCATCATCTTTGTTTGAGCAGCATGCCATGGATCTGTCCAAAATACCTCCCTCCTTTGACCAGCCTCTATTGCATCAGCTAACACGACACTCTCGTGGTGAACGCCCCCAATAACAGTAGTTCGAGCGCGCGTCGAGGCAGCGTAATCAGCTACCCCAAAACTCATTGCCTCAAGTCTTCTAGATGCCTTCGCGATCTGCTCAACATTCGCCATTCCCAGAGCTGTTTCTATAAGTAGCTCAAAACCCACTCTGTTCGTCCTTCCTGTCGCGTCTTCAATTTGAGTGACTAACATATCTACAGCATAAACGTCTTCAGGAGTTCCAACTTTCGGTATTAACAGCATGTCTAAACGAGGACAAGCCTCTAAAATCTCTATAACGTCCCGGTACATATAGTGCGTGTCGAGTCCATTAATTCTAACCATCATCGTTTTATTATTCCAATCAACTTCCGATAGTCCTTTGACAATATTGTTCCTAGCGCTGATCTTATCGTCAGGTGCAACCGCATCCTCACAATCTAAAAAAATAACGTCTGCATTTGATTTCGCCGCTTTTTCAAACATTTCTGGCCGTGAACCTGGCACAGCTAGCTCGGACCGGTGAAGCCTTGGCCTGGCTTGTTCAACACAATAAAAACTCATTTTTTCTCCAATACACGTTATATCAGTTAAGCGCCTCTTTGATAGCAGCCCCAAAGTCATTCGCGCTGGAAGCTACAGTAATTCCAAAACTTTTCATGATTTCGGACTTCTCCGAGGCGGAATCCCCAGCTTTTGAGATAATTGCTCCAGCGTGTCCCATCCTTCTTCCTTTGGGTGCCGTGAGCCCTGCTACGTATCCTACAACTGGCTTTGTCATATTTTCCTTTACCCATGCCGCTGCTTCAGCTTCTTGAGGCCCGCCAATTTCACCGATCATAATGACCGCTTCTGTTTCAGGATCAGCATTAAACAACTGCATGTGATCTAGGAAGGAGGAACCATTAATTGGGTCACCACCAATGCCGACCGATGTTGAAACACCTAAGCCAACCTTTGACACTTGCTCCGCGGCTTCGTAACCAAGAGTTCCAGACCTTGATACGATACCGATAGAACCTTGTTTATAAATATGTCCTGGCATAATACCAAGCATCGCTTTTCCCGCCGAAATAATTCCTGCACAATTGGGTCCTACAACCATTGTCCGTCTTTCTCTCGGGTATCGTCTCAAAAACCGTTTAACTCTCATCATATCTTGCGAGGGAATCCCATCCGTAATTATGCAAACTAGTCTTAACCCTCCATCCGCTCCTTCCATCAAAGCGTCACCTGCGTATGATGGAGGAACAAAAGCCAGACTTGCCTGGGCACCTGTCGCGGAAACAGCCTCTTTAACAGTGTTGAAAACTGGCTTTCCTAAATGAGTAATGCCACCTTTTCCAGGGGTAACACCTCCAACCACGTTGCTACCATATTTGATCATTTCATCCGCATGAAACGTAGCTTTATCTCCAGTAAATCCCTGCACAATGATAGGGGTTTGTTCATCGATTAATATGCTCATTGGTTATAAATCCTATTTTTCTGAATTTGTTTACTTAACGTGCTCCACAGCTTTGGTACAAGCATCAAGCAAAGTGTCCGCTCTGATTATTGGTAACCCCGATTCCTCAACAATCTTTTGTCCCTCTTTGACATTAGTTCCAGCCAATCTAACGACTAGTGGAACCCTAAGGTTTTTGGCTGCGTCCACCACCCCTTTTGCAATCCAGTCACATCGGTTTATTCCCGCAAAAATATTCACTAAAATTACCGCAACATTACTATCAGAAAGGACAAGTTTGAATGCGTTCGCCACCCGTTCAGGGGATGCGCCGCCCCCAACATCCAAAAAATTTGCGGGGTTTCCGCCAGCGTACTTTATTGTATCCATAGTTGCCATTGCGAGCCCTGCCCCGTTAACAATACACCCAATATTCCCATCCAAACCGACGTAGTTAAGATTATGCTGACTCGCTTCTGCTTCTCTTGGATCTTCTTGAGCTAAATCCTTCATTTCTGAAATATCCGGTAACCTAAAAAGCGCGTTTTCATCGAACGACATTTTGGCATCTAGCGCAACTACTCGGTCATCCTGAGTTACAACCATTGGGTTAATCTCCAGCATCTCTGCATCCTTATCTCTAAAGGCTCTGTAGGCGCCCATAATAATACCAACAGCCCGCTGGACTTGCTTTATATTTAAGCCCAATCCAAATGCCAATTCCCTAGCTTGAAATTGCTGTAAGCCAACAGCAGGCTCAACCAAAACCTGTAAAATTTTTTCTGGGGCAGATTCTGCAAGTTCCTCGATCTCCATTCCCCCCTCCGCAGAGGCAATTACGCGTATCCGTTCTGCCTTTCTATCAAGTACGAACCCCAAATACAACTCCTGAATAAATGGCTCCGCGACCTCTATATAGACTCTTTCGCATAACTTTCCTTCAGGCCCCGTTTGAATTGTAACAAGTCGGGTCCCTAAGAGCTCCGCAGCGGCCTCCTGGACCTCGTTGTAGGTTTTACAGAGCTTAACTCCACCAGCCTTCCCTCGGGCTCCAGAATGGATTTGAGCTTTAACGGCCCAATTCCATCCTCCGAGTTCGCTAGCAGCAAATGATGCCTGTTCAGCAGTGTAAGCGACCCGCCCTTGTGGGACGGTTACGCCGAAACGGGCTAATAATTCCTTTGCTTGATATTCATGAATATTCAATAATTACTCCCTAGGTTTATGCTTATACGTTAGACTCAAGTTTAGCTGTAATCGCTAAAAAAAGTCTTTATGATAAACCATCTTCACCTAGAAACCCACTCTTTTTTTGGTTTAAAACCAGGTCCTAAAGTTATAGTCCTTGGCAGAGTACACGGTAACGAGTGTTGCGGCACATTAGCGATTAAAAACGTTGTCAATCTTTTTAACACCCAAGTCCTGACCCTAGATTCAGGGAAGGTAACCTTTCTACCTATTGCTAACCCCTTGGCAGCCTTAAGAGGTACTCGTAATGGAGATAGAAATTTGAATCGAGCCTTCTATCCTAAGACCTCGGACAAAAATAATTTCGAAGATAAACTTAACAATATACTTTGCCCAATTCTTGAGGAATATGATGTACTACTTGATCTGCACTCATTTTTGAACGGTGATAAGCCGTTTGCATTAATAGGGAATACTTCAGCCGGAAAGAAGGATTTTGTTATTGGCCAGAAACACGTGTGCACATCCGAGCATCAGCTAGTGTCAGCTTTAAATGTTGATACTGTCATCACCAACTGGAGTGACACTTATACCCGCGGGGTACAAAAAAGAAGGAAACGGGATGGTAAACACTCCCCGCCATTCACCTTAAACTATGATGAGAAGTACGGGGACGGTACGACTGAATATGCCCGAAGTAAAGGTGCGATTGCAATTACACTAGAATGTGGTCAACATGAGGAATTTTTGGCCTCAAGCGTTGGAAAAAATGCAATTTTAAACTTACTGAATCGTCTTCAAATGACCAGAACGGAAACATGTGTTAATACAGACAATCATAATGTTACGTACATCAAGCTTTTCGACGTTATAGATAAACTTTCTTATGGTGATAAATTTGTAAAAAACTGGAAAACGTTTATGAAAGTCGAAAAAAATGAAATTGTCGGTATTTTTGAATCAGGGAAAGAAATTAGGGCCCCTAAAGACTGTTTTATTATCTTTCCTAATCAAAATGCTGAGCCTGGTCAGGAATGGTTTTATTTAGGAGAAAAACCTAATACCTAACTGAAAAATATTGTAAGTTCATATACAAACAATGTAATTCGATGAGGGAATCCTTGATTGATGCTAAGATTTTGTGTTTTGTAAAACCTGCGTAATGGATATCTTAACGTGCATGGAACATCATACACATAGATTTTGCAACCACCGTTTTCAAAAAAATTCTTACCTCAAAAGACTTGCTACGAAACCTCCAATAGAGCCTCATTTTTCGAACGTAACTTGTGGACCACGATCATTGTACCGCTAAGCTAAGCATTTTCCGTCAACTGGTTTTTCATTGTTAGTACAGGATTTATGGTTCAATAAAGACTGATTTATTTTTTTTTCTGTTGCGGAAACCAGATAGAGGTTGTTTCTTCCAATGAAAAACGCCAACTCGCTACGAAAAAGGCTGCAATGGAGAAACTAAATAACACCGAAAAGCTGATGATCAATGGTATGTCAGACGTTCCTCCGTTGGGCACGAGTATCCCGTGTTTTAAAATATCTACACCGTAAGTGTAGGGATTCAATTGAGCAATAAATTTTAAAAAATATGGTAAGTTGGTGATCGGATAAAGCGACCCAGATAAAAAGAAAATCGGAAAAATCACAAAATTCATGATGGCGGCAAAGTTATCGAGAGTTTTAGAAAAAGATGCAACTAGTAAACCGACCCCTGAACAAGCGATTGCGAGTGTTAACATCCCGGTTAATAACAAATACCAGTTTATTGATAAATCTATGTAACCGAGAACGAAAAGCACTATAAGTAAAAAGCAAGCTTGTACAAATGCCGAGCAAGTTGCGGCGGCCATTTTTGCGAACACAATACTTCTGTGAGTTAATGGAGAGACGAGTATCATTCTCATAACTCCAGATTCTTTCTCGTAAACCATAGAAAGGGCGCCCAAAAGAGCCCCGAATAATGTTGTCATTCCGATAACACCAGGTACCAAAAATTCAAAATAGTCACTTTTGCCCACAGTCACCATCGAATTAAACCCGGCACCAATAACCACTAGCCAAATCAAAGGTCGGACTAAGGAAGAGAGTAACCGACCTCTTTGGCGGAAAAATTTAATCAAATCTCGTAAGATTACCGCGTAGACAGGTTTAAAAAAACTCACGTATTAACCCATATAAAGACGTCATTTAGGTTAATAGGACGAATAGAAACCCTTGAAATGCTCGTAGAAAACTTGCTTTTTATTTTTTCAATTTTTTGTGAAACAACTAACTCCTGATTTTTCTTTACTCTGAAATATGCAGTTTTAAAATCAACCCTACCATCACCTAGGATAGTTCTGAGGGAGGGAAAAAGTTCGTCGATATCCGATGACTCAATTTCAAGAATTTCAGAATCAAATTCTTTAATGAGCTCTAAAGGCTTTCCTTTTAAAACAATTCTTCCCTCATCAATAAAACAAACGTTGTCACAACTTTCGGCTTCCTCGAGATAATGAGTCGTGAGAACAATCGTAATTCCATTTGATTTTCTAAGTTTGTGAATAAAACGCCAAATCCTTACTCGTGCAGTGACATCTAATCCAATTGTAGGTTCGTCAAGAAATAGAATATTAGGTTGGTGGATAACCCCTCTCGCAATGTCGACACCACGACGTTGTCCTCCAGATAACGAACCAACTGGCCTATCCTTCTTATCCACAAGGTCGAACAAAGTCAAAAGATCAGTCAACCGTTTCTCAACAACTTTCCTTCCTAGCCCATGCAACATCCCTGCAAAAATAAGATTTTCTCTTACGGTCAATTGTCGATCTAATGCTGAATCTTGAAAAACAAGGCCAATATTTTTCCTAACTTCAACAGGTTTTTTTTTTACATCGAGTCCTAATACTTTTATCTGACCTTCCGATGGTTTCAAGATTGAGGCCATCATATTTATTGTAGTTGTCTTACCCGCGCCATTTGGTCCTAGAAGACCAAAGAATTCGCCCGCCTTTACCTGAAACGAAACTGAATTTGTAGCCAAAACGTCAGAGTAACGTTTAGTAACATTAAATAACTCTATAGCTACGGTATTTTTTGTCATCTGTGTTGATTTTTGAAAATTCAAATACTACCAACACGCGATTTATCCGAACTTGCCACAACCCCATCTTCAAATAATCTCGACTCTTCGATGTTCAAGCTACAAGTATCCTTCTCTTTGATTAATCTCCTGGACTCCTTATCCGTTCGAAAAATGATTGGCTTTTCTCCCGCAGATATTTTTTCCGCATCCTTCACAAACTGCTTAACCATTTTCTCGTGATGGGGACTTTTCTCACAAATGGGATCAGTAAGGGCGGCGTCTCCAGCCAACATATATGCCTGACAACGACACCCCCCGAGGTCATTCTCTTTTTCCGGACAACTTTTACATGGTTCCTTCATCCAGCTATCTCCACGAAAAAGGTTAAAGCCTGGGGAGTCATACCAAATCCAATCCAACGAGGTATCTTTAATATTGGCGAACTCTATATTTGGTAACATCCCTGCCACATGACAAGGTAAAACAGTTCCATCCGCCTGCACCGTTATGAAAACATTTCCCCAACCATTCATACATTTCTTCGGCCTAGTACTGTAATAATCAGGCATTACAAAATATATCTTCATTTTGTTACCTAGCCTATCTCTAAACTTTTTAAGAACTGCCTCCGCCTTGTCAAGTTGCTGTCTTGTGGGCATCAACTGCTTTTTGTTTAAACTGGCCCATGAATAAAATTGGGTATTTGCCAATTCAACGTACTCAGCTCCCATCGACTCTGCCATACTCAGTATTTCCTCAATATGATCAATGTTTAATCGATGAAGAACGCAATTAAGTACCATCGGATAATCATACTGCTTTATCAACTTTGCGACCTTGTTTTTGAGATCAAACGTTTTTGTACTTGACAAAAAATCGTTCATCTCCCGAGTACTATCCTGAAAGGATAGCTGGATGTGGTCTACCCCAGCTTCTTTCAAATTTTTTATTCTCGCTTCAGTCATACCGATTCCAGAGGTAATCAAATTAATGTAATACCCTAGCTTTCTACCCTCCTTGACAATAAGTTCAAGGTCTTTCCTTAAAAGGGGTTCTCCTCCCGAAAGCCCTAGCTGCGCTGCACCCATTTCTCTACCCTGATTGAGAACGCTCAACCACTCGTCAGTAGTCAATTCCTGGTGCTGTTTTGCATAGTCAACGGGGTTGTAGCAGAACACGCAGTTCAGCGGACACCTATACGTTATCTCCGCAAGCAACCAAAGCGGTTTATTTATTCCCTCTCTATTTGTCGGCAACTTTCTCATCTCCCCTATTATCGTCCAACAACAACCACCCTTGTTGGACAGCTAATTCAACAAAAGAAACCACGTCTCCTGTCAAATCGGATACGCCAAATTTCTTCTCAAGTTCTTCAGTAATAGAGGAAATGGACTTTCTCCCATCTACCCTACTGAGTATTTCCCCGGCACTTTCGTTCAACTTAACCATGCCCTCTGGGTACAAAAGGACATAGGCGTCTTGCGCCTTTTCCCACTGCAATCGGTAAAGCTTAGAGAGGCACGGAGTATCACTCTCAGAAAGAGTGCTCATTTTATTTTTGCTCCTTTTATCTCTATTTCACACTGCTGTAACATAATTGCGTCAGCGAGAGCCCATAGAACATCCAATTTAAATTGGAGAATTTCGAGTGCTCTTTCCTGAAGCGCTCTCGATTGACTAAAAAATGTTTTTGTAACTTCAAGGCCGTGCTGGACATCCCTGCGAGCTTGTCCAAGACGGTATTTGAAGTATTTCATTCCCTCGGCATCAACCCATGGATATTTCTCTGGCCAGGTATCTAATCTCTGCTGATGAATATGAGGAGCGAACAACTCCGTGAGGCTAGAGGCTATAGATTCCTGCCACGAAGCACGCCTTGCAAAATTTACATAGGCATCTACCGCAAACCGAGCTGCAGGAGCAACATACTTCAGACTTACAACTTCCTCCCGCGACAGACCGACTGCCTTTCCAAGTCCAATCCACGCTTCAATACCACCTGCATCATCTTCAAAACCATCATGATCCAAAATCCTTTGTATCCATTCTTTTCTAATCTCTGGATGTGGACAATTTGAGAGGATGGCCGCGTCTTTCACTGGAATGCTTATCTGGTAATAGAAACGGTTGGCTACCCAACCCTGCAACTGCTCTTTACTAAGCGTTCCCTCTGCCATCATCACATGAAATGGGTGATAAATATGATAACTCGTGCCTTTTTGCTTCAACAAATCTTCAAACTGTTCCGCGCTCCAAGGTTCTTTAGAAAAGGCAGGATTTACAGTTTCTAATTCGGTCAATACGGTTTTGCTTTGCATCTTTTTCTCTCTTTTTTCGATTGTTGATTATAAAAGAACTTCCATCCCGTCGTAAGATACTTCAATATGGTTTTTCTCGAGTATTTTTCTTTCCTCGGACATCTCATTTAGGATTGGGTTCGAATTATTTATGTGTATTAAAACTTTTCTAGGACCTTTTATCTGACTGAGATTTTCAATCATGCCTCCAGGACCAGACTGCGGATTGTGACCCATCTCTCTGGCTAGTTTCTTTGAAAGACCGTTGTCGATCATCTCTGTGTCAGTCCAAAAGGTACCATCTACCAATAACAAATCGGACGATTTCATCGAGGCTACTAAATGTTCCTCAATCGCACAGAGTCCCGGAGCATAAAAGACTTTTTTCCCTGAATTTTCATCAATAATTTGTACACCAACATTATCCCCGGGTCTAGGTTTGCCCCTAAATGGAGAAAACGGCGGCGCTTCACTTTTTAATGTCATAAAATTTAGTCTGATTCCCTCCACTTCAGGGATAGTATTTTCCGGCGACTTCTCAATATCGATTTCTACCCAGTTGACCGAACAGTAAAAATCCAAAACGTTAAATATGGGGTTCCCTGTTGATAAATCTTCCTTTACCTCTTTGGTCGAATGAATTGTTAAAGGCCCAGACGATTCCCTCAACATAAATAAACCAGTCGTGTGATCGATTTGCGCATCCATTAAAACTATTGCCTTTATCCCTGAATCGCGCACAGTTCTTGCAGGCTGCAATCGACCCCCGGCCATCTTCAATTGCGTAAGGATATCTGGCGACGCATTAAATAATAACCAATCCACGCCGTTTGAGGTAACGGCGATCGATGATTGAGTTCTGGCGGTGTAGCCAGGTTTGCCAGCTCGAACACTTAAACAATTAATACAATTGCAGTTCCACTGGGGGAAACCACCACCGGCAGCCGAACCTAAAACTCTTACAATCAATTCTCCATTCTCCTAAATAAAAACCCGTGCCCTTGTGGGCACGGGCGAACTCGTAAGGTAAAATTACTTTGCAGCGATGTACATAGTAACTTCGAAACCAAAACGAAGATCAGTAGCTGTAGGCTTTGTCCACATAGTTTTTCTCCTTTCTATTTAAATTTGCAACAGTTTAACTAAGTTGCTTTCGTATAATCTCAAGTAACGTTTTAGAATAAATCAAGTAATCAAGGATAAATTATTAATGAAAATCATTAAAATTACTTTTTTATGTTTGTCGTGAGAAAATGTCACAAATAAACTTTCTACAAGTAGATGCGCACCATCGAGTAGCTTACGAGACTACTGGTTCAAAGCAGGGTATTCCCTTAGTTTTTTTGCATGGAGGTCCAGGAAGTGGATATTCAGAGGCTTCCAAGTCCTTTTTCGAACAAAATCGTTGGTTTGCCACATTTATAGACCAGAGAGGATGTGGTAATAGTGCGCCACAAGGCTCTATAGTTAATAACACGACAGCCCATCTCGTATCAGACATTGAAGAAATAAGAAAACAAGTCAAGGTGGATAAGTGGGTAGTTTTTGGCGGTTCTTGGGGCTCAACGTTGGCATTAAAATACGCAATTTCCTTTCCCGAAAAAGTTTATGCTTTGATTCTTAGGGGCATTTTTCTCGGCACAAGAGACGAGATAAATTGGTTTATCAATGAAATGGGTAGACAAAAATTTCCAAAAACATTTTCAGCCTTTCAACAAATTGTTCCAAATGATATCGATACCCTGCAATATTATTACGATACAATATTTGGGCACGATCAATTGCAAAGCTTGGAAGCTGTAAGGAGATGGGAGAATCTGGAACGGGCTGGAATGCAACTCTCAGAGGCAAATTTAATTAACAAACCGGGCAAGTCACAATTGCGAGCGGATAACAAAATAACAGCAACAGGAATTGAAGCGCTTAATCGTATGAAAATTCACCTGCACTACCTTAAAAATAATTGTTTTCTAAAAGATAACGAGTTAATCGACACGTGCCACATGCTTGGGGAAATGAAAGTGTCAATCATCCACGGGTCTGAAGATCCCATATGTCCAAAAAAAAACGCTCTAAAATTGCATAATCAGTTAAAAAGCTCGAAACTTGAACTTTTAAAAAATGCAGGCCATGATGCATTTTCCCCGAAAATAAAAAATGCATTGACGAAAGCATTAGAAAATATCCGCAAAGATTTGATATGAGCTTACGAGTCAAAATCAATTTTTTGGTGACGGTCCTGATGTTAGTCTTCATCTGTTCGACTACTGCAATTCAATTGCAAGATATAAAGCAGCAAATTCAAGAGGAAATTACGGCAGGAACCAAAGTTGCAAACCAACTCCTCCCATACTTTCTCGCCAGAGCCCAACTATTATCGCAAGGAAAGGATAGGGAAGAAGCATTAAAAAGCTTCTTGAAAAATCTTGGTAGGATTAGAGCCCACGAGGTACGAATGTTTAATAGTATTGGCGATCTCATCTACGACTCTCCTCCCAGTAAATATAAAGCCGGAAGAAATGCGCCAAGCTGGTTCACAAACATCGTTTCTCCAAAAACAGAACCCTTTATAATTCCTGCTCAGGCCGTAACCGTACAAGTCATTCCTAATCCTTCCCGAGCGATTTTAGATGCGTGGGACGATTTACGAGAGTTAGCTGTTGTTGGATTATTTTTCTTTATTTTTGTGAATTTATTAGTTTTTTGGATGATCGGTAAAGCCTTAAACCCGATAAAAGATATTGTTTTTGGATTAAACAAAATGCGGAAAGGGGATTTTAAAACACGGCTACCAACTTACAACGTAACAGAATTTAATAGCGTTACAGCAGGGTTTAATCAGATGGCAAATGCCATTGAGCAGGGTTTAAAAGAGAACCGTAAACTTACACTTGCGATTGAACAATCGACTGATGCTCTTGTCATTGTTGACAAAACCGGAACGATAATATTTTCAAATCCTGCAGCCGAAAAACTATTTGGATATTTTGATGAGTCATTTTTAGGAATTAATGTTGAAAATTTGTTTCCGCTTCATCTTCGCGATGAAATGGAAAAGAAATTCATTGATGTCCAAAACTCCATACCAGTTGAAACATATGACACCACAAGAATAACTCGTCTCGGAAAAATAATTGAGGTTTCTGAAAAAATCACACCCATTATTGAGCCAAAATTTAATAGAGGTTTGGGCGTTTTGCTCTTAATGCGAGACATAAAAGAGAGAAGAGTCGCGGAGGAAACTAAACGTGAATTAGAAAAGAATAAGGAACTGGCCCTTTTAGTCCAGGCTAGATTAGAGGAAGAACGTAAGGCTTTAGCAATGGAACTCCATGACGAATTAGGACAGTATGTAACTGCGATTAAAAGCATTGCTCAATCAATGACGAACCGTAAAAACGAACTTGACGATAAAATTTACAACAACAGTAAAACTATAGTTTCTATTTCCGGCCAAATTTACGATGCCGTTCATAATATAATTAAGGGGTTGCGACCAATCTCACTTGATGAGTTCGGTCTAATTGATACATTAAAAGAGGCCGTTGAAGACTGGAAACAAATTCACGAGAACATCTCTTTTGAATTAAATTCGGAGGCTGTGGTTTTGCCAAAAGAAGTTGAAATTTCCTTATTCAGAGTGGCACAAGAGTGTGTTAATAACGCCGTAAAACACTCTGGTGCAAAAAGCATTTCCCTAGAAGTCAAAACATCTAAGACTACTGGAGATCTTGTGTTGACCGTAGCAGACGACGGGAAAGGAATCACACCTGAACGAATTACTCAAACAGATAGATTTGGGCTCAAAGGAATGCGAGACCGAATTCAAAGTCTGGGTGGAAAGTTTATCGTCGAATCCCCCGAGAGAGGAGGAACAAAGGTTTCCTCAATAGTTCCCGGATCAAAAATTAAAGAGGTCGATTGAACAACTATTAATAATTTGGGATTAATATATGAATAAAATAAACGTCGTTCTTGCTGATGATCATGCGGTGGTTCGAATGGGATTTAAACTGTTGCTTCAAGACACAAATGATATTAACGTAGTTGGTGAGGCCGAAAGCGGCGAACAGGTAATAAAGCTGTTAAATACACTCCAGACAGATATGATCGTAATGGACCTTTCAATGCCAGGAATTGGAGGTTTGGAAACAATATCACGCGTAGTTAATAAACAGAAGCATCCGAAAATATTAATTCTTTCAGCACACGAAGATGCAATTCATCCTAAGCGTTCTTTAAAAGCAGGGGCTAACGGTTATCTGTCAAAAAGAGGAGCCCCAGAGGAGCTGATTAAAGCGATCAGACAAATTCACTCTGGAAATATGTATATTGAGGCGTCGATTGCACAAAAAATAGCAATGAGTCAAATGGGTGGCGAAACAAGTCCGGTAGAGGTTTTATCCGAGCGGGAGTTTGATGTTTTTATGGCACTTGCCAACGGCAAAACTGTGAATCGTATTGCGGAAACGCTTAATCTTTCACCAAGAACCGTTGGGACGCATTTATACAATATTAAGCAAAAACTAAATGCTTCTAATCAAACAGAGCTAGCGTTAATTGCTATCCAAAGTGGATTGATAAACCCTTAAGCTTTTTCGACCTTTACAGCGCAATATTTAAATTCAGGAATTTTAGCAACAGGATCTAACGCAGCATTCGTGAGCAAATTGGCAGCGGCCTCTCGGTAAGCAAAAGACATAAATATATTACCACCAGGAGTTCCGTTATCTAATCTGATTAAAACTTTGACACTTCCCCTTCGCGAAGAAATCTTCACACTGTCCCCTGGAATAAGGCCAATCCTCTCCATATCACGACTATTCAAATACGCTGTTGGCCCGGGTTCTATAGCATTTAAAATCGTCGCTCTTCGAGTCATGCTTCCCGTATGCCAATGTTCAAGCTGTCTGCCAGTAATCAATACAAAAGGGAAGTCCGAATCTGGTTTTTCGTCTGGAATGCCTGGATTTGCAGGCACTAAATTCACTTTCCCATCCTTGGTTGGAAAATTATCAACAAAGACTACGGGCTCCCCAGGGTGGTCTTCGGCTGCACAGGGGTACGTTACGCTTTGCTCCTCCATCAACCTTTTCCACGTAATACCCCAAATGGAGTCCTTCATTGCATGCCGCATCTCATCATATACAGCCTCAACGCCACAATCTGGCCCTTCGTATTCCCACGCCAAACCAAGCCCCCGAGCCATCTCCTGAATTATCCATAAATCTTCCATGGCATCCCCTGGCGGCTCTATGGCCTTTCTACCCATTTGCACCATCCTATCCGTATTGGTAACTGTACCATTTTTTTCAGGCCAAGCGGACGCTGGCAGAATAACATCCGCAAGCCACGCTGTTTCTGTCATAAAAATATCTTGCACTACAAGATGCTCTAAATTTGCAAGTGCCGACCTAGCATGGTTCAAGTTAGGATCACTCATTGCTGGATTTTCACCCATCACGTAAAGTCCACGAATTTTATTTGAATCGGACTCATCAGCAAACACTTGATCCATAATTTCCGTTACGGTGAATCCTGGTTTGTCATGTAACTCGGTTCCCCAAAAAGACTCAAACCATTTTCGTTTCTCCACATCAACCACTTTTTGGTAGTTTGGTAGCATCATTGGAATTAAGCCCGCGTCACTCGCACCTTGAACATTATTTTGACCCCTCAAGGGATGAAGGCCAGTACCCGGTCTTCCTATTTGCCCTGTAATGGTTGATAATGCTATCAGGCACCGAGCATTATCAGTACCGTGTACATGTTGACTAACGCCCATGCCCCAAAGAATCATTGAACCTTTTGATTTTGCAAACTCGATAGCTACCTCAGCGATCGTGTCTGCCGGTATGCCGCAAATTTCTGAAGCTCTCTCAGGGGTAAAATCTGACACTCTTTCTTTAAGTTCATTAAAGTTGTTGACTCGCTTTTCTATAAAATTTTTATCTACCAGATCATTAGCAATAATGACATGGATCATTCCGTTCAATAAGGCAATATCCCCGCCCGATTTAAAAGGCAATGATCGCCAAGCGTACTGCGAAATACTTGTGAGTCTCGGATCTGCTAGTATAATTTTTGCACCATTCCTTGCAGCATTCTTCATCCAGGTAGCAGCTACAGGATGATTCTCCGTTGGGTTTGACCCTATAATCATTATGACCTCCGCCTTTTCAACGTCAGCAACCTGATTACTAACTGCCCCAGACCCTACTCCCTCCAGTAATGCTGCGACGCTTGACGCGTGACATAATCGCGTACAATGATCAACATTGTTGTTTCCAAACCCCGTTCGTACTAACTTTTGGAACAGGTAGGCCTCTTCGTTACTGCCTTTAGCGGAACCAAATCCCGCGAGTGCTCCCTTTCCTTTTGAGTCCCTTAATTTCTTTAATCCACCGCTCGCCAGGGAAAGGGCCTCTTCCCACGAGGCTTCCCTAAAAATCTTTTCCCATGGGGTCTTTCCTGCAATGTGGTCGATATCTTTTTTAATGCCTTTTCGTCTAATTAACGGTTTTTTTAATCTTTCAGGGTGGTGAGCGTAGTCGAACCCAAACCTTCCCTTCACACATAAACGCTTCCGGTTGGATGGACCGTCTCGACCATCCACCGCGACTATTCTTTCATCTTTAACCTTGTAAGTTAGCAAGCATCCGACGCCGCAAAACGGGCAAACGGAGTCAACCTTTTTATCGACAACTTGACTCCCGATTAAACTCTTGGGCATCAGAGCCCCGGTGGGGCAAGCTTGCACGCATTCACCGCACGCAACGCAAGTGCTCTTACCCATTTTTACGTCGGTATCAAATATAATTTTGGTTTCCGCGCCTCTTCCGAAGACGCCAATGACGTCATTTGCCTGCTCCTCACGGCAAGCCCTAACGCAGCGATCGCATTGAATGCAAGAGGATAAATCAACAAACATCGCGGGATGCGAAATATCTTGTTCAACGATCTCTCGTCTAATCGCTTTAAGATCACCTCGTGGTTTTACTCCTAATTTTTTTGCCCACAAAGATAATTCACCGTGTGGATGGCTTTTGTCGTCAGAGACCCATTTATGGCCAACATCCGGAACATCGGCAAGGAGTAATTCCAAAACCATTTTTTGGCTGAGCATAGCTCTGTCGTTGTTTGTATTTACTTCCATCCCCTCAGCAACCTTCCTACAGCAACTCGGGGCAAGGACTCTCTCGCCCTTTACCTCTACAACGCAAGCTCTACAATTACCGTCTTCTCGATAGTCGTCTTTGTAACATAAGGTGGGAATATCAATTCCCTCTCTTCTTGCTGCCTTTAAAATCGTTTCACCTTCTTTTGCAACTATAGCTTTCCCGTTAAGTTGCATTTTGACTGTTTTAGCCTCTAGTTGCTCTAAGAAACTCTCAGGAGCATTCATTACGCCACCTCGTTCGGAAAGTACTTCTGCACACAATTGATGGGATTAGCGGCAGCCTGACCGAGCCCACAAATTGAGGCATCGGTCATTACCTGCTTTAAATCTGCAAGAAGCGGCTCATTCCATTTCTTTTCAAGCATTAATTTTGCTGACTTTGCGGTACCAACTCGGCAAGGCGTGCACTGACCACAACTTTCATGTTCAAAAAAACGCATTACGTTGTGAGCGACGTTTCTTGCCTTGTCTTGCTCACTGAAAACAACAACGGCCGCTGAACCAATGAAGCATCCAAATTCCTGTAGAGTATCGAAGTCAAGTGGGATTTGGTTCATTGATGCAGGTAAGATTCCACCTGATGCGCCTCCTGGCAAATACCCATAAAACTTATGTCCCTCATCCATTCCCCCGCAGTATTCATCAATTAGCTCTTGAATGTTGATACCTGCCGGAGCTAGTTTAACCCCCGGATTTCTAACTCTTCCACTTACACTGTAGCTTCTAAGCCCCTTGCGACCGTTCCTCCCAAAACCAGAAAACCAATCTGCCCCTTTTTCAACAATGTCTCGTACCCAATAAAGTGATTCAAAATTATGTTCTAAAGTAGGCCTGCCAAAAAGTCCCACCTGCGCAATATAAGGCGGCCTTTTCCGTGGCTCGCCTCTCTTTCCTTCTATACTCTCGATCATCGCAGATTCTTCGCCACAAATGTACGCACCAGCGCCTCGCCTAAGTTCTAGGTAAGGCAGGTTAAATTCGAGGTTTTTCTGCATTTCATCTATGGATTTAGCGAGCAATTCTCTACATCCATGATATTCATCCCGTAGGTAAATGTAACATTTTTTTATTCCCACCACGGTCGCCGCTATAAGGATTCCTTCTAGAAATCTGTGCGGGTCTCTCTCCAAATAAGTTCTATCTTTAAAGGTGCCTGGCTCTCCTTCATCAAGGTTCAACGCCATGAGCTTCTCACCAGGCTGATCTCTCACTATTCTCCATTTTCGACCAACTGGGAAACCAGCTCCGCCTAGACCTCGTATTCCAGAGCTGTCTAATTCTTCAATAACACTGTCTCCGGTAATAATGCCCTCTGCGACTTTTCTACTCAACGAGTACCCACCACCTGCAACATATTTGGTAAAGTCAACCACAAGTGGAGAACTAAAGCTTGAAACACCATCCAGGGTAGGTAGGCTTTTTTCCACGTAATCTGTTGGGTTAAAAGTTCGCGCTTCTGAAACTTCAAGGGACGTTTTTGGATGAAACTTATGCTTGTTTGCTATCGCAACTGTCACCGACTCCAAATTAGCGAAAGGGATGGGGTTTTGGTGCACAACCGCAACAGGGGCTTGTTCGCAACGCCCCACACATGGAGCCTTAATAACCCTTGTTTTCTCGGGAACAAATTCACCTAATTTTTCAAAAAGATTCTGCGCACCGGCCAGCTCACAACTCAGTCCGTCACAAACGCGGACCGTCAAATTCCATATGTCTTTATCATCCTTAACGATGTCAAAGTGATGGTAGAAAGATGCGACCTCATAAACTTCAGCCATAGGCAACTTTGATAGATGCGCTAGCGCGACCAAATGCTTTTCTCGCAAACAACCAAAATAATCGTGAACGACATGCAAATTTTCAATAAGCATGTCTCGCCTTTTTAAATTTTCCGGTGGAACTAATTCTTTAAGTTGCGCGAGACACTCAGGGTCGGGCTGTGTTCCTTTCTTTTTTATCCTGTCCTTTTTACGCCTCTTCGTAATTCTGGAAATGTCAACTGTTTGGACTGCTTCTGCAACTACTGCCGGCTGATTCATAGAAACCCTCGTTTATCCATCTACCTAATAATCTATTCCCCTTAAGTTTATCTGTCTAATTTTATTTTTGAATCAATCCTAAACTTTTAAAAATATACACGTTTTCCCTAAGGCATTGAAATACCACCTAAAATTGAACTCCATTTCTCGGACATTGCAAATTCCTCAACCACATATTGCATGACCGATAACTTATGGCTAGACGGAATCATTATCCCAATAGCGGTACTTTCCGAAGGGTCAGTTAACTCTCTTATGGACAATTCTTTGTTGATTTTTGCAAAATTGGCAGTTGGCCCGGATAAAATTGTAGCTAGATCAGAAAATTGAACCGAAAGAAGCAAACTAAAAATGGAATCCGTTTGCATAACAGGTTCAATAACGATGTCATTTTTTTTAAAAAAGATGTCTATTAGTTTTCTGTTGTGCATCTCAGGGGTTAGTAAGCAAAGCTTACCCTCTGCGGCTTCCTTCCAACTAATCGGCAGAGAACTTGTGGAAGATGAGCTTTTTTTAATGTAAAAATATTTTTCTTCATACTGAGGCAAAATGTGAAGCTCTTGCGCATGTACTGCTGATCTATCTGTGTACCCAAATGCTACATCGACTGAGAGATTTTCCAGGGATAGCTCTAAATCATGCGAAGTCATAGAACGCACCACAGGTTTTAATCCGTTAAATTCACCAAAAATACTTGCGGCAAACTGAGAAGCAACCGGAAGCGTGCTAGGAATTGACCCAATAATTAGATTCCCCATTGGGGCGGATTTCTTGCTTTTTATCTCAGATTTTAATTTTCCGATTTCATGCAATACCTGATATGCAGACGTGAGAACTTGCTTACCCTCATCTGTCAATCCCTCATAATTCCTTCCCCTGTTGACAATTTTTACACCCATCTCCTCCTCGAGAGCCTTTAAAGCATTCGAAAGGGCCGGTTGAGTTATGTGGCAAGCTTGAGCAGCGCGACTAAAATGTTTATGCTCCTCAAGTGAAACTAAATATCTAAAGGTGTCTATAATATTCATAGTAAGTTCTTTTTAATGTTAACAAAAGGGTGCCCATTTGTCTGTGAACTTTGATTTGATTGTTATTGGAGGGGGTTCCGGCGGAGTCGCATGTGCTCGCCGGGCCGCTGAGTATGGTGCCAAGGTAGCAGTAATTGAGTCTAGTAGAGTTGGGGGAACCTGTGTCATGCGCGGTTGTATACCAAAAAAATTGATGATGTACGCTGGCGAGTTAGGGAGTGCCGTTTCTCAAGCAGCAGCGTTCGGTTGGAAAGGGCTCAATCCTGCTGAAATAAACCATGAAATGCAATTCTGGACTTCACAAAAAAATATCGAAATTGACAGGTTAGAAACAATCTATGAGAATCTTTTAAAAACTAGTGGAGTACAACTAGTTAAAGGCAAAGCCCTTATTGTCGGCAAAAATGAGGTAAAAGTTGCAGACAGAACTTTTTCTACAAAAAATTTAGTCATAGCTGTTGGAGGAGCACCTAACTTGTCACAAATTCCTGGTTTAGAAAACGCGTTAACCTCGGATGGAATATTAGAGTTGAATAGAAATCCTGCCAAAATTGGGATTTTAGGATCTGGTTACATCGCAACGGAATTTGCCTCTATTTTGGCAAGTCTGGGAATTGATGTAAGTTTGTTTTTTCGAGCAGACTTGCCACTTAAAGGATTTGACACCGATATCAGACGTCGGTTAAAGGATCACATGGAAAACAACGGGTTAAAAATATACGCGAAAAGCCAACTACGTTCTATCGAGAAGAAGGCGGAAGATATCCAGGTGAACTTAACCGACGATGTGTTTTATTTTGATACGGTTTTAAATGCATTAGGAAGATCTCCGAATACAAAGGGTCTTTTCGCCGAGGGGCAAGCTCCTCTCATGGGTGACAAAGGTGAGATAATTGTTAACGAAAAAAGCGAAAGCTCGATTGAAGGGATTTTTGCAATTGGTGATGTAACAGATCGTGTTAATTTGACTCCCGTTGCTATCGCCGAAGGAAGGGCCGTTGCGGAAAATTTATTCAATGAAAAGCGGTTGCAAGTTAATCATGCTGATGTGGCTACTGCAGTCTTTACTACCCCCCCTATTGGAACTATTGGCATAACAGAGGATGCGGCGATAAAGGAGAAATCCAGGAAGTTTAGAATTTATGAATCTGAATTTAACCCTTTAAAAAAATCATTTGCCTCTAAGAAAACCAAAAGCTATTACAAATTGATCGTCGAGGATGAATCTGACAAATTGGTCGGGGCTCATATTTTTGGTGATGACGCACCGGAAATAATTCAAACCTTGGCTATTGCATTAAAGGCAGGCGTAAAAAAATCCCATCTTGATGAAACGATGGCTGTACACCCTACCGGTGCTGAGGAACTTGTTTTGATGAGAAGACCCAATAGAATAACAAAAGATTAGCGTGAAAACATTTCTGAAGAATTTCTGGGGTACGATCTTAATCTGTATACTATTCGCAATCATTGCTGGATTATGGGGATGGGAAACAGATAAAAAAAGTGGATTAATACACATGCTTTGGATATTTGTTATTTTGCTTATTCTTGAAATATCCCTTTCATTTGATAATGCGGTGGTGAATGCTTCCATTCTTAAAAATTGGAATGCATTTTGGCAGACACTATTTTTAACAATAGGGGTTCTGATTGCAGTATTCGGAATGAGATTAGTTTTTCCATTATTAGTAGTTTCGGTCACAACGGAAATGACGCTTATAGAAACTTGGTTTGTTGCAATAAACGAACCTGAAAATTACTCGAATATTCTCTTAAGACACCACGGTGAAATTTCAGCTTTTGGTGGGATATTCCTGTTACTCATTTTCTTGAATTATTTTTTTGACAGTAAAAAATGTATCTTTTGGATCCCAAATCTAGAAAAACGGTTTTCCAAGCTTGGAAATATTAAAGGGATCACAATATTTTTGAGTTTGAGTATTTTGCTATTTGTTGCGGGAAATTTACCGGATGAAGAAAAATTTAAAATTGTAATGTTTGGGCTTTGGGGACTTATTATCTATTTAGGGATTGATGTCTTAAGCCAGGCAATAACGCCCAATAATTCGACCGAAATCGAGGCAATAAAACGAGGGTCTCTCGGCGGATTCATTTATATAGAGGTTCTCGACGCATCATTTTCCATAGATGCCGTGGTAGGTGCATTTGCCATCACGAAAGATATTATAATCATTATGCTCGGACTAGGGGCGGGTGCTATGGCAGTCCGCTCTATCACCATATATTTAATTAAGCAGGGTACGCTTAACGAGTTAATTTATCTCGAACATGGAGCCCATTATGCGATCGGAGCTTTGGCTCTAATAATGATAACGAGCGTTCACTTTCACGTACCCGAAATAATTACGGGTACGGTCGGGCTATTATTAGTGGTCGCATCAGCCATTCATTCAATGAAGATACGTAAAAATAACGTGCCTTAGAAATCCATCGTTAGCAACGTGCTGGGTATCGCAGAATATTTTCTCTACGATAGTTGTAAACCCAGAATTCTGTAAGAGATACTTTTTTATCCAATGAATTATTGGTAATCACCTTACTACCCACCGAAGTTCACTCAAACTTCGATTCATAGTTTCGACTGGTCGATTAGAAATAGGCTTTATGTCTTTGCGTTAAAAATTCTCAACCCATTTTGGGTAATTACGAAAACAATTGGTTTCCATCTGACGAGGAAAAACGACTACTAGCAAAAATTTCCCTAAAACTATGTCGTCGATTTATACGTCACTTAGTTTGAACACAATTGAATCGAACTTATTCTGGTAATTTTATTTATTTGATCTTGGCTTCCTTGTATACAACATGCTTTCTCACTTTTGGGTCAAATTTTTTAATTTCCAGTTTCTGAGTAGTTGTTCTTTTGTTTTTCGACGTAGTGTAGAAATGACCTGTTCCGGCCGAGCTTTCCAGTTTTATTTTTTCCCTAGCACCTTTACCTGCCATCTAACCCTCCTTTTTTCCCAAAAGCCGGGGTAGCACGTTTTCTATACCCTTTTTGTCGATAGTTCTTATCGCCGCACTAGAGAGCCTCAACCTGATCCATCTTTTCTCAGACTCCAACCAAAACCTTTTTTGATGTAAGCTTGGCAGAAACCTTCTTTTGTTTTTATTATTCGCGTGAGAAACGCGATTCCCAACCATGGGTTTTTTACCAGTAATTTGACAAACGCGTGCCATATAACACTCCAGATTAGATAACACTATATTATAATTTTTTTTTTCTTATCAAACAATAGTTTTTTCAAAACTCATTAGTTTACCTACACCCACCATCAGTTTTAAGCTAAAGTTTCGGTATGCACACAAAAATAAAAGAAAAGTCTCAGACAATGGTTACACTTGCGGAACCGAGAGGGTTTTGTGCAGGGGTCGAAAGGGCGATCGAAATAGTTGAACGGGCTCTTGAACGATTCGGAGCACCTGTCTATGTTAAGCATGAAATTGTTCACAATAATCACGTTGTTAGCACGCTAAGAAAAAAAGGGGCAATCTTTGTGGACGAGATTAAAGAAGTTCCTCCTGGAGCACGCGTAATTATGAGCGCTCATGGAGTCTCTTTGTTAGTACGCCACCAAGCTCAAAACAGAGACCTTGAGGTTTTTGATGCTACATGCCCACTTGTTACAAAGGTCCATGCAGAAGTAAAAAAACTGGCTGCATCTGGATTTGAGATAATCATGATCGGGCATCAAGGACACCCCGAGGTCGAGGGCACTATGGGGCAGTTGGACTCAGGAATCCTTTTAATTGAAAATAAAAATCAGGTTTCGGAGTTAGATCCTGTCAATCCTTCTAAGCTCGCCTATGTAACCCAAACCACACTTTCAACGGATGATACTGCTGGCATAATCGCATCTTTAAAAGAAAGGTTTCCAGAGATTCAAGGTCCAAAAGTTAGTGATATTTGTTATGCAACACAAAATAGGCAAGATGCAGTAAAACTTTTAGCCTCTGAAGTGGATCTGGTGCTAGTAGTTGGCAGCCCGACAAGCTCGAATAGTAATAGGCTCAGAGAGGTCGCGGAAAAATACGGAGCTGAAGCATACTTGATCGACGGAGCGGAAGATTTAAATCCTGAATGGTTAAAAACACATTCACGGATCGGGGTTACAGCCGGAGCATCTGCTCCGGAGTCATTAGTCCAAAAACTTCTAACAGCTATCAAGGCATTAGGGGCATCTTCTGTGCGGATTCTACCTGGAGCTAAGGAGCATGTTCGATTCCCCCTCCCTAAAACTCTCTCGGACAAAAAACAGGATTTGCCGTTGTAGCTCAGGGGTAGAGCAGTCGCTTCGTAAGCGAGAGGTCGGGGGTTCAATTCCCTCCAACGGCACATTCGCGCGCCATCCATAGAGTTAATGGGCCTCTTCCCAATTTTGACCGCACCCCACTTCTACTTCAAGGGGAACGCGCAGTTTTAATACAGCACACATCACCTTTTTTATAATGCTTGTAAATACGCGTATATGATCTTCATGAACTTCAAAAACTAATTCATCGTGAACCTGTAAAATCATTCTTGCATTTAAGTTTCTTTTCTCCAATTCAGAGTCTACATGGATCATAGCCATTTTTATCAAATCAGCAGCCGTTCCCTGCATTGGGGCGTTAATAGCCGCCCTTTCAGCTGCCTGTCGCCGCGGTCCGTTTGGAGAATTTATTTCTGGCAGCCACAACCGTCTACCCTCTATTGTCTCAACGAAACCATTTTTTTTTGCTTTTTCCTTGGTTTCTTCCATAAAAGAGGCGACACCAGGATATCTTTGAAAATACCGGTCGATGTAATTACTAGCAGCATCTCGGGATATACCTAAACTCTTACTTAAACCAAAAGCCCCCATACCGTAAATTAATCCAAAATTTATTACCTTAGCTGTCCGTCTTTGTTCTGAATTGACGTTTTTTACGTCAGTAGAGAAGATTTCACAAGCAGTTACGCTATGCACGTCGAGGCCCTCAAAGAACGCCTGGGTCAAGACTTTATCTTTTGACATATGTGCCATGATCCGCAACTCTATCTGTGAATAATCTGCAGACACGATTTTAAACCCATCTTCAGGAATAAAAGCCTCCCTTATCTTTCTTCCTTGTTCAGTTTTTATTGGAATGTTTTGCAAGTTGGGTTCGTTCGACGCCAACCGACCAGTCACAGCTACAGCCTGCGCGAAATTTGTGTGAACCCTTCCGCTAGTCTCGTTAATCATTAACGGAAGTTTTTCAGTATAGGTAGTTTTCAGTTTCGAAAACGTTCTCCATTCAAGTAAAAATTTTGGCAAAGGATAATCAAGTGCCAGCCTTTCTAACACTGATTCATCAGTGGAAGGCGCTCCGCTAGCGGTCTTCTTGACAGGCGGATATCCAAGTTTTTCAAATAAAATTTTTGAAACCTGTTTTGGAGACCCTAAATTGAACTTGTCACCAGCTAATTGATAAGATCTTTCTTCTAGTTTGCTTATCTTTTCTTGAAGATCATTAGTCTGCTGGTCTAACACAGCTTTATCGATTTTAATGCCATGCTGTTCCATTTTTACCAGAATTTGAAGGCAATGCATCTCGAGTTCTCTGTAGACTTTGTTGAGATTTCGTTCCTTCTCTAACAAACCGTATAGAGTCAAAAATAAATCGAGGGTAAAATCGGCATCCTCACAAGCATAATGCATAGCTTTCTCAATTGAGACCTCACTAAAACAAATTTGTTTTGCCCCTTTACCAGTCAAATCCTCGTATGTTTGCCCCGACCGGGCGAGGTGCCTTTTGGACAAAGAAGCGAGATCGTGTTTACGATTGGCCTCTAGTACGTAAGACATCAGCATGGTGTCCTCAAAAGGTCCATTAATTTTTACCCCAGCATTAAAAAGAATGTGCAGATCATACTTGAGGTTGTGAGCAACTTTTATGCAATTTCCCCGAAACCATTTGTCGAGGGAATCGAGCACATACTCAGTAGATAACTGCTCGATATTTTCGTCCTTGTGCAAAAGCGGTATGTAAACACCGCTTCCCTTTTTCAATGAAAAGGAGAGACCAACTAACGATGCCCTTCGGACGTTCAATGAGGTGGTTTCGGTATCAAATGCTACTATTTTCGCCTTCTCCAACTCGACCAAAAATTCCTTAAGGCTATCTTTTGAATTTATTAAGCGATAATTAAGGGGTTGTGCTTCTGTTTTCGGCATTTTCTCGATCAGCATACGATCGTTAAGCTTTGGGAAATTTTTTAGGCTATTGAATAACTCATACTCATCTCGAATCTTTTCAATCTTCTCTACATCAACTTCTTTCCACCTACAAAATTCCTCAATTCGTAGGGGATTATCGCTGAGGCCAACATCCCTTTTTATCGTAACCAATGCTTTTCCTTTTGGAAGCCACTCCAAAGATTTCCGCAAGCTTTCCCCGACTGCTCCTTTAATTAAACTGGCATTTTGGACTATCTCTTCTAAACTTCCGAACTCCTCAAGCCATTTTTTTGCAGTTTTTGGACCAACTTTAGGGACTCCAGGAATGTTATCAACAGCGTCCCCGAGTAACGTCAAAAAGTCTATTATCTTAGCAGGCGGTACCCCAAACTTTTCAAGGACACCGTTCTCATCCAATATTTTCGCCGGAGCCCCGTCTCTTCGCATAGGGTCAACTACAACTGTATCCTCAGTCACGAGTTGAGCCAAATCTTTATCCCCCGAAATGATAATCGAATTGATTTTCAGCTTAGAGGCAATATTCGTAACTGTTCCAATAACATCATCGGCTTCATACCCCGGTATTGTAAGAGACGGCCAGCCCAGGGCTTCGATAATTTCAAGGATTACGGTTGTTTGTTTGGACAAATCATCGGGCATTTTGGATCTGTTTGCTTTATACTCACTGAAAAGTTCTTCCCGAAATGTGGGGCCCTTTGGATCAAAGACGCATAGTCCAATCTCCGCAGGCCATTCTTCCCGAGTTTTTTGCAACATGTTTATCATGCCTGTGATTGCTCCAGTTGGAAAATTTTTTTTATTTCTCAAGTCCGGCATAGCATGGAAAGCCCTGTACAAAAAACTCGATGCATCGACGACAAGGAGATTTTTTTTTACTTTTTTGCTCATTTTAATTTGTGAATTTGATACATTTGTAGGATATTTGATTATAGGAGGATAAGCTGAGGTATTCCGAATCGACTAATTTTATTGAACAGATCATTCAAAAAGAACTGGAAAGTGGTGTTGTTAACAATATTGTAACTAGGTTTCCACCCGAACCCAATGGATACCTTCATTTCGGTCATGCTAAGGCGATTTGTTTGAATTTTGGCCTGGCAAAAAAGTTTGGTGGTATCTGCCACCTAAGGATGGACGATACTAACCCCGAGAAGGAAACCGAAGAGTATGTTAGGTCTATCGTAAAATCAGTACGCTGGTTGGGGTTCGACTATGGTGATCATTTGTATTACGCAAGTGATTATTTTGGAACTTTCTTTGAATGCGCTAAAGCATTTATTCGCCATAACCTGGCTTACATCGACTCGCAAGATAGCAAGCAGATTAGAGAAAATCGAGGAACTCTTACTCAGCATGGACGAGATTCAAAGTTTAGAGAAAGAAGCGTTTCAGAAAATTTGGAAATCTTCGAAAAAATGAGAACAGGGGAGTTCCGTGCAGGAGAGCATGTCCTTCGAGCTAAGATCGATATGCAATCGCCTAACCTAAATATGAGAGACCCTATTTTATATAAGATCAGACATGTAAAGCATCACAGACAAGGAAGTAGTTGGTGCGTATACCCCTTATATGATTTTGCTCATCCTCTATCAGATGCGATCGAAAAAGTTACTCATTCTATTTGTACATTAGAGTTCGAAGATCATCGGCCAATTTATAATTGGGTCGTTGAAAATGCCAATATTTGCGGCTTTTTTAAGGACCAGGTTCTTCCGAGACAATTCGAATTTGCAAGACTTAATATCGAGAGCCTGGTCCTTTCAAAAAGGAAACTGACTCAAGTCGTGAATACAAAGGCGGTAAAAAATTGGAGTGACCCTCGTATGCCAACGTTAGAGGGGGCGAAAACACGTGGGTACCCCCCTGAGGGCTTTATTAAGTTTAATGGACTCATCGGCGTTACGAAATCATCGTCAACAATAGAACAGGGATTGCTAGAGGAATGCATGAGAGAGCACCTAAATAAGAAGGTCAAAAGAAAAATATGTGTAATTTCTCCATTGAGGCTTATAGTCGAAAATGTTGAAGAAACTTTTACCGAAAACTGTACTATCTGTAATCATCCGCAAGATGAAAGTCTAGGCGAAAGAACGTTACAGTTCGGGAAAAATTTATATATTGAAAGGTCAGACTTTCAAGTCAACCCAACTAAAAAATTTTTTAGATTAAGACCTGGTGGCCGGGTAAGACTGAAATATGCCTTTGTTGCTGAATGCACTGGATATGAAGAAGAAAACGGACGAGTTTCATCTGTCACTGTTAAAATATTTGAGGATTCGAAAAGTGGTACTAGGGGCTCGAACAATTATAAAGTTAAGGGAAATATCCATTGGTTGAATAAATCCACCGCAAAAACTTGTCAACTGAACATTTATCACGATTTATTTACACAAAATTCCATCAGTCCAAACTCAAGCCACGAAAACGATTTATTTTTAAATAAGAACTCCTTAGAGAAGATTTCTGCTTACATTGAACAATCTGCTTTAGATGAAGAAATAGGAACTCAATTTCAATTTGAAAGACATGGGTACTTTATTTTAGCAAACAACTCAAATAAAGAAAGAATCGAATTTGGGAAAATATTATCGCTTAAAGATAATTGGAAAAAATGCTGATTGTTTGTGACAAAGAATACAACGCTAATGGAAAACTCGTGCTTAAAGAAGAGCAAGAACCGTGTCCCAATGAGGAAGAGGTGTTAATCAAAATAAAAGCTTTCGGGATTAATCGCCCCGACATACTCCAAAAAAAAGGATTATACCCTCCTCCAGCAAACGCCTCAAAAATCCTGGGCCTGGAGTGTAGTGGAATTGCAGAGAAAGTGGGAAAAAATGTTACATCGATAAAAGAAGGTGATAGCGTTTGTGCGCTTACTGCAGGAGGAGCATATGCGGAAAAAGTATCTGTGCACCACTGGCACTGCTTTGAGGCACCGACAAATCTATCATTCGCAGAAGCAGCATCTTTGCCTGAGAGTTTTATGACATGTTGGACTAATATATTTGAACACGGAATGTTAGAGCGGGGGGAGTCTATTCTTATCCACGGAGGGAATAGTGGCATTGGTTGCGCCGCGATTCAGTTATCACTTTGGGCAGGGGCAGCTGTAATCTGTTCCGTACGCACTGAGGAAAAAAAACGCTTTTGTGAATCGTTAGGTTGCACAAGTGTTATCAACACTCAAAAAGAAGATTTCGTAAAGCACATTGACAAAAATTTTCCTAAAAAAATGAATGTGATAATTGACATGCTAGGGGGAGATTTTACTAATAAAAACCTACAGTGCCTCAGAGAATACGGAAGACTCGTACAGATTGCCTTCCTTAAGGGACGATTCCCAAGATTAGATTTAATGCAAATCATGAAAAAAAAATTAGTCATTACTGGATCTACTCTGCGTGCAAGGAGCGATGAAGAAAAAAAAAGAATCGCAGACTTATTAAAAAAAAATATTTGGCCAGAAATTGAGAGTGGAAAAATCAAGCCATGTCTTTACAAAGAATATCAATTATCGCAAATTAATGAAGCGCACGAATTTATGGAAAACTCCATGCATATGGGGAAGATTGCGGTGAACATACCTTAAGTTATGCAAAAATATATTACGGTAAAGGGAGCACACGAACATAATCTGAAAAATATTTCAATTAAAATTCCCATTAATAAGATTACAGTCGTCACCGGCCTTTCGGGATCGGGAAAAAGTAGCTTAGTAATCGATACTATAAGCACTGAAGGTAAACGAAGGTACATTGAAACCTTCTCTTCGTATGCTAGACAGTTCCTCGACAGAGTAGATAAACCAAAAATCGAGGAAATTAATGGACTGCTTCCCTCAATAGCAATTGAGCAAGTAAATCCTGTAAAAACATCTCGGTCTACCGTTGGAACGATGACAGAGTTATCCGATTATTTTAAGCTCCTATTTTCTAGAGCGGCGACCCTTTTTTGCGAAAACTGCCTTACAGAAATAAAGAAGGATAGCATAGAGGAGCTTTCTAACTTTATAATAAAGTGTGAAGGAAAAAAAATTGGTGTGATCTTTAAAGTAAAGAAACCCAAAACGTTTTCCAATAACGAATTTCAAGCATGGTTATCCTCACAGGGATTTACAAAAATATTCTCTCAGAGTAGAACTCTGGTTAACGTAATAGCAGGAAGATTTGTGATAAACGATAATCTAGAAGTTGGAGAGTTGCGTGAGGCTTTAGAGTTGGCTAGCAAACTGGGTAAAAACTATTTTGAAATTGTAGATCTTGAAAATAAAGAAGTAATACGTACATGCGTAACGACCTTTGCATGTTCAAAATGTAAAACCTCATACAAAAATCCGAGGCCTGCTTTGTTTTCTTTCAACTCACCAATAGGGGCATGTAAAACGTGTAAGGGATTTGGGAAGATAATAGGACTCGACTTATCTTTAATAATACCTGACGAGAAAATCAGTCTACGAGAAGGAGCTATCAAACCGTTCAACTCGAATGCTTACAGTAACCATAAGTCTGATTTATTAAAGTACTCAGAAATAGAGGGTGTGCCTATCGATATACCGTATGAAAAACTGAATATGAAGCAAAAGAAGTGGGTTCTTGAGGGATCCCAGGGGAACAGTTTCTATTCAAAATCAAAATGGAGAGGTGTTTACTCTTTTTTTTCAAAGATGGAAAAGAAATCATACAAAATGCACGTTCGTGTTTTCTTATCGAGATATAGATCATATGATGACTGTGACAAGTGCAAAGGAAAAAGATTAAAAAAAGAGCCCCTTAACTGGAAAATAAAAGGTAAAGATATACACGATTGGTCTTGTTTAGAATTAGTAGATGTTGAGAAAGAGATAAAATCCTTATCAGATGAAATAGAGCAAAGTAATTTTTCATTCGGAAAAATTAAAGCTACGACTCTCATACTTGACGAGATAAAAAGTAGAGTTAGTTACCTCAACCAGGTAGGTCTAGGGTATCTAAGATTGGAAAGACAATCTAGAACATTATCAGGGGGTGAAGTTCAAAGAATTAACCTTACAACCGCTCTAGGATCGTCACTTACCAATACACTCTTCATTTTGGATGAGCCCTCAACCGGCCTACATCACAAAGATATTAGTAATTTGATTAATGTTATTAAAAGACTAAAAAATACCGGTAATACAATTCTTATCGTGGAGCATGATAGTAAATTGATCGCCGAGGCTGACATGATTTTTGAATTAGGTCCTGGGCCAGGCGAGCAGGGAGGTAAAATTTGCTTTAAAGGTTCGTATGATGCACTACTTTTGTCTGACACAATAACTGGTAAGTTTCTCCGAAAGAAGGGGTTTCAAAAGAAAACAACGGAAGAATCAGAACAAACAAATGAGTATGTTGAGATACGAAAGATCAAAAGTAACAATCTAAAGAACATTGATATAAAATTTCCAAAGAATAAATTAACGTGCATTACCGGTATCTCAGGAAGTGGTAAATCTACTCTCGTTGAAAATATTGTTTTCCCCGCTTTGTCTCGTACGGTAGGGAAATTAGAACCAGTTAAGGGAACTTTTTCTAAAATATCAGGGCATGAAGGTTTTTCGGATGTAGTCTATGCGAGCCAAAAAGTCTTACATAAAACTTCTAGATCAAATCCTGCGTTATATATTGGTATTTTTACCCCAATCAGAGACCTCTTTGCAAAACTAAAAGAATCTAAAGCTAAAAACTTTACAAGTAGTCATTTTAGTTTTAACTCAACTCTGGGTAGATGTAGTGCTTGTGATGGAACAGGTTATGAACAAATTGAGCTTCAATTCTTATCGGATATTTCCCTTGAGTGTGTTTCTTGTAAAGGAAAAAAATATAAGGATGAGATTCTCGAAATAAAATATCGGGGGCTATCTATTTATGATGTTTTGAATCTTACGGTATCGGAAGCTTACACGTTTTTTTTGGAAAATGAAAATATAAAAAATAAATTAGCACGTTTAAAAATTGTTGGGCTAGATTATTTAAAAATTGGACAATCAATATCTACATTATCAGGTGGAGAATTGCAAAGACTTAAAATAGCTGAACATCTAAACACCACCAAAAGAACAACGGTCAAATCAAAAAAATCTATTTTGTTTATCTTTGATGAACCAACGACTGGACTTCATCTTGCAGATGTGGAGAAACTCATATCTGCTTTACAAAAACTCCTTGCTGAAGGTCACACAGTTATCGTTATTGAGCACTGCTTAGAATTCATCATGTTTTCTGACTGGATCATTGAACTAGGCCCTGGAGCCGGTGTACATGGAGGAAAAGTACTAATACAAAATACTCTTTCACAATTAAGACTGACGAAGACAAATACCGCGTTAGCATTAAATGAACTTTTTCAATCACAATCAAAGGAGATTAGAGTAGCAACACGGGGGGGGAATTTAAACCTGGAAAAAAAAGAAATTTATATTGAAAATGCACGAGAAAATAACCTATCTAACTTATCAATTAAAATACCGCTCAACAGTATTGTTGTCATAACCGGTGTTTCTGGTAGCGGAAAATCTACGCTCGCATTCGACATCTTATACGCAGAGGGTAGACGACGTTACTTAGAGTCACTAAATGCTTATGCACGCCAATTTATCCAGCCTGCATCAAGACCTGATTTTGATCGTGTTACAAATATACCTCCTACAGTTGCCGTTGAACAAAGGATAACTCGTGGCGGTGTGAAAAGTACTATTGGAACATTAACTGAAATCTCACATTTCCTCAGGGTTTTATATGTAGCCATCGGTAAGCAATTTTGTCCCGATTGTGCTCAACCCGTTGAGACACAAACGGATTCACAAATAATCGAAACTATTTTTAAATCAATGAAGAATAAAAAGGTAAAACTTTTTGCACCTCTAGTAAAAAAAAGAAAAGGAACATATAAGGAACTAGCTAACTGGGCGCTTACAAGAAATTATAAATTTATCAGAGTAGATAATATCCTTTATGAAGTAAAAAATTTTCCAAATCTAGAGAGATATAAAGAACACTCCATTGAATTGTTTATAGCAGAATTGATTATAAAAGCAAACAATACGCAAAGTATTCAAGAGAAAATTCGAGAAGGACTTGAGATTGGAAAAGGACAAATTGAAATAGAAAATGTAAATGATAAAAATTCCAGAAGTGCTAAGGAATTTCCGCGAAGAGAAAATCTTCTATTTTCCTTAAATCGAGGTTGTCCAACATGCGAGCGAGCGTTTGACGACCTTGACCCAAGAATGTTTTCATTTAACTCCAAACTTGGATGGTGTCACTCCTGCTTAGGAACGG
Source organism: uncultured beta proteobacterium (assembly GCA_902625535.1). Taxonomy (GTDB): domain Bacteria; phylum Pseudomonadota; class Gammaproteobacteria; order Burkholderiales; family Burkholderiaceae_A; genus UBA7377. The sequence continues at coordinate 23,535 of CACOBT010000001.1, read as the reverse complement.
GAAGGAGATATACAACTGAAACCGACCATGGGGATGAACTAAATCCGATTAGCGATTATCCGGTGGAAGAAAATCAATCCTTTGTAAAAAATGAAGATGTGTGCCCCGATTGTGAGGGAAGTAGAATTAACGTAAACTCCAGATTCGTTCGTATTAACGAATTTTCAATTTCTGACTTATCGAATATTGCAATTACTAAATTGTATAAATGGGTTCAATCTTTACCGTCACTCTTAAATCCTAGAGAGCAAAAAATCTCAAAAAAAATAACGTCTGAGTTAGAATCAAGACTCAAGTTTTTAATCAGAGTTGGACTTAGTTACTTGACACTCAACCGAAGTGCCCCAACGCTCTCCGGTGGAGAGCTACAAAGAATAAAACTCGCTGCTCAGTTAGGCTCAAATCTCAATGGTGTCTGTTATGTCCTAGATGAACCAACCATAGGTCTGCATCCAAAAGATAATCGGGTCCTACTTAAAGCAATTGAAGAATTAAAAAAAAGAGGTAATTCAGTCGTGATTATTGAGCATGACATTGAGACCATTTTAAAAGCAGATTATGTAATTGACATTGGTCCAGGTGCGGGTGAGTTTGGTGGCAAGATTGTTGCTCACGGAAACCCTCAGTCAATTAAGAAAAATAATTCCTCTGTAACTGGAAAATATTTGCGATTATCAAACAAACCGAAGATTTTAAACAAGCTTCGCATAGAAGAATTTCTAAAGGTTGAAGGAGCAAATTTAAATAATTTAAAAAATATCGATGTTCGATTCGCATTGCAAAAGTTGAATGTCCTAACCGGAGTATCAGGAAGCGGAAAATCCTCTCTTTTAAAAGGGGTGCTCACACGAAATCTCAAAGAATTAATTCAAAAAACCTTAAATCCTAAAACAAAATTAATGTCAGATTTATACTATTGTAAAAAAATATCGTGCTGGGAAAATTTTGATAAAATACTAGAGGTTGATCAGTCTCCAATAGGCAAAACTCCGCGATCGACGCCTACTACATACATCAATATTTGGGACAATATCAGAAAAATATATGCGGAATCTAATGTTGCGAAAACAAAAGGGTGGAATGCGTCGCACTTTTCTTACAACTCCGGTGATGGACGATGTCAGATCTGTAAAGGTCTCGGAGTAGAGAGTGTTCAAATGAACTTTCTCCCGAATGTTTCGGTTAAATGCGAGTCATGCGATGGGAATAGATTTGAGCAGGAAATAAGATCCGCTTTTTGGCAAGGAAAAAGTATTTCTGATGTACTTAATATGAGCGTAGATACCGCGTGTGATTTTTTTGGTGGCCACAAGAAAATTCACCGTGGATTAGAACTTATGTCTAGTTTTGGGCTGGGTTACCTAAGATTAGGACAACCAAGCTCAACTTTATCTGGAGGTGAGGCACAAAGACTTAAACTAATAGCTGAACTTCAAAAAGCAAAAAATTCGGAAAAAACACTCTATATTTTTGATGAACCTACTATAGGTCTTCATATGGCAGACGTTAAAAATCTTATCTCCATCTTTAAAAGACTTGTTGAAATGGGTAACACGCTTATAGTAATTGAGCACAACACTGACATGTGGATGGAAGCGGATTGGATCATTGAACTAGGACCCGAAGGCGGAGATGGAGGCGGGTTCCTTGTTTCCGAGAATACTCCGAACAAAGTTCAAAATAAGAAAACGGCAACAGGAAAAATTTTAAAAAGTTTAGTTACCGATTAATAATTTCGACTCTTTCGCTAAGCTCCGAAATTTTTGCCAGGTACTCTATCCGTTTTTCTTTCTGTATATTGACAATTTTTTCCGGTGCTTTGTCCACGAACGACTTATTTGACAGCTTTTCTTCAACTTTAACTAGATCAAGATTAAGTTTATCGATTTCCTTTTGTAATCGGTTAATTTCCAAATCTTTATCGATTTTCACTTTCAATAAAATTTTGATATCCCCACAGACCTGAAATGGAACATGATTCATATCATCAGGGAAATCCTCCACGACATGGATTAACCTAAGCTTTGCTAAATTCCGGATACAATCGAAACTCAACTTTTCTGAAAATAAATTTGTTTCCTGATCTTCTTTAGTATAAGCAATCAATGGAATGTTCTTCTTAACAACAAATATCGCCTCAGGTCTTTCACTGGGCGAGAGTTGCATTTCGGAGCGCAACGTACGAATTGAAATTACAATATTCTGAAAATCAGTCATGTAAGCTAAAGAAGATTCATCAATTTTTGATTCATCTTCCAGAGGAAAACTTTTGGACATAATTGAATCCTCTTCATTACAGTCCAGTTTTTTTGATTTTCCCGCAAGCTTTCCAACTGACTGCCATATTTCTTCGGTAAGGAAGGGTAAAAACGGATGAAGTAATCTCAGGGAAGATTCAAATACCCTCAACATGGACCTTCGGGTAGCTCTTTTTAAATTATCCTTGTCCGTGTTTAACTGTGTTTTACATATTTCGAGGTACCAATCACAAAAATCGTTCCAAACAAATTCATAAAGTTCTTTAGCAGCTAAATCAAAACGATGACTGGATAGATTATCTGAAACCTTTTTAAAAAGTAGATTTTGTCTTGATACTATCCAGCGATCAAAGCGGGAAAAAAATAAATTTCCATCTATCCCACAATCACCCCCACACAAGCCTAATCCGTTATCTTCTCTTTCACATTGCATCAGAATGAAACGATAAGCATTCCATAGTTTATTACAAAAGTTCCTGTATCCCTCACATCTAGATAGATCGAAATTAATATTTCTCCCTGGGCTGGCCATACTGGCAAAAGTAAATCGAAGGGCATCAACGCCGTAAGCATTGATACCATTTGGAAATTCTTTTTCCGTCCTTTCCCGTACGATCTTCTCGTCTTTTTTTGTAAGTAGGCCCTTACACCTTTTCTCCAATAGGCCGGTCAGCGAAATTCCATCAATTATATCCAATGGATCAAGTGTATTGCCCTTGCTTTTACTCATTTTATTACCCTCAGCATCTCTAACGAGTGCGTGGATATAAATATCTTTAAAGGGAATTTTTCCTGTAAAGTGTCTCGTCATCATAACCATACGTGCTACCCAGAAAAAAATAATATCGAAGCCCGTAACTAAAACTGATGAAGGTAAGAAACACTCCATATCTTTATTTAATTTTGGAGAACCATTTTTCTTGTTCCAAAAAAAATCCTCATCCATCAACGTAGAAAATGGAACAAGAGCAGATGAAAACCATGTATCTAAAACATCTGTTTCTTGAACTAATTCACCATCCCAACCATCTTTTTTAGCTAATTCTTTTGCTCCAGCTAATGACACAGCCACGTACACTTTTTCCGCCTCAATAATATGACCTTTTGAATCAACTTTGTACCATGCAGGAATTTGGTGACCCCACCATAGTTGTCTTGAAACACACCAGTCTTGTAACTCCTCAAACCAACTCTTGTAAGTGTTTTTCCATCCGTCAGGAACAAAACGAATACTTCCACTCAATAGAGCTTCTAAACCTTGCTCGGCAAGAGAGTTTCCAGCGCATGGAGTGCCTTTTGGTGCTTCTTTATTCACGTCGATGAACCACTGTTTCGTCAACATAGGTTCTATGACGGTTCCGCTACGATCTCCCTTTTTAAGGGCTAATCTATGCTTCTTTTGAGAGATTAAAAAACCGTAACGGCTTAACTCCTCCAGGATGATCTCTCTGGCAACAAATCGATCGCACCCGACAAACTTAGCGGGGGCATTTTCGTTAATTTTTCCATCTTTAGTAAGTATATTTATACTCTCAAGTGCGTGTCTCTTACCCACTTCATAGTCATTGAAGTCGTGCGCCGGAGTAATTTTTACGCAACCCGTCCCAAAACCCTTGTCCACGGTATCGTCTGCTATTATCGGAACTATCCGATTAACGATCGGTACTTTGACCATGCTGCCAATTAGATTAGTATATCTTTTGTCTTCTGGATTGACAGCGACTGCAACATCGCCTAAAAGTGTTTCTGGGCGAGTAGTGGCAATACTCACGGATTCCCTATCGGTTGATTTTATAGATCCTTCCACATCAACCAAAGGATATTTTATTGTCCAAAGAAATCCGTCGGTCTCCTCAGTAACAACTTCTAAGTCCGATATTGCAGTCATCAGAACAGGGTCCCAATTTACCAATCGGCTGCCCCTATAAACAAGACCTTGATTAAACAAAATCACAAACGCTTCTTGAACTATCTTGGAACGCGTTTTATCCATTGTAAAATATTCGGAATTCCAGTCACAACTAGAACCTAAACGCCTCATTTGATTAGTAATTGTATCACCGGATAATTTCTTCCACTCCCAAACTTTCTCTATAAAGTTATCTCTGCCTAATTCCTCTTTTGAGAGTCCTTTAGTTTCTAAATTTCGCTCAACAACAAGCTGTGTTGCGATACCGGCATGATCAGTCCCTGGGATCCAAATAGTTTTTTTTCCTAACATGCGGTTCCATCTCACCAGAATATCCATAAGAGTCTGATTGAACGCATGTCCCATATGAAGAGTTCCAGTTACGTTTGGGGGAGGCAATTGAATGCTAAAGGCTTCACAATAAGCATCGTCCCTATTTGATAGGGAATATAATGACCTGGATTCCCATTCATAGCACCACTTTTTTTCGATAACTGACGGATTATAAACTTTATGATTCGTTTTATTCATTTATCGACTTTATGATTAAAGACCTCATAACCTCTTTCCTTATAAAATTTATATTTTTCACGCCCTTTTTGTCGATTGACTTCTGATTGGTCAACAATCTCAATCACACGACTATATGAACTAAAAGTCATTTCGATTTTTGCATCTAAATTTAGTAAAACAACTATGTCATCCGCCCAAAATGGTATCTCCGATTGGGTTAACAAAATTATAGGAGAAAACTTAGCATTTTTATCCGAAAAATTTACGAGAGGTATAAAATCTCTTTCCGAAAAATGATGGACCGATTCAGTGAACTCATCACATTGCGGTTGATTCTTGCAACGAATTACCAATGGATGTTCATGCGTAACAACATTGTCGTAATATAATTTCCGAGTTATCCTACTCGCAAATAAAAATGTATCTTTAACATCATAGTAAAAATCGATTCTAGTCAATTTAATATTCTGAAATGAATTCCCACAAAAGCGGAACAGGCCTACCAGTTGCATTTTTCTTACTTCCGCTTAACCACGCAGTTCCAGCAATATCTAGGTGTGCCCAAGGATAATTTTTCGCGAATCTCCATAAAAAGCACGCGGCAGTTACACTCCCCGCTTCCCGACCCCCAACGTTTGCGACATCCGCAAATGGGGAATTAATGAGTTCCTGATAGTCCTCCTCCAGGGGTAAGCGCCATGCCGGATCTAAAGATTTTTGCCCAGCATCTATTAAGGCGGATGCAAGCTGATTGTCAGCAGAAAAAAGACCTGTATTTACGCCACCAAGTGCAATAACACACGCACCAGTCAAAGTTGCGACATCAATTACCGCCTTTGGCTTATAACGTTCTACATAAGTTAAAGCGTCGCACAGAATAAGTCTACCTTCTGCATCTGTATTAAGTATCTCTATTGTTCGGCCAGACTTTGAATTGACAATATCACCAGGACGGGTGGCAGTCCCGCTAGGCATATTTTCACAAGTTACAACAACACCTATAACATTTTTTTTAATCCCACTCTGTGCAACAGTCTTCATAAGACCTACAACTGTCGCCGCCCCGCACATATCATACTTCATCTCATCCATCGCTGCCGATGGTTTTATAGAAATACCGCCGGAATCAAATGTTATGCCTTTCCCCACCAAAACAATTGGAGCCTCTCGTGCTTTACCGCCATTGTGACTGAGAACTATCATATAGGGTGGTTGAGCAGAACCTTGAGCAACGGCAAGAAAAGAACCCATTTTAAGTTTTTCTAATTTTTTTCTGTCAAAAATTTCACATTTCAAGCTCGTTTCCCTCGCAAGACGCTTAGCTACATCCCGGATGTAGCCTGGCGTGCAAACATTCGGAGGAAGATTTCCAAGGTCGCGAGTTAACTCAACACCGTTTGCTAGACAGATGCCAGATCTGATAGAACGTGAGAATTCTGCAACAGACATATTTTTTGGTGATGAAATCTGCAGTGATTTTAGCGCAATATTGTCGGAATGTGACTTTTCCCCCTTTGCCGCCCCTTGAGCTCGTTGTTCAGTCTTAAATATTTCAAATTTATACAGCATTCGTAAGGTTTCAGATACATGAGTTCTTGTTAACCACTCATTATCTCTTCCTTTGACTTTTACCTGTGTCAAAAACGATAGAGCCTTTTTTATTGATAAGGATTCTGCGGTTATGCTTACGGCGGCACAAACTGCACGCGCGAAGGCCTTCCCGTCCAGGCTAGATTCTTCCCCCAATCCGACAAGCAGAATCTTTTTTGCTTTCACTCCAACAACTTCTCTTAACAATAATGTCTCACCTAGCTTTCCCGTAAAATCACCAGATTTGAGCACTCGTTCAATAGCTTTTTGCGAAAAATTATTTACTGACGTAGCTACGCTGGTCATCTTAGCAACGTTTTTACCCGAAAATAAGGGAATCCAAATACAATCAATTGACGATATTTTATCAATAGGTTGGTTAAAGGATGAGATTTTTAATTTTTCTGCTACTGTCTTATACATTTCGGCGTTTTTCAAAGTCACCCTCCCGACTCAATTGTATCTAATGACTTAATCATGACACAATACCTTTTAGTTAAATAATTATTATATAACCTGTGATCAGCAAAAGATCGATATTAAAAGAATTAAGGCTTCAAGGAGGGGTTATTTTCTGCGTCCTCTTCACTATAGTCTTAACAATGGCTCTCGTACGAACATTAGGTAATGCTGCCAGCGGAGAAACCCCTCCAGATATTGTGCTTCCTTTAATTCTGTTCTCTACATTTAGCTCCATCGGAACAATCATTGCCCTAACTGCTTTCCTGGCAGTTTTCATTACCTTTACTAGACTTCAGAATGACAATGAGCTTGTTATTCTAAGAACTTCAGGCATGCGTATCTTTGACTTTTCGCCTACGATTATTAAATTCGTTTTCCCTTTAGTCATATTTACCGCCATAACGACACTATTAGCCACACCATGGGCGCGACAACAAGCTGATAAACTCCGGTTACAAGCAGAAAATGATACCAGTTTGAAGCAATATTCTGCGGGTAGATTTTCGGAATTTTCAAAAGGCAACCGAATTATTTTTTTTGAACGAACGGAAAAAGAATCAATGAAACTCGGTTTGGTCTTCGTAAAAATACAAACAAGTATCGACAAAGAAACAATTATCATGGGCACAAATGGCGAAATTACTTTTTTTGATGAAGTTCCGTGGGTCATATTAAGAAACGGCTCCCGTTTTGATATAAGCGAAGTTCATCAAACTAAAGACTATCAATTTACAGTATTTGATACTTACCAAATGTCTTTAAGTAATCCTCCGAAAAACTATACTTTGCAAAAGAGGATTAAAAGTACTGATTCGTTAACATTATTTAACCGATCTACAACGCCAGAGCTAGCAGAGCTTTTTATGAGGATAGGAATCATTCTTCTGTGTGCTTTCTTGCCATTTCTGGCGATACCATTATCGCTGGGAGAGGGTAAAGCATTAAAAATTTTACATATTTTCACTGCTATATTAATTTTTCTCGCCGCCAACCATCTGCTGGGAATTCTACAAGCCTTAATAATCAAAGGTTCAATTAATTGGTTAATAAGTCAAACATTCCTTCCTGTAACTATTCTAATACTGACCCTCGTTATCTCACGTTATCGTGAGGGACAATTATCTATAAAATTTTTTCAACTCAAGAAATGACACTGATAACTAAATACCTCGTATCGGATTTATTAAAAAAAATTACTGTTATAACATTCGGATTTGCTATTCTATTTTCTTTTTTTTCTTTTATGGGAGAACTTGAAAACCTTACGAGGTCAGATGTAAATTTGAAAAATATTTTCTACTCTCAAATTTTCAGTGCTCCGAGTATCATTTACGATATACTTCCACTCGCTACATTAATAGGGGGGCTTTGGTGCTTTGCAACATTCGCTGCCAATTCTGAGTTTGTGGTTTTTTTTGGAAGTGGATTTTCCACTCGCCACTTTGTTAAAGTTATTTTCGTTGGAGGGATGCCTCTTGTTGCTCTTACAATTCTTTTATCAGAGATTGTTATGCCAATAGCTGTTAATAAAGGTGGCGAAATCAAGTTAGACAATAAAAAAAATAAAACGATAGAGCTTCGTAGCGGATATTGGATAAGAGATGTATTAGTTGACAAAGGGAGCGAAAGTCCTGTTCACGAGCGTATTCTCAACATAGGTCAAATTACATTTGATGGAAAGCTTTCTTCGGTGTTAGTTTATGAATTTGATAATCAAAATAAATTAATTAGGAAAATACGAGCAAAAGATGGACTTTATCAAAAGAATGTAGATTCAATGGGAGATACGTTTTTTTTTAGCTGGACTTTAAAAAACCCTTTAATTCTTGATGTATCAAATCCACGATCCATTATGGAGATACGACTAGAGAATCTTATTCTTAGTACAAATATTTCTGAAAATACTTTTTATGCGCTCACCATAAAACCAGAAAAGATGTCCGCAAAAGATTTAAGAAGTTATGTAGTGTATTTAACAGAGAGTAATCAAGATGCAAACTCGTACTCGATTCTTTTTTGGAAGAAGGCGGTTTACCCTACACTAATTTGGATAATGTTACTGATAGCTGCTCCAGCTGCTTTCATCCAAACCAGAGGGGGAAATATCGGAGTAAAAATATTCATCGGAGTACTTTTCGGAATATTTTTCCATCTTCTAAATGGTCTGGTTTCACATATTGGAGTTTTAAACACATGGACTCCCTTTCTAATAGCCTTTTTCCCACCATTTTCCGCCCTCGCCCTCGGTTTGTTATTTTTAGTTCAATCACAACGATTTGCTTTGCTAAAATGAAGGCATGAAAACAATCACAATAAACCCTGGTAGCGTTACATTTGAGGTTAACGAGGAAGAGACAATATTGTCAGCTGCTCTTAGAAATGGGTTAATTGTGCCATACGGGTGCAAGGACGGTGCATGCGGGTCTTGTAAAGCAAAAATTACTGATGGGTCGGTTGATTATGGCTTACACCAAAGAAGAGCACTTTCAGAATTTGAGAAAAGTAATCAGTCACTACTGTTATGTACTGCCAGACCTCTCACTAATTTAGAAATAACGGCGAACGTTTTATCAATATCAAAGGAATATCAAGCAAAAAATGTATTGTAAAGTCGAGAATGTAAAAAATGTGTCCGATGATATCGCGATAGTGTGGCTTAAGCTGCCCGGAAATCAAAAGTTTTCATTTTTGCCAGGTCAGTATATTGATCTTCTTTTAGAAGATGGGAAGCGGCGTAGTTACTCCATGGCCAACGCTCCTAATGATAATAATGTAATTGAACTTCACATAAAACATAATCCTGGTGGACTTTTTACTGATCCTTTGTTCGGCTTTCAAAATGATGGAAAAGTCAAAGTTGTAGAGAAAAAAATATTTAGACTAGAAGGACCTCTAGGAACATTTTATTTCAGGAAAAATATCAAAAAAAAGATTATTTTCTTAGCAAGTGGTACAGGAATTGGTCCCATAAAAGCAATTGTTGAAGGGCTTTTACTAGATAACGCGCAATATAATATCGCTCTTTTCTGGGGTGTTAGAAAACCTAAGGACCTCTATTTAACAAAAACAATTGAGAACTGGTCAGAACAAATTCAAAACTTTTCTTATATACCAGTCGTAAGTGAGGCCACCATTGAAGATAACTGGAAAGGAAGGACTGGTTTTGTTCATCATGCCTTAATGGAGGATTATAGCTCTCTTGAGGAATATGCCGTATACGCCTGCGGCTCCCCCTTAATGGTAAGTGCAGCATTTGATGACCTAACCAAAAATTCACAGTTAGGAGAAAAAAACTTTTTCTCAGATGCATTTACAGTCGCTACAGACGCAAAAAAATAGGCTATTTCCTCTCAATGAGAAAGCAAATTTTATCTTCTTTTCGCTCTCTAGAAACTAATTTGTGACCAGAATAATCACAATAATATTTAAAGTCATCAAAAGAGCCCTGATAAATGTATATAATCAATTGGTGCTTTTATGTACTGCCAGACCTCTCACTAATTTAGAAATAACGGCGAACGTTTTATCAATATCAAAGGAATATCGAGCAGAAAATGTATTGTAAAGTCGAGAATGTAAAAAATGTGTCCGATGATATCGCGATAGTGTGGCTTAAGCTGCCCGGAAATCAAAAGTTTTCATTTTTGCCAGGTCAGTATATTGATCTTCTTTTAGAAGATGGGAAGCGGCGTAGTTACTCCATGGCCAACGCTCCTAATGATAATAATGTAATTGAACTTCACATAAAACATAATCCTGGTGGACTTTTTACTGATCCTTTGTTCGGCTTTCAAAATGATGGAAAAGTCAAAGTTGTAGAGAAAAAAATATTTAGACTAGAAGGACCTCTAGGAACATTTTATTTCAGGAAAAATATCAAAAAAAAGATTATTTTCTTAGCAAGTGGTACAGGAATTGGTCCCATAAAAGCAATTGTTGAAGGGCTTTTACTAGATAACGCGCAATATAATATCGCTCTTTTCTGGGGTGTTAGAAAACCTAAGGACCTCTATTTAACAAAAACAATTGAGAACTGGTCAGAACAAATTCAAAACTTTTCTTATATACCAGTCGTAAGTGAGGCCACCATTGAAGATAACTGGAAAGGAAGGACTGGTTTTGTTCATCATGCCTTAATGGAGGATTATAGCTCTCTTGAGGAATATGCCGTATACGCCTGCGGCTCCCCCTTAATGGTAAGTGCAGCATTTGATGACCTAACCAAAAATTCACAGTTAGGAGAAAAAAACTTTTTCTCAGATGCATTTACAGTCGCTACAGACGCAAAAAAATAGGCTATTTCCTCTCAATGAGAAAGCAAATTTTATCTTCTTTTCGCTCTCTAGAAACTAATTTGTGACCAGAATAATCACAATAATATTTAAAGTCATCAAAAGAGCCCTGATCTGTGCAGATGACAAATAACCTTCCACCCGAGCTCATCGAAGAGAGTTTTTTTTTGGTTTTTAGGACAGGGAGCGGGCAATTTAATCCGCTCAAATCTAAGTTTTCAATTACTTTCTTATCTTTCATAAGTTTTTCTTAAGCCTATGAATAAAATATTGGTTGGCCTGTTTAAGGGCTAAATCTAAGTTCTTAACTATATTCCCTCCAGCCTGGGCAAAATCCACCCTTCCTCCACCTTTCCCACCAATTTTTTCTGCTGATAATTCCAATACCTCTTTGGCGGATACTTCATCAACTAATGTCTTCGAAACCCTCGAAACAAGAAATACCTTCCCGTCATTGACTGTACCTAAAACAACAGCGAAATTTTTGAATTGAGATTTTATCTCATCTGTAATATCTCTTAAATCAGAAGCATTCGCTGCGTTAACAATCATTACCAAAATTTTTGGTTCCTCCATACCATCAAGTTTTCTAAGTATCGAAATTTTCTGAGTTTCAACTCGTTCGGACTTTAAAAACCTTATCTCTTTTTCTCTAAGATTTAACTCATCGCTTAGCTGTTTCACTCTTTCAATTACTTTATTAGAGGGTACATTTAACATTTCTGATGTTTTGCGCAGGGTTTTTTCCAAAGAGACCACATATTCCTCCGCAACCTTTCCGGAAACAGCCTCGATTCTACGCACTCCACTCGAAACGCTTCCCTCTGAGATAATTTTGAAGAATCCTAAATCACCTGTTCGCGACACATGAGTCCCTCCACATAACTCAATAGAAGGTCCAATTTTTAGCACTCTAACACGGTCCCCGTATTTTTCCCCAAAGAGAGCTATAGCACCATAATCAACAGCCTCAGAATAATCCATATTTTTTATCTCAGTCTTATGATTCTCTTTAATAATTTCATTCACGATTTGCTCTATGGCAGTTATTTCCTGAGCATCCAGTCGGAAATCGTGCGAGAAGTCAAAGCGGGTTTTCTCATCTGAAACAAGTGAACCTCTCTGTACCACGTGATCACCTAGGACACTCCTCAAAGCAAAGTGAAGCAAGTGAGTAGCGGAATGATTGCGCATGACCATATCCCTTTTTAACTCGTCAATACAACCTGAAACACTTTGTTCTGATCTCAATATTCCTTTCTCAACTATACATTCATGCAAAATCATTCTATTAAATTTTTTTGTATCAACTACAGAAACTTGTCCAGAGGATGAGGTGATTACCCCACTATCGCCAATTTGTCCCCCAGACTCAGCATAAAAGCATGATTTTTCAAGAACTAAATAAGCTCTCTCCCCTTCTTTTAACTCTGCTATTTTCTCATCGTCTCTAAATATTCCTAATATTTCAGAATGAAAGGATGGCATTGTATACCCAATGAATTCAGTTTGTAAATTTGGCTCATTTATCTTGACGACGCGTTGAAACTGATTCTTATCTTTAGATCGTTCTTTCTGTTCTTTCATAAATAAATTAAATTCTTCAATATTGACCTTAATTCTTTTCTCTTTACAAATATCCACTGTTAGGTCAATAGGAAAACCATAAGTATCGTAAAGCAGAAAAGCGGTGGAGCCGCTCAGAACGTCACTATTAGTTTTCCTTATTTTTTCCGAAAGAATTTCCATACCTCGGAAGAAAGTCATACTGAATTTTTCTTCCTCTGAGGTTATTTTCGATTTTATCGATTCAATCTCCTCTTTATTAATAGGCTCGGTAAAGTCTTTAACAAGTACATCTACCATACGGGCCAGAAATGGCTCTCTTATCTCACACTTATATGCATATCTCACTGCCCTCCTAATTATTCTTCTGAGTACATAGCCTCTGCCCTCATTACCTGGGTTTATACCTTCTCGTAATAGAAAAAAGATTGCCCTTATGTGATCCGATATTACCTTTAATGAAACGGAGTTTAATTCTTCAACTTTCAATACTTTCGCAGCTCCAGCCATCAAGAAACTAAAGGTGTCTATTTGGTAATTATTAGTTACACCTTGAAGCACCGCAGAAATTCTCTCAAGTCCCATTCCAGTATCCACACACCGAACAGGCAACTTTGAAACTTTTCCTTTGGTATCTTTATAGAACTGCATGAACACTAGATTCCAGATTTCTACAAACCTATCCCCTTCATTTTCTGTTCCCGGTAAACCCCCTTCTACACTCGGTCCGTAGTCGAAAAAAATTTCTGTGCAAGGGCCACAGGGTCCAGTTTCTGCCATTTGCCAGAAGTTATCGCTCGCATACTTTCCCCCTTTATTGTCTCCGATTTGCAGAATGTGTGAATCCGAAATCCCAATTTTTCTCCTCCAAATTCTATAAGTTTCCTCATCATCATCGTAAACAGTAACGATTAAATTCCTTTCATCTAACTCATAAACCTCTGTCAAAAGTTCCCAGGCAAAGGTGATCGCAGTTTCTTTGAAGTAGTCTCCAAACGAAAAATTACCTAACATTTGGAAAAAAGTATGGTGGCGTGCTGTATAACCAACGTTCTCAAGATCATTATGTTTTCCTCCTGCCCTCAAACAATTCTGGCAAGTTACGACCTTTGGGTTTGGAGGTTGTTTAACGCCAAGAAATTCATCTTTAAACTGAACCATCCCGCTATTTGTGAAAAGTAAACTTTTATCATTCCTCGGGACTATCGCGGAACTCGGGACATGAGAGTGACCTTTTTCGATAAAAAACTTTAAAAATAAGTTTTTTATCTCGTGAGACGTCATTTTTTTTCCACTTTTTTCCATTAATTTCCCGATTTACAATAAACTCAAAACAAACAAGACAATACTTTATTATGGCCGTATTTTCAAAAATATCTCACTCGGAACTTGAAGATTTTCTAAAAAACTACAATTTAGGCAGTTTGTCAGGATTTGAGGGGATTCAGGCAGGTATAGAAAATACAAATTATTTTGTTTATACGTCAAGTGGGAACTATGTGTTGACAATTTTTGAAAAGCTATCCCCAAAAGAGGCTAAATTTTATCTTGAATTTATGCTTTTTTTATCAAACCGAAAAACCCTTTGTCCAGCGCCAATTATGAGTAAATCCAATGAGATAACAAAAACATTGAAGGGAAAGCCAGCAACGCTGGTAACCAAGTTAGAGGGATTTGCTATAGAAAAACCTACATCTGAAAATTGCTACCAGGTGGGTCAAGCGTTAGCTCAAACTCACCTGGATGCATGTGAATTTGAGAATGGCAAGCCAAACTGCCGTGGTTTTGAATGGTGGAAAACCACATTTTTGCAAATTCATCAGTTTATGTCGGAGAATCAAAAAAAGTTAATATCGTCAGAAATTAAAATGCAAACTTCATTCAGACAATCAAAGTTATTCAAGATACTGCCCAAGGCAATGGTCCATGGTGATCTATTTAAGGACAATGTTCTTTTCTACAAAGATTCCTTAAGCGTACAAGAATCGAAAATCAAAAAAAATTCGTCAACTAAATATAGGTTGAACGGTTTGATAGATTTTTATTTTGCGGGAATTGATGCTCTTTGCTATGACTTAGCTGTCACATTAAATGATTGGGCTGTATCCACAGAACATAGCACATTCGGTAGTTTCAAAAAAAGCCACTTTAATGAATTAGTTAACGGTTACGAAAGCATCAGACAACTTACAAATCCCGAAAGAAAAGCGCTGCCAATGATGTTGAGAGGAGCCGCTTTAAGATTTTGGATTTCTAGATTATTCGACTGGTATCAACCTAGGGAAGCATCTTTATTAAGTCCTAAAAATCCTGAGCATTTCGAAATTATATTGAAAAAGAGAAGAGGCGAGAAAAATTATGCAAATGAATAAAATTCAGCCTAAGGTTGTGGATTTATTAGAGGGAAGATCCTGGCTATTAAAAGGTTTTCAAATATTCAAAAAACAACCACTGATTTGGATTCTAGCTTTATTAGCTTATTGGACCGCGATGTTTCTATTTGGCCTCATTCCAGTGATTGGCTTAATTGTATCATTGATAATATCACCAGGAATCGCTTTTGGTTTCATATGTCTAGCTAAAGCTGTAGATGATAATCAGATAGTTCCTCCTAGGATCATAATTTCTGGTTTTACCGGGTCAAAAAAGTTTGATCTTATACTTTTAGGGTTTTATTATTGCGGTTTTCTTTTTTCAATATTCATGCTGATCACACTTTTGAATGAACAAACTGTTGCCGAATTAGTTAGCACACCTGATTTGTCGATTACAAATGAAACACCACGGGAGAATTTTATTAATTTTAAAATAATTGGGATATTGATACTTTACATCCCTATACAAATGATCTTTTGGTTTGCTCCTCAATTGGTTGTATGGGGCGACTTAAATTCAACAAAAGCAATGTTCTACTCATTTTTTGCCGTTTTACTAAATTGGAGAAGTTTTCTAACTTACTTGCTGACATGGGTAATTATTTTGCTAGCTATCTCGGTCGCCCTAGCACTACTTATCAGTACTTTTAGACTCAATCAAGGAGCATTGTTCATTCTTTTTATTCCTGTCAGTCTATTGATAATGAGTATTGCGCACTGCTCCTATTACGCAAGCACTAAAACAATTTTTTCGGAAATCGTAGTAAAAAATGGCAAGACTAATCTAGATTAATCCATGGTGTACCATCATTCTGGTCTGCTATTAGTAAGACTATCTCCTTTTCACAACATAATTTGTTGAGTAGATTAGTAACAACATTATGGGAATTATTTCTACTGCTCAGGTGCGCAGCCACCAGCGCTTTTCTTTTTCGCTGTAAAAAATTTTCTGCAAATTTGAGTGCAGATGAATTTGATAAGTGTCCCTGCCTAGACGATATCCTTCTTTTTAGCGCCTCCGGATATTTGGATTGACTTAATAAACTGTCGTCATAATTGAACTCTAGAATCAATGCGTCTACATCATCTAACGCATCCCTGATGTTTTTTGTGATGGTTCCGACATCTGTCAGAACCCCGAGTTTAAAACTGCTATCTTCGACTTTTAAGGCCACCGACTCCCTTGCATCATGTGGTACGGGAATAGGATTGACTTCTAGTCCCTTGAATTTAATCCCTTTAAAGGGCGATAGAAAAACTGGGCTAAGGTTTTTCCGTATTTCTCTATTCGCTAAAAATGTTCCGTAAGTCATAAAAACCGGAACTTCTACAGACTTTACAAGGGGCACTATTCCTTTACAATGATCCTGGTGCTCGTGGGTAACGAATACACCGTTGATATCCCCTGGGGAAAGTCCTCGACTAAAAAGCTTTTCCTTCAACAAAGATAAACTCAAACCACAGTCTATCAGAATACGCTGCGCTATTCCGTTACTGATAGATTCTACTAACGTAGAATTGCCCTCGCTACCGCTCGCTAAACAACAGAATCTCACTGATTCAATTGTTCATGAATTACTGCCAATATATTTTGGCTACTTTTACTTCGCTTATTAGTTTCAAAATCAAATACAAAAATTTTTGAAATATTTTCAAAATTTTTTATTTCAATCCTGTAAACATTCATATCTACCCGCTTCTTGTCCGAGGAAAATATTTTAGCTAAAAAGCCTTTCTCTTTTTTTTCCTCTTCAAGTTTTTTGTACCGAATTAAGTAAGTACCTTTCGGTTTAGACCGTTCTTCAACTTCAAAATCCAACCGATCCAAAATAAGTCCCACCGACTTCCATGCAGCATCAAAATTCAAATCTAACTCAATAAAATTATTGTTGCCATCTCCTTTGAGCGAAGAGGAAGAGTTCTTAACAATCTTAATCGAATCACTATCTTGTTCGCCTTTAGCCGAGATAAAAGTAATTATCTTCCTAAGATACAACTCCTCTAACTGTTGATCCGAATCTTTATTTACCCAAACGACTGTAGGATCGAATCTGTCATCAGACGCGACTTGGATTAACCCTTTATGAACAACTGAAATTTCTGAAAAACCTGCGTCCGTCCTTTCAACCCTTATTCTAAACTTATCTCTTTCTCCGGTATCATAAAGCCCATCAAAAATTCTACCTAGTGTGTTGCGTATCAACCCGTCCGATACCTTTTCTCTACTTTCCACCCAATTGGTTTCAATGAATCCAGTCTCAGGAATTTCTTTTTCAATCTCGAAACCATTTTGTACCCAGAAACTCTTCAGCAAACTCCATACTTCCTCAGGACTCCTTTCGATAACTAAGACTTTAAACCCACCGTAATTAACCAAATAAGCATCCGTCTCTACAGGTAAAAGTCTCGAATCTGAATCAATTGTCTTAACATCGCCCAGAGCGCTAAAGTCTGATAACTTTGCCTCCCCCGATGCGGGTAAATTATACCTATTATCAGCAGTGGGCTTTATTAAGTTTGGAGGCATTTCAAGAGAGTTGGTTGGCGTACTGCTGGCAACGGACTGGTTCGACGTATCACTTTGATCAAAAAGGGAGCATCCGGCAAAAATTATCGGTGAAAAAATAAATATTGTCATTAGGACCGACCTTTTTATTTTTAAATACCAAAACCTCCTAGCAACAACCACTTATCTGCTCCTTAAATTCTGACAAATTCTGCTTCTACTTCCTCGAACAAGGGTAGCATTTTGTCCAAAACATTTTTAGTTTCCCGAGAGGGTTCGCTCAAAGGAGACCTAACTCCCCAATTTATTAAACCAATTTTATATAACAGCCACTTCACTGGAACTGGATTAGATTCCATGAACAGCGCCTTATGAACCGGTAACAGAAGTTGATTGAGTCTGTTTGCTTCCTCTATATTCCCTTCCATTGCTGCTCTACACATCAAGGACATTGTCTTAGGGAAAATGTTTGCAGTAACCGAGATATTTCCACTTGCTCCACAAAACATCAGTGCCGCCGCAGTGGGATCGTCCCCGCTGTATATTTTAAAATTATTGCTAAGCTCCTTAATTAACCACTGCCCCCTGTTAAGATCCCCCGTAGCATCTTTAATCCCGATGATGTTACTGTGTCTTGATAGCTCCTTTACAGATTCATTGTTCAAATCGGCTACTGTTCTACCTGGCACATTATATAGGATAATCGGCAGGCTTGTAGCATCAGCGATTTTGGAAAAATGCTCAATTATTCCTCGTTGACTTGGCTTGTTATAGTACGGGGTGACTTGTAGAGAGGCATCTACTCCAATCTGTTCAGCCTCCTTGGTTAATGAAATCGCCTCGTCGGTTGAGTTGGCTCCCGTTCCAGCAAAAACTGCAACTCTTCCATCGACAATCTCAGTGGCAAATTTAATCAATTCAATGTGTTCATCAAAGTCGACAGTTGGAGACTCTCCAGTGGTCCCAACAACTACAATGCCATCAGTCCCTGCTTGAATGTGCCATTCAATTAATTTATTTAAGGAAGTGCGGTCCAAACTGCAATCATTATGCATTGGAGTGACGATAGCGACAATGCTGCCTGTAATTTTTTTCATACCCCTATGTTTGCCCTATTTCCCTATATTCTCTCATATCTCTCATGGTATTTTTTCCTAATTGTTTAGCTTTTTTACATTCATCGAAAACGATATCATCAACGACACCATTATTCCATCGCCTGAAGTTTTCGCAGTGTGTCGCTTTTAGATACCAATCGTCAACAAGGGATATGCACTCGTCGGCTAACTGAGGCTCTAAAAAAGTCTCAAACGCTACGAAGTAACATCCTACATCCGACAACACTGTAAATCTCAATTGCGTTACCCTTTGATTTTCATTCATGGCTTACCCTCGTAATCCAATACTTGCCCAAATTGGTAAAAGGCAATCTGGCAGATACGGTGCCCTTCCAACATCATACCGACTCTCCGAGGGAGAATGAAAGTCACTTCCTCTAGACGCTTTAAAGTCGTATTCAATTGAGATTTTTTTAAACCTTTCAATGTCAGCAAAACTGTGGCTTCCCGTAGCAACTTCAATTCCTATACCGCCCAAAGAAGCAAATTCTTCTAACAAATAAGTCAGCCAATTGTTTGGTAATTTATATCTAGCGGGGTGAGCTATTACAGGAAGGCCGTTAGCTTTCAGTATAAGGTTTATTACCGTTTTTAGTGAAGGCCACTCGTGCGCGACGAAACCCGGTTTTCCTTTCACAAGATAACGAGAAAAAACATCACGAATATCCTCGCAAAGATTCTTCTGAATCATCGCGCGAGCGAAATGCACTCTTCCGATCTGTCCCTTACTCCCTGCAATCGATAAAGCATGTTCCAGAATGGATGGAAGGCCAGCTTTTATTAAAGCCAAATTGATTCGTTCAGCTCTTTCAAATCTTCCTTTTTGAATCAGCGACAATGCCTTTTTAAGTTCAACGTTATTCAACTCGACATCCAGTCCCAGGACATGGATACAACTGCCCCCCCACATTGTTGATACTTCTACTCCTGGAATGAAAGTTAAATCTGTTCCACTAGCCGTTTCAAGTCCTTCCGGAATACCGCTCACAGTGTCATGATCAGTCAAAGCTAAAATATCAACTCCATTTTCAATAGCCCTATTGACTAATTGAGAAGGGGTTATAGAGCCATCCGAGGCAGTTGAATGGGTATGTAGGTCTACATTTAGATCTTGTAAAATTTTCATTGCTGTTACGATTTTGTAAAATTTGTCAAGATTGACATAATATATCACGTAGTTAGAGTAATTTTTTTGATATCTTAATATCAATAACAGTTATAAGAAAAAATAAGCCTAGTTTTAATGAAAACAACCGAATTAAATAAGAGTTCTACTTTTCTGTTCGTCGAAAAATCAGCTAAATTGTCTTACGTTGAGTTAGGTCTAGATTCCCAAAATTTTAAACAACCAAAAGAATATCTGCAGCCTGAGTCTTTGCGATTATTGGGTGAACTCGCTGTAGCTAATATTTTACTCAGCTCATCTTTGAAGCATAAAGGGTCTGTTATATTACAGATACACGGTAAAGGGCCTATATCATTAGCAGTTTCTGAATGTAATTACAAAGGACAATTTAGAAGTATAGTTAAAGAGAATCTGAAAAAATACGCGAGGGAAAAACAAGTATTATATTCATTTAAAGAACTAGTCGAACCAAATGGTGGAGGGTTGTTTGTAGCTAGTATAAAATCTTTGGAAAAATCGGTAAATACATATCAAGGAATTGTACAAATAAATAATCGTGGTGTTGATTTTTCACTAGAACATTACCTGAATAATTCGGAACAGATCAAATCATGGCTGAGAATTTTTGTTGAAAATGACGTCGTCAAAGGAATTCTACTTCAAGCTCTTCCAGAAGAGTCTGAAGTAGACCGAAAATCAGACTGGAAATCGATGATACATAGTTTAAAGCAGATCAAGACAAGAGAAATAATGGGTAAGAACCTTGACATCTTATTGCTAGAAAAGTATCGAAAGGAAAAGCTAATACGAACGAAAAATTTTCTTCCAGTCTTCCGTTGTGGTTGTAAAAGAGAAAAAATAGTTACATCAATTAGACAATTTTATAAATCCGAATTTTTATCTGAAAGTAAGCCAAACCATCCGTTAGAAGTAATATGCGAATTTTGTGGTAGAACTTTTTTTATAAAAAATAAGGAACTTAGTCAAACCTCTCACGGTTAGTGGTGTAACTGTATAAACAATTCCCCTTTTTCTAACATTCCATGTTGAAAACGAGCCCTTTCCTCAATTGATTGGTGCCCTTGTTGCAAATCTGTAACCTCTGCTTTAAGTTTTAACAGTATCTCTTCATCATCCTGAACAGCTTTTTCCAATTCAACAAAATTCTTCTTTTTTGCTATCGTATTTACCCAACCTCCCTCACCAAACCACAAAATCAGCTGAATTGTCACAAGTGAAAAAACGAGAGCCGTTGTCCCAAATGAAGAAGTTCTCCTTATTTTCATCAAACCGCTCCTTTTCAACTGATTAGGATATTAACTGAAGACCTTTCTTCCCAAAAACTTGGCATCCTGGCCTAAGTCTTCTTCAATTCGTAAAAGTTGGTTATATTTGCAAACTCTTTCACTTCTCGACAAGGAACCCGTTTTTATTTGATACGCGTTCGTTCCGACAGCAATGTCTGATATCGATACATCTTCTGTTTCTCCCGAACGATGGGAAACAATTGTAGAATAAAAATTTCTTTTTGCAAGCTCTATGGCCGCTAGCGTTTCAGATAACGTTCCGATTTGATTTATTTTTATTAGAATTGAGTTCGCAATATTTTGATCAATTCCTTTTTGCAATAAGCTGGTATTTGTAACAAATAAATCATCACCGACTAACTGGATTTTATCCCCCAATTTTTTGGTCAGTTTTTCCCATCCACTCCAGTCTTCTTCAGCGATTCCATCCTCTATGGATACAATCGGATAACGGTTACATAGTGATTCAAGAAAAAATATAAACTCATCGGCGTTCAGGCTCTCCTCTCCGCCTCGTAAATAATACTTCCCATCTCTGTAGAATTCTGAACTAGCACAGTCGAGAGCTAAACTGACTTCCTCTTCAGGTTGATAACCGGCTAATTCAATAGCCTCAATAATCAGGTCCAAAGCCTCTTCATGATTACTAAGCGACGGACTGAATCCTCCCTCATCGCCAACTGCGGAAGAAAGCTCTTTTTTTGTAAGTATTGTCTTCAACGCCTGAAAAATTTCACAACCACATCTGAGCGACTCCCGAAACGAGTTGAAACCATGCGGAACTATCATCAATTCTTGAATATCCAGATTATTATTTGCGTGAGCCCCCCCGTTTATTACGTTCATCATTGGCACAGGAAGAGCGTTTGCAACGGTCCCCCCGATATACCTGAAAAGCGGAACCTTCATATTTAAAGCGGAGGCCTTGGCTATTGCCAAAGAAACAGCGAGGATCGTATTCGCTCCCAGTCTTGATTTATCTTCTGTTCCATCAAGTAAAATAAGCTGTCGATCAATTTCGGATTGCCTTTCGGCGTCCAGCCCCAAAATACACTCCGCAATTTCATTTCGAATATTCTCAACTGCCCCTAGCACACCTTTGCCGCAAAATCTCTCATCCTGATCTCTAATTTCAACAGCTTCCGCTTTTCCAGTAGAAGCTCCACTAGGAACTGATGCTCGACCCACTGTACCAGATTCCAAAACGACGTCACATTCAACCGTAGGATTTCCTCTACTGTCAATTATTTCCCTCGCAAACACATCAGTTATTGTACCCATTAAACTCCTCTTTTCTGCAACACAAAATCTCTATGCTCTCAAAAATTCTTGTTTTTTTACTATTCTATCAATTTCGCAAATCTCCTCTAAAAGATTTTCAAGCATGGCAAGCGGAATTGCATTAGGACCATCTGAAAGAGCTTTATCTGGATTAGGATGTGTCTCCATAAAAACACCTGCTACACCAACAGCAACTGCCGCTCGAGCAAGAATTGGAACAAATTCCCTTTGACCACCCGATGATGAACCTAGACCACCAGGAAGCTGTACCGAGTGCGTGGCATCAAAAATGACGGGGCACTTTGTTTTTTTCATAATTTCAAGGCTTCGCATATCACTCACCAAGTTGTTGTAACCAAATGAGGTACCTCTCTCACAAACCATAAAATTGTCCTCCTCTACGCCAGCATCGCGCGCCGCTGAAACTGCCTTCTTAACAACATTAATCATCTCTCCGGGCGAAAGAAATTGTCCCTTTTTTAAGTTTACCGGTTTCCCAGATGCCGCTACACTTGAAATGAAATTAGTCTGACGACACAAAAAGGCTGGTGTCTGTAACACATCCACCACCGGAGTAACTAATTTTAGCTCATCGACTTCATGAATATCTGTCAAGATAGGGACTTCGACTTGATTTTTTACAACGGACAAAATGCGTAATCCCTCTTCTATTCCGGGCCCACGAAATGAGTTTATCGATGACCGATTTGCCTTATCGTAACTGGACTTAAAAATAAAGGGTATTTGCAATTTTGCTGTTATTTCCTTTAAAAACCCAGCTGTATCAACCTGTAGCTGTTCGGACTCTACGACACAAGGTCCTGCGATCAAGAGGAGAGGCTTACTACCTCCGATTTCATAATCTAGAAGTTTCATGTTTTCCTTTCGAAACAGCTTCTGTACCAATTTTCTTATCCGAAAACTTTTCCTCCGATTTTATTGTTCCAGCTTTGATGAATTCGATAAATAAAGGATGACCTTCTCTAGGGTTGGAATTGAACTCCGGATGAAACTGAACTCCCAAAAACCAAGGATGTTCTGAGTTAGGGAGTTCGACTATTTCAACTAATGACTCTTTCTCCGTCTCCCCACTACAAACAAGACCAGACTTTTGTAAGGAATTCCTTAAAACATTATTAAATTCATAACGATGTCGGTGCCTTTCCACAGTCACATTTCCATAAATTTTATTCGCCAGTGTTCCTCCAGAGATTCGTACCACTTGATTACCT